>LFMX01000113.1 GCA_001184405.1 Candidatus Burkholderia humilis
CGTGGATACACCGCATCCGTCAGCACGCCGAGCCTGCTCGCGCCATTCGAGAACACGTATTGCAACGGCTCGCGCGCATCGTGCGGCACGGTGTGTATGGGGCAATACGCTCAAGTCAGCGATGGCCACGCTCTCGTCGCCCCACAGCACGTTCAGATCGACATTGGCTTCATCAGCGCCAACCGCGCGCGGTGCCCCAACTCATGTAAAGCGGAATGGACCACTTGTGCGCGAGCGTCAAGGCGCTGCCGATATGGTCCGTATGCTCATGCGTGGTGACGATGGCGTCGAGGTCTTCCGCGCGGCAGCCGAGCCGCTCGAGACGCCGTTGCGCTTCCTTTGCGGAGAACCCGCAATCGAGCAGGATGCGCGTCGTGGTCGTACCGTTCGCGACCTCGACGAGTAGCGCGTTACCTTCACTGCCACTGCCGAGGCTGGCGAATCTCACGATGCGTTAGTTCAGTTGCGCGTGCAACAACGACACGATGCGTTGCGCATCGGACGAGTTATCCGGCTGACCGTTGGCATCGACCACGCCGACTTGCGTCACGGCGTCCGCCTTCGGCTTTACGTTGACGAGGAACTGACGCGTGGGCTTCGGCGTGTTGCTGTTGAAGAACTTGCCGAAGAGACCTTCCTTCTTCAGGTCCGCCATCGAATCCGAATAATGCACGTAGTAGATGCCCTTCTCGCGATCGCGATTGTCGACCGTGAAGTTCGTGCGATCGAGCGCGAGACCCACGCGCAGCCATGCGCGATCGAATGGCTCGGCGAGATCGAGCGTGGACGTGCCGCCGCTTTGATCGACCGCGACCTTCGCACCCGCCAGACGCGCCTGCGCAATCAGCTTCTGCGATTGATCTTCGGTCAAGCAGAACTTCTGCATCAGCTTTTGCAGGATCGCGGCTTCGAGCGCGGGACTGCGCGGACGCGTTTCCCAGCGCGAGGACGTCTTGTCCTGACCCGTCAGCACTTCTTCCATTGCGCTATGCGTGATGGAAATGTCCGTCGAGCCATCCGATGCGCGGTCCACCTGCGTGCGGAACATATCGCGCGTGCCGGACGAATACGCGAAATCGAGCAGCTTGCCGACGCTGTTTCGGAACCAGTCGTTCGGAATGTTCGCGCGATTTTCCGCCCAGTCCGTCGACATGATGCCGGTCTGCGGCGAGTTGGTCTTCAGCGTGAAGCCGTTGTCGGTCCAGAACTCCTGAATCTGCGGCCAGACCTGATCCGGCGAGCGGCCGTCGACGACGAGCCAGCGGCGATCGCCATCGGTTTCGACGTGCATGCCGTACGGATCCTGCGCGGTCGGCACACCGAGCGTCAGGTTGCCTTGCGGCGTCTTCGTGCGCGATGCAGTGCCGCCGAGTGTGTTGACCGCGGGCGGCGCGGCGTAGCGCTGGCTGATGTCGGCCGTGCTGAGATCGGACGGCACGGCGAGGTTCGGCGCGGTCTCAGTAGCCTTGTAGTTGACGCGATCCGGCGTGAGGAAGTCGTTCAGCGTGTCGCAACCGGCGAGCGCGAAGACGGCGGCGCCCAGCGACAACACGCTCAGGCGTTTGGCTTGAGTAAGAAGAGCGGAATGTTTCATGAGGTCCTTCTTTGCTGCTGATGACGCATTGCCTCGCTCCGGCGCCGCTTTAGTCGAGCAGCGATCGAGGCGAATGTGCGGCGGTTGATGACGAGACGAGCGATGTGGCGCATTTCGATCACGTGCGGCGGCGAAGGCGGGTTCGATGTCGCGAGCCTGATCGACCGCGCCGCCGCATGCGATCAGCCGAGAAGCCCTGCGTCGCGCAATGCGTCACGCACGACGTCGTGATAGCGCGCATCGAGCGGCGTAAGCGGCAAACGAATGCCGCCTTCCATGCGGCCGAGCGCCTGAAGCGCAAACTTGACCGGAATCGGATTGGCTTCGCAAAACAGTTGCTTGTGCAACGACAACAGCTTCAGATGGATGCGGCGCGCGGTGACGGCGTCGGCATCGATCGCGGCTTTGCTGCAGAGCTGGCTCATTTCCTTCGGCGCGACATTGGCCGTTACCGAGATGTTGCCGTGGCCACCGAGTAGCATCAGCGCGATGGCCGTGGGATCGTCGCCACTGTAGATGCCGAAGTGCGCCGGCGCGTGCTTGATGAGATGCGCCGCGCGATCGATATTGCCCGTCGCTTCCTTCACGCCGATGATGCCCGGCACGTCCGCGAGACGCAGGATGGTCTCGTTGTTCATGTCGGCCACGGTGCGGCCCGGCACGTTGTACAGGATCACGGGAAGATCGACAGCTTCGGCGATCGCCTTGAAGTGGCGATACATGCCTTCCTGCGTCGGCTTGTTGTAATACGGAACCACTTGCAGCGTGGCGTCGGCGCCGACCTTTTTGGCCTGCTTCGACAATTCGATGGCTTCGGCCGTGGAGTTGCCACCCGCGCCCGCGATGATCGGAAAGCGCTTGGCCGCATGCTCGACGGCAGTTTGAATCATGAGCACGTGCTCTTCGACCGACAGTGTGGCCGATTCGCCGCTGGTGCCGACCACGACGAGGCCGTTCGAGCCCTGCTCGACGTGCCAGTCGATCAGTTTCCGAAACGCCGGCAGATCGAGACTACCGTCCTCGTGCATCGGTGTGACGATGGCAGGAATGCTGCCGCGGATCTGGATGCCGCCGTGTGTTCCGTTTGTCATGAAACTCTATGAATTTAATCGTGAATTTAGTTGCGAAAAGCGATCTACCGCGATTGTAGCGGATTAGCTGCCCAGCGCGTAACGCGGCGGACCCGCAGGTGTGTTACCAATCGTGAGCTTATTTTTCTCGGACAAGTCCGAAGATTGCGGCGCACGCACGGCGCAAATCCGCTGCACGAAGGCCGGGCGCGGCGTTTCGAGAAAGCCGTCTTCGTAGGCGATCACGCGCAGACGGCCACGCACGGCATCGAGCAGTTCGTGACGATGACCGCATCGAACGAACGGTCGGCTTCAAGCAGCCACGGCGCGCCGGTTTCGAGATCGGCGGTGAGCGTGTCGATGCCTTCGTGCGCGGACATCGACGCGAGCGCTTCGTCGTCACGATCGAGCGCCAGCACGCGACAACCGCGCGCGGCGAACCAGCGCGCGTGGCACCCGCGTCCCGATGCGACATCGAGCACCGCTCCGTCGGGCGCAACCAGATGCGCCCGACGCGTGACCCAATCGCTCGGAAAGCCGGCTTCCATCAATTATACGAGAGGCCCATCGCTTCGCGCACGTCGCGCATGGTTTCGGTGGCGAACTTGCGCGCCTTGTCGCAACCGTCCGCGACGATCGCACGCAACAGCGACGGATCGTCCATGTACTTCTGCGCGCGCTCCAGCATGGGCTGCTGCTCGCGCAGAATGCCTTCGATCACCGGCTGCTTGCACTCCAGACAGCCGATGCCCGCGCTGCGGCAACCCTTCTGCACCCATTCGTGCGTGGCTTCGTCGGTGTAGACCTCGTGCAGTTTCCACACCGGGCACTTGTCCGGATCACCCGGATCAGTGCGGCGCACGCGCGCGGGATCGGTCGGCATCTTGCGCACTTTCTGCTCGATGATCGCCTTGTCTTCCCGCAGGCCGATGGTGTTGCCGTACGACTTCGACATCTTCTGGCCGTCGAGACCGGGCATGCGCGACGCTTGCGTCAGCAGCACTTGCGGTTCAACCAGAATCAGCTTGCGCGCGCCTTCGAGATAGCCGAACAGACGCTCGCGATCGCTCATCGACAGGCTTTGCGACTCTTGCAACATGGCGCGCGCCTGTTTGAGCGCTTCGTCATCGCCCTCTTGCTGATACGCCACGCGCAACTCGTGATACAGCTTCGCGCGCTTGCCGCCGAGCTTCTTGGCGGCTTCCATCGCCTTCTCTTCGAAGCCCGGCTCCTTGCCGTACAGATAGTTGAAGCGGCGCGCGATTTCACGCGTCATTTCGACGTGCGGCACCTGATCTTCACCGACCGGCACCAGCGACGCGCGATACAGCAGAATGTCCGCCGCCATCAGCACCGGATAGCCGAGAAAGCCGTACGTCGAGAGATCTTTCTCGCGCAGCTTTTCAATCTGCTCCTTGTAAGTCGGCACGCGTTCGAGCCAGCCGAGCGGCGTGCCCATGCCGAGCAAGAGCGACAGTTCCGCATGCTCAGGCACACGGCTCTGGATGAAAAGCGTGGCCTGCGCCGGATCGATGCCCGAAGCGAGCCAGTCGATCAGCACTTCCCAGACATTTTTCTCGATGACCTCGGGCGTTTCGTAGTGCGTCGTCAGCGCGTGCCAGTCGACCACGGCGAAGAAGCACGGATATTCGGATTGCAGCCGCACCCAGTTTTTCAGCACGCCGTGATAGTGGCCGAGGTGCAGCGACCCGGTGGACCGCATACCGGAGAAAATACTGTCAGGGAACATGATCTTATGGGAATAGTGAAGCAAGGGGATTCAGAACGGCCGATACCGCCGCGTAGCCGACGTTCACGAGCGGCGACAGCCAGAAACGCGTGAGCGCATTGGTCATGATGAGCGCCATCACGATCCAGAAACCGTACGGCTCGATCTTGTGGAACACGATCGATGCGCGCACCGGCAACAGCGCCGCGAGAATGCGTCCGCCGTCGAGCGGCAGCAGTGGAAAGAGATTGAGCACGCCGAACACGAGATTCACGCTGATGCCGGCCTGCGCCATACGCGTGAAAAACGGTTCATCGACATGAAACGCGCCCAGCAGCACGAACAGCACGCCCCAGATGAGCGCCTGCACGAAGTTGCTGCCCGGACCCGCCGCCGCAACCCATAGGCTGCCCCAGCGCGGATTACGCAGATTGCCGAAGGCGACCAGCACCGGCTTCGCGTAGCCGAACATGAACGCGCCGCTCGTCACGAAGTACAGCACGATCGGAATCACGATCGTGCCGATCGGGTCGATGTGGCGCATCGGGTTCATGGAAACGCGGCCGAGCACGTAGGCCGTGTTGTCGCCGAGCAGACGCGCGGCATAGCCATGCGCGGCCTCGTGCAGCGCGATCGCGAAGATCACCGGAAGCGCGTAGACCGCGATGGTTTGTATCAGGGAAGGATCCATAGGGCGGTATTGTATCAAGCAGACAGGCGGCAACAGGCGCGCGCGGCGCCCTCCTTGGCGCATAATCGCGCAGATCACTTAAGTGTGTCTTTAAGGGCGACGGCGCGTTTCTGAAGGCTTACGCCGTGAGACCAAAAGGTTCTAGACTGCCGCGTCCCGCGCGCACGAGCACGGGCTCGCCGCCGGAAAGATCGATGACCGTCGACGGTTCCGCGGGACACGCGCCCGCATCGATCACGAGCTCGATCTGCTTTTCCAGCCGGTCGCGGATTTCTTCGGCATCGTTGAGCGGTTCGGTATCGGGCGGCAGGATCAGCGTCGATGCGAGCAGCGGTT
This sequence comes from Candidatus Burkholderia humilis, assembly GCA_001184405.1. Taxonomy (GTDB): domain Bacteria; phylum Pseudomonadota; class Gammaproteobacteria; order Burkholderiales; family Burkholderiaceae; genus Caballeronia; species Caballeronia humilis. Next base: position 5,421 of record LFMX01000113.1, read on the forward strand.
CGCCGAGCACTTCGAGCAGATCGAGCGTGATGCGGTGATCCGGCACGCGCAGCCCGATCGTCTTTCGCGACGGATGCGACAGGCGCCGCGGCACTTCCTTCGTCGCCTCGAGCACGAACACGTATGGCCCCGGTGTCACGGATTTGAGCAACCGGAACTGCCGGTTATCGACCATTGCGAAGGAGGACAGCTCCGACAGATCCCGCACCAGCAGCGACAAATGCTGCTTCTCGTCGATGCCGCGAATCCGCCGCAAGCGCTCGACGGCGTTCTTGTCGTCGAGATGACAGGCGAGCGCATAGCTCGAATCGGTCGGCAGCGCAACGATTCCGCCGTCCTGAATGATCTGCACGGCCTGATTGATGAGCCGCGGCTGCGGGTTGTCCGGATGAATACGAAAGAATTGAGACATGGCGACGCCTTCTTGTTTCGTTCGTGCCCCGAGCACGCTCTGCGGCGCGCCTCGCGGAATGTGCGTGCGGATGAATGTGACGATGCAGGGAGTGGATGTATCGACGGGTTAGAGCCAGCGCTCCCAGACCGGCTTGAGATCGTCGGACAGCTGCGGCAATTGGCCGAGATCGATGCGCCCTTCGCCCGGGCCGTGGAAATCCGATCCGCGCGACGCCTCGAAGCCGTAGCGCCGCGCGACGTCAGCGTACTCGCGATACTGATCCGGCGTGTGACTGCCCGTCACCACTTCGATGGCTTTGCCGCCCATCTGGATGAATTCGTCGAACAGCGCGGCGAATTCGACCGGCGTGTAATCGTAGTGGCCCGGATGCGCGATGATCGGCTCGCCGCCCGCGTCGCGGATCCATTTCATGCAGTCGGCGAGCTTAGCCCAGCGATGCCCGACGAAGCCCGGCTTGCCGTCGCCGAGATAGCGCGCGAAAACATCAGAAGTCGATTTCGCGTACCCCGCTTCCACCAGATAGCGCGCGAAATGCGGACGCGAAATCATGTCGGGATCGTCGGCGAAGCGCAGCGCGTTCTTGTAGCAATCCGGAATACCGATGGCCTCCAGCGCCTCGCCGATCGCCACGCCGCGCGCCGCACGTCCGTTGCGCGTGGCTTCGAGACCACGTTGCAGCGCTTCGTTTTCCGGATCGACGTTCATGCCGACGACGTGGATGGTGCGTCCCGCCCACGTCACCGAAATTTCGACGCCCGGCAAATAGCGCATGCCAAGCGCGTCGGCCGCTTCGCGGGCTTCACGCTGACCGCCGAGCTGATCGTGATCGGTCAACGACCACAGCGTGACGCCGCCTGCATGCGCGCGCGCCGCGACTCGCGCGGGCGCGAATTGACCGTCGGAAACGGTGGAATGGCAGTGCAGATCGGCGTTCATAGAACTCATTTTACTGTAATGGCATGGCCTGCCGGTTATGTAGCGCACGCACAAAAAGACTCGATCAGCACCGCCACGCGCTCAGGTTGATCGTGATGAATCATGCGCCCGGCATCGTCGATATATTCCTCGCGCCAGTTCGGCACCGCTTCGTAACGCGACTTGAATTCCGCGATCGGCACATCGCCCGCAAGCCACGCGAGCGTCGGCAAATTTTTCGCTTCGACGTGCAGCACGCGGGCCTGCACGCGCTTCCACGCCGCCTGCATCTCATCCAGCCGATACAGCAACGGACCACGCAACTTATGCGCCGGGTCCGCGAGCAAATGAAACCAACCGTCCGCTTCCCGGCGCGACCAATGCTGCGCGAACCACTTCGCACGCTCAGGCGCGAGACGCGGATTC
>LFMX01000114.1 GCA_001184405.1 Candidatus Burkholderia humilis
GTTCGAAGAACAAAGCTCAGGCAGTTCGTCGGCGCTCGTGTTCGGCTTCGGCATCGTCATGGTGTTTCTGATTCTCGCCGCGCAATACGAGAAGTGGTCGTTGCCGATCGGCGTGTTGCTTGCGGTGCCGTTCGCGTTGTTCGGCGCGCTCGTCGCCGTCTTGTGGCGTGGGCTCGATAACAACGTGTATTTCCAGATCGGCTTGACGATGCTCGTCGCGCTCGCCGCGAAGAACGCCATTCTGATCTTCGAGTTTGCGGTGTTGAACCGCGAATCGGGTACGTCGGTGTATGACGCCGCGATGACCGCCGCGCGTGAACGTCTGCGTCCGATCGTCAGACATCGCTTGCCTTCATTCTTGGCTGCGTGCCGTTGGCGATCGCGACGGGTGCATCGGCGAACAGCCGTCATTCGCGAACAGCCGTCATTCGATCGGCACGGGCGTAATCGGCGGGATGCTGGCCGCGATGCTCATCGCCGTGTTCTTCATTCCGATGTTTTTCTACGTGCTGGAAAGCATGAGCGAAAAAGCCGGCTCGAAGAATAAAAGCAAGGACGAGAAGCACGCAAGGCCCATGCCGCCTGCGCAAGCCGGAGACCACTGACATGACCGCGCGCACATTGGCTGTGGTCTCTGCATTCGGCTCGATGCTGCTGCTGAACGGTTGTCTGCTCGGGCCGAAACTACGAGCCGCCGAAAGTGGCTATTCCAACGGACTTCCGCTTTGCCGAGCCGCAAGTCAAAGAGTTCGCCGATACGGCGTGGTGGCAGCAGTTCAACGATCCCGCGCTGAACGATCTCATCGACATCGCATTGAAAGAGAACAAGGACGTGAAGGTCGCGGCGGCGCGCGTCGATCAGTTTTTTGGGCAGTTTCAGGTCACGCGTTCTCAGTTGTTTCCGCAGATCGGCGCGGGCGCGAATGCGACGCGCGAACGTGTACCGACAGGTTCGGCGACGTTGCCGCCGGGCGTGTGGCCGGTCATCAATCAGTATCAGCTTGCGTTGAATGCATCATGGGAGATCGATGTGTTCGGGCGCTTGCGACGCGAAACTGAAGCGGCGCGCTCGAATCTTTTATCGAGCGAAGAGGGGCGGGCGTGCGACGATTCTTTCGCTCGTGGCGTCGGTAGCATCGACGTATATCAATCTTGTGTCGCTGGACCGGCAACTCGATATCGCCAAGCAAACGGTGAAGAGCCGCGAAGAAGCCGGCGATGTGTTCAAGCTGCGTTTCCAGTACGGCGAGGTCTCGCAGATGGAACTTGCGCAGGCGCAGTCCGAATATGAAGCCGCGCGCGCGACGGTGCCGCAACTCGAGTAGCAGATCGGCACGCAGGAAAATTCGCTGTCGATTCTGCTTGGCCACAATCCGCAAGCGGTCCCGCGCGATCGCGAACTCATCGCGAACTCGATGATCTCGCCACGCCGCAAGTGCCGCCGGGCTTGCCATCGGAATTGCTCACACGCAGGCCCGATTTGCGTCAGGCGGAGCAGGATCTGATTGCGGCGCGTGCGCTGTATTTTCCGTCGATATCGCTGACGGGTCTACTCGGCACGCAAAGCACGCAGTTTTCGCAATTGTTCAAGGGGCCGTCGCGCGCATGGTCGTTCGCGGGCGCGATCACGCAGCCGATCTTCACGGCGGGCGGTATAGCGGACAAGTCAAGGCCGCCGAGGCGCAGGAGCAAGCGCTTTATATGTATGAAATACGTATGAAAAGGCCATACAGGTCGCGTTTCAGGAAGTCGACGATTCGCTCATCACGATGCAGAAGACGCGTCAGGCGCGCGATGTTCAAGGCCGTCAGGTAGATGCCTTACGCATATATGCAAACCTCGCACGCTTGCGCTATGAAGGCGGCTATTCGAGCTATCTGGAAGTACTCGATGCGGAACGCAGTCTCTTTCAGGCGCAGCTTTCCTTTACGCAGACGCAAGGCGCGGCGCTCAACTCGATGGTGTCGCTTTACAAGGCGATGGGCGGCGGTTGGGTTAGCGAAGCGGAACATCGCACGACCGTCGCGTATGGCGATGACGGCGTGCCGCTCAAAACAGGCGAGCCTTCGCACTGAATGACAACTGAGGATGAAGTGCGGCTCATCGCCTGTCACGAATGCGATCTCCTTCAGCGTGAAGTCGCGCTTGCGCCGGGCGGCGTGGCGCGATGCGTGCAGTGTGGCGCGCAGCTTTACGAAACCGTCCGGACGGATTGAATCGCGCGCTCGCGTGTACGGTCGGCGCGCTCGTCATGGTCGGCATTGCGAATGCGCTTCCCATCGTCGGGCTCGATGTGCAGGGTGTGCTCGTCGAAACGACCTTGCTCGGTGCGGTGCGCGTGCTGTTTGTCGATGGCATGTGGCCGCTTGCGGCGCTCGTGCTCGTGACATCGTTTCTCATGCCACTCGCAGAAATGGGTACGATGGCTTATCTGCTTTTACCACTGACGATGAATCGCACACCGCGTGCGGCGTTTCGTGCGTTGCATGCGGTCAAGCCGTGGGGCATGACCGAAGTGCTGATCCTCGGATTTCTCGTCGCGCTCGTGAAACTGGCAGCAATTGCAAGCGTGGTGCCGGGCATTTCGCTGTTCGCGTTCGGCGCGGTGATGTTGTTGATCGCGGGCGCTTCGGCATCGTTCGATCCGCGCGATGCATGGGCGCGTATCGATCCTTGCGCATCGCTTTTCACGGCTTCCGATCACGCGTTATACGCACGCACCGCAGCGCGCGCAGGGCTTTTCGTATGCCATGATTGCGCGCTCGTTTCCAAAGCCGCGCCGCATGCGCACGATGGCCAATGTCCACGATGCGGCGCGCGTCTGCATTTTCGCAAGTCCGACAGCATCGCGCGGACGTGGGCGCTGCTGCTCGCCGCGATGGTGCTTTACGTGCCCGCTATACTGACGATGATTTATTCCATCCAAAGATGGAAAAACCTTCCTCTGATACTTCGTGTGAGACTCTTGATACTTTTGCTTTACCAGACCCTAAGGACCGGCCGCACTCGCATCAAGCGCCCACACTTTTTGTGTTGTTTTTTTTTTATGTTTCTTATTTTTTCTCTTATCAGATGTGTATAAAGAGACAGGGTTGTGGTTGATGGATTGAATGGTATGAAAGTTGAGTTTTGGTGATTTAAAGTGTTGAAATAAAGGTGATTTGGTTGGTTGTTGAGTTGATGATGTTGTTTTTGGTTGGAGAATGTTGATGGAAGGTTCATGGATTTGTTTTGCATGGTTATAATGCATACATGGTAGATTTTGCAATTTTTATGGTTTATTGGTGATTGAGACATGATGCAAATCATGTTGTACCTAGGACATATAGCATTGTTTGTTGTTTATAAGGTTGATAGAATGGATGTTGAGTGGTTTAAAAGCATGGAAAAGTGAAGAAAATGGAAAACTAATTTTTCATGGTTTTCTTGTTTAGGTTCGGTTGGTTTTAAAAAAAATTGGCTAGGAATGTTTAAAAATTCTCAAATAAATTCCTAGTGTTTTATAATGTCTGAAAATGATATTGGTATTTTAAAAGAAGTTTTTCGGAAGTAGTTGGAAGGTGGTTTGAATGTAAGTGTTGAGGTTAAAGCTTAAGTTTTGACAAATTCTTGAATTTGCTAAAGTTATTTGCTAATATTGGTTGAAAATGTTTTTAAAGCTACTTAAAATGCTTTTGAATTTTATTTGATGTCATGAGTTGATTTTGAAAGTATTGGAAAAATATTGAACAAATGGAATTGGTTTTATCAAAACTGATTTGGTTTGTAAACTATTGGTTTTGGAAAATGTAAGGTTGAGTTGAGCTTGAATTAGGTATGTTTGAGAGTTAAGGGATTCAAGGCATTGGTAGACATAAGCTTTAGGTTATAATGATTGAGTACGTTAGAAAAAGTGAGTTAATGTTCTAAGAAAATCTTAAAAGATAAAGGCTATAATAAAGATATGGAATATGTGATATAAGTTAGTGGTAGATATTGATCAAGTAAATGTTTACTAAGTGGTTATCACTTACTTGCAGAGCAAGAAAGTGATCCGAGCACGGCGGTGGATACTGAGGAACAGGAATAAGCAAAGTGAGTTTCATTTCCTGTGATTTGTTTTATTAAAGTTGTCATGGTATTTGAAAATGATTTGAAAAGAGATTTGATCTACAAAAATGATTGTTAGTGATGAATTTATAAGTGTATTTTATGTTTATACGTGTGTATGATGATATTATGGGATATATGCAAAATGAATTGATCAATGTGAATGATGGTTATTGATGAATGAATTGTATACATGATTGAGTGATTGTATTAATTAGTGGTCGGACGCGACATATTTGTGTTTGATTGATATCGGGCGGTACCCCCTACGTTAATTGAGCGAAAGTGGACACGGGCCAGCATGGGCTCGGTCGTGTTGCTTGTCCTCAATAGCGGAAACAATTCAGGTATATCATGATATTACCATCAGTGGGATCCAAATGGCGCTGTGTGCCAAAGAAGTGAGTGATTGATGTGAAGTGAAATACAGTGATTGAAGGAAGCCAAGATAGGTCGATGGGATGACTAGGAGTTTGTGGCCCAGCTGCAGTATACCCTTGTCTATGCCAGCGTCTACCTGCCTTTTTCTACCCGAACTGGGTAGTTCACCAGCTGGAGAGGGAGAGGGATGACTTAGCTCGGGATCTGCGACTCGAGCGTGAGGAGTCTCACAGACTTTTTATTTCCGAGGCACAGACAAATGAGAACCTAGAGGGATCTTTGATTGCGTCCATTCAGGAGAGGGAGCAGTTGCGCCAGGAGGTGCAGCATCTTCGGAGGCGTCTTCAGCAGATACGTGATGCCTGTGAGCCGACTATAGAGATATCCTCAGATCACCCAGAGCCTCAGGGTCCGGCTCATTCCGACTCTAGCGTGAACCATCAGGATGGTGGTGATAGTGGGACCTCAGGCGATATAGGCCAGGAGATAGCAGCAATGGTTGTTTCTGATGGCGAGACTGATCCCAGCGAGGGAGGTTCGATGGGATCTCAGTGGGGACAATTCTAGAGGATCGTGTGTGATCCTAGATCTAGATGCTTTTATTTGGGCTTAGGACCTAGCTTTTGGTGTAGTCTCGACTCATATGAAGTCTAGAGAACTACTTAGTTAATGTAGAGCTTGTCCTTTCCTTTTCTATGATTAAGAAATGTTATGACTTGTGTAAATTAAGCCGGTAATCTATCCATGTGAATGTTAAGGTATGTCTATGGAATGTGATTTTGTTTATTTAACTAAGCTTAAGTTACAAACACACAATAAACGTTGGAAACTTCTAAACAGATGGATCCTCCTATAAATTTTCCTGAAGAAGGCCAAGGGAGCAATAGAAACAATAATAATGAGGTCAACCAATCTTATGAAGCAACGATGTCACAAATGATGCAATTCATTCGTAGACAGGAAGGTCGAATTGATGAACAAGACGGGATCATTCGAGAGAATGAAAGGAGAGGAAAGACTGCGGAAAGTGACGATAGAATTCTAGAGAGGTTTCTCAAATTTCATCCACCAATCTTTAGAGGAGCCGGGAACGAGGAAGAAGCAGAGATATGGCTGGAGAGGATGGAAAAGATTTTCGAGCCACTGTTGTATAGTGAGGAGAAAAAGGTGCAGCTCGGAACATACCAATTGGAGGGACCAGCTGAAGCCTGGTGGAGGACGATTAAGCAAAAGTGGGAACAGGCTGGGACACCCAAGACTTGGAATGCATTCCAGACAGAGTTTAGAGCCAAGTTTATTCCTCGGGTAGTCCGACAGAGAAGGGCTGAGGAGTTTATGTATTTGCGGCAGAAAATGACGACCGTATCAGAGTATGAGGCGAACTTTACTCGGTTGTCCAAGTATGCGCCCGAGATGGTCAATACTGATGAAAAGAGGATGGAGAAGTTTGTTCATGGGCTAAACCTGGAAATTCAGCACGAAATGGTCGCGGCTAGGGTAACCACATATGCTGAAGCGGTGGAATTTGCTCAAAGATTGGAGGACAGCAAGGCACGACTCCGAGAATTCCATAATAACCGAAGGACACCTAACCGTAGCCAGCCAGCGGCAAGAGGGAAAGGGCCGCAAGGACCTAGATCAGCACCTACAAGAGCGGGAGCAGGAGCGAAGCGCCCAGCGCCAGTCGGAAACTTCGGTGACACCCTCGCGAGTGCCACCGCATGACTCGGGGTCGATGTGAATCGCTAGTTCTTCATCGTAAAGAACTTTCACCTTCTATCTCCTGACGGTCTCCCGTCGCACCCAGTCAAATCCTTCATCCTGCGATGCCACCACGACATCGAGCGCCGATGCCCCCAGCTCCATCGCCAACGCAGCCTGCGCAAGATGCGGCAGATTGTTTTGTTGGCTGAGATGCGCGGCGACCACATGCCTCAGTCGTGAACGATCGAGCGATGCGAGGATCTCGCCCGCCGCCTCATTATTAAGGTGTCCATGCGTCCCGCCAATACGCCGTTTCAGCGACGGCGGATAGCGGCTCGCGGCAAGCATCTCGACATCGTGGTTGGATTCGAGCACGAGCGCGTCACAGCCGCTCAGTACGCTCGTGATATGCGG
>LFMX01000012.1 GCA_001184405.1 Candidatus Burkholderia humilis
TGCTGTACGGCGCGACCGGCTCGCTTGAACTGAACGAAGTGCTGAAGGCGGTGGCGTCTGGCCGTATCAACGACGCGGTGTTGTTGTTCGGCGTGATCTTCATCGTCGCGGGCGTGGCGTTCAAGATGGGCGCGGTGCCGTTCCATATGTGGGTGCCGGACGTCTATCAGGGCGCGCCGACGGTCATGACGCTGCTCACCGGCGGTGGCCCGAAGGTCGCGGCCTTCGCGTGGGGCCTGCGTTTCCTGGTGATGGGCCTGCTGCCGTTCGCGGTCGATTGGCAAGAGATGCTGGTGATTCTCGCGGCGCTGTCGCTGATCGTCGGCAATATCACGGGTATCGTGCAGAAGAACATCAAGCGGATGCTGGCTTACTCGGCCATTTCCAACATGGGCTTCGTGCTGCTCGGCCTGTTGGCCGGTGTCGTCGATGGCAAGGTGAACGGTGCGGCGGGCGCGTATAGTTCGGCAATGTTCTACAGCATCATCTATCTCGTCACGACGCTCGGCGCGTTCGGCGTGGTAATGCTGCTCGCGCACCGCGACTTCGAAGCCGAAATGATCGACGACTTCAAGGGCCTGAACCAGCGCAGCCCGATCTTCGCGTTCGTCATGATGGTCATGATGTTCTCGCTCACCGGCATTCCGCCGACGGTCGGTTTCTACGCGAAGCTCGCCGTACTCGAAGCGACGATGAACGCCGGTCTCACGTGGCTCGCCGTTCTCGCGGTGATGACCTCGCTCGTGGGCGCGTTCTACTACCTGCGTATCGTCAAGCTGATGTACTTCGATGCACCGCAAGATTCGTCGCCGATCATGGCGGGCAGCCTGAACCGCTCGCTGCTGGCGTTCAACGGACTGGCCGTGCTCGTGCTCGGTCTGGTGCCGGGCCCGCTGATGTCGGCGTGCCTGCAAGCGATCACGCATACGCTGCCGTTGTAATGTCGGCGGCGGGCTGGTTTATCGTGCTGTTGGCGCTCGTATGCGCCAACTTGCCGTTCCTGAATCAGCGTCTTTTCGCGGTCGTGCCCGTGCCGCTTGCTGCGGCTTCGGGCAAGTACGCGGCGAAAAAGAGCGCGTGGATTCGGATCGGCGAACTGATCGTGCTGTACTTCATCGTCGGCGCGCTCGGCTTCATGCTGGAAGCGCGCGCGGGAAACCGCTTCGATCAGGAATGGCAGTTCTATGCCATTACCTTCAGTTTCTTCGTGGTGTTCGCATTTCCGGGCTTCACGTATCAATATCTTGTCAAATGCCGCTGACGGCCACGCGCCGTTCGCGGCTTTTTTTTGCTCACAAGGCAAGGGCTCACGATGGCAGATCACAAATCCATTCCCGGTAACGACGACGGCCTGATCGAAAAGAAGGTCGAAAGCGTGACGGTCCACGAAGGCAAATTCCTCACACTCAAGCGCGATACTGTCGAATTGCCCGACGGCAAGCACGCGACGCGCGAGTTCGTCGTGCATCCCGGCGCGGTGATGATTCTTCCCGTTTTCGACGATGGCCGCGTCCTGCTCGAACGCCAGTTTCGCTATCCGGTCGGCCGTGTGCTGCTTGAGTTTCCGGCGGGCAAGATCGATCCGAACGAAGACGAACTGACGTGCGCCAAGCGTGAGTTGTTGGAAGAAACTGGCTATACGGCGCGCGAGTGGACGTTTCTGACGCGCATTCATCCGGTGATTTCGTATTCGACGGAATTTATCGATCTGTATCTGGCGCGCGGTCTGACGGCGGGCGATGCCAAGCTCGACGAAGGTGAATTCCTCGAAACGTTCATCGCCGATCAGTCGCAACTGATGGACTGGGTCAAAGATGGCACGATCAGCGATGTGAAGACGATCATCGGCGTGTTCTGGCTGGAGAAGCTGCGCTCGGGTGAGTGGAAGCTGGGCGATGAATCGAAGATGTAAGAACGATTTCGCGTGCTTGCAGAAGCGGCCCGCGTGGCCGCTTTTGTCGTTTTGAGGCGACGCGGCGCATGGGGAAGACTGAGCAGCTAGAATGAGAAATTCGGTCGCAGTACATGACGGCGCGACCCGGCGACTGGGTCGAATTGTGAGCGATCGTTCCAAAATCGCCTTTTTGAGATAAACTCCACGAAAGTCCCATCAGCATGAAGGTCCTCGATTTAAAGTGCTCGCACGACCATCGCTTTGAAGGCTGGTTCGCTTCGACGGACGAGTTCGAGTCGCAGTTGTCGCGAAAGCTCGTCGCGTGTCCGATGTGCTCGACGACTGATGTGAGCCGCATGCCATCGGCGCCGCGGCTGAATCTGACGTCCGCGCGGGGTGAGGCGGTGCCACAACAAGCGCCGCGAGCAGCGCAGGCGGCGGCATCGCCGGAAGCGGGCGCGATGCAGGCGCGTGCGTTGCAATTCATGCGCGAGTTGATCGACAAGACCGAGAACGTGGGCGAGCGTTTCGCTGAAGAGGCACGGCGCATCCATTACAACGAAGCGCCGGCACGCAACATTCGCGGCGTCACGACGCCCGAAGACGCGCACGCCTTGCTGGAAGAAGGAATCGATGTGTTGCCGTTGCCTGTTCCGGATGCGCTGAAGGAACCGCTGCAGTAACGTTCGGCGGTGTCTCTCGTGGCTCCGGCGCGGGCCATGACCGGAGGAGACACTGCGCATGGACCTCGATTATTCCCCTGCGGACGACGCGTTTCGCGCCGATGTCCGTCACTGGCTCGAAGCCAATCTGCCGCGCGCCCTGCGCGACAAGGTGCTCGATCACAAGCGTTTGAATCGCGACGACTACGCGAGCTGGCACAAGCTGCTCGGCGCGCGCGGCTGGTCTGCGCCCGCGTGGCCGAAGGCGTTCGGCGGCCCGGGTTGGGACGCGACGCAGCGTCATATCTGGGACGAAGAATGCGCACGCGCCGGAGCGCCGGTGGTGTTGCCGTTCGGTGTATCGATGGTCGCGCCCGTGCTGATGAAATACGGCAGCGACGCACAAAAATCCTACTATCTTCCCCGCATTCTCGATGGCACCGACTGGTGGTGCCAAGGCTATTCCGAGCCCGGTGCCGGTTCCGATCTTGCCTCGCTGCGCACGTGGGCCGAGCGGCGCGGCGAACACTACATCGTGAACGGCCAGAAAACATGGACGACGCTTGGCCAGTACGCCGACATGATGTTCTGCCTCGTGTGCACCGATCCCGACGCTAAAAAGCAGGAAGGCATCTCGTTTTTCTGATCGACATGAAGACGCCGGGCATCACCGTTCGGCCGATCATCACGCTCAATGAGGATCACGAAGTCAACGAAGTTTTCTTCGAGGACGTGAAGGTGCCGATGGCCAATCTCGTCGGCGAGGAAAATCGCGGATGGACAGTTGCGAAGTATTTGTTCGGGCATGAGCGGACGGGCATCGCACGAGTGGGGCAGTCCAAGCGCGAACTGCTCTTTTTGAAGCGGCTCGCGATGCATCGCACTAGCCGGGGCAAGCCGCTGCTGCACGATCCGCTCTTCGCCGCGAAGGTTGCCGCGCTCGAGATCGAACTGATGGCGCTCGAAGTGACGGTGCAACGCGTGATCGCGAACGAGGCGGGCGGGAAGAGACCGGGGCCGGAAGCATCGATGTTGAAAATCAAGGGCACCGAAGTGCAGCAGGCGCTGACCGAACTGATGTTCGAAGCCGCGGGCCCGCGCCGCCGCGTTCGATCCGGCGTTTCTCGAAGGCGAGCGTGCCACGAGCGTCACCAGCGACGACGATGTCGCGCCGCTCGCCGCGTTTCGCAAGACGTCGATTTACGGCGGCTCGAACGAAATTCAGAAGAACATCATCGCGCAGATGATTCTCGGACTTTGAGGAGCCGCGCATGGATTTCAATTTCACGGACGAACAACAGCAATTCCGCGATGCGCTGCGCCGCTATCTCGACAATGAGTACGCGTTCGATGCGCGACGGAAGATCATCGCGTCGGACGCGGGTGTCGATGCGAAGCACTGGCGCGCGTTCGCCGAACTCGGGCTTTTGGCGTTGCCGGTCCCCGAGGCGCAAGGCGGTTTCGATGGCGGTCCGGTCGATATGCTGGTCGCGTGCAGGAGCTCGGGCGCGCGCTCGTCGTCGAGCCGTATTGGGCGACGGCGGTGGGTATCGAAGCGCTGCGGCGGGTTGCATCGACTGAATTGCTGGAGCGCGCGGTGGCGGGCGAAATCCGGCTGGCGGTTGCGTTCAACGAGCCGCACGCGTGCTACGATCTTTTCGATTTGCGCACGCGCGCGTGTTGTCGATGGCGATCGCTTCGCGCTTTCGGGCACCAAGTCGATGGTGCAGCACGGCGCGCAAGCGGATTTTTGGATCGTGCCGGCGCGTGTCGATGATGAGATCGCGATGTTTCTGGTTGCACGCAACGAGCGGGCCATCACCGAATATCGCACGATCGACGGCCAGCGCGCCGCGACGCTGACCTTCGACGACACACCGGCCACGCGTATCGATGACGGTCACGATGGCGCGGCGCTGCTTGAGCAGATCGCCGATTACGCGACGTTCCTGCTGTGCGCCGAAGCGCTGGGTGCGCTCGATGCGCTCAATCACGCGAGCGTCGAGTACACGAAGGAGCGCCAGCAGTTCGGCGTGCCGATCGCGCGGTTTCAGGCGTTGCAGCATCGCATGGTCGAGATGCTGATTCACACCGAGCAGGCGAGATCGATTACGTATCTCGCGGCTTCGCGCTACGCCAGCGCCGATGCGTCGACGCGTGCGCAGGCCGTTTCGGCGGCGAAGGCGCGTGCGGGCAGGCTTCGCGCTTCGTCGGACAGCAGGCGGTGCAGTTGCACGGCGGCATGGGCATGACCAACGAATTGCCGGCGGCGCACTGGTTCAAGCGTTTATCGATCATCGAAACGACGCTTGGTGATGTCGATCATCATCTGGCGCAGTTTGCTTCACTGCCCGGGTTTGTTTCTGCTGACGCTTAGGGAGGAGTGTTGAATGACTTACGCTTATGAAGACTTCAATATCGGCGATGCCGTGCAGTTGAGTGCGCATATTTTTACGCGCGAGGAAATCGTCGAGTTTGCGCAGCGTTATGATCCGCAGCCGTTTCATTTGACCGAGGAGGCGGGCGAGGCATCGCACTTTGGCGGACTCGTCCCGAGTGGATGGAACACGTGTTCCGCGATGATGGGCATTCTTGTGCGCGACATGTTCGCGGATTCGAGTTCTATGGGGTCTCCTGGGCTCGATAATATTCGATGGCTTAAGCCTGTGCGGGTGCTGGATAAGCGGGTTTCCAAGAGCAAGCCGGATCGGGGGATTGTCGCTACGCGGTGGGAAGCTTTTAACCAGAACGATGAGCTGGTGCTTACGGTGGACTCCAATGCACCTTTTGGGCTGCGCGAACGGTAGGGGGTTTTTTGCTTGCTGCTGCTGATTTTTGTGTTTTTTATTCAGTAGCCGCCTCTCCGGCGGGGGGTGGATCACTTTCTTTGCTGCTGCAAAGAAAGTGATCAAAGAAAGCAGCTTTTCAACCACGCACGCAGCACGCCCTGTGTGATGGGTCTTCTCCATTCCCTGGGTCCAGTAGAGAGTGCCCTCAGAGGCCCAATCGGTCCTGGCATCCATGCGATCCGTGCTTTCTCGCCCTATCGGTAACGGTCCCCTTCGGCTTATTCCGGCCTGCTTCGCGGCCGGTGTCGGTCATCGAAGGAAACCGGCAGTGAACCACCGAAACGCTTTTGCACACGACAACGCTTTGTCGTTATTCGGCAGTACGTTCGCTTGGGCTTTGCAACACACGAAAGCCACCGGTGCAACAGGCTCGGTAGTGTGGCGTTAGCACAAAGCTCATGGCTTGCCGGTACATCGAGACCGATCGCTAACGTCGAAAAACTGCATTCTTTGATCACTTTCCGTGCAGCAGCAAAGAAAGTGATTCCCCCGCCGGGGAGGCGGACTACTGAATAAAAAGGCAACAAACCAGCCTTAGCAAGCCCCCCAAAACCTCTGAACCTCAAGCTTAGAATAGCATTGCGATGCACCTCATCCGGCCCATCAGACAACCGCAAAGTGCGCGCCAGCGAATAAGCATACGCAAGTGGAAAATCATCACAAACACCACCGGCCCCGTGCGCCTGAATCGCCCAATCGATCACCCGGCAAGCCACATTGGGCGCAACGACCTTGATCATCGCGATCTCACCGCGCGCGCCTTTATTCCCGACGGTATCCATCATAAAAGCCGCTTTAAGCGTAAGCAGCCGCACCTGTTCGATCATGATGCGCGGCCTCCGCGATCCGCTCCTGCGTCACGCCATGCTGCGCAATCGGTCGCCCAAACGCCACGCGATCAACAGAACGTCGCGTCATCAGTTCGAGCGCACGCTCGCTCAATCCGATCAACCGCATGCAATAATGAATCCGCCCAGGTCCAAGCCGTCCCTGCGCGATCTCAAACCCGCGTCCTTCGCCAAGCAAAATGTTCTCAACAGGCACACGCACGCGCGATAGCGAAATCTCCATATGTCCATGCGGCGCATCGTCATAACCGAATACGTTCAGCGGTCGATGCACCGTCACGCCAGCAGCATCCGAAGGCACGAGAATCATCGATTGTTGCGCGTGCTTCGGCGCGTCGGGATCGGTTTTGCCCATCACGATATACACCTTGCAGCGCGGATCGCCCGCACCGGACGACCACCACTTGTGCCCGTCGATGACATAGCTGTCGCCATCGCGTGTGATGCTGCATCGGATATTCGTCGCGTCCGATGACGCCACTTCCGGCTCTGTCATCAAAAACGCGGAGCGAATGTCGCCGCGCGACAGCGGCTCGAGCCATTGCGCCTTCTGCGCGTTGGTGCCGTATCGCTCGATGGTCTCCATGTTGCCTGTGTCCGGCGCGCTGCAGTTGAACACTTCCGGCGCCCACGGCACGCGGCCCATGATCTCGCACAGCGGTGCGTATTCGAGATTCGTCAGCCTCGCGCCGCGCTCGGATACAGGCAAAAAAAGATTCCACAAGCCTTCTTCGCGCGCCTTTTCCTTCAACGTTTCGATGAGCCGCGTCGGAATCCATGCGTTGCCCGCCACGCGATTGGCCACGATCTTTTCAGCGTACGCGCGCTCGTTCGGATAAATATGCGCATCGAAAAACGCGAGCAGTTTCTCACGCAACGCTTGAACCTTGGGCGTGTAATCGAAATTCATGCGATAGCTCTCCGTGGTTCATCGGTCGACTTTCTGCGCGTATTGCCAGGCGAGTTCGGCCATCGGGCGCGCGCGCTGTCCGGCGTCGATGGCTTGCGCGCTCGCGGCTGTGCCATCGGTGACGCGCTTCATGATGCCTTGCAGAATCGCCGCGATGCGGAACATGTTGTACGCGAGATAGAAGTTCCAGTCGCCTTCGATAGCAAAGCCCGTGCGCGCAGAGTAACGCTTCACGTAATCGGCTTCATCCGGAATGCCGAGCGCGCGCCAGTCGAGTCCGGCAATACCCCGAAACTGCGACGGATCGACGTGCCACGCCATGCAGTGATACGCGAAATCCGCGAGCGGATCGCCGAGCGTCGAGAGTTCCCAGTCGAGCATGGCGAGCACGCGCGGCTCGGTCGGATGAAAGATGAGATTGTCGAGCCGATAGTCGCCGTGCACGACGCTGACTTTGGCATTCTGCGAAGCGGGAATATGCTGCGGCAGCCAGTCGATCAATCGGTTCATCGAATCGATCGGCTCGGTAACGGAGGCAACGTACTGCTTGCTCCATCGGTCGATCTAGCGCTCGAAGTAATTGCCTGGCTTGCCGTGGTTCGATAAACCGGCGGCATCGACATCGACGGAATGCAGCGCGGCGATCACGCGATTCATCTCGTCGTAGATCGCGGCGCGTTCATCGCGTGTCATGCCGGGTAGTGATGGATCCCATAACACACGGCCTTCGACGAAGGCCATCACGTAGAACGCACGGTCGATCACGCTTTCGTCTTCGCACAGCGCGAGCATGCGCGCGACGGGAACGCCGGTCGATGCAAGCGCATCCATCACGCGATATTCGCGTTCGATCGCATGCGCCGACGGCAACAGTTTCGCCGCCGGACCGGGCTTCGCGCGCATCACATAACTGCGCGCCGGCGTGACGAGCTTGAATGTCGGATTCGACTGGCCGCTCGCGAATTGCTCGACGCTCAACGGTCCGTTAAACCCTTCAACATTCGATGCGAGCCAAGCCGCGAGTGCGTCGATATCGAAAAAGCGTTGCGCTTCGTGCACCAGCCGCGTGCCTTCGAACGCGGAAAATTCGTTATTCGTCATCGTCTCCTCCAGTGCGCTTCTTCAGTTCATGTCGTCCGCCTTGAGGCGCAAGAATTGTGCGTAGAGCAGTTCCATCGTCGTATTGCGCACATCGGCGTGAAGCGGCGAGGGCGGCGAATGATTGATCGCGTGCACGATCCAGTCGTCGGGTTTGTCGCCGGCATCGAGCGCGTTGATGCAGCCCGTCGCCTGCGACAAATGCCCGAAGAACGCGCGGCCGCCCGCCGTGATCGCGTGCGATAACAGCCCTCGATTCACGCCGCCGTGCAGCACGAGCAGCACCGTGTCCCACGATTTATCCGCGCGCAATCGCGCCATCGCGAGCAACGCGCGATCGAGCAATTCACCGATGGTCTCGCCGCCGAGAAACTGCGCCTCTTCCGGCACGACGCCATCGAACACGGAAAGGAACGCGCGTTCTACATCGGATGTCGTCAGGTTTTTCAGCTTGCCGCCGCGAATTTCCTGCCACTCGGGCCAGATTTCCGGTTCGATCGATTGCCCCGTTTGCTCCAGCACACGCCGCGCAGTTTCGATCGTACGCGGCAGACCGCTCACGATCACGCGATCGAACCGTACGTTCTGCGTCGCGAATTCGCGGCCCGCCGCGCTCGCTTCCTCGCGCCCGCGTTCGTTGAGCGGCACGCTTTCGGGATCGATCGCGCGGCGCTGTCATCGAAATACGTGACGTCGCCGTGGCGCATCAGAAAGATGCGGCGGCGTTTGGGCAGTTCGTAGTGCGCCATGATCAGCGATAGTTCGGCTGACGTTTCTCGAGAAACGCCGTCATGCCTTCGAGCGCATCGCCGTGATGCAGCGCATCGACGAAGGCGTCGCGTTCCATGTCGAGATGCGCGGCGAGCGGCTGCACGTCCGCTGCGTTGATGAGCGACTTGATGCGCGCCATCGCTTTCGGCGATGCGCTGCCGAGATCGTCGGCCCACGCAATGGCGGCATCGAGTGCAATGCCTTTTTTCGTCAGCCGGTTCACGACGCCGACTTCATGCAGACGCGATGCGCCGATCGGCTTCGCTTCCAGCAGAATCTCGCGCGCGAGCGTGCGCGGCAGGGCGCGCGACAGGAACCACGATGCGCCGCCGTCCGGCGTCAGGCCGACCCGCGCATACGACGACATGACGAACTTGGCGTCGTCGGCGGACACGATCAGATCGCACGTGAGCGCGAGCGAAAAGCCAGCGCCCGCCGCCGCGCCTTCGACGGCCGCGAGAATCGGTTTCGTCGATGCGCGGATCGCGCTGATCCATTCCGCCAGCAAATCGATGCTCTCCGCCTGCACCGACGGATCTTTCGCGCGATTTTCCAGCAGGCGATTCACATTGCCGCCGGCGCAAAAGAAGTTGTCCGCGCCGGTCAGCACGATCGCGCGCACGCTGGTGTCGCGCTCGGCGGTGCTGAGCGCTTCGATGCCGGTGGGCGTACATATCGGGATGCAGCGCGTTGCGTACGCCGGGATTCGACAGCGTGATCACGAGCGTGGTGTCGCTGCCTGCCGGACGATGTGTCAGCAATTCGGCGCTCATCTGAGCTCCTCGAGATGGGTAAGCGATAAACCGAGCTGTGCGCGCCGCGCAAGCCACGGCGACGGCCGGTAACGCGGATCGCCGAGCACGGCGTAGATGTTGCGCAAGATCGTGAGAATCGTCGATGCGCCGAGCGTGTCGCCAAGCGTTAGCGGTCCGTGCGCCCAGGCCGAGCATCACGGCGAGATCGATGTCCTCCGGCGTCGCGATGCCTTGCTGCGTAATATCGCAGCCGATATTCACGATCGTCGCGACGACGCGTTGCGCGACGAAGCCGGTCGAATCGCGGATCACGGTGACGGGCACGCCATCGAATGCGAAGAGCGCGTGCGCGGCGTCGCGCATGGCGGGCGTGGTCGCGGGCGTCGTCATGATGGTGCGGCGCGCGACGGTATCGAGCGGAAAAAGCGTATCGATAGCGACGACGCGCGTGGCGTCCAGATGCTCGTTCACCGCGGTCGTGGTGGCATCGACGCCGAGCGGCGTGACGATGGTTAGCGAATCCGGACCGGGCGTGTGGCTGGGATCAATATGACACGCGGCATCGCTTTTCGCGATCAGTTTGAGCACTTGCTCGCGTCCAGCAGGAGAAGCGCGGCTGACCCACACGCGCGCGGGCAGTTGCGTCGGCGCAGTCGGTTCATCGGGCACTTGCTGTTTGCCATCGACATAACGATAAAAGCCTTCGCCCGACTTGCGCCCGAGCAAGCCGCCCGCGAGCCGCGTGCCGGTAATCGGCGACGGCGTGAAGCGCGGTTCTTCGTAGAACTGGTGATAGATCGATTCCATCACCGGATGCGAGACATCGAGTGCGGTGAGATCCAGCAATTCGAACGGCCCGAGTCGGAATCCCGCCTGTTCGCGCATGATGCGGTCGATATCCGCGAAACTCGCCACGTCTTCGCTCGCCACGCGTAGGCCTTCGGTGTTCATGCTGCGCCCGGCGTGATTGACGATAAAGCCCGGCATATCCTTCGCGCGCACCGGCGTATGCCCCATGCGGCGCGCGAGTTCCACGAGCGCATCGCCGGTTTTGCGATCGCCGCGCAATCCGTCGATGACTTCGACTACGCGCATCAACGGAACGGGGTTGAAGAAGTGGAAACCGACCACGCGTTCCGGATGCGCGCAGCTCGCCGCGATCGCTGTGATCGACAGCGACGACGTGTTCGACGCCAGAATGCATTGCGCGCTGACGACGGCTTCGAGCTCGCGAAAGAGTTCTCGTTTGATGTCGAGATTCTCGACGATCGCCTCGACGATGGCATCGCAATCGGACATTTCGCTTGCGAACTGCGCGTTGTGCACGCGGGCCAGCGCGGCGTGCGCGTCGGCTTCCTTGAGCTTGCCCTTCGCGGTGAGCTTCGCGAACGTGTCGGACAGATAGTCGCGCGCGGCGGCGAGCGCTTTGGGATTCGAATCGAACAGGCGCACGGTGAGTCCGGCGAGCGCGGCGATCTGCGCGATACCGCGTCCCATCGCGCCGCTGCCGGCGATACCGAGCGTTTCGATCTTGAAGTTTTGCGTACTCATCATGCGATTCGAATCCTCAAAGTAAGGTGGTCCGACAAGAAAAGCGATTAAAGCTTGGTGAGGCGTTCCAGCGCGAGCGTTTCTTCCTTCTTCGCAAAGCAAAAGCGCATGACGCCCGATTCATGGTTCTCATGATAGAACGCCGACACCGGAATGGCCGCGACGCCGATCTCGCTCGTCAGCCATTTCGAGAACTCGGCCTCGGGCATGTCGCTGATCTTCGAGTAATCGACGCACTGGAAATACGTGCCTTCCGATGGCAGCAGCGAGAAGCGCGTCTTCGCCAATCCTTCGCGAAAAAAGTCGCGCTTCTTCTGATAGAACGCGGGCAGGTCCAGATACGGTTTCGGATCGTCGAGATAGTGCGCTAGGCCGATCTGCATCGAAGTATTCACGGTGAACACGTTGAATTGATGCACCTTGCGGAATTCGGCGCTCAGCGCAGCGGGCGCGGCGACATAGCCGATCTTCCAGCCCGTCACATGAAACGTCTTGCCGAAACTCGACACGACGAAACTGCGCTTGGCCCCGGATAGCGCGACACGCTTTCGTGCGGTGCGCCGTCGTAGACCATGTGTTCGTAGACTTCGTCGGAGAGAATCAGCACGTTGGTGCCGCGCATGATGTCCTCGAGCTTTCGCATGTCGGCTTCGCGCCATACGCGGCCGGTCGGATTGTGCGGCGTGTTGATCATGATGAGCCGCGTCTTCGGCGTGATTGCGGCGGCGATCTTGTCTAACGGCAGCGCGCATAGTCCGGCGCTTCCAGCGACACGAACACCGGCTTGCCGCCCGCGAGTTCGATCGACGGCACATAGCTGTCGTACATCGGTTCGATCACGATGACTTCATCGCCCGGATGTACGCAGCACAAAATGGCCGTGAGCAGCGCTTGCGTGGCGCCGGCGGTGACGGTGATCTCGCGATCGGCGTCGTAGTGACGGCCGTAGAGCGCGTCGATCTTGCGCGATATCGCCTGGCGCAAGGGCGCGGCGCCGGCCATCGGCGGATATTGATTGTGGCCGTCGCGCATGGCGGTGGCGACTGCATCGACGATGCGCGCATCGCAATCAAAATCGGGGAAACCCTGATCGAGATTCACCACGCCTTTTTGCGCGGCGAGCGCGCTCATCACGGTGAAAATGGTCGTGCCCACATTGGGCAGACGCGACGGAAAGGACAGCTCAGGCGGCGTTTGAGGCAAGTCGTGCGTAGCGTTCATGGTGTGTGAGCTTCGTCTTCAATGGGTTGATGAGTCGATGGTCGCATGAAGCTGCGCCTCGACCGCGATAACGAAGGGCTTCGGCTCGGCGATGCGAAACGCGAAGTCGTGCGCGATGCGCTTGGCCAGCTTCAGCACCGCGCGATCCTTCGACACGAGCCACGCCGCCCGCGAGGCATGCGCAAGCTCCAGGAACTTTTGATCATCGCGATCCTTGCATTTGGGCAGCGGACGTTCGTCTTCAGGCGCTTGCGGTGCAACCAGCGTGGACAGACGCGCGACGATCTCGAGCGCCTGCCCCTTGTCGATATTCATCTTTACAAATTGCGGATAGTCGAGCACGCGTGTGAGTTCGGCCAGACACCACGCATCGATCAGCGCTTCGAGCGCGCGGGATTCGAGCGCGGCGCGGATCGGACGCGTGGCGGGATCGTCGAAAACGAGAATGTCGATCCACACGTTCGAATCCAGCACGACACTCAAGGGCGGCAAGGGCGACGACAAAGCCAGCGGCTGCGCGCTCGGCGCGGCGATATTTTCCATTCGATACAATTAGGGGTTTATGCCTATATTGATCGCCGACTGTGACGCGGCGAGCCTCCATGATAATCGTTCTGTCGCCTGCGAAATCCCTCGACTACGAGACGCCGCCACATATCAGAAAACACACGCTGCCGCAGTTCGTCGATGAAGCCGCCGAGCTCATCCACGATCTGCACAAACTGTCGCCGCAGCAGATCGGCGGCATGATGGGCATTTCTGATCAGCTCGCCACGCTGAATTTTCAGCGCTACGCCGACTGGTCCAAAACCTTCGATACCGACAACGCTAAGCAAGCTGTGCTCGCCTTTAATGGCGACGTGTACGAAGGATTCGCCGCGAAAACGCTGTCTTCCGCCGATCTCGACTTCGCGCAAAATCACGTGCGCGTGCTGTCCGGGCTGTATGGGCTGCTGCGTCCTCTGGATCTCTTACAGCCGTATCGGCTGGAAATGGGCACGAAGCTGCCGAATGCGCGCGGCAAGGATCTGTATGCGTTCTGGGGCGAGCGCATCACGGCGGCGCTCAACGAGCAGATCGAAAAGCAGCGCGGCGCGCATGTGCTGGTGAATTGCGCATCGGAGGAATATTTCAAGTCGGTCAAGCCGAAGCTCCTGGCCGTGCCGGTCATTTCGCCCGTGTTCGAGGACTGGAAGGGCGGACGCTATAAGATCATCAGCTTTCATGCAAAGCGCGCGCGTGGTTTGATGGCGCGCTACGCGGTGCAGAATCGCATCGACGAACCCGAGGCGCTCAAGGGATTCGATAGCGAAGGGTATGCATTCGATGCGAAGGTGTCGAACGATACGACATATATGTTTCGCCGGCGCATCGCTGACTGACGCGTGCGCAAACTGAAGCAAAGCAAGGAAACGACGATGAGCATCTCCACTTCGAGCAACTTCGACGCAGGCGCGATCGAAGTCGTCAACGCGGACAATCCCGAGGACATTCGCCTGCGCGTGCGCAAGACAGTCACGCGGATTTCGCGCAGTGGTTCTACTTTCGCGTCTCGGGCACACGCGGCGAGCGCCTCGTGATGACCTTCGAGAACGCGGCGCAGTGCGCGTTCCCCGAAGGCTGGCGCGACTACGAAGCGGTCGCGAGCTACGATCGCGTGAACTGGTTCCGCGTCTCGACCGAATACGACGGCCGCGTGATGAAAATCGATCACACGCCCGATTTCGATCGCGTCTATTACGCGTACTTCGAGCCGTATAACGAAGAGCGTCACTCCGAATTTCTTGGCGCCGTTCAGCAGATGCCGCTCGCCACGCTTACCGAGCTCGGTCAAACGGTGCAGGGCCGGCCGATGTCGGTGGTATCGATCGGCATTCCGGATTTCGGCGATGCGTCGCCCAAGAAGAAAGTGTGGATCATCGCGCGCCAGCATCCGGGCGAAACGATGGCCGAATGGTTCGTCGAAGGCCTCGTGAAGCGGCTGTGCGGCTTCGGTGACTGGGCGGGCGATCCGGTTTCGCGCGCGGTGCTCGAGCGCGCGATCTTCCATATCGTGCCGAACATGAATCCGGACGGCAGCGTGCTCGGCAATCTGCGCACGAATGCAGCGGGCACGAATCTGAATCGCGAATGGATGGAACCGAGCGAAACGCGTAGCCCGGAAGTGTTCGCGATTCGCGAGGCCATCGAAGAAACCGGCTGCGATATGTTCTTCGACATTCACGGCGGAAGCTATTCCGTACGTGTTCGTTGCGGGATCGGAAATGCTGCCTGGCTTCACCGAGCAGCAGGCGAAGGAGCAGAAGGCATTCGTCGACTTCTTCAAGCAGGCGAGCCCGGACTTTCAGACCGTGCCCGGCTACGAGGCGAGCAAGTATCAGACGGATGCGTTGAAACTCGCGTCGAAGTACATCGGACAACGCCGATCCCCCCGATGAAGCCGTCGGCTGGAACGGCGCGCGCAGCGCGGCGCTCGGCGCGGCCATGTTGTGGCATCTGCAGTCGTTCGCTGACTGATCTGCGCGAACGCTGGCGTTTCCAACGCAAAAAGGGCGTGACCGTTTCGGCGGTCACGCCCTTCGCTTTTCCACGACAGCGAATCAGTGTTTCTTCTTGGTTGTCGTTTTCTTCGACGATTTCGCCGTGCTCTTCGTTGCGCTCTTGGCTTTGCCGGCCGATTTCGTTTTCGCGCTGTGCTTGCTCGTCGTCGTCCGCGCTGTCGAACGTGACTGGGCGCGCAACGGCGGCACCGGATCGTTCCAGCCGAACGCGAGCATCTGGCTGCCGACGTAGCCGCAGCGGAACTTGAGCGTAGTCACATCGTGTTCGCCGTTCTTCGATACGCCTTGACCTTCGACGGTCACGACGTTGTCCACTTTGATGCGCTGCTTGTGTTCATCGAACGAATCGTTCCACGGTTCGATGGTGTAGTGCGACGGATCGAAGGAGTCGGGCGGAAACTCGACGTGATCGAACGCCGTCGACGTGCTGGCGACGAAGCTTCCGTGAGCGGCGCAATCCGCGACGAGCGGATTGGCATTGAAATCGGTGACGAAGTGGTGAATCAGTTCATTGCGCTCGTCGAGCGAATCGGCAAAGGCGGACGCTGCGCACGCAAACGACGCGCATACCGCCAACCGGCCGACCAGCCGCAAGAGTTGGCGCGGTGCGAAGATACTTTCCATCAGGTTTGGCACTAAGAAAACACGGGCAAGTAAGATGCCGCGTGTAGGGCAGGAGTTCAATCTTAACGTACTTTATGCGCGTTTCGACTGCTTCACGTCCGACAGCGGCGATCGCGTCATTACGCGCACGCGCTTGCGAAAGCCTTCAGACGCGTGGTCCACGGTCCAGACGATAGCGCCGCACCTCGTACGTGGTAATCCAGGCCGGCTTGTACACGGTGATCAATATCGTAAGCAGACCGGTGAAGAGCGCCTCACCCGCACCGAGCAGAAATGAACCGCGTGTAAAGGCCGCGGGCACGACGATCGGTCCGCCGGCAAGCGCCGTCTCCAGCAAGATCTGGCGCCGCAGGCCGCAGCGACGGCCGCGCCTGACGTGACGAACCCACGATCGAGGATAAACGTGAAGAGATTGCGCGGCAGCAAGGCGTGAGAAAGCCGTTGCAGGACCGTGGACACGGCGACGGGCAAGGCGCCGAATAGCAGATACGTCGTCGCAACCGACAGCCACGAGGCATCGGCACCACGGCGGCGAGCCCGGTCGTCGCCGTGGTGCCGATGAGCGCGAGCCGCCAGTCGAACAGCGTGACCATCAGCGTCGCGCCCAGCAGATGGATGACGGGTCCATCATCGAACCATGCATTGCATGCCCACAACACCGTGACAGCCACGATGATGCCGAGCCACACATGCAGGTGTGGCGTCCTGAAGCCGGTCGAAGGGACGCTGCGCGAATACGAGCGCGAGCAGTCCCACCGTGGCAATCCAGCTGCCGACGGTAAGCCAAAGCGGTAGCGGTGTGTAGAAGAACCCCATGCCTTGCATATTACTCGTTGCGCATTAAACGTGTGCGCAATCGACGGACCCGTTTGCCGCGTTTGTTGCTAGAACGTTGATTCTGGCTGGGCGGTCATAGGCAGCGCGGTATGCCTTCGTTGTCGGTCAACGACGGATACTTGACGCCGTCGCGGTGCAGTGGAATGACGTTGCTCGCCTCTGTTTCAATGGGCGCGTGCTCCGCGCTTTCGCATGTGGGTTCGCCGCTGCTTTCGGTGATTTCGGCGCTTTCTGCGGATGCAATGCTTTCAGCGCTTGGCGTGGTCTCAGTGTTTTCCGGGACCGTGACTGCGGGGCTTTCCACGCTCGGGCTGTCCCCGCTCATTTCGCTCTCATTGCTCGTGCTGCGCAGGATCTCGAGATGCGAACTTTGCACGCCGTTGTAAATTGGGACGGCGGCGGCGCGATTGGTCGCGCCCAGTTGCTGGAAGATGCTCGCAAGATGGATTTTTACGGTGCCTTCGCTGATCCCGAGCGTCTTCGCGATCATCTTGTTCGTGCTGCCCATGTGCACGCATCGCATGATCTACTTTTGTCGATGCGACAGTTTCAGATCCGGGCGAATGGCTTTGGGCCGGACGGCGTTTGCGAATCCACGCCGCGGCAGCAGCTCACGGCCCAGCTCGGGATTGATGATGTCGGGCGGAATGTAATGGCCGCCGATCATCACCATTTCAAAGGCTCGCAGCACCAAGATGGGATCGAGCGTGCGCGGGATGATGCCCATCGCGCCGGCGCCTATCAGCGTGAAGACCTGCGCGGCGGTCGGCCGATCGATCACGATGGCCGTCGGAACCCCCGGCATTTCCTGCAGCAGTTGCAGATCGATGGTGCGCAGGCTCGGTACTCAATCGATCACGATCATGTCGGGCTTGCCGCGTTTGTGCATGACGCGCGCTTGCCGCCAGTCTCTCTCTTCGGCGAAATGCGCATGGCGCGCGACACGTTGCAGCAAAGTTTTCAGGCCTGCACGACGTTCAGAGTCGGAACCGATGATGTTGATTTTCATTCTTTTACCTCGTTTCAATACCGCCCGATGCTTGCTTCGGGGTCTTCGCCGACATGTTTTGTTTGCCGGCAGCGCAATATTGACAAACTTGAGGTGTTTTCGCGCTCTGTCCGAATGGCATAGCCCAAATTGCACAAAAACCCCGCGTAAAGCGGGGTTTGTTGATTGTTTAAGCAGTAAATTTTCAGTTATCGACTGATTCAAATCAATGAAAATGCGGCTGCGCGGGTTCGGCGTCCTCCGGCATCTCCGCATGCACGATCTCACCGAGTGGATCTGCGTAGAGCGGAACGCCGCAGTCGTCACAGAATTCCGGCTCGAAGCGGCCAGCATGACGCCGTACGTCCGTTACGCCCGATTTCTTGAGCAATTCCACGATTTCCTCGACCGGACCATTCGCGCCTTCCAGATCGACGGCTTCCTCGTCCATGCCCGACTCGCCGTTTTCCCGGCCATAGAGCGGCCACACGACGCCGTAGATCACGTCATTGCTGCCGCGCCGCGTAAATCCGATCCGGTATTCGTCGATACGCCGTTCGCCGAAACCCGCGATGACCGCGCGCAGTTCCTGCGGCGCGGTGCCGAGTGTGTCGAACAGATAGCGCACGGCGGTGCGTACGGTGTGGGGGCGTACTTGCTCGTCGGCATCACGACAAGCCGAGTAATAGGCATCAGGCAGCAAACATTCGAACTCGCAGCCAGGCAGGATCGATGCGAAACTTGGCCCGCCTTGTGCGGCCCATTGTCCAAGGCACTGCCCACGTTCCACGCGGCTGCCGTTCTCATCTTCCTGCCAGCGAAAGATGGTGCCGCTTGCCGGCACGATGGCAACGGCGAGCAGAAAGCGCGGGTCGGCGAGGATCGGCGATGTCTCGGGTAAGTCTGACAGGTTCAGACGCGCGGTCGTGCCGCCGAGCGCGCTCTGCGTCAATTGCTGGGCAAGGCGTGCGGTATCGATATGATGGCGCGGCAATTGATCGATGCTATACAGATATGGCGCAACGGCAACGCGCGCGCCGGCCGCAAGCACGTGCGCCTGGAGTTGAGCGCGCAACGCGTCGAGCGTGTCGGCCTTCAGTGTGCCGGACGGAATCGCGTAGCGCGTCCACGCGAGCACTGGCGCGGCGATCAGAAGCGCTTCATGCGGCGCGCCGTCGATATCGACCGTGAACGACTCGCTGTGCGTCTCGGCCATGTCGGCGAGCGCGCCGTAGGCATCGGGATGATTCTGCTGGAGGTGATCAAGAGCGGCGTCGAGCGTCGTTTGGTTGCCGTTTCGCACGAGTTTGGCGATGAGCGTGTCGAGGCGGGCTTCCCAGAAGCGATCTTCGACACGGCTGCCCGACGCGAAAAGCGCGAGCGATAGGCTGACGAGCTTGTCGGCATCCGGGGGAATACGTTTTGCGATTCGCGAGCGCATATCAGTACAAGTTAACTAGGGCAGAGAATTTTTAATTATAGTCTTTTGGCCCGCTTGTTTACCGCACGGCTGCAGCGCGGGTTCGCGAATGTCCGACTGGACGATGCCGGACGTTTCGAAATGACGCGCCCGGACTCCAAAATTTTCTCGCGAAGGCGCTTGCATCTCGTTCATTCAGTCACTAAAATTCCGTTCCTTCGCGATTCGATAAACGCGAAGGAAGCGGGAGAAGGCGGTTCGGGCAGCGCATTCAGTGTGGTGGGTTTGAAGCTTTGAACGCAGTCAGCAAGAAAAAATAGTTTCTAAATTCTTGTTGACATTAACCGAAACGTTGTTCATAGTTTTATTGTTGTGCTGCTGATGCAGCGACGCAAGACGGTGGCAAAGTTGAACTGTCTGCGGGGTGTGCGCTCCAGCCCGCGCGCTCCAGACAACGCTTCGATGCCGGCACCGGGCCCATGCCCATCACTTTCGGATCGACGCCCGCGTTCGCGTACGCCTTGATGCGCGCGAGCGGCGTCAAACCGAGCGCTTCCGCCTTTTTTGCCGACATCACCACGACTGCCGCCGCGCCGTCATTGATACCCGACGCATTCGCCGCCGTCACCGTGCCTTCCTTCGAGAACGCAGGCTTCAGACCGGACAACGCCTCGGCCGTCACGCCGTGACGCACGAATTCATCGGTCTTGAATTGCAGCGGATCGCCTTTGCGTTGCGGGATCAGGATCGGGACGATTTCGTCATCGAAACGGCCGGACTTTTGTGCGGCTTCCGCCTTGTTCTGCGACAGCGCCGCGAATGCGTCCTGCTGCTCGCGCGTGATGCCGTATTCCTTTGCGACATTCTCCGCTGTCGTGCCCATGTGGTAGTTGTTATAAACGTACCACAGGCCATCGACGATCATCGAGTCGATAACTGGCGTCGCCCATGCGGAAACCGTCGCGCGAGCCCGGCAGCACATGCAGCGGTGCGCTCATATTTTCCTGACCACCGGCAATGACGATGTCCGCATCGCCCGCGATGATCGCGTTGGCCGCCAGCATCACGGCCTTCAGGCCGGAGCCGCACACCTTGTTGATCGTCATGCCCAGCACCATGTCGGGCAAGCCGGCCTTGATGACCGACTGGCGCGCCGGGTTCTGTCCCGAACCCACTGTCAACACCTGGCCCAGAATCACTTCGCTCACCTGATCCGGCTTCACACCCGAGCGCTCCAGCACCACCTTGATCACTGCCGCGCCGAGACCCGGCGCCGCGATCTTCGCGAGCGAGCCGCCGAACTTGCCGACCGCGGTCCGCGCGGCCGATACGATCACTGCGTCAGTCATTTTCGTTTCCTTTGGCATCGAAGGTTAATGTGTTTCCAATCAGCAGCGTGCGCTCGAACTCGAGCGCACCGTCCTCATGCCGTTCAGAAGTCCCGTTCCAGCACATAGCGCCCGGGAGCCGGCTCGATCACCGGATGAGCCTTCGAACCCTGCGCCGAACCAGCCTTGACCTGCTCGCCCGCGTTCTGCGCGAGCCATTGCGACCACGCCGGCCACCAGCTTCCGGGATGCTCGGTGGCCGCTTCGAACCATGCGTCAGCTTCTTCGGGCAGACGCTCGGCGTCGCTGTCGATGATCCAGTAACTGCGCTTGTTCTTCGACGGCGGATTGATCACGCCCGCAATGTGCCCCGATGCGCCGAGCACGAACTTCTATAGCCCGCCGAGAATGGATGCGGACGCATAAGCTGATTTCCACGGCACGATATCGGTCTTCGCGTGATCCGTAGATGAAGACCGGCAGCGTGAGGCTCGTGAGACCGACTTTCTCGCCGCACATGGTCAGCGCGTTCGGGTCCTTCAGCTTGTTCTCCAGATACGTGTTGCGCAAATACCAGACGCACATCGGGCCGGGCAAGTTGGTCGAATCGCTATTCCAGAACAGCAGATCCAACGCTTGCGGCGTGCGTCCTTTGAGATAGTTGTCGACGACGTAGTTCCACACCAGATCGTTCGGGCGCAGATACGAGAACGTGTTCGCGAACTCGACGCCGCGCATCAGACCCGCGGGCCTGCCGTTCTTGCCGCCGATCGCCTGCTCGCGCATCTGCACGTGCGCTTCGTCGACGAACACATCGAGCACGCCGGTGTCGGAGAAATCGAGCATGGACGTGAGCAGCGTCATCGATGCGGCCGGCTCTTCGCCGCGCGCCTTCGCGACCGCGAGCGCCGTCGCCAAAATCGTCCCGCCGATGCAAAAGCCCAGCGTATTGACCTGTTCCTCGCCGGTGATGTCCTTCATGACATCGATGCAATCCAGCACGCCCTGCTGCACGTAGTCGTCCCAATCCTTGTCCGCGATCGACTGATTGGCGTTGCGCCACGACAGGATGAACACCTGCTGGCCCTGCTCGAGCGCATAACGCACGAGCGAGCTTTCCTGCGACAGATCGAGAATGTAGAACTTGTTGATGTAAGGCGGCACGATCACGAGCGGACGCCCGTACACCTTCGGCGTGAGCGGCTTGTACTGGATCAGCTGCACGAGATCGTTCTCGTACACGACCGCGCCTTCCGTCGACGCAATGTTTTTTCCCGACCGTAAAGCGCGATTCATCCGACTGCGAAATCTTGCCGCACCGCATGTCGGAGAGCAGATTCATCATGCCCTGACGCAGACTTTCGCCCTTGCTTTCGATAAGCGTCTTCTGCGCATCCGGATTCAGCGCGAAGTAGTTGCTCGGCGATGCTGCCGCCGCCCATTGCTGCACGGTGAAACGAATGCGCTCGCGCGTTTTCGGATCGCTTTGCACGGCGTCCGCGAGTTCCTGCAAATAACGCGCGTTGAGCAGATACCACACCACCGTGAACGCGAACGCGGGCGTGCTTTGCCAGGTGGTATCCGAGAAGCGGCGGTTTTTCAGCGCCGAAAGATCGATTTGCTGCTCGCCCGCTTGCTTGAGCAACTCGGCGGCATCGCGCGAATAATCGCTTTGCAGTTGATGCAGACGCTCAGGGGCAATCGCCGCCGTCGGGATTTTCGGCAAGGTCGGCAAGCCTTGCATCGCCGTGCCAAAGCCGGGCATGCTGCTCGCGAGCTTCGCGAATTCCGCCAGGCCGTTCATCTTCGAGAAATCGGGCATCTGCGGCATGGCGCCGAAATTCGCGAACGGATTAGGCGCGCTGCCCAAACCGGCCCCCAGATTCGCAAACGGATTCGGGAATCCGTTCAGGCCCGCGCCGAAACCCGGAAATGCGGAAACCGGATTGCTGGACGCCTTTTCTCCATCCGGTTTATTCGGCTGAAGATTCGCATTTGGTGTGAATTGAGCCCATTGCGCGGGATCGGCGACCGTGCGCCACGCGACCGGGCGCCACGCGTTGAGCCATTGATCGAACGCTTGCTGTACGCCTGTCGTATCGGCTGAAGATGCTTGTGCCGTTGAGCTGTCGGCGGTACGGGAGCGGGAAGTAAAGGAAGAGTTTTTGGAAGCCATACCCGCTATTGACCTGTAAGTCTCGCAACACTGATTGCTGATGCAGGCATCGCCGGGCTTCTCGACCAGCGCGCAAATGTTGGTGCGCCTATGCGCGTGGCAAGAGTGCCTTGCTACGCCGTGCCCGATTGAATGAATTCCGGGAACATTCTTGCTCTAGCGCGACACACCTGTCAATGCTTCGATCCGATTTTGCCGCAGTGCGATATTTTTTTAATTATCGTTTTCCCCCATCAGAATTATTGCGAGTTTTCGCGTGAAGCAGGGGTTTTCGTCGAATGAGAAACGAATGTGACAACGCGTTCGAAATTCGCTGACCGCGATCAGTCGGCGAGCCAGATCATCGCGGCCATGCGGCCCGTGATGCGATCGCGCCGGTACGAATAGAAGCGCGCTTGCTCCGTCACCGTGCAGTGCGTGCCGCCATGAATGCGCGATGCATCCACGCCGAGGTCCGCCAGACGCAATCGCGCGAGCGTGTAGATGTCGGCGAGAAATTTGCCCGGCGCATCGGTGGGCACGAACGCGGCGGCGGTGGCATCACGGCGCGCTCCCTTCGATGCAGCGAGAAACGCCTCGCGCACGTCTTCGCCGACTTCGAACGTAGCCGGTCCGATGGCCGCGCCGAGAAACGCATTCAATCGCGATGACAACACGCCCGCGAGCCGCGCGACCCGCTCGCCCGTCTTCTCGACGATGCTCGCCGCCAGCCCGCAGGCGCCGCACCGACCGCGCGGCCTTCGTCATCGCAAAAGAGCACCAGAAGGCAGTCCGCCGTCATCGCCACGCAGACGACGTTCGGCTGATCGGTCACGCTCGCGTCCGCGCGAATGGTTTCGCCGTTGGCGCGGCGTGCGAGCACGTCGGCGATGTCTTCCACTTGCGCGCTGTGAATCTGCGAGAGCCATGCGGCTTGCGACAAGCCGGTCATCGCGAGTGCGCGGCGGCGATTTTCGTGGACGGCGTCGAGCGCGTCATCGGTCGACAGGCCGAGATTGAGCCCGCCCGCGCGGAGCGTGTCGCCATCGTACGCGCCGCCGGTACTCACGCCGCCCGTGCGCGTCGTCATGAACGCGTGAACGCGCGGCGATACGCGCCATTGCGGCCACAGGCAATCTTTCTTCTCGAGCGTTGCGAATGTCATGCTTCGTCGTCCTCGTAATCGTCTTCTGCCCAGTCTTCGTCGTCGCGGACTTCGTAGACTTCGGTGAAGTCATCGTCTTCGTCGTAGTCGATTTGTTCGTCCGCACCGAAGTTGAGTTCCGTCGCGAGCAGCGCCATGTCTTCGGGCACGTCGGCGCGCCAGTGCACGTCCTTGCCCGTCGCCGGATGAATCAGCCCGAGCCGCCACGCATGCAGCGCCTGACGCGAAAAGTCGTTCGGCAGCGGCTTCACCGAACGCTTGCCGCGCGCGTGACCATAGACCGGATCGCCCAGCAGCGGATGCTGGATATGCGCGCAATGCACGCGAATCTGATGCGTGCGGCCGGTTTCGAGATCGCAATGAATGGCGCTGACCGGTTGACCGTGCCACGACGTGCGATCGACGGTGCGGAAATGCGTGCGCGCCGCCTTGCCCGATGCCGTCTTCACCACCGCCATGCGCGTGCGTTCGCGCGGATCGCGGCCGATGGGCGCATCGATGGTGCCGTCCTTCGGCATGTTGCCCCACACGAACGCGACGTATCGGCGCTTCACCGTGCGCGCCTGCAATTGACGCACAAGGTCCGTTTGCGCTTCGAGCGTGCGCGCGACGACCATCAGCCCCGACGTTTCCTTATCCAGCCGATGCACGATGCCCGCACGCGGCAGACCGGCGGCGGCATCGCCATAACGGTGCAGCAGGCCGTTGAGCAGCGTGCCGCTCCAGTTTTCCGCCGCCGGATGCACGACCATGCCCGCAGGCTTATTGATGACGACGAGCGTGTCGTCTTCATAGACGATATGCAGCGGCACCGGCACCGGCGCGAACGCGAGCTGCTCGGGCAGCAGGTCCGGCACGAGTTCGATGGTCGCGCCGAGCGGCACCGGCTGGCGCACTTTCGCGCTGGCGTCATCGACGAGCACGCGGCCTTCTTCGATCCACCCTTGCAGGCGGCTGCGCGAAAACTCCGGGAAGACCTTCGCGAGCACCTTGTCGAGGCGATCGCCGGCGAGCTCATCCGGAACATGCGCGATGCGCGCCGCCTCGCTGCCTGCATGCGCCGATGCAGCAGGTCCTGCGTCGTCGCGTAAGGCGCTTGGGCTATAATCTTTGAGTTGGTCTTTGGTACGACGAGTACTTGAGCGGGTCATTTGAACGTGATTCGATGGGAAAACCCGCGTGATCGGTCATGTCGGCAGGCGGTTGCCTCGAGCGGACGATTGCGCGAAACAATGCTTCTCTCGTTGTGGACCGGAAAACAACGCGGGGAACCGCGCCGCAAACACGGCAGTCCACTGCTAAAAACAGCCAGATTCAGCCAGGAACAGCAAGCACTGATGCGAGCCTTCAACACCATTCATCACTCGATGCAGCAATCGATCAAGTATCTGGCGCTGGCCGTGAGCGTCGCCATTGTCACGGCCTGTCACGGCCTGCCCGAGAAGACCGATGAAACGGCAACTTGGAATAACAACAAATTATATACGGAGGCTCAGGACGCGCTGAACGGCCGCGACTGGGGCAAGTGCGCCAAGTACTTCGAAGCGCTCGAAGGCCGCGATCCGTTCGGTCACTTCGCGCAGCAGGCGCAGATCAATGTGGCGTACTGCAGCTGGAAAGACGGCGAAACGGCCAACGCGGATCAGGCGATCGACCGCTTCATCAAGCTGCATCCGGATCACCCCGAGATTTCGTACGCGTACTATCTCAAGGGCATGATCCACTTCAACGACGACCTCGGTCTTTTCGGCCGCTTCTCCGGTCAGGACATGAGCGAGCGCGATCCGAAGTCGCTGCGCGAGTCGTATGACCCGTTCAAGGTCGTCGTCGATAAATATCCGCAAAGCAAGTACGCGCCGGATGCCGCGCAGCGCATGCGTTATATCGTGAACGCGCTGGCATCGCATGAAGTGCACGCGGCGGACTATTACTACCGCCGTGGCGCGTATGTCGCCGCCATCAACCGCGCGCAGCTCGCCATTCGCGAGTACAAGAACGCACCGGCAACCGAAGACGCGCTGCATATCATGATGCTGTCGTATCAGAGACTCGATCAGCCGCAACTTGCCGATGACACCAAGCGCGTGCTCGCCGCTACGTTCCCCGACAGCCCGTATGTCACGGGCAAGAAGCGTCCGGGCACGGAAAAGGCGTGGTATCAGATCTGGTGACCTTGTTTCACCGATGCAGTTGAAAAAAGGGCGTCTATGGACGCCCTTTTTTATTGCACGAAATATCCCAATTTTTACGTAAAAATGTAGCAATCCGTATCGTTTGTGGCATGTTGCGCGCCTTCAGACCATCGGATCGAGTCGCGACGTGAAAACCGGCCATCAAACGAATCCCGTCGATGAAACAACGCCCTTGCTCCAGGCGCTAACGGAATTCGGGCAAAGCGTCGTCTTTCAGAAGACGGAGAGGATTCACAGCGCGCAGCGTCATTCGAACGCCGAGGAGCGCATCGAGCAGGCGATTGAAAACGTTGTCAACTGCTCGTATTGGGCTCGATAAAACGCTGCCGATTATTCTTCGCTCTGCACCGCCTCGTCCGGCGATTCGCTGAAGAACTCGCGCACCACATCGATTTCGCGCGTGCGTTTGAACGGCGGCAGGCTTTGCCAGATGCGCCGGCCGTACGGTTTATCGACGAGACGCGTATCGCAAATCATCAGCACGCCGCGATCCGTTTCCGCGCGAATCAGCCGCCCCGCGCCCTGCTTGAGCGTAATGACCGCCTGCGGCAACTGATGTACGGCAAACGGGCTCAAGCCCTTTTTCGTGAGCGCATCGAGACGCGCGGCGAGCACCGGATCGTCCGGCGGTGCGAACGGCAATTTATCGATGACGACGAGCGACAGCGCATCGCCGAGCACATCGACGCCTTCCCAGAAGCTTTGACTGCCCACCAGAATGGCGTTGCCGTACGCGCGAAAACGGTCGAGCAACTCGGTGCGGCTTGCATCGCCTTGAACGAGCAGCGGATTGTCCCAGCCGCGACGCTCGATCACATCACGCAAACGCGTCGCGATGCGATCCACCGCGCGCAAGGTCGTGCACAGCACGAACGTGCCGCCGCCTGACGCCTCGATCACCGGCAGCGCGGCTTCGAACACGGCGTCGGTGAATTGCGGTGACGACGGCTGCGGCAGATTGCGCGGCACGTACAAGAGCCCTTGCGACGGGTAATCGAACGGGCTGGGCAAGGTCATCGAACGGCGCGAATTCAGGCCCATTTGCGCTGCGTAGTGCGTGAAGTCGCCGCGCACGGACAGCGTCGCCGACGTGAAAATCCACGCACGCGGCACGCCGGCGCGCTGCTTGGCAAAAATCGGCGCGACGGACAGGGGCGTTTCGTGCAATTGAACGGTGTGCGAAAACACTTCGATCCAGCGCACCATCTCGTTCGGTTCGTGCTTCGCTGCTTCGGCGGCGGTTTCCTCGTCCGCGACGACCGCGCGTTCGAGCTCCGTCGGCGGCGTGGTCCAGCCGGACAGCAAATCCTGCAACTCGCGCGCGCGACGTACCAGCGCCTGCAACGATTCCGCCTGCTCCGCGTGCTTGGACAGCGCCGACGTGAGCGCGTCGAGATGCGTTTCGAGCATGTCGAGCGCATCGAAGACCGGATGACTGTCGGGCAACTGGCCGACCGAAAAATGCGCGGAATCGTCCTTGAACGCGAGGCGCAGATCGCGCGTGGCGCGTTCCAGCGCGGCGCCGAGCTTGGTCCAGTCGGCAGCATCGCGCGCATGGCTCAAGCCTTCGGCGACGGTATCGCGGGCGAGTTCGAGCAGTTGCGTGGTCGAGAGCGTTTCGCCGAAAAAGAGCGTCGCGGTTTCGGGAAGCTGATGCGCCTCGTCGAAGATGATCGTGTTCGATGTCGGCAGCAATTCGGCCATGCCGGTGTCGCGCAGCATGACATCGGCGAAAAAGAGGTGATGATTCACCACCACGATATCCGCCTGCTGGGCCTCCTTGCGCGCCTGCATCACGAAACATTCCTTGTAATGCGGGCAATCCTGACCGAGACAGTTGTCGCGCGTGGACGTGACCATCGGCCAGACGGGCGAGTTTTCCGGCACGCTCGCGAGTTCGGCCTTGTCGCCGGTGCGCGTGATCTTCGCGAACCGCACGATTTCCTGCAGATGCGCGGTGTCCTGACGCGTCGGCAGCCGGCCGTTGTCCGCCGTGCGCTCGAGATAGTAGTGACACAGATAATTCGCGCGGCCCTTGAGCATGGCGACCGAAACCGGCACGGCGAGCGCATCGCGCACAGTTGGGATATCGCGCTGAAAAAGCTGATCCTGCAAGTGCTTCGTACCAGTCGATACGATCACCTTGCCGCCCCACAACATGGCTGGCACGAGATACGCGTACGTTTTCCCGGTGCCCGTGCCCGCTTCGACGATCAGCGTGTTCTCGCCGCCGTCGATGGCCGCCTTGGCCGTGGCAATGCCGATCTCGTCCGCCGTGTCGTCCTCCGGCGCATACGGCTTGTCCGATGGCCCGAGCTTGTGCGCGGGACGGCGCTGCGCCTCGAACATGGCGGGCTCGGGCATCGCGCGTCCGGACGCTTCCATTGCGGCGGCGACGGCGCGCGACATATCGATTTGCGACGCGCGCGGCCGATAACCATCGATCGCGCGCGCGAGCAGGCCATCGGCGGAAAAGATCGCGTCGAGTTCGACGCGGCGTTTCTCGGTGAGCGCGAGCGGTTCGGCTTCGCGGGATTGTGCGGGTGAGTTCAAAGCGGATTCGATCCTGCAGCGCGCCGATGCACAGCGGGCGGCGAAGCGCCCGTGATCAACATACTGCGCCGCGCAGCTCAATGCATGTCGCTGTCCAATTGCAGTTGCAGTTGCAGTTGCAGTTGCAGTTGCAGCAGCAAAATGGTGTCTTTCACCTTGAGCTTGCGCTTTTTCAAGCGCCTCAGCTCAAGATCGTCGATGCCGACCAGCTTGTCGATGAGCGCATCGAGGCCATGATGTTCCTCCTGCAATTGCGCGATGCGATCGCGGATCATGGCTGGATCCACGGCAGGTTGTCGGGGTGCGTTCAAGCGCTGCTGCATGCTCGCCTCCTTTCTCATCCTTCATCGCCCGGGACGAAATCCCGAACGTCCTGCGCTACTGACTTTGCTGCTGTTGCTGTTTCAACTGCTCTTGCTGCTGTGCCTGTTGCGCCTTTTCCTACTGCTTGCGCGCCGCTTCCTTCTGACGCGCCTCGACTTCCGCGCGATGCGTGGCGGCATGCTGCTTCTGCTCGTAACGCTGCGTCTTTTGCTCGCGTTCCTGTGCGTCCTGCACGCCGCCGCGGGCGCGCGCTTCGTCGAGCTTCTTCTGGAAGTCCGCCTGCTTGCGATCGTACGCCGCCTGATTCGCCGCGCGCTGCGGCGCCTCGGCGTTACGCTGCGCCGCCGCCAGCGCGTTCTGGCGCTGCTTGTCTTCGAACGCCTGCTGATTCGACTTTTCCGCGGCCGCGCGATTGAGCGCATCGGCTTCGTACTGCGCCTGCTTGATCGCCGTCTGCTGATCGCGCTCCTTGGCGCGTTCGGCGCGCTGCTCGTCGTCGAGCGCGAGCTGTTCCTGACGGATCTGCTGACGCTTTTCGCGCATTTCGTTACGCGCGCCGTCGAGACAGTGGTTCACGAAGAACTTGCTGTAGCAGTCGTGCTTCACGCCGTAGGCGTAATCGTTTTGCTGCGTGCGCTTGTCGAGCGCCTTCTGGCGGCGCTCGAAATCGGCTCGGAGCGCGGCATCGGTGTCTTGCGAGGCGGTCGTTGTATCGAGCGGTTTCGCGGCGACGGACGTCGTCGAATCGATCGGATTCGGAGACTGCGCGAACGCGCCGAGCGGCGACAGCGCCGCGATCGCGACAGAAAGCGCGAAGCCAGCGTATCGGCCAAACGAACCGGACGGCAAAGCCTCTGAAAGGCGCAATGTGGGCAAATGAATTAACGGCAACGTGATCGGGAATCAGATGCGTGAAGCAGATGGAAAGGACGCGCGCGATGCCCAAATTCTATCACCGCGCTCCGGAGCGCTTCGGCATTTATGGCAAAATGCCCAGCTTCAGCAACCCGCCCGCTCACTCTTTTCGCCCGTGCCGCTTGCCTCCGATGCAAACGCGTGCGGCGGGCGCCTGAGGCCCTGACGAGCCAGCAGACAGCGCAACCATGACGGAAACCGTAGCACTCAAGATCGTACAGCGCAGCGCAGCGCCAACCGAACTCACCGTGCAGCCGCGTCAGGTCGCTGCCGCCGTGCAGCTTCTCGACGAAGGCTCGACCGTGCCGTTCATCGCACGATACCGCAAGGAAGTGACCGGCAATCTCGACGATACGCAACTGCGCACGCTCGAAGAACGCCTGCTCTATCTGTGCGAACTAGAAGACCGCCGCGCCGCGATCCTGTCGATCATCGACGAACAAGGCAAACTCACCGGCGAACTGCGCACAGCCATCGAAGGCGCGGACAGCAAACAGGTGCTCGAAGACCTGTATCTGCCGTACAAGCCCAAGCGCCGCACGCGGGCGCAGATCGCGCGCGAAGCCGGACTCGAGCCCGCTCGCGCAGGCGCTGCTCGCCGATCCGCAAACCGAAGCCGCGAAATTCGTCGATGCCGACAAAGGCGTCGCGGACACCAAAGCCGCGCTCGACGGCGCGCGCGACATTCTCTCCGAGCAATTCGGCGAAACGGCGGAAATTCTCGGCAAACTGCGCGAGCATCTGTTCAGTCAGTGGCTTGTCATGTCGAGCGTGGTCGACGGCAAGCAGAACGAGGAAGGCGAAAAATTCCGCGATTACTACGATTACAGCGAAACCGTCCGCACGGTGCCGTCGCATCGGGCGCTGGCGTTGTTCCGCGGGCGCAACGCGGGCGTGCTGAGCGTGAAGCTGGGCCTCGGCGAAGAACTCGACGCGCAAATTCCGCATCCGTGTGAATCGATGATCGCGGGGCACTTCGGCATCGTGAATCGCGGGCACGCGGCGGACAAATGGCTGTCGGACGTGTGCCGCTGGTGCTGGCACGTGAAGGTGCAGCCGCATATCGAAACGGAACTGCTTACGCAACTGCGCGAGGAAGCCGAACACGAAGCCATTCGCGTGTTCGCGCGCAATCTGAAGGATTTGCTGCTGGCCGCGCGCGCGGGTCCGAAAGCCGTGATCGGCTCAATCCGGGTCTGCGCACGGGCGTGAAGGTTGCCGTCGTCGATCGCACCGGCAAGCTGTTCGCACCCGACACGATTTATCCGCACGAACCGCGCCGCGATTGGGACGGCTCGCTCGCCAAGCTCGCGCGCATCGCGCGGCCACGCAGGCGGAACTGATCTCGATCGGCAACGGCACGGCATCGCGCGAAACGGATAAGCTCGCGAGCGAGCTCATCGCGAAACATCCGGAGTTGAAGCTGCAGAAGATCGTCGTGTCAGAAGCGGGCGCGTCGGTGTATTCGGCGTCGGAACTCGCGGCGAAAGAGTTTCCGGAATTGGACGTGTCGCTGCGCGGCGCGGTGTCCATCGCGCGGCGTTTGCAGGATCCGCTCGCCGAACTCGTCAAGATCGAGCCGAAAGCGATCGGGGTCGGCCAGTATCAGCACGATGTGAATCAGCGCAAACTGGCGCGTTCGCTCAATGCCGTCGTCGAGGATTGCGTGAACGCGGTCGGCGTGGATGCGAACACGGCGTCGGTGGCGCTGCTCGCGCACGTGTCGGGGCTGAACGCAACATTGGCGCACAATATCGTCGATTATCGCGATGCCAACGGGCCGTTCCCGTCGCGCGATCATCTGAAAAAGGTGCCGCGTCTGGGCGACAAGACCTTCGAGCAGGCTGCGGGCTTTTTGCGCATCAACAACGGCGAGAATCCGCTGGATCGCTCGTCGGTGCACCCGGAGGCGTATCCGGTCGTCAAACGTATTCTCGCCAAGATCAAGAAGCATATCGGCGATGTGCTCGGCAACGCGAGGCGCTGACGGGCCTTTCACCGACCGAATTCGTCGATGACCGATTCGGCCTGCCGACCGTGCGCGACATTCTCAGCGAGCTCGAAAAGCCGGGCCGCGATCCGCGTCCCGAGTTCAAGACGGCGACGTTCAAGGAAGGCATCGAGAAAATTTCCGATCTCGTGCCGGGCATGATGTTCAAAGGCGTCGTGACGAACGTGGCCGCGTTCGGCGCATTCGTGGATATCGGCGTGCATCAGGACGGACTCGTGCACGTGTCGGCAATGTCGACGAAGTTCATCAAGGATCCGCATGAAGTCGTGAAGGCGGGTCAGGTCGTCAAGGTGAAGGTGCTCGAAGTCGATGTGAAACGCCAGCGGATCGCGCTGACCATGCGTCTCAACGATGACGTCGCGCAGGCGTCTTCGTCGCCGTCGAGCGGTAAGGCGGCGGCAGGATCGCCGCGCGGGCCAGCGCCCGCAGCAGCGTCGCGAGTCTGAACCGGCCGGCGCGATGGCCGCAGCGTTCGCAAAACTGAAACGCTAACGGCTTAGTCTGCCAACAAAAAACCCCACGTTTCGGCGTGGGGTTTTTCTTTTGCGGCGCTTGGCAAAGAAGCGTCAGATTTCGATCTTCGTTCCCAGTTCCACGACACGATTCGCCGGAATGCTGAAGAAGTCCGTCGGCTTCGCGGCATTCTGATGCATCCACGCAAACACGCGCTCGCGCCACACCGACATGCCGGGCAATTCCGTCGGCACCACGGTTTCACGCGCCATGAAGAAGGACGTATCCATGAGCTCGAAGGTCATCGCGTGCGAGCGCGTGATTTGTTCGAGCACGGCCTTCACGTCCGGCGTTTCGTTGAAGCCGTACGCCGCTTTCACGAGGAACAGACCGCCGCCGATATCCTTCACTTCGAGCCGATGCACGTCATCGACATAAGGAATATCGCGCGTGACGAAGTTCAGGAAAATCGTGCGTTCGTGCAGTACCTTGTTGTGCTTCAGGTTGTGCAAGAGGCTCACGGGCACGAGCGAATCACTGCCGGTCAGATAAATCGCCGTACCCGATACCCGATGCGGCGGATGTGCAAGCAAGCCCTGCAGGAACGGCATTAGCGGAATACCGTCGGCGGCCGTGCGATCCTTCACGATCATGCGGCCCTTGTACCACGTCATCAGCAGGAAAAAGAGCGCACCGCCGATACACAACGGCAGCCAGCCGCCCTGCTCGATCTTCAGCAGGCTCGCACCGAAAAAGCCAATGTCGATGACGAGAAACACGGTGATCATCGCGCCGACGAGCCAGCGGTTCCAGCCCCACAGATTCACCATCACCACCGACACGAGGATGGTGGTCGTCAGCATGGTCGTGGTCACGGCGAGACCGTACGCGGCGGCCAGATTCTCCGAACTCTTGAAGCCGATCACGATGCACAGGATGATGAACAGCAGCATCCAGTTGACGAGCGGAATATAGATCTGGCCGATCGCCAGTTCCGACGTATGCAGGATCTTCATGCGCGGCACGTAGCCAAGCTGAATGGCCTGACTCGTCAGCGAATACGCGCCCGAAATCACAGCCTGTGATGCGATGACCGTCGCGATCGTCGAGAGAATCACGAGCGGCAGCAAAGCCCAGTCGGGCGCGAGCAAAAAGAACGGACTTTCGATGGCGTTCGGCGAGTGCATCAGCAGCGCGCCCTGGCCGAAGTAATTGAGCAACAGCGACGGCATCACGAGGCCGTACCAGCCGTATCGAATGGGCTTGGCGCCGAAGTGGCCCATGTCGGCGTACAGCGCTTCGGCGCCGGTCAGCACCAGCACGACCGAACCGAGCACGATATACGCCTGCAACACATGCTCCGCCATGAACGACGCCGCGTAGTAAGGATTCAGCGCGACGAGCACGGCCGGCGCCTGAATGATGTGATACGCGCCCAGCACGGCCAGCGTCAGGAACCAGACCAGCATGATCGGGCCGAACAGCTTGCCGACGACCGCCGTGCCGTGCCGCTGAATCCAGAACAGCAGAATAAGGATAACTATAGTGATCGGAATGACGTACGGCGTGAGCTTCAGCGCGGCGAGCTCCAGCCCTTCCACCGCCGAAATCACCGACATCGCGGGCGTGATGACGGCATCGCCATAAAACATGCAGGCGCCGAAGATGCCGAGCATCATCAGCACGCCGGAGACTTTGCCGGTCGATTTCGTACTGCGCAGCGCAAGCGTCGTCATGGCGAACACGCCGCCTTCGCTGTTGTTGTCGGCGCGCATGACGAACAGCACGTATTTGACGGCGACGACCATGACGATCGCCCAGAAGAGCAAGGAAATGACGCCGAGAATGGATTGCTCGGACAGCCCGATGCCGTGCGACGGGCTGAAGGCTTCCTTCAACGAATAGAGTGGACTCGTGCCGATGTCGCCGAACACGACGCCGATGGCCGCGAGCGCAAGGGTCGGCAACGGTTGTTTGTGCTCTTGCGCGTGACTCATGTTAGTCATAAAAGCGAAATATCCGTCCAGAGCGGAAGAAAATCGAACGCCATTCTATCTAACGCGGCCCGCAAAGTTACCCCGTGCCGAACTCGAATCGACACTTTGCTGCACTGCGGCGAAAGTTGCGAGTGTGAGTGTAGCACCGTGTTCCGCCCGCGTTGCCCGGTACGTTGCACATGCCTTCGCCAAACAAAACGCCGCTGCGTCCGGTCTGAACCGGACGCAGCGGCGTCTGTTCTTCGCAACGGAGCCGTGTTTCATTCTTCGCAACGGAGCCGTGTTTCAGGCGCGGCCGTTTTGCATGCCGCGCTTGATCCACGCGCCCAGATTGTGCGGACGGACGGTATCCCATTCTTCGAACGGCTGATGAATCCACGGGTTCGTTTCCAGAAAACTGCACGTGGTAATCCGGCGTGACC
Organism: Candidatus Burkholderia humilis; assembly: GCA_001184405.1. Taxonomy (GTDB): domain Bacteria; phylum Pseudomonadota; class Gammaproteobacteria; order Burkholderiales; family Burkholderiaceae; genus Caballeronia; species Caballeronia humilis. Next base: position 34,505 of record LFMX01000012.1, read on the forward strand.
TTCGAGCACGCCTTGTACCAGAGCACCGCCGAGCGCACGACGGTGATCGCCGGATAACGCTCCGTCAGATGCTCCTGCACGCGCGCGAGCGTGACGCCGGAATCGACCAGATCGTCGACCAGCAGCACGTTGCCGTGCAGCTCGCCACACGTTATCGTGATGTATTGCGCGATTCGAGATCGCCCTGCTCCGTGCCCGCCGCCTCGCGATACGAACTCGTCGCGAGAATGGCCAGCGGTAGATCATAAATACGCGAAAGCTGATCGCCTACGCGCAGGCCGCCGCGCGCGAGGCACAAGATCTTGTCGAACTTCCAGCCGGATTCGTGCACCTTCAGCGCGAGAAGTTCGATCAACCGGTGATATTCGTCCCAGTTGACCCAGAGGTTCTTGTCGTCGTTACGCGGGTCGGTTATCGCGATCATGTCAGGCTCTTTCAAATGCAAATTACGGTTATATACGAAATGTGGCCGCTGATTGGCGGCCACATTCTTTACAGCGTCCGGCTCGATCTGAAACGCTCACGCGCCTCAGACCTTGAACGGATGACGAAGCAGGATAGTTTCGTCGCGGTCCGGACCAGTCGACACCATGTCGATCGGCACGCCGGCGACTTCCTGCACCCGCGACGGGTACTTGCGCACGTTTTCCGGCAGGTTGTCCCATTGCGTGATGCCGATGGTACTTTCCTTCCAGCCGCCGAACGTTTCGTACACCGGCTCGCAACGCGCCACTTCCGAGGCTCCTCGCGGCAGGATATCGACCGGCTTGCCATCGAGCGTGTAGCCCGTGCAGAGCTTCACTTCGTCGAGGCCGTCGAGCTTGGTCATGCACAGACCCGAAATGCCGTTGATCTAGATCGAGCGGCGCAGAGCTGCGGCATCCAGCCAGCCGGTGGGCCGCGGCCGGCCGGTGACTGAACCGAATTCCTTGCCGACGGTCGCCAGATTCAGCCCGACCGGATCCTGACGCTGCGCATTGTCGGCGTCGTACAGTTCGCTCGGGAACGGGCCCGAACCGACGCGCGTGCAATACGCCTTCATAATGCAGAGAATGTAGTTCAGACGCTGCGACCCGATGCCCGCGCCCGCCACGCAATTGCTCGACGGTGAGTACGGATACGTGCCGTGATCGATATCGAGCAGCGTGCCTTGCGCGCCTTCGAACAGCAGATTGCTGCCGGCGTGGTTGGCGTCATAGAGACGACGGGAGACGTCGGTGACCATCGGCGCGAGACGATCGGCGTAACCGAGCATGGTCTCGAGCGTTTGCTGGAAATCGACAGCCTTCGCGCCGAGATACTGCGTCAGCACGAAGTTGTGGAAATCGAGCGCTTCACACAGATGTTCCTCGAACCCGGCGCGGTCAAAGAGATCCTGCACGCGCAGGCCGCGTCGCGCCACCTTGTCTTCGTAAGCCGGTCCGATACCGCGACCGGTCGTGCCGATCTTGCTCGCGCCGCGCTTGGCTTCGCGCGCTTGATCGATGGCGACGTGGTACGGGAAAACGAGCGTGGCGGCTTCGGAAATGAACAGACGCTTCTGGACGTCGACACCCACCGCTACCAGTTCGTCGATTTCCTTGAACAGCGCTTCCGGCGACAACACGATGCCATTGCTGATGTAGCACGCCGTGCCGGGACACGCATGATGCCGGACGGGATGAGGCGCAGAATGGTTTTCTTGCCGCCGATGATGAGCGTGTGCCCGGCGTTGTGACCGCCCTGGAAGCGCACGACGCCTTGGGCGTGGTCCGTCAGCCAGTCGACGATCTCTTGCCCTTGTCCTCATCACCCCACTGGGTGCCCACCACGACGACATTGCGCCCTGGGTTCACATTCACTGCACTGGCAGACATGTTGTTTCGTAAGCTGGTTAAAGACGTATTTAACCTATGTTCCCGCGAGGTTCCGAATTTTTCGGGATACGTTTCGTGATTTCGTGATTTTCACCATGAACGCGCAAAGCATCGGAAAAAACGCTTTGCGCTCAGGCACCTATTCAGGTACGCGGCTCCACTGTCCACGCCCCGTTTCGTTCGATCAGCACGCGATCGAATGCGAATTCATCGAGATCGTGCTCGTGGCCGGGCAGCGCCTGAATCACGACTTCGCCGGCATCGCGCAGGGCGGAAATCGCGGCGCGAAGCGGTTCGTCGTGCTTCCACGGCGCGAGGATCGCGCTGCCGCGTGCATCGACGGGGGAAATGCGCGCCACTTCGCGCAGATCGAGCGAGAAGCCCGTCGCCGGACGCGCACGGCCGTACGCAAGGCCGACATCGTCATAACGGCCGCCGCGCGCGACCGCGTTCGGCACGCCGTCGACGTACGCCGAGAACATCACGCCGCTGTGATATGCGTAGCCGCGCAGATCGGCAAGATCGATCATTAGTTCCGCGCCTTCGACTTGCGATGCAAGGAACGCCAGATCATCTAGCGCGCGCGCGATCACCGGCAGATTCGGCAGACGGCCGCGCGCGATGGTCAGCACTGATGCATCGCCGTACAGTGACGGCAGCGCGCGCAGCGCCTCGCGCGGCACCTGGCCGAGATGCGCGGTCAGTTCGTGCAGACGCGGCACGTCCTTGCTCGCGAGCGCCTCGTACAGCGCTTCGCCCAGCGATGCCGCCGCCGGCTCCAGTTCCAGCAGCGCGCGCAACACGCCCGCGTGGCACAAGTCCAGCCGCACCTTGGTCAAACCCGCGAGACGCAGCGAATCGAGCATCAATTGCTGGATTTCGAGATCCGCTTCCAGACCCGCATGACCGTAGATTTCCGCGCCGATCTGAATCTGCTCGCGCGTCGCGTGCAGCCCGCGCGGACGCGTGTGCAGCACCACGCCCGCGTAACAAAGGCGCGTCACGCCCTGACGATTCAGCAAATGCGCATCGATACGCGACACCTGCGGCGTAATATCCGCGCGCAGGCCGAGCGTGCGGCCGGACAATTGATCGACGAGCTTGAAGGTACGCAGATTCAGGTCGCTTCCGCCGCTCGTCAGCAGCGATTCGAGATACTCGAGCATCGGCGGCATCACTAGTTCGTAGCCGTACGAACGGAAACGGTCGAGCAAATGACGGCGCAGCTCTTCGATCTTGCGGGCTTCCGACGGCAACACGTCGGCGATATTCTCGGGAAGTAACCAGGTGGACATCGATACGTTTCCTACGAAGCGCGTGGTGGTTCGCGCGGGGACGGGAGCTAAGAAAAGATTAGGCGAAATCAGGTGGCGATGAGCAGCAGAATCAGCCCGAGCGCCATCGCGATCAAACCGCCGATGCGTATGTGATGCGTCGGCCGCTCCACGATGCGGCGGAACCTGTCCCGCCAGGCGGTGGGAAACACAAAGGGAAACATCCCTTCGATGATCAGCATCAGCGCGATAGCGAGCAGTAACGTCTCGAGCATGTCTCAAGGCAGAAAAAGCCGCGCGCCTCCGGATGACCGGACGCGCGCGGCATAGGCACGTTTCAGCGTCTGGCCGTCGATGCAGCGGCGGACGAATCCTCGCCACCGCCGTTCGGCCCGCGCATGAAACGGAAGAAGTCGCTGCTCGGATCGACGACCATCACGTCGCCCGGCTTGAAGGTCTTCTTATACGCTTCGAGACTCTGATAGAACTGGTAGAACTGCGGATCGCGCCCGTAGGCGTCGGCTGCGATCGCCGTCGCCTTGCTGTCGCCCTCGCCCTTGATCGACTGCGCCTGGCTGTAGGCATCGGCGAGAATCTGCTGCTGTTCGCGCTCGGCGTCGGCCTTGATCTTGTCCGCTTCCGCCGTGCCCTTCGCGCGCTCGTTTGCTGCCGCCTGCTGGCGCGCCGCGATCATGCGCTTGTACACGGAATCCGCCACCGCCACAGGAAAGTCGATGCGCGTCATCTGCAGATCGACGAGCTGCACGCCGAACGCCGCTGAGTCTTCCACGGACTTCTGCGCTTCGCTTGCGAGCGCCTGCTGATTGGCGAGCGCTTCGCCGAGCGTGTGCTTCGCGAACGCGCTGGCGAGCGCCGTACGCGCCAGCGCGACGATGCGCTCCTGCGCCGTCTGCGTGTTCTTCTCGTTACTCAGGAAGAGCTTCAAGGGATCGGCGACGCGATACTTAATCACCGTGTTCGCCAGCACTTCGTTCTTGTCGGACGTGTTGAAGCGGTCCGCGCCGGCTTCATCGATGGTGAGCGTACGCGCATCGATGAGCGTAAGCGTCTGGAACGGCGGCGGCAGCTTGAAATGCAGGCCGGGACCGGCCGCCGTGGCGTTGCTGTCGCCGCGCGACGACACGATGCCGGCATGTCGTTCATCGACCGTGAAGATCATCGATGAGCCAATGAACAGCACGATCACAACCGCGACGACGAACGCAATGATTCGATTCATGTTCGCGCTCCTTATTGCAGGTCTTCGGAGCGGCTGCGCGAGCGGAAGGCATCGCGGGAGCGCATCGGATCGCTGGCGCCGGCATTGCTGGCCGCGCTTGCAGGCGCGGACGCCGGTTGCGCGTTTTGCGGACGCGCTTGCGGCGCTTCGGCCGGTGCACTGGCCGCGCTCGTCGTTTCGGCGGCAGAGGACGCCGCCTGCTGACGGTTCGCCTCGACCAGTTTGTCGAGCGGCAGATACACCACGTTATTGCCAGCCTTGCTGTCCACGAAAACCTTCGTAGTGCGCGAGTAGATCTGCTGCATCGTGTCCAGGTACATGCGTTGACGGATGACCGCGGGCGCTTTCGAATACTCCGCGTAGACCTCTTTGAAGCGCTCGGCATCGCCTTGCGCCTGCGTGACTTCGCGATTGCTGTAAGCCGTCGCTTCGTCGATGAGCTTCTGCGCATCGGCCTTCGCGCGCGGCACCAGCTGATTGGCGTAGGCCTGTGCGGTATCGCGGGCGCGCTCGTTGTCCTGACGCACGCGCGACGCTTCCTCGAACGCCGACTGCACTTGCTGCGGCGCCTGCACGCTCTGCACCGTGACGCCGGTCACTTGCAGACCGGTGCGGTAGGCATCGAGCGAACGCTGGATGGCTTCGACCAGCCGCCCGCGCAGCGCGTCGCGACCCTTGTAGAGCAGATCGTCCGTCGACAGCCCGCCCGCGATTTCACGCACGGCGGCTTGCGCGGCCTGCGTCACGCTTTGATCGGGATCGAGACTGCGGAACAGAAAGTCCGTCGGCGATTTGATCTGATATTGCACAGCGAAACGCACATCGACGATATCGGCTTCGTTCGTGAGAAGCGACGCATCGCGCACGTTGCCTTGCGAGAGGGCCGCGCCCCGGCCGATCTCGACGGAGCGAATCTGCGAGGTATCGACGATATCGGTGCTCTGGAACGGATACGGCAGACGCCAGTGAATGCCCTGCGTGACCGTCTGACGATAATGCCCGAACTGCGACACGACGCCCACATGCCCGTCCTGCACGACGAACACGCCGCTGCCGAGATAAATGGCGATCAGCACGCCAATGACGATACCGGCGCCGATCTTCGAGCCGCGCCCGTTGCCGTTGTCGCGCGGGCCGCCGTTGCCGGGCTTGCGCCCGAACATGCTGGCGATGCGCCGGTTGAACTCGCGCCACATTTCATCGAGATCGGGCGGACCTTCGTCCTTGCCATTGGGACGCTGGTTGTCTTGCGGACGCTTGGCGTCATTCTTCACGCCATTGCCGCCGCCCCGCCCCCAGCGCGGATCATTGATCGAAAAAACAGCAGGCAGATGCTGCCGGTGGCTCCGCTCTTTGTATTCGTTCACTCGGTGATTCACCTTGAGACAGCCGGGTCTTAAGCCGGGTCGATATCATCCGGAGCCGTTCAGTGTCCGTGCTCGGGAACCTTATGGCCGATCTGGCCGACACGCTCATCGGCTGGCCGCTGGTTTTCCGGCCGTGCGTTCGTGTCGTGTGTGTCGTTAGACCCGGACTGCGTGGATTCTGTTGCTTCGGTGGCGTCGTGCGAATGGGCGAGTTCGGCGAGCACGCTGGGCTGACCCGGACCTTCGTCGACCTCTTCCGCCGATGCGATTTCGGCGATGGCAGGCGCGCAGCGCGTCGAGCCCTTGACCCGTGCGTGCGCTTAGGAAAACGCGCGAAATATTACCATACTCGTCCCTTTCAATCGCCTCGCCGCGGGCTGCGAGCTCGGGCACCGCATCGATCTTATTGTGATGACGAGAACCTGGCGAATATCGTCCGCGCCGATGCCGCGCAACACCTCGTTCACCTGATCGATCTGATCGAGGCGCACCGCGCTCGATGCATCGACGACATGAAGCAGCAAATCCGCGTGGATGGTTTCCTCAAGCGTCGCGCGAAACGCCGCGACCAGCTGGTGCGGCAATTCGCGGATGAAACCGACCGTATCCAACACGACGACATGCCCCGCTTCCTCGCCGAGATAGACGCGGCAGGAAGTGGTATCCAGCGTGGCGAAGAGCTGATTGGCCGCATACGCCTGCGCCTTAGTCAGCGCATTGAACAGCGTGGACTTGCCCGCGTTCGTATAGCCGACCAGCGACACCGACATCGTGCGATTGCGTTCGCGTTGCCGGCGCTGCGTGCCGTGCTGACGGCGCAACTTCTCGAACCGCGACTTGAGCGCCTTGATGCGCTCGCCGATCAGACGACGGTCCGTTTCGAGCTACGTTTCACCCGGACCGCGCAGACCGATACCGCCCTTCTGCCGTTCGAGGTGAGTCCATGCGCGTGAGCTGCGTCGACAAATATTGCAGTTGCGCGAGTTCGACCTGCAGCTTGCCTTCATGGCTGCGGGCGCGCTGCGCAAAAATATCGAGGATCAGGCTCGTGCGATCCACCACGCGACGATTCAGCGCAACTTCCAGATTACGTTGCTGCGCGGGCGCGAGTGCGTGATTGAAGATGACGAGTTCGACGTCGTTCGCCTCACAGGAGAGACGCAATTCCTCGACCTTGCCGCTGCCGATGAACATCTTGGCATCGGGGCTAGCCGGCGGCCGGTGAGCGTGACGGCGGGATGGGCGCCTGCACTTTGTGCAAGCAGACTGAGTTCTTCGAGACTGGCTTCGAAATCGATCTTTCCGAAGTCGATGCCGACAAGCGCTGCATTGATCAAATTGATGTGTTTAATTTTTTGAAGCGACCGGCGAGTTGCTTAATATTGGCGTTAGACGTTTGAGCAAAGCCGCGCCGGTCGCAACATGGTTTAGGACGATTCAGCGTCCGGGTGGAAATTCACCGGACGGGCCGGCACGACCGTGGAAATGGCGTGCTTATAGACCATCTGGGTGACCGTATTTCGGAGCAACACGACGTACTGGTCGAAAGATTCGATATTTCCTTGAAGCTTGATGCCGTTAACCAAATAGATCGACACCGGCACGTGCTCTTTACGCAGTGCGTTCAAAAACGGGTCTTGTAACAATTGCCCTTTGTTGCTCATAGCAAACTCCGTGTTTTTTTGCAGGTTGGATGTATTGTCGGCGAAGAAAAAGAGATCCGCCGACAATCGCTACACTATAGCTGATTTTCTATTTTGCACCACTTCGGCCAAATGGCCGACAATGGGCGAAACGCTTGCCCCGCGCGGCTTTCAGTCCTTGTCCGCGTAAGGATTCTTGCTGGAGCGGAACTCGATTCGCAATGGAGTGCCGACCAGTTTGAAAGTTTCTCGGAAACGCCCTTCCAGATAGCGCTTATACGTATCGGTGATCGCATCGAGCGCGTTGCCGTGCACGACGATAAGCGGCGGATTTTGCCCGCCCTGGTGCGCATAACGCAGTTTCGGACGCACCGGACCGCGACGGCGCGGCTGCTGAAATTCGACGGCTTCGATCAGGGCGCGCGTGAGCTTCGGCGTCGGCAGTTTGGCCATTGCAGCGGCGTAGGCTTCATCGACCGATTTCATCAATGTACTGATGCCCGTCTTCTTCAGCGCCGAGACGTAGTGGAATTTAGCAAAGTCCAAAAACTTGAGCTTGCGCGTGAGATCGGCCTTGGTGCACTCGCGTACATGCGGATCGAGCCCATCCCACTTGTTCACGCCGACCACCAGCGCGCGCCCCTGTTCGACGACGAAGCCCGCGATATGCGCGTCCTGCTCCGAGATGTCCTGTTGCGCGTCGAGCAGCAAAATGACGACGTTGGCATCGGAGATGGATTGCAGCGTCTTCACGACCGAAAACTTTTCGATCGCTTCGAACACCTTGCCGCGACGACGCAGGCCCGCCGTGTCGATCAAGGTGTATTTGCGGCCATGTCGCTCAAAATCAACATAGATCGAATCACGCGTGGTGCCGGGCATGTCGAACGCGATCACGCGCTCCTCGCCGATCAGCGTGTTCACAAGGGTCGACTTGCCGACGTTCGGCCGCCCGACGATCGCGATCTTGATGCCGTGCTGCGCCTTTTCCTCTTCCGTCTCTTCCGGCTGATCGGCATAGGCGATGTCGAGCGCATCGTTGATCATCTCGACGACGCCGTCGCCGTGCGCAGCGGAAATCGCGCGCGGATCGCCCAGACCGAGCTCGTAGAAGTCCGCCGCGACCGCCGAATACTTCATGCCCTCGGCCTTGTTCACAACGAGAAAGAGCGGTCGGCCGGTCTTGCACAGATAATCCGCGATCGACTTGTCCTGCGGCGCAAGCCCGTTACGGCCATCGACGATGAATACGACGATGTCCGCTTCTTCAACGGCCTGGCGCGTTTGCCGCGCCATTTCGTGCAGGATACTGTCCTTCGCGACGGGCTCGAAACCGCCCGTATCCACGACGAGGTACGGACGCTCGCCGCCCACGCGGCCTTCGCCGTAATGGCGGTCGCGCGTCAGGCCCGGCAAGTCGGCGACGAGTGCATCGCGTGAGCGCGTGAGCCGGTTGAAAAGAGTCGATTTCCCCACATTGGGGCGCCCAACGAGGGCAATAACGGGTTTCATCTGATGTTGTTCAAGGTTGAACGCAAGGCGGGTGCGGCGCAAACGCTGTTCGGATGCGGAGTTCCGTTTCCGGCGATGCCGCGCAATGACTGCGCTTGTCGAAAATTAGCATGGTTTCGGCTTGCCGGCGGGGATCGGTAGTCCGAACCCCGGGTTCGCCTCGCTGGAGGCCGAATTCTTTCGTGTTGCGCCGGATGGTTTCTGCGTCCGCGCTTCGTTCTTGTGACCCGGCTTTCGTTGCCGGGTTCTTTGTTGAGCGCGCCGCCTGTGAAAGCGGCGCGCTCGTTCTTTCTGATACTTTTGAAAACCGCGTGCTTAGTTGCTCGGACGGAAGCCGTAGAGATCGCCGTCCTTCGTCTGTACGACGAGCGTGTTGCCCGCCAGCACCGGCGCGGCCGTGATCGCGCTGCCATCGGTCGGAACGCGGCCGACTAGCTCGCCGTTGTCCGTCGACAGGAAGTGCACGAAGCCCTTGTAATCGCCCACGACGACCGCGCGGCCCAAAATGTACGGCACGCTGACATCGCGATTCTTCAGCTTGTCGTTCTTCCAAAGCGGCGTGCCGTCCTGCGTGCGGAAGGCGTTCACGACCGACCAGTCATCGCCTGCCGCGACGATCTGCTCGCTCTGCGCGAGACCGCTGTTGCTTGAGAAAGTGTGCTCCCAGTCCGGACGGCCCGAGTTGGCATCGAAGCAACCAATCTTGCCCTGGAACGTCACCGCGCACGTCTCCGCTCCGACCAGTCCCGGCGCGCCGGTCACGTCATTGATACGCTCGACTTCCGTCACGCCCTTCGGATACGACTCCGGCGCCTGCCAGTAGGCATCGCCCGTTTGCAGGTTGATTGCGGCGAACGCGCCGCCCGGGAAGCCCGCCAGCACCGCCTGATTGCCCGCGAACGTCATGCCCGCCGATACGCGCAGATTCAGCGGCACCGCGCGCAACTGGAAAACCCACTTCTGCTCGCCCGTCTGCGAATTGAACGCGATGACCTTGCCGTCGATCGTGCGCACGATGACGAGATCGTTGCCGACGAGCGGCGGCGAGACGATTTCGCCCGGCGCCGTGGCCGTCCACAAGAGCTTGCCGTCGGGTCCGAGCACATCGACCTGGCCCTTCAGCCCGCCGACCGCCGTCAGATTGCCGTCGCTGCCGACGCCCGCCGACAGATCGTCTTTCAACTTCACACGCCAGACGTCCTGGCCAGTCTTCGCATCGATCTTGGCGACGCTGCCGTTCGCGCCCGCGGCAAACACGAAGTCGCCCACCGCGACCAGCGAAAACAGATAGCGCCCGGCCTTGCCGACGCTTGCCTTCCACGCCTGGTTGACGTTCAGCACCGGCTTGAAGTCCACGAGCGGTGTCGGCGTGCGGCGGTCATCCTTGGTCGACGAACAGGCAGCCAGCAAGGCGATCATCGCGCAGGCGAACGGCACGGCGTAGCGTTTCAGAAAAGTCATCAGTGGACGCAATATTATGGATAGTTGAATTCGGTTGATCGGCACGTTGCGCGTGTCCCGTTCTGGCGACCCGCGGCGCGGCGGTTAACGCTCGGATTGAATCGGTGGACGATGATGCCGTTCAGCCGCCGAGTGCATCGAGTTTGAACTGGATCAGCTGACGCGCGGAGATGTCGTTCGCGGATAGCGAGCCGAGCGCGATCTTGTACGCCGCACGCGCATCGTCGTGCTTGCCTTGCGCGGCGAGCAAATCGCCCCGGCGGTCGGCGATGACGCCCTTGAACGCGTCGAGCGGCTCGTCCGCGAGCAGCTTCAGACCCGCGTCGTAATTCTTTTCGTCGAGCAAAATGAGCGCGAGGCGCAGCTTGGCGATCTGCTTGTACTCGGCATCCTTGGCGTGGTCGATGGCCCATTGCAACTGGGTCTTCGCGCCGGCCAGATTGCCCACCGTGTAGAGCGTTTTCGCTGCCGTGAGCGCGGTCATCTGGGCGTAGGCCGTGCTACCGAACTTATCTTCCATGTCCGCGGCGACGCGTGCGACCAGCGCCTGATCGTTACCGTTCACAGTCTGTTGCAGGTGATCGTAAAGCACTGCGGCTTCCGCGGCCCGCCGGCGCTGCCAGTAATTCCAGCCGTTATATCCGGCCGCGATGACGAGCGCGATGAGCACGATCCACGTCGTGGCGTTACCCCATTTGGCCCACCAGGCCTTTACGTTTTCCAGCGATTCTTGTTCGTCGTGATAGCTCATCGTCCAGCTATTCCTTCCTGCGTGTCATTGCCCTGCGATTGCATTTCGATTGCCGTGCGCGAAAACGGTTCGTTTCGATTTCGTCGATGCGCACGGCCAGCGTTGCCTAATTTTTAGGCAGCGTCGTCATCTGCGGATGCAACCATCGCATTGATTAGATATTCGGTCAAGTCTTCCGCCGGAACGTTGACTTGCTCGTTCTTACTCGCGTCGGACGGTTCGCCGGCCGATCGGCGCAACGGCTTCACGCCGATCATGCCTTGCGCGAGTTCGTTCTCGCCGAGCACGACTGCGAAGGCCGCGCCGCTCGCGTCGGCCTTTTTCATCTGCGATTTGAAGCTCGACGATGCACCGTCCGGGCTGCAATGCAGAATGACGTCGAGGCCCGTATCGCGCAACCGCTCGGCCACGATAAACGCCTGCTCCGCTGCCGCTTCGCCCTGATGCACGACATACACGTCCGTGCCTTCGTCGTCCGGCACGAGCTTTTCTTCCTTCAGCAATTCGAGGATGCGCTCGACGCCCATCGCCCAGCCGCACGCGGCCGTCGGCTTGCCCCCGAGTTGCTCGATGAGTGGATCGTAGCGGCCGCCACCCGCCACCGTACCCTGCGCGCCGAGCTTGTCGGTCACCCATTCGAACACGGTCAGATTGTAGTAATCGAGACCGCGCACGAGACGCGGGTTAACCGTGAACGGAATGTTGTTCGCCTTGAAAAGACGCTGCACGCCGTCGAAGTGCTTGCGCGATTCCTCGCCGAGAAAATCGACCAGCTTCGGCGCGTTTTGCGCGATGTCCTGCATCGCCGGATTTTTGGTGTCCAGCACACGCAGCGGGTTTGTGTAGAGACGGCGCTTCGCTTCTTCATCGAGCGAATCAGCGTGCTTTTCCAGATACGCGATCAGTTCCTTGCGATGCGCCGCGCGCTCTTCCGCCTGACCCAGCGAATTCAGTTCGAGGCGAATGCCGGTGAGACCCAGATCGTCCCACAGACGCTGGCACATCATGATGATTTCCGCGTCCGTATCCGGACCCGCGAAACCGAGCGCTTCGACGCCGACCTGATGAAACTGGCGATAACGCCCGCGCTGCGGACGCTCATGACGGAACATCGGGCCGACGTACCACAGGCGCTTCGGGCCGTCGTACAGCAGATTGTGCTCGATGGTCGCGCGCACGACCGCCGCCGTGTTTTCCGGACGCATGGTCAGATGCTCACCGTTCAACGCATCCGTGAAGCTGTACATCTCTTTTTCGACGATGTCGGTCACTTCACCGATTCCGCGCGTGAACAACTGCGTGTGTTCGACGATCGGCGTGCGGATGTTCTGATAGCCGTATGCCCGCAGCATCGACTTGACGGTGGTTTCGAAGAAATCCCACAACGCGGCATCCTGCGGGAGGATGTCGTTCATGCCCTTCACGCCGCTCAGTTTTTCGAGCCGTTTCTTCTGTTCAGTCATCTGTCTTTAGATTGATGCCGCGGACGTTTCTTCGCGCTTTCCGTAGGTGCGCTCGACATACTTGCTGACGATTTGCTGGAATTCTTCCGCGATGCGCTCGCCGCGCAGCGTCTTCACCTTCACGCCGTCGATGAATACCGGCGCTGCCGGATTTTCACCCGAACCCGGCAAACTGATGCCGATATTCGCGTGCTTCGACTCCCCCGGCCCATTGACGATGCAGCCCATCATCGCGACATGCATCTTTTCGACGCCGGCGTATTTCTCGCGCCAGTCGGGCATGGAATTACGCAAATAGCTCTGGATTTGCGACGCCAGTTCCTGGAACAGCGTGCTGGTCGTGCGCCCGCAGCCGGGACATGCGATGACCATCGGCGTGAACAAGCGCAGGCCCATCGTCTGTAAAATTTCCTGGCTGACGACGACTTCGCCGGTACGCGCGCCGCCCGGTTCCGGTGTGAGCGAAATACGAATGGTGTCGCCGATACCTTCCTGCAACAGCAGCGACAACGCCGCCGTCGACGCGACGATGCCCTTCGAGCCCATGCCCGCCTCGGTCAACCCGAGATGCAGCGCAAAGCTGCAGCGCTTGGCCAGTTCGCGATACACCGCGATCAAATCCTGCACGCCGCTGACCTTGCACGACAGAATGATCTTGTCGCGTCCCAGACCGAGTTCGACCGCACGTTCCGCCGAGCCGACCGCCGACTGGATCAGCGCTTCGTACATGACGCTTTGCAGTTCCCACGGCTTCGAGCGCGCGGCGTTTTCGTCCATCATGCGCGCGAGCAAATCCTGATCGAGACTGCCCCAGTTCACGCCGATGCGCACCGGCTTGTCGTACTTGATCGCCGCTTCGATCATCTGCGCGAATTGCGTGTCGCGCTTGGCGCCCTGACCGACGTTGCCCGGATTGATCCGGTACTTCGACAGCGCTTCCGCGCACCCCGGATAGTCGCGCAGCAGCAAGTGGCCGTTGTAATGGAAGTCGCCAACGAGCGGCACCGTAACGCCCATGCGATCCAGTTGCTCGCGGATATGCGGCACTTCCGCCGCCGCTTCCGGCGTGTTCACTGTGATACGCACCAGTTCCGAACCGGCCTGCGCGAGTTCCTTGATCTGGATCGCGGTGCCGATGGCGTCGGCGGTATCGGTATTGGTCATCGACTGCACGCGTACCGGCGAATCACCGCCGATCGTCACGAGCTGGCCGCCCCAGCGCACATCGACCGCATGCGATGCGCGGCGCGGCAGCGGACCGCCGGTCACCGGCTCCGTCGAACAAATCTTGCTGCTGATCAAGGGATGAGCTTCGGATTGCATCGAAAAACCCTTTGACAACCTTGCTGCCAGACGGCGCAGGGTCACGTGTGGAAACCTCAAACGGGCGTCACGCGTTTGGCCAGCCGAGTGCTTACGGCAGCGACAGGCGCACGACGTTTCCTTTCGCGGATGAATACCGCTTGGCATCGACAGGCTCGTCGTCGACCGACAGCGACTCGACGCCCCTCGCGTTTCCGACGGTCACCTTGAACGGCGCCTCGCCTTCCACGCGCTGCGTGCTGCCCGCGTGGACCAGCCCGGAAAACAACTCCTTGCCGTCCTTGCCGCGCACGCTGAACCAGCTATCTTCCTTCACCTTCAGTTCGATCGAACCCGAGCCCGAACCCGCGACCGCCGGTGCGGATGCACCCGCCGCAGACGCCGCCTTGGCCGTGGCCGCCGGCGCGCTTGCGCCCTGAGCCACGATGCCCGTCGCAGGCGATGCGTTCGTACCTAGCAGACGCGGCATCGGCTGCTCATTGGGCGATGTCGCCACTTCCGGCAGCGACGACGCTTCGCCCGTATTCGCGGCGGCGGCTTCGTCGGGCGTCAGCGCGGATACGGAGGACGCGCCATTCGTATCGTTCGAATTGACCGATGACGTCGCCGCGCTCGTCGTCGACTTCAAACGCGCGCGCCACGCGGCCGAATCGCCGCCAGTGTGCCACATCACGAGCGCCGCCAGCGCAACGATGATCGCCAGAATGCCCCACATCCACGAACGCTTGCGCCCCGACGAATTGTCGAGCGGCACGGACACGCGCCCGCGCGACATTCCTGCGCCCGCGGATGTCGGCACCTTCAGATTGTGCTCGACCGAATCACCATCGCGACGGAACACCGCCGTGAACGGCGCGGGATCCGTGCCGAGAATCTTCGCGTAACTGCGCACGATGCCCGCCGCAAACGTGCGATCCGGCATCTGACCGATATCGCCCGCTTCCAACGCGGCCAGTTTTTGCGGTGAAACCTTCAGCCGCGCGGAGACATCGTCGAGCGACCATGCTTTCGCCTTCCGAAGGTGCGCCAGGCGCGCGCCTACGGCCGGCAGCGAATCGAGGTGCCCCGCCTGATTCGCGTTCGATGCCGCCCCGCCGGATTCCACCTGCCCAGCACGATGACTGTCAGACTGATCGCCGGTATGACTGCCGAATGGCGTCGGGTGCTGCGGCTCACTCATCCCAAATTCCTCGCATTGTTTTTTATATATAGCGCTGCTGCACCGTCCAGTTAAAAAAACCACGTGAACGATACAACTCCGGCGCCACTGCAGACCGCTTTATAACAAAATGTTCGGCTTTACGCGCCGCATCCGGGCGTTTCCGGCGCGTTTTGTTCGTATGTTTGTTTTATTGTGATGCGAAGCTGGTCGAAAGGCTCGACCGAGCTCAGACGGCGCGCACCTCGATCACCTTGTTTGCCGCGCGGCTCGTGCGCTCCGCGAGCCGCGTGCGATCCTGCACTTCGCCGGCCAGCTGGCCACAGGCCGCGTCGATATCGTCGCCACGCGTCTTTCGCACCGTCGTGACGATGCCTGCGTTCATCAGAATCTGCGTGAAGCGCTTGATCTGTTCGTTCTTCGAGCGCATGAGACCCGATTCCGGAAACGGATTGAACGGAATGAGGTTGAACTTGCACGGCACGTCGCGCGTGACGGCGAGCAGTTCGTGCGCGTGCTGCTCCGTATCGTTCACGCCGTCCAGCATGCAGTATTCGAACGTGATGAAATCGCGCGGCGCCACTTTCAGATAGCGCTGGCACGCGGCCATCAGCTCACGCAGTGGATACTTTTTGTTCAGCAGCACGAGCATGTCGCGCAGCGGATCGTTCGGCGCGTGCAGCGACACGGCCAGCGCCACCGGCAAATCCGCGCCCAAGCGGTCCATCATGGGCACGACGCCCGACGTGGACAGCGTCACGCGCCGACGCGACAGGCCGTAGGCGTTGTCGTCGAGCATTAGGCGCATGGCCGGCACGACGGCGTCGTAATTCAGCAGCGGCTCGCCCATGCCCATCATCACGACGTTCGTGACGACGCGCTCGCCCTTGCCCGATCCGCCGACTTCGCGTCCGAGCGATTTGCGCAGCGCGAATTCCGCCATGCGCAACTGACCAATGATTTCACCGGTCGTGAGATTGCGTGAGAAGCCTTGCTTGCCGGTCGAGCAGAACCGGCAGTTCACCACGCATCCCGCCTGCGACGACACGCACAGCGTGCCGCGCGTTTCTTCGGGAATATACACGGTTTCGACCGTGTTGCCATTGCCGACGTCGATCAGCCACTTGCGGGTGCCGTCGGTGGAAACGTGGTCACGGATGATGTCGGGCATCGCCATATTGGCGCGGCCCTTGAGTTTTTCGCGCAGCGATTTCGCGAGATCCGTCATGCCGTCGAAATCGTCGGCACCGTACTGGTGGATCCAGCGCTGCAATTGCTTGGCGCGAAACAGCTTTTCGCCCAGGCTGTCGCAGTAGGCGACGAGCCCGGCGGCGTCGAGGTCGAGAAGATTGACGGTGGTGCTGCTCGTCATGTCGAGGTCTGCCATTTCTGATTGCGAAGCCCGGCGTGCGTTTGCCGGGACCGTTCGCGCCATTTTCTGCTTGTTACCAGCGTGCTTCTAAACAGTTTTTCTTGCGTCGAAGCGCAACACGCGCGACGGCGACAAAGGCCACCGCGCGAAATTACGCGAAAATTAACGTGAGTAGACGTTTACTTCCGGGAAGAAGAATGCGACTTCCTGGCGCGCCGTTTCCGGTGCGTCCGAGCCGTGAACGGCGTTTGCGTCGATGCTGTCAGCGAAGTCGGCGCGGATCGTGCCCTTTTCCGCCTTCTTCGGGTCCGTTGCGCCCATCAGGTCGCGATGCTTCGCGATGGCGTTTTCGCCTTCCAGAACCTGGATCACGACGGGGCTCGAAATCATGAATTCGACGAGGTCCTTGAAGAACGGACGCGCTGCATGCACGGCGTAGAACTTTTCCGCGTCGGCGTGCGACAGATGAACCATGCGCGATGCGATGATCTTCAGACCTGCGCCTTCAAAGCGCGAATAGATCTGGCCGATAACGTTCTTCGCCACTGCGTCCGGCTTGATAATCGACAGGGTGCGCTCGATCGCCATGAAAAACTCCAAAAAATTAACGGTTTAGGGATTAAAACGAATTAACAATTGTAGCACGAAGCAAGGTATAATTGCAATTGAAACCTTGCGATGCCGTAAGGATCAAATGCTGCGAGGGCCTAGCCATCCGGCCTATTGAATTCGGCCTGCGCCGGGACCATATTGGAGCGAATAACCGTATTGCAACTGACTGCGGCCACGGCATCGAAATGGTCCTAATAATGGCTTAAGTCCGCGACTTTACCATTCGTGTATGACGGAAGTCGCCTCAGAACCGACAGACAATTGAAGCAAGGAGAAACCATGAACGAATCACCCTATAGCTTTGGCCGCAATGGCAGCGTCACCTCGGTGGAGACGCGCAACCGCGTGCTGCGCAACACCTACTGGATGCTCGCGCTCTCGATGGTGCCGACGGTGCTCGGCGCATGTGTTGGCGTCGCCACCGGCTTCTCGCTGTTCGCGGCGTCCAGCCCGGCGATGAGCTTCATCGCGTTTCTGGCCATCGCGTTCGGCTTTATGTTCGCCATTGAAAAAACGAAGAACAGCGGCGTGGGCGTGGCAGTACTGCTCGGCTTCACGTTCTTCATGGGGCTGATGCTCTCACGTCTCTTGAGCTTTATCCTCGGTTTTTCGAACGGGCCGCAGCTCATCATGATGGCCTTTGGCGGCACGGGCGTGATCTTCGCGGCGATGGCGACCATCGCGACCGTCAGCAAGCGCGATTTTTCGGGCCTCAGCAAGTTCCTGTTCATGGGCGTGATCGTTATTCTGCTGGCGGCGTTCGCGAACATCTTCCTGCAACTGCCCGCGCTGATGATGACCATCTCGGTGCTCGCCATCGTGATCTTCTCGGCGTACATACTGTTTGACGCGCAGCGCATGGTGAATGGCGGCGAGACGAACTACATCTCGGCGACGCTGGCCATCTATCTCGACTTGTACAACGTGTTCACGAACCTGCTGGCGCTGCTCGGCATTTTCGGCGGCAACCGGAACTAAGTCTCTGTTCTGCCCGCGCAAACAAAAAAACCGGCTCGAAAGCCGGTTTTTTACGCCTGCTTAAAACACGGTCGAACGAACAGTCAGTCGCGCTCGAACATCGCAATCGATTCCACATGCGACGTATGCGGGAACATGTTGACGACGCCCGCGCCCGTCATGCGGTAACCGGCTTCGTGCACGAGCAGACCGGCATCGCGGGCGAGCGTGGCCGGATTGCACGACACATACACGATGCGCTTGGGCAAGAACGCGTGATCGCCGCTTTGCGCGATGTCCGCCAGCGCCTTCGATACAGCCAGCGCCCCTTCACGCGGCGGATCGATCAGGAACTTGTCGAACGCGCCGAGCGCGCGCATGTCGTCGGCGGTAACTTCGAACAGATTGCGGCATGCGAACGACGTGTGTCCATCGACGCCATTTTTCTTGGCATTTTCCAGCGCGCGCGTCGTCAACGCCTCGCTGCCTTCGATGCCCACCACTTCGCGCGACAGCCGCGCGAGCGGCAGCGTGAAATTGCCGATGCCGCAGAACAGATCGAGCACGCGATCGTTCGCTTCCGGCGCGAGCAGACTCAGCGCGCGCGTCACCAGAACGCGGTTGATCTGGTGGTTGACCTGCGTGAAATCCGTCGGCTTGAACGGCATGCGGATATTGAATTCCGGCAGCGTGTAAGCCAGTTCGCGTTCGAGCGGATAGAACGGCACGACCGTGTCCGGGCCCTTCGGCTGCAGCCACCACTGCACGTTGTGCTCGTCGGCGAAGGTGCGCAGCAGCGCTTCGTCGGCTTCCGTCAGCGGTTCGAGAATGCGCAGCACGAGCGCCGTCACGTCCGCGCCGACGGCGAGTTCGATTTGCGGCATGCGGTCACGAATCGACAAACCGGCAACCAGATGACGCAGCGGCACCAGCATGGCGGAAACGTGCGGCGGCAGCACTTCGCAGCTCGTCATATCGGCGACATAGCTGCTCTTGCGCTCATGAAAACCGACCAGCACGCCGCCCTTCTTTTCGACGTGCCGCACGGTCAGCCGCGCGCGATAACGGTATCCCCACGACGGGCCGTGAATCGGCCGGAACATGGTTTCCGCGCGCAGTTTCGACAGATGTTGCAGATTGTCTTCCAGCACGCGCTGTTTGACGGCGATTTGCGCGCGCACATCGAGATGCTGCATCGAACAGCCGCCGCAAGTGCCAAAAAACTGGCATTTCGGTTTCGCGCGGATGACGGACTCGCGCAACACCTTCACCACTTGCGCCTGCTCGAAACTCGGCTTTCTGCGATAGCTCGAATAGCTCACCCGTTCGCCCGGCAGCGCGCCTTCGACGAAGATCACCTTGCCCGGCTCGCCGTCTTCGTTGACCGTTCGGCCAACGCCGCGCGCGTCCATATCGAGCGATTCGATGTCGATTTCCGGCGTGACGAAGTTCGGATCGGGCGTGACGGATTTCGCCGGCGCAGCGCGGCGGCGATGGGAATTTTTTCGAGCGGCTTCAGACACCTGCGTACTTCCTGGCTGACTTGATGACAAAGGCGAGATTGTAGACGAACGTCAACGCGCGATCGTTCTCACTTTCCAAACGCAGCGAGATATTCGCGCCAGTGCGGCGACACTTCCTGCGCGAGCGCGTCCTTCACGAAGCTAATTTCGTCGGCGTACTCGTCGGGCGTGAAACCGCCTCGCATCATCTGAAATCGGCAATACATAAGGTATGTGTTCACGACATCGGTTTCGCAATAGTTACGGATTTCGTCGATCTGACCGTCGCAATACGCGTCCCAAACCTTGCCGCCGTCCATGCCGCGCGCTTGCCGGGGAAACCGCACAGCTTCGCGAGCGCATCGAGCGGTGCATTGGCGCGCGCCTGATACATCGCGAGTACGTCCATCAGATCGATATGCCGCATGTGATAGCGGCTGATGTAATTGTTGAACTTGAATCCGCGATCGTCCTGGCCGAGATTCCAATAACGCGGCGCGGCAATGCCGTTCACGAGCGCGCGATAATGCAGCACGGGCAGATCGAACCCGCCGCCGTTCCACGACACGAGCGGCGGCGTGTATTTTTCGATCACGCGGTAAAACGATTAAATCAGCGCGACTTCATTGTCGGTCGTCGCGCCAAGCAAGCGCACGCGAAAACCGTTGTTATCGCGGAACACACAGGAAATCGACGCGACGCGTTGCAGATGATGCGGCAGTAAGTCATTGCCGACGCGTTCGCGGCGCGCTTCGAACGCATGTTCCGCGACCTCGCGGTCGGACAGATCGTCGGGTAAGTCTTCGAGGCGGCGTATGCCGTCGACATCGGGAATGGTCTCGATGTCGAAAACGAGAATGGGCGTCATGGAAGGCAAAATACGCGGTGCGGCGGGCGCGCCGTCTTACGGAAATAACGATTAGAGCACGGCGTCCTTGCGAACGCCATTGGACGCGAAAAAGCGCTTCAGCCGCACGAGCGCTTCCTGCTGGATCTGCCGCACACGCTCGCGCGTGAGGCCCATTTCATGGGCGAGTTCTTCGAGCGTGGCGGGCTCGATGTGGTTCAGCCCGAAGCGCCGTTCGATCACATGTCGATGTTTGTCGGATAAACGCGACAGCCACAAGCGCGTCAGCGATTCCAGTTCGCGATGCTGCACTTCCGCATCCGGCGACTGGCTCTGATCGTCCGAAAGCAGATCGAGCAGACTGCTGCCCGGATCGAGATCGAGCGGCGCATCGAGCGACGCCGTGTGTTCGTTCAGCGCGAGGATGTCGGTGACTTCCTCGGGCGTTTTGCCGGTGAGATACGCAATATCGTCGATGCTCGCATCGCGTCGCTCGGACGCGACGGCATCGTTCGAATTGGCGGTATTTTTTTCTATATGGCGTTTCGCGAGCAGCACCTGATTGAGCTCGCGGATCACGTGCACGGGCAGACGCACCGTGCGCGCCTGATTCATGATCGCCCGTCCGATGCTCTGGCGAATCCACCACGTGGCATAAGTCGAAAAACGGAAACCGCGCGTGGGATCGAATTTTTCGATGGCGTGCATCAATCCGAGATTGCCTTCCTCGATCAGATCGAGCAACGGCACGCCGCGATTCAGATAACCCTTCGCGATACTGACGACCAGTCGCAAATTGCGCTCGATCATTACCTGACGCGCCTCGAATTCGCCGGCTTTGGCGAGGCGCGAGTAGCGCTGCTCTTCCTCGACGGTGAGCAGCGGTTTCACGCTGATGCGGTTCAGGTAATGCTGGATGGTGTCGGCCGTGAGCTCGGCCTGGAGCATGGAGCGGAAGTCGTTGGCATCGGGCGCGGAATCGTTTGCGCCTTCGGCGGATTCTTCGCTCTTGCCGCGACTTTCGCCTTCTTCTTCGGAATCGACGTCGACATCGACGTTGTCGGCCTCTTCCTCGTTGGTCGAAGCACCGTCTTCCACCGACACTTGCAACGGTCGGCTGATGGACTCAGTCTCGGCTTGCGGCAGGCGGCGCTTCGTTTTGGGCATGATGGCTCGCTTTATTGCGGCGGCAAATACTTCAGTGGGTCAACAGGTTTTCCCTGCCGGCGAACTTCGAAATGCAACATCACACGGTCCGAATCGCTATTGCCCATCTCAGCGATCTTTTGCCCCTTAGTCACTGCGTCTCCCTCTTTTACCATCAAAGCGCGGTTGTGTGCGTATGCCGTGAGAAATGTTGCGTCGTGCTTGATGATAATGAGATTGCCGTAGCCGCGCAGCCCATTTCCGGAATAAACCACGCGCCCGTCCGCCGAAGCGATGACCGCGTCGCCTGCCGCGCCGCCGATGTTCAAACCCTTGTTCTTCGCATCGTCGAAGGTGCCGAGAATCGGGCCGCGCGCCGGCCAGATGAACGCCAGTTGCGCCGCCGCGCCGTTATCTGCGCCGGGCGTGGCCGGCAGATTCGGCGCTGCGCCCATTACCCCTCCGGCTAACGCACCCACTGCGCCTGCCGCGCCCGTCGTCACGCCCGGCTGCGCGTAGCCATTCGCGCCGTTGAGCGGCTGCGCCTGCACGGCGCCTCCGGCGATCGGCGCCGTCGATACACCCGGCGTCGAAGCGGAAACATTCGCGCCCGGCGGCACGACGCGCATCAACTGGCCGACTTCGATCGCGTTCGGATTGGTCAGGTTGTTCCACGTTGCGATGTCGTGATAATTCTGACCGTTTTCCAGTGCGATCCGATATAGGGTGTCGCCCGGCTTCACACGGTAGTAGCCCGGAGGCGGCGGACCGTTGTCCCCGGGCTGCGCGCCCGTCGTGCCGATGACCGCGCGCGTCCGGTCGACGACCGGCGCCATGTCCATGCGCGTCGAACAAGCCGCCAGCGCGGCAAGCGCGAGAACGCAAACGCCGCGCTGGGCCGCCGTCAGGCGGACATCCGCCGGCTTCTCTCGGAAAGCACGCAAGATACTCATCGGTGTCAAATCACTCCGGATTTTAAGGGTACAAAGAAAACGCGATCGAGTTGTAATTCCCGCCATTGCGTGGCCGATACACGCTCGACGAGCGTGAGCACCTGCGACTGCGCAGCCTGCGATCCGACCGGCGCGACGAGCCTGCCGCCCACCGCCAGTTGATCGAGCAAGGCTTGCGGCACATCGAGGCCCGCGCACGCGATGACGATCGCATCGAAAGGCGCGGCCGTGGGCAAACCCAGGCGGCCATCGCCGTAATGCAGTCTGATATTCGGCACGCGCAGCGGCCGAAGGTTGAGCTTCGCGCGCTCCGACAACGGGCGCACGCGTTCTATCGAATACACCTCGGTCGCAACCTGCAACAGCACCGCCGCCTGATAGCCGCAACCGGTGCCGATCTCCAGCACCTTGTCGAGCTTGCGCCCCACCGCGACCAGTTCGATCATGCGCGCGACCACCGACGGTTTCGAGATGGTCTGGTGATGACCGATCGGCAGCGCGGCATCTTCATACGCCTGCGCGGCCAGTCCCGGATCGACGAACATATGGCGCGGCACGACCGACAACGCGTTCAGCACGCGCGGATCGGTCACGCCATTTGCGCGCACGCGTTCAACCATGCGTTCGCGCACCCGTTCCGAGGTCAGCGTCTGCGTGCTCGCCAGCGCGACATTGGGCGTGCCCTTTTTCGTCGCCACCGATGCCGCGTTCAGTTTGCGCTCGGACGGACGCGGCGCCGTACGCAACGCGCTCGTGCGCGGAAGCGGCGCCTGCGCCGGATGACGGATCGCGGCCGGAACCGGTTTCGCCGTTCCATTCGCGAGCTTGGACGCGACGGCCGTCGCTTTCGCTGGCGCACGCGACGCATCCGGGCGCGCCGCCGGCTTGCGCGGCTCGCGCACCAGATCCGCGAGCGCCAGCGGGAAACGCTTGGCGCGCTCGTCGGTCATGAGCGGCGGCTCCCGGCGCGCGCCCATTCGCGCGTCTCGGCCATGAGCTTGGTATGCGTGAGATCGAGTTGCAGCGGCGTGATCGAGACGAAACCGTTTGCCACGGCGTGGAAGTCGGTGCCTTCGCTAGCGTCGAGCGCATTGCCGGAAGGCCCGATCCAGTAGATCGGATTGCCGCGCGGATCGGTCTGCCGAATCACCGGCTGCGACGGATGGCGCTTGCCCAGGCGCGTGACTTTCCATTCGCCGAGCTGATCGTACGGCAGGCTCGGAATGTTCACATTGAGCAAGGAATGATCGGGCATCGGATGATCGAGGAAATGCGCGACGATTTCCGCCGCGACGCGCGCCGCATCTTCGAGATATAGCCAATCGCGCCCGACCAGCGAAAACGCGATGGCCGGAATGCCGAACATGAAGCCTTCGGTGGCCGCCGCGACGGTGCCGGAATACAGCGTGTCTTCGCCGACGTTCTGACCGTTGTTGATTCCCGACACCACGATGTCCGGCTGCTCGTCGAGCATGCCGGTCAGCGCGATATGCACGGAATCGGTCGGCGTGCCATTGACGAAATTGAAACCGTTCGGCGCCTGATGCACGCTCAAGGGCCGCGACAACGTGAGCGAGTTGGACGAGCCGCTGCAGTTCTGCTCCGGCGCCATCACGGTCACTTCTCCGAGCGGCTGCAAGGCGCCATGCAGCACGTTGATGCCGCGCGCCAGATAACCGTCGTCATTGCTGAGTAGGATTCGCATCCGGCGATTGTAACCGAGGAAACATGGCACGCGGACGACTCGCCACACGCACTGCGCCCTTACATTGAAGCCATTCCACCCAGGGAGACGACATGCGCGCCATACGATGCAACCAGCACGGATTACCCGACACGCTCGCCATCGAAGACTTGCCCGACTTGCATCCGGAAGCGGGCGAAATCGTCATCGATGTCAAGGCGGCGAGCGTGAATTTTCCGGACGTGCTCATCAACGTGCTCATCATCCAGAACAAGTATCAGTTCAAGCCGCCGCTGCCGTTCACGCCGGGCGCGGAGTTCGCGGGCATTGTGCGCGAAACCGGTGCGGGCGTGACGCGATTTGCGCCGGGCATGCGCGTCGCGGCCTACACGGGGCACAGGGCGCGTTCGCCGAGCAGGCGCGCGCGAACGAAAACGCGTGCATCGCGCTGCCCGACGACGTCGATTTCGCCGATGCCGCCGCCTTCACGCTCGCCTACGGCACGCGTATCACGCGCTCGTCGATCGCGGCGCGCTGAAGTCCGGCGATACGCTGCTCGTGCTCGGCGCGGCGGGCGGCGCCGGGCTGGCGGCGATTCAGATCGGCAAGATTATCGGCGCTCGGGTGATTGCCGCGACGTCGAGCGCGGACAAACTCGCGTTCTGCCGCGAACATGGCGCGGACGATGGCATCGACTATGCGCACGAGGATTTGCGCGAGCGCATCAAGGCGTTGACCGATGGCAACGGTCCCGATGTCATCTTCGATCCTGTCGGCGGCGCGTATGCGGAACCGGCGTTTCGCAGCATTGCATGGCGCGGGCGATATCTCGTCGTCGGTTTCGCGAATGGCGAGATTCCGAAGCTGCCGCTCAATCTCGCGTTGCTCAAAGGCGCGAGTATCGTCGGCGTGTTTTGGGGCGATCACATGCGGCGCGAACACGCCCTCGCCGATCAGGAATTCGCGACGATGGTCGAATGGATCAAGGCGGGCACGCTGCGGCCGGTCGTCACGAAACGCTATTCGCTCGATCAAACGCCGCAAGCGCTCGATGACATGATGAACCGGCGCGTGACGGGGAAAGTCGTGATCGAGATGTGACGGGCGCGGGATAAGATCGCGCGATTTCACGTTACGCGTTATGCAAGGCATCAGCTCATGACACATCCGGACGTCAGCGTCATCGTGCCGGTCTACAACCGCGAGGCGTGGCTCGAAACGCTGCTCGACTCGGTGCTCTGTCAGGACGGCGTGCGCCTCGAAGTCATCGCCGTATGCGATGGCGCGACCGATGGCAGTCTCGCCGTGCTTGAATCCGTGGCCGCGCGCGATGCGCGTGTTCACGTCGTCGCGCAGGACAATCGCGGTGTGTCGGCGGCGCGCAACAAGGGGCTCGAGCTTGCGCGCGGCGAGTGGATCGCGTTCGCCGATGGCGACGACATCGTGAAGCCCGGCGCGCTGCGCACGTGGATCGAGCATGGCCGCCTGCATGATCTCGATGTGGTCATCGGCAACGGGTTCGGGTTCGACACATTACCGTTTCCTGTACATCCGGCGCCGCTGTACGCGCGCCAGCCGTGGGGCGAAGTCTGCGATGGCCGCGCCTGGATGCAACGCACCGTGCCGAACGACGACTGGGTCGTGTGCGTATGGCTGCATTGCGTGAAGCGCGAGTTTATCGAACGCCACGGCTTGCGCTTCGAAGAAGGCGTCGTGCATGAGGACATCATCTGGACGCTCGGGCTCGCGCGCCATGCCGAGCGCGTCGGCTTCGTGGAAGCACCGTTGTACGCGTACCGGCGCAATCCGATGTCGATCCACTTCGCGACATCGCTCAGATCGGGAAGCGCGTGGATTTCGTGACCATTGGCTGCGATATCTTCCCAGTCGGTGAGCTCGTCGGGCGCGACGAGAAAACTCGGCCGCAACTCGTGCAGGCTCAAGCCGTGCGATAGCGCGAGAAACTTGTCGCGGCCCCACATCTTTTCCTGATGACTGCCCGTCGGATGAATCGCCACGCGATTCGCCACGCGCGCGCATGACATGCGCCGGCACGACGAGGCTGTTCGCCCGCGTCACATCGCGCAAATGAAGCATGTTCACGGCGATATCGACGACGTGATCGATCATATGCTTCGAGTCGCTGTATTCAGGCAACTGCGAGAGACAGAAGGTTTGCCCCGAGCGGCTGAGCGTCGCACCATACGAAGTCGGCTGCAATTCGATGACCGTATCGAACGCGCCTTGCCACGCATCCGGCCGGCCGACGCTCACATGCGGAAACCACGCGAGCAATTGCTCCGCGACCCAGCCGAACACGACCGGACGATAGCCGTTGCGAATGAGATTGTTGACGAGAACAAGGCCGATGAGGCTGTCACCGATCGGCGATGGCAATACCACCGCAATCTTGCTGTCGGTTCGAAGCATCATGCTTGACCGTCGACACTCGCGCGACTCGAAGCGGGCGTTGCGCCCGGAACATCGTGGTTATTTTTAAGATTGCGTAAAGACATATCCGATGCACCCGGACGGGAATGGCAGAAGCTGTCACGGGCAGTGAATCCCGTGCGCGCAGCGAGAATACCGCAGCCGTATGACAACTCCAAGCTTTTCGGTTTCTCCGCTCTTCGGTTGCCATTTCATCAACCGGCGTTCGGCCAGCGCAACCAAGCCATCGAGCACGAGCGCGAACGCCGTTAGCACGAGAATGCCGGCGAACACGGTATTGATATCGAACGTGCCTTCGGCCTGCAAAATCAGATAACCAACGCCGCGCGCCGAACCGAGATATTCGCCCACCACTGAGCCGACGAACGCCAGCCCGACCGATGTATGCAGACTCGAAAACACCCAGCTCGTCGCGCTCGGCAGATAAACATAACGCAACAGTTGCTTGCGATTCGCGCCGAGCATGCGCGCGTTCGCCAGCACGACCGGGCTCACTTCCTTCACGCCCTGATACACGTTGAAGAACACGATGAAAAACACCAGCGTCACGCCGAGCGCAACCTTCGACCAAATGCCCAGCCCGAACCATACTGCGAAGATCAGCGCGAGGATGACGCGCGGCATCGAATTGGCGGCTTTGATGTACAGATCGAGCAGCGCGCTGGTCATCGGCGCGAGCGCGAGCCACAGGCCGACCGCGAGTCCGAACACCGTGCCGATCGCAAACGCCAGCACGGTCTCGATCAGCGTCACCCACAAATGGATGTAAATCTCACCGCTCGTGAACCATTCCCAGATGCGCACGAGCACTTTCTGCGGTTCGCCGAAGAAGAACGCGGCCTTGTTGGCATCGTCGAAATAGAAAGGCGGCAGGAGCGTCGGGCTCGTCAGCACGTACCACAGCGCAAAGCACGCAACGAGCAGCAGCCATTGCCACACGACCAGATTTCCGCGATTCGGGCGCAGCCTATTCCACACGATCCTGTTGCCTCAATTGCTGCTGATAACCCTTCAACACTTCCTCGCGCAACACGCCCCAAATTTGCGCATGCAATTCGACGAAGCGCGGATGCGAGCGGATCTCGGCGACATCGCGCGGACGCGGCAAATCGATGGCGAATTCGCCGATCGGATGCGTGCCCGGCCCCGCCGACAACACCACTACGCGATCGGACATCGAAATGGCTTCGTCCAGATCGTGCGTGATGAAAAGCACCGCCTTGCGTTTCGCGGCCCAGAGATCGAGCAGTTCGTTCTCCATGAGCTGCCGCGTCTGAATGTCGAGCGCGGAAAACGGCTCGTCCATCAGGATGATGTCGGGATCGAGAATCAGCGTCTGCGCCATCGCGACGCGCTTTCTCATGCTGCCCGACAACTGATGCGGATAGCGATCGCCGAAACCACCCAAACCAACGCGCTTGAGCCACGCTTCGCCGCGCGCATCGGCTTCGGATTTCGGCACGCCCTGAAAGAGGAGACCGGCGGTGACGTTATCGAGCGCGCTGCGCCAGGGCATGAGCGCATCGGCCTGAAACATGTAGCCCGCGCGCCGGTTGATACCCTTGAGCTTTTCGCCGAAAACCGTCACGTTGCCCGACGACGGTTCCAGCAGCCCCGCCGATACATTCAGCAACGTTGGACTTGCTGCACCCCGTCGGCCCGACGACCGACACGAACTCGCCGGATGCGATCGCGAGCGTGGTGTCGCGCACGGCGGTGTATCGATCCTTGCGATTTTCACGCGACGCGAACGTGCACGTCACATCGTTCAACGCGAGCGCGTGGTGGTCGGTCGTGGCCATCGCTTACGCCTTGACCGTTGCGAGCGCCTTCTTCACGAAGTCGTTGGTCCACGTCTTCGACAGATCGATCGGCTTGCCCTTCACGGTTTCGTCGAAAGCCTGCAGCGTCTTGAGCGATGTCGCCGGGCCGTCGTCGGGCATCAGGCCATCGGACGACAATGCTTCTTTCACGTGCTGCCACAAATCCAGATACAGCGCGCGATCGCCGAGCAGATAGCCTTCCGGCACCGTCGAAATTAGATCCTTGCCCGATGCGTTTTGCAGCCACTTCAGCGCGCGCACCATCGCGTTCGTGAGCGCCTGCGTCGTGTTCGGATTCTTCGTAATGAAGCTCTGCGACGCGTACAGACAACCCGCCAGCATATTGCCGCCGAAGACCTTCTTCGTATCGGCGAGCGTGCGCGTATCCGACACGATGCGGATTTCGCCCGCGCGATCGAGCTTGGTCATCACCGGATCGAGATTGGCGATGGCATCGATCTGACCGGATTCGAGCGCCGCGATCGCGCCCACGCCGATGAACGATACGTCCGTCGCCTTCAGTCCTGCCTGCGCGAGCACGAAGCTCGCCATGATCGATGTCGATAAACCCGGCGCCGTCACGCCGATCTTCTTGCCCTTCAGATCCGCGACCGACTTGTAGTTCGGCATCGCTTTTTTGGATACGGCGAGCACGATTTGCGGCGCGCGCCCTTGCAGCACGAATTCGCGGAAGAACTGGTTCTTCGCCTGCAGCAACAGCGTGTGCTCGAACGCGGCGGACACAAGACATCCGCGCTGCCGCCGACCGCCGCCTGCAACGCCTTTCGCCGCTCGCGAAGTCGGAGATTTCGACGTCGAGCCCTTCGTCCTTGAAGTAATTGCGGCGCTCGGCGATCGTGAGCGGCAGGTAGTAGAGTAGAATAGGTTCTTGCCGCCGACCGCAACCGACACTTTGGTCGTCTTGAGCTTCGCCTGTCCGAAAGCGAGTGGCGCGCCCGTGATGGCTCCGCCCGCGAGCACGGCGCTGCTCGCGATGAACGTTCTGCGTTTCATCGTGTGTGTCTCCTTGGAATTTGTTCTTGTTTGCGCGGCGCGGATGAGCGCTAGATCACTTTGGCCGCTCGCGGCCGCGCGATATCGTCGGGATCATACCCGAGCGTTTGAAGCACTTCATCCGTATGTTCACCGAGCGCCGGTCCGAGCCAGCGTGTTTCGCCCGGCGTTTCCGACAGTTTCGGCGTGACGTTGGGCAGCGTGATCTCTTTGCCGTCCTGCCACGGAAAACGCTGCAACATCTGACGCGCGATGAATTGCGGATCGATGAACATGTCCGCGACGCTGTAGATGCGGCCCGCGGGCACATCGGCGGCGTTGAGCACGGCGAGCGCTTCGTCGATTTCCTTCGTGCGCGACACGCGGCCGTCGTTCGAGGCGAGCGCGGGATCGTCGGCGAGATCGATCGCGTTCATCAGGCGCTTGAAGATGGGATCGCTATTGCCGCCGATCACGATGCTGCCATCGCGGCACGGATATGTATTCGACGGCACGCTGCCCGGCAGCGACGCGCCGGTCCGCTCGCGCACCAAGCCGTACACGCCGTATTCCGGCACGCCGCTTTCCATCACATGTTGAAGACGGCTTCGTACAGCGCGACATCGACGACCTGCCCTTTTCTGCCGTTCACCTTGACGTTATGCAGCGCCATCATCGCGCCGATCACGCCGTGCAGCGCAGCAATCGAATCGCCAATAGAGATGCCGATGCGCGGCGGCGGCAAATCCGGATAACCGGTGGGTGATATGACACAGCCCGCCCATCGATTCGCCGATCGCGCCAAAGCCCGGCCGATCGCGATACGGACCGGTTTGGCCGTAACCCGAAAGCCGCACCATCACGAGACCGGGATTATCGGCGGACAGCACTTCGTACCCGAGCCCGAGCTTTTCGAGCAAACCCGACCTAAAATTCTCGACGACGATATCCGCTTCCTTCGCCAGCCTGCGCACGATCTCCTTGCCTTCGTCGGCCTTGAGATTGATCGTCACGGATTTCTTGTTACGCGCCTGCACCGCCCACCACAGCGACGTGCCGTCGACTTCCGGATACAGCTTGCGCCATTTGCGCAGCGGATCGTCGCCATTCGGATCTTCGATCTTGATGACATCCGCGCCGAATTCGCCCATGAAGCGCGCGGCGAACGGCCCGGCGATGAGCGTGCCGAGTTCCAATACCTTCACGCCGGCGAGTGGTCCCGTCGTTGCGCTCATGGCTGCGTCTCCTTGGATGTTTTTGTTTAGAGCGGAATATCGAGCGGCTTGAAACGCGGCGTACCGTCGGCGAGCATTTCGTTGAACATCGCGGCGGGGTGCACCCACAAGCAGCGCTCGTGCGGCCACAAATGTTCGTAGACGATCATCGCTTCTTCGGTTTCCGAGTGCCGCGCCACACCGATCACGCGATACAACCCGCCCTTGTAATGCCGATGCGTCGCGAGTTCGAGTGCTTCGTGTTCTGTCATCGAATTGAGTCCTGTTAGACGGAGCGGCGATCGAGCATCGCGCGCGCGATGGTGCCGGCATCGACATATTCGAGCTCGCCGCCGATCGGCACGCCGCGCGCGAGCCGTGTAACCTTCAGCCCTTTCGACTTGAGCGTCGCACCGAGATAATGCGCGGTCGCTTCGCCTTCGTTCGTGAAGTTGGTCGCAAGCACGATTTCCTGCACGACGCCATCGAGCGCGCGATGGATCAACCGCTCGAAGTGAATCTCCTTCGGCCCGATGCCGTCGAGCGGACTGAGCCGTCCCATCAGCACGAAATAAAGCCCCTTATACGTGAGCGTCTGTTCGAGCATGATCTGATCGGCCGGCGTTTCGATGACGCACAAAAGCGTGGGATCGCGCTCCTCGTCGAGACAGACTTCGCAGATCTCGGCTTCGGTGAAGGTGTTGCACTTCTCGCAGTGCTTCAGATGCTCGGTCGCGAATAAGAGCGATGCCCCGAGCTTTTCGGCGCCCGCGCGATCGTGCTGCATCAGGTGATACGCCATGCGCTGCGCCGATTTCGGTCCGACGCCGGGCAGCGCGCGCAGCGCTTCGACGAGCGCCGACAGGGCGGAAGGTTGTTTCATGTTTCCTCAGATGCGCGCCGGTTTTGGTTCGGCGCGCGCGTTTAGAACGGCATCTTGAAGCCCGGCGGCATCGGCATGCCGGCGGTCATGCCGCTCATCTTTTCCTGCGTGGTGGCTTCGGCCTTGCGCACGGCGTCATTGAACGCGGCGGCGACGAGGTCTTCGAGCATGTCTTTATCGTCGGCGAGCAGGCTCGGATCGATCGACACGCGCTTCACGTCGTTCTTGCAGGTCATGGTCACTTTCACGAGGCCGGCGCCGGACTGGCCTTCGACTTCGATCAGCGCGAGCTGGTCCTGCATCTTCTTCATGTTTTCCTGCATTTGCTGGGCTTGTTTCATCAACCCGGCGAGTTGGTTCTTCATCATGGTTCGGCTCCTTGAGACGGATGGTGCGTGTGTTTGGTGTGGCGTCGAGAATGGACGGCGCTGCGTTGATGTTGCGCGGCAACTCGATTTACGACGGACTCGCGCCCGATGCGGCGATCGGCTTGATCGAACCCTGCACGATACTCGCGCCGAAATCGCGGATGAGCGACTGCACGAACGGATCCTGCGCGATCTCCTGCTCGGCTTCCTGCTGACGCAACGCGCAATCGGCGGCATCGAGCGCGGCGGCCGTGCGGCGCGCCGGGCCCACGTTGACCGAGACCTCGAGCGCGCGGCCGAGTTTCTCGGCGAGCGCGGCCTTGAGCTTTGCCACGTGCGATGCATCGGTGTACATCTGCACGGCGACGTTGAGTGTGATGGATGTCGCGTCGCACGCGATCAGTTCGCTGTTGAACGCGAGCTGATAAGCGACGCCTTTGAGCGGCAGATCGACGGCGAGCGCGGGCCATTCGAGCGCGACACCGATGGCATCGAGCGGCACGGCGGGCGGCAGCGGCGTGGCGTCGATCTTGGGCGCGGCTTTCGGGATGGCTGGCGCGGAATCGTTGCCGAAGCGCATGTCGTCCGGGCCGCTGTCGAACGGGGGCACGAAGTTGTCGTCCTGCGCCATGAAGTACGCGTCTTCCGACGATGCCGGCGCGAAATGGTCGGAGTCGGCGTCTGCGTCCGGCTGCATGTCTTCCCACGGCGGAATGACGCGCGCGGCAGGTTTGGTTTGCGGCTCGGGCTTGGCTTCAGGACGCGGCGCAGGCGGTGTGACTTGTACGGCCGGTTTCGCGACCGGCTTCGGCGCGGCGGGCGCGCTCGCCGCCTTCGCAGCAGATGCGCCGCGCGCGCCGCGATCCGACGACAGCTTCATGCCCGCGCTGCGCAGCACTTCGAGCGCGGCGCTCGCGCCGCCTGCGGTGCCGGCGCCGCGTGCTGCGGATACGCGCAGTGGCGGCGCATCGGTGGCAATTTCATCGACGGCTTGTCGCGCAGCGGCCGCCGTCGCGGAAGGCGCGACGCGGGTCGCTTCGGCCACCGGCGAAATCGCTTCCGGCATCGGACCTGCGGAACCGGCCGGCGCTTCGATCTGCACCGAAGAACCGGATGACGCATCGTCCGGAGTGGCATCAGCCGCCGCCTCGCTGGGTGCTTGCACCGGTGTCTTCGATTCGGCTGGCTGCGGCTCATCTAGCGACGAAGTTTGCACCGCTGGCGCCTTCGCCGTAGGCGGAGCAGCGCTCGCACGCTCGGCCATCGCACCGGCAAGCGCGGCACTGCGCTGAGCAGACTTCGCTCCCGAAGGCGCGTTCACGGCAAGTCCGCCGCCACCGCCCGGCCCGCCCGCCGGCTCGAATGCCAGCATGCGCAGCAGCGTCATCGTGAAGCCCGCGTATTCGTCGGGCGCAAGACCGAGTTCGCCACGACCAACCGTCGCGATCTGATAGAACAACTGGACCTGCTCCGCCGACAACATCTCGGCGAATCGGCGAATATCGTCGGCTTCTGGCCATTCGTTGAGCACCGAAGACGGCGCAAACTGCGCCCAAGCGATTCTGTGCAGCAAGCTCGCGAGATCCTGCAGCGCCGTCGAGAACGACAGGCTGCGCAACGCCATTTCATCCGCAATGGACAGCACGAGCGCGCCATCGCCGGATGCGAGCGCATCGATCAGGCGGACCAGATAGCTTTGATCGAGCGCGCCGAGCATGCCGCGCACGGCTTCCTCGGTGACCTGGTTCGCCGAATACGCGATCGCCTGATCGGTCAGCGACAACGCATCGCGCATGCTGCCGTCCGCCGCACGCGACAACAGACGCAGCGCCTGCGGCTCGAACGCAATCTGCTCCTGCGCGAGTATATTCTCCAGATGCGACACGATATGCCCCGCCAGCATCTGCTTCAGATTGAACTGAAGACAGCGCGAGAGCACAGTGACGGGAATCTTCTGCGGATCGGTCGTCGCGAGAATGAACTTGACGTGCGCGGGCGGCTCTTCCAGCGTCTTCAGCATGGCGTTGAAGGCGTGGTTCGTCAGCATGTGCACTTCGTCGATCATATAGACCTTGAAGCGCGCATCGACCGGCGCATAGACGGCGCGCTCCAGCAGCGCCGCCATTTCATCGACACCGCGATTACTCGCCGCATCCATTTCGACATAATCGACGAAACGCCCTTCATCGATTTCCCGGCACGCGCGGCACACGCCGCACGGCTTGGACGTCACGCCGGTTTCACAATTGAGTGCCTTGGCGAAGATGCGCGAAAGCGTGGTCTTGCCGACGCCGCGCGTGCCTGTAAACAAATAGGCGTGAGGCAGACGGCCGCCGTCGAGCGCATGCGTAAGCGCACGAACGACGTGCTCCTGGCCGACGAGCGACTCGAACGATTTCGGCCGCCATTTGCGTGCGAGAACTTGATAGGTCATGCGCGAAATTGTATCAGCAACGACCCGCGCGACATGCCGCCGAAACGTGATGCACGGCGTGCTTCGGACGCACGAAAACGCTTGGCCTGAAGGCCATCGTGACAAGGGGAAAACGAGGGAAGAACAACAAGAAAAAAAGCGGAAGGTGACGAGCCCGACCCTCGGCACTGGTGGAAAACGGCTGTGGCTGCTTCGTTCCCGACCTGACCAGGTTGACCGCGCCGCCATGCGAGGAGGCCCGTCACGTTGAATTATATCACGGGCGCGCGGCGGGCCGAAAGGCTCTCGCAAAAGGTCCGAAACGCGGCTCTTGAAGCCGGCATTTCCATCCTCAAATCGTCCCTATCAGCACCCAGCAACAGATAGCAAAGTAGGCTAAGATGACAAGTGAATCACCGCGAACGGGCCGTTTCCTGCTTGTTTTAAGTGTGCTTATGCCTCATCGCGGTTCACTTGCCGTCGGTCGCGTCCGGCGTCCGGCGTCCGGCGTCCGGCGTCCGGCGTCCGGCGTCCGGGCTGCTTTACGCCCGTTCGGCGACGTAACTTTTTTCGGTTTTGATGTATCGTGGGAAGCATTCAAACGCGGGCCTCGATTCAATTGAGGTATTCAGACAATGAGCGAATCAATCAAGCACATCAGCGATGCTTCTTTCGAACAGGATGTCGTCAAGTCGGATAAACCTGTCCTGCTCGACTTCTGGGCCGAATGGTGCGGTCCGTGCAAGATGATTGCCCCCATCCTCGATGAAGTCGCGAAGGATTATGGCGATCGTCTGCAAATCGCGAAGATCAATGTGGATGAACATCAGTCGACGCCGGTGAAGTTCGGCGTACGCGGCATTCCCACGCTGATCCTGTTCAAGAACGGTGCAGTGGCCGCGCAGAAGGTCGGCGCTCTGTCCAAGTCGCAATTGACCGCGTTCCTCGACAGCAACCTGTAACTGCATCGGCGGCAAGCATGTTTCTTCGATGCTTGCCGATGGCGCATCGCTCAGGCGATCGAGCCGCTGCCGATGTTATCGCGCGACAACATCGGCCAGAAAGCCCCGCCACGCGGTCCACCGAGGCCCAAACGGCGTGTGCTATGCTAGAATCATAAGAGTTCAAGAAGTATTAAGTCTCGAGCGGTTCCGCTCACCTCTTCTCCCAAATCTTTCAGCCGTACCTCTTCTCCCTGGCGGGAAATCCATATGCATTTATCCGAGCTCAAGTCTCAGCACGTGTCTGCACTGATCGAGATGGCCAATGGCCTCGAGATCGAAAATGCGAACCGCCTGCGCAAGCAGGAACTCATGTTCGCGATTCTTAAAAAGCGCGCCAAGGCTGGCGACACGATTTTCGGCGACGGCACGCTCGAAGTGCTGCCCGATG
Organism: Candidatus Burkholderia humilis; assembly: GCA_001184405.1. Taxonomy (GTDB): domain Bacteria; phylum Pseudomonadota; class Gammaproteobacteria; order Burkholderiales; family Burkholderiaceae; genus Caballeronia; species Caballeronia humilis. The sequence continues at coordinate 70,164 of LFMX01000012.1, forward strand.
GTTTCGGCTTCCTGCGCTCGCCCGAGACCTCGTATCTCGCGAGCACGGACGATATCTATATCAGCCCGTCACAGATTCGCCGCTTCAATCTGCACACCGGCGACACGATCGAAGGCGAAGTGCGCACGCCGAAGGACAGCGAGCGTTATTTCGCGCTCGTGAAGGTCGATAAAGTCAACGGGCAGCCGCCCGAGGCCTCGAAACACAAGATCATGTTCGAGAACCTCACGCCACTGCATCCGAACAAGCCGCTGCCGCTCGAACGCGAAATGCGCGGCGAAGAGAATGTCACCGGCCGGATCATCGACATGATTTCGTCGATCGGCAAAGGCCAGCGCGGTTTGCTGGTGGCATCGCCGAAATCGGGTAAGACGGTCATGCTGCAGCACATCGCGCATGCGGTGAAGGCGAACCATCCGGACGTCATCCTGTTCGTGCTGCTGATCGACGAACGTCCGGAAGAAGTGACGGAAATGCAGCGCTCGGTGCGCGGCGAAGTCATCGCCTCGACCTTCGACGAACCCGCCGCACGTCACGTGCAAGTGGCCGAAATGGTCATCGAAAAGGCCAAGCGTCTGGTCGAAATGAAGCACGACGTCGTGATTCTGCTCGACTCCATCACGCGTCTTGCGCGCGCGTACAACACGGTCGTGCCGGCATCGGGCAAGGTGCTGACGGGCGGTGTCGATGCCAACGCACTGCAGCGTCCGAAGCGTTTCTTTGGAGCTGCACGCAACATCGAGGAAGGCGGTTCGCTGACGATCATCGGCACCGCGCTGATCGAAACCGGCAGCCGCATGGACGACGTCATCTACGAAGAATTCAAGGGCACCGGCAACATGGAAGTGCACCTGGAACGTCGTCTGGCGGAAAAGCGTGTATATCCGTCGATCAATCTGAACAAGTCGGGCACGCGCCGCGAAGAATTGCTGATCAAACCGGACGTGCTGCAAAAGGTCTGGGTGCTGCGCAAGTTCATTCACGACATGGATGAAGTCGAAGCAATGGAATTCCTGCTCGACAAGATCCGTCAGACGAAGAACAACGCCGAATTCTTCGACATGATGCGTCGCGGCGGCGGTTGATCCGCTTCCACTGCTTCAAGTCTGCGAAAACCGCCTGCTTCGTCAGGCGGTTTTTTTCGTTTCGAGCACGCCACGATTCGTACAATCGCGGTATCGAAGCTCACGCAATGACCGCATGGCCAATCTCTTTTCCCGCTGGTTCGGCGCGCAACGGCGCGCGCGCGCGCTGCGCAAATACGCCATCGACGATGCACTCTGGCAACGCACGCTCGATGCGTATCCGTTCTTTGCGCACCTGAACGCGGCGGATTTGCAGCAGCTGCGCGAGACGGCGAGTTTGTTCATCGCGCAGAAGGAGTTTTCAACCGCGCACGATCTCGAACTGACCGATCAGATGATCGTATCGATCGCGGCGCAGGCGTCGTTGCCCGTGCTCAATCTCGATCTCGATCTGTATCGCGGATGGGTCGGCGTGATTGTCTATCCGGGCGAATTCGTGATTCGCAAGACGGTCGAGGACGAAGCCGGCGTCTTGCATGAAGTCGAGCACGATGCGAGCGGCGAGGCGTGGGAAGGTGGTCCGGTCATCCTGTCGTGGGAAGACGCGCAAATCGCGGACGGCGCGGACGCGTACAACGTCGTGATTCACGAGTTCGCGCACAAGATCGACATGGTGACGGGCGGAGCGGACGGGCATCCGCCGCTTTATCGCCGATGGCACGCACCGCTCAATGCCACCGCCTGGGCCGATATTTTCGACAACGCGTACGACCAGTTCTGCGCGCGCGTCGATGCCATGCCCGAGCGCCGCTGGACGCGTTTCGAGCGCGATTCGCTGATCGATCCGTATGCGACCAATCATCCGTCGGAATTCTTTGCCGTGTGCAGCGAGGCGCTCTTTGTCAAGCCGAAGGCATTCGAAGCGCAATATCCGGAGCTTTACCGGCTGCTTGCGCAGTATTACCGGCAGGACCCGGCGGGCGTCGGCGCGCTCATCTGATTCTTAACCGCCTAAAAACATGCCAACCAACTGATTTTCTGGCATAATTTTTGTTTTCGACCCTAGGCAAGTGACTCGCGCGGCGGCAGATACCGTCGAAAAACGTAGCGAGTTGGCTACCGCCAGATACCAGGAAAGACCATGAAAGAAGGCATTCACCCGAATTACCGCGAAGTCCTGTTCGTTGATATGTCGAACGACTTCAAGTTTGTGACGCGTTCGACCATCCAGACGCGCGAAACCGCCGAGTTCGAAGGCGAGACCTACCCGCTCGCGAAGATCGAAGTGTCGTCGGAATCGCACCCGTTCTACACCGGCCAGCAAAAGATCATGGACACGGCCGGCCGCGTCGAGAAGTTCAACAACAAGTTCGCACGCTTCTCCACCAAGAAGTAAGTCGGGCATCAGGGTTTTACGCGAAAAAGGGCAGCTCCGGCTGCCCTTTTTTGTCGCCGCTCGGTTTTCGTTTTATCGACGGCATTCAAGTTGCTCCGTTTCACCGGTAAAGGTTGTTGCGCGCCGTTACCATCGCCCGGCGTATCCTGACGCGCCTTCGTTGCGCGACTACAATGCCGGATGCTCTGGCCCCGCCGCGTTCGAGCGCATGGCTCGCGGCCCGTCTCTCCAAACCAAGCCCTTTCGCCCTGTTCGCATGCGATCTGTCGTTCGTCTGACTGCCTCCGCCACCAGCGCCCTGCCGCGCTGGTTGTTGCTCGCCATCTGTATCACGTATGCATCGTTCGGGCTGTTCGGCCGCGATCCCTGGAAAAACGAGGATGCGGCAGGCTTCGGCGTCATGTGGACGATGGCCAACGGCAACGCGCGCGACTGGCTCCTGCCCAATCTCGTCGGAAAGGCGATGACGACCGACGGCCCGGTGATGTACTGGCTCGGCGCGGGCTCCATCCGTCTGCTGAGACCGTGGGTCGACGCGAGCAACGCATCGCGCGTGGTGACGGGTTTGCTGTTCTGTCTCGCGTGCGCATTCGTCTGGTATTCGGCGTATCTGCTCGGCCGGCGCGATGAAGCGCAGCCCTTCAAATACGCGTTCGGCGGCGAGCCGGAGCCGCGCGATTACGGCCGCACGCTCGCCGATGGTGCGCTGCTGATTCTGCTCGCGTGCTTCGGTCTCGCCGAACGCGGGCACGAAACCACGCCGCAGCTTGCGCAGTTCGCGAGCACCGCCATGCTGATCTACGGCCTCGTGCGCAGCCTCGACAAGCCGGTTCACGGCGCGCTCGTGTGGGGCTTGGCGATCGGCGTAGTCGGTCTGTCGAGTTCGCCGGTGCTGGTGTTCGCGCTGCTGCTGTGCACGCTCGCGATGACGATCATCGTGAAAAAGGTACGTGCGCTACCGCTGCTGATTTTCGGTTTGCCAGTGGCGGTCGTGCTGATCGGCGCGTGGGTGGGGTCGACGCTGCACTTTTTCCCCGATGACGGCGAATGGTGGCTGCGCCAATGGTGGCGCAGCAGCTTCTACTATTTCTCCGGGCCGCCCTCGCTCATTTTTGGCTATGCGGTCAAGAATCTGCCGCTTTTCACGTGGCCCGCGTGGCCGCTCGCGATCTGGGCGTTCGTTAGCTGGGGCGGCATGCACCGCTCGCCGCACGTCGCGGTGCCGCTGTCGATCATCGGGCTGCTGGTCGTGCTGGTCGTGTTGCAGGCGCACGAATCCAACCGGCTTTTCATGCTGCTTTTGCCGCCGCTTTCCGTGCTCGCGACCTTCGCACTGCCGACGCTCAAGCGCGGCGCGATCAATGCGATCGACTGGTTCGCGATGCTGAGCTTCACCATCATCGGCACGCTGGTGTGGCTGGTGTGGACCGCCGGCATGATCGGCTTTCCCGCGCCGATGGCCCGCAATCTCGCGCGTCTCGCGCCGGGCTTTCATCCGGAATTCAAGCTGATTTCGTTCGTCTGCGCGGTCGCGGTGACGGTCTGCTGGTTCCTGCTCGCGCGCTGGCGGCTGGCGCGGCATCCGAAAGTGTTGTGGCGCAGCGTCGTACTGTCGAGCGCGGGCACCACGCTGATGTGGGTGCTGCTCATGACGCTGTGGCTGCCGGTGGTCAACTACAGCCGGACGTATCGGGATGTGGCGGAGCAGATCGCCGATCATCTTCCGCCCGATTACAACTGCATTTCGCCCGCGCGTCTGGGCGATGCGCAGATCGCCACGTTCGCGTATTTCGGCGGCATGCATTTCGCGTTCGATGAAGATTGCGATGTGATCCTGCGTCAGGATCGCGCGGATTATGGCGATCCGCCGTCGATCTCGAATCTCGAATGGAAACTCGTGTGGGAAGGCCGCCGCGTGGCTGATCGCGACGAGCATTTCCGCCTTTACATGCGCATCGAGCGCCCGACACCGCCCGCGAAGAAGCCGGAGCGCCGCAAGAGCCTGCGCAGGACGCCGTAACACGCGCGCCCTTTTGCCCTCCCACACCGCGACCGGCATGTTCAGCGACGTGCGCAAGATCGCCGCGCTTGCGTGGCCGGTGCTGATCGGCCAGCTTGCGGTGATCGCGTTCGGCGTGATCGACACCGCGATGGTCGGCCGCTTTTCCGTCACCGATCTCGCCGCGCTCGGGCTCGACGGTTCGGTGTACATCTCGGTGTATATCGGGCTGACGGGGATTCTGGTCGCGCTGCAACCGATCGCCGGACAGCTTTTCGGCGCGGGACGCGAGAGCGAAATCGGCGATGAAACGCGTCAGGCGTTCCGGCTCGCGGCGGCGCTGATGATCATCGGTTTCGTGCTGCTCTACTTTCCCGAACCGCTGTTGAGTCTTGCGAAAGCGCCGCCCGTGCTGCATGACCGCACGGTCGACTATCTGCGGATTCTGTCGTTCGGGCTGCCCGCCAGCCTCGCGTTTCGCGTGTATAGCTCGCTGGCGAATGCGGTCGGCAAGCCGCGTCTTGTGATGTTTCTACAGGTCGGCGGACTCGCGCTCAAGTTTCCGCTCAACACGTGGTTCATCTTCGGCGGCTTCGGCGTGCCCGCGCTCGGCGGTCCGGGCTGTGCACTCGCAAGCACGCTGATCAACTGGACGCTGGCGATCGTCGGCATGACGGTGCTGGCGAAAGTCGAGTTCTTCAAGCCGTTCGGCATCTTTTCGCGTTTTTGCTGGCCGGTCTGGAAGCGGCAGATTGCGCTGCTTCGGCTCGGCATTCCGATGGGGCTGTCGTACCTCATCGAAGTGACGTCGTACACGTTCATGGCGCTCTTTATCTCGCGCTTCGGCACGACGACGCTCGCCGGGCATTAGATCGCGGGCAATCTCCGCGCGGTGCTGTACATGACGCCGCTGTCGATCGGCATTGCATCGTCGACGCTCGGTATCGCAGGCGCTCGGCGCGCAGCGTTTCGATGACGCGCGCTCGATCTCGCGGCACGGCATCGGCATGGCATGCGTGCTGGCGCTCATCTATGGCGTGATTCTGGTTGCCGCGCGGCCGCATATTATCGCCGCCTACACGCCCGATACGAACGTGATCGCCGCCGGATGCCGCTCATGCTCATCATCTTCTTCTATCACCTGTTCAATGCCTTGCAGATCACGACCGCGTTCGTGCTGCGCGCGTACAAGGTGACGCTCGTGCCAACCATCATTTACGCGAGATTGCGCTGTGGGGCATCGGGCTGGGCGGCGGCTATCTGCTTGGCTTCGATGTCGGCGGCGCGATTCCTCAATGGCTGCAAGGCGCGCGCGGCTTCTGGATCGGCAATTCCCTGAGTCTGGGCGTGGCGGGTGTCGGCCTCTTTTTGTATTGGCGGCGCGTCAGCACGCGGCATCTCGATACATCGCGCGCGTACTGATTCTTCTGAAATGCGCGGCGCGGCAAGCGTCGTCATTAAGCGAAACGTAGGGCTCCAGTAAAATCGCTGCGTCGAGAAAAAACTCGGAGCGAGTGGATGAACCGCGTCAGCAAACAACAACAATGGATTCTGGCCGCAACCGCCATTTTGGCCGCGCTCGGCATGAGCACGGCGATTCATCGGGCCGATGCCGCGCGCGTCGTGACGGTTTCGCCGCAAGGCAAAGTCGCGCAGGTGCGGCAAGTCGTCGTCAAGTTTAACGAACCGATGACCGCATTCGGCAATCCACGCGCTCCCGCGCTGGGAAAGGTCGCGTGTAGCGGCGCGCTGGATCGATCATAAAACCTGGGCTTTCGATTTCGAAAACGACCTGCCGCCCAGCGTGCGCTGCGCGTTCGATCTCAAAGACGGTTTGAAATCCACCGGCAGCAATGCCATCTCCGGGCCGCAACATTTCGCATTCCAGACGGGCGGACCGTTCGTCCAATCCGTGCGTCCGCACGGCGGCGAAATCGAGGAAGAAATGGACCGCCGATCACAGCGCGGATTCGTCGTTCGCGATTCCAGCCGCGGCGAAGCTGGGCGAGTACAGCGTGACGCTCGATAACGGCAACGAGAACGACGACTCCACGATCACGCAGTCGTACGAATCCGGCAGCTTCCGCGTCGAGGAATTCCGTCTGCCGGCGTTCAAAGGCTCCATTTCCGCGGGCGATACGAAGTCCGTCGGCCTGATCGCGGCGAGCGAAGCGCCAGTCAATGTGCAGCTTGAATATGTGCAAGGCGGACCGGCGTCGAATCTGCCGGTGCAGGTGTCGGCGCTCGTGCGCGATGCATCGCCGCCCTTTGCATCGCAATATGAGGCGTTCAGCTTTGCGCCGTATCGCAAGCCGAAGAACGACGGCGCGAGCGCGCCCACGGAAGACGAGGACAGCGAGCAACAGGACGATTCGACGACCAGACTCATCGCCGACAAACTGCGCGTGACGCTCGATCGCGATGGCGTCGGCAAGCTCGCGCTGAAGTTGCTGCCGGCGGTCGAATCGCCAAAACGGCTGGCGCTCGAAACCAGTTTCGCCGATCCGAACGGCGAAGTTCAGACCATCAGCGACGGCACGCTGCTGTGGCCCGCTGCAGTTGCGGTGGGCGTGAAAGCGGGCCATTGGGTTTCGGTCGGCGATGCGCTGCCGGTGCAGGCGCTCGCGCTCGATCTGCAGGGCAAGCCGCGCGCGGGCGTGTCCGTCGAAATCAAAGGCGTGGCGCGCGTGATGTCGAGTTCGCGCAAGCGCATGGTCGGCGGCTTCTACGCGTACGACAACCATACCGAAGTGAAGGATCTCGGCGCGCTGTGCAGCGGCAAGAGCGACGATCACGGCATCGTGTCGCGCGAGGTCAAGCTCAAGGAAGCGGGCAATATCGATCTGATCGCGGTCGCGAAAGACGGCGACGGGCGCCCGGCAAACGCGAGCACGTCCGTCTGGGTCACGCGCGAGGAAGAACTATGGTTCGGCGGCGAAAACACGGACCGCATCGACGTGTTGCCGGAAAAGACCAGCTACGAACCGGGCGATACCGCGCGCTTTCAGGTACGCATGCCGTTCCGCTCGGCGACGGCGCTCGTCGCGGTGGAGCGCGAGGGAATCGTCGAGACGCATATCGTCGAATTGAATGGCAAGGATCCGACCGTCGAACTCAAGGTTCAGGATGCGTGGGGGCCGAACGTGTACGTGTCGGTGCTTGCGTTGCGCGGGCGCATCCATGACGTGCCGTGGTATTCGTTCTTCACGTGGGGCTGGAAGGCGCCGGTCGAATGGGCGCGCGCGTTCTGGTACGAAGGCCGTCAGTATCAGGCGCCGACGCCGCTCGTCGATCTGTCCAAGCCCGCGTTCCGATACGGACTGGCGTCAATCAAGGTCGGCACCGCGTCGCACCGGCTCGCGGCCAGCGTCACGCCGGACGCGAAGTCGTACACCGTGCGCGCGAAGGCGCATGTGAAGGTCAAGGTCGCGCTGCCCGATGGCAAGCCCGCGCCAGCCGGCACGCAGATCGCGCTTGCCGCCGTCGATGAAGCGCTGCTCGAACTCATGCCGAATCAAAGCTGGGACGTGCTCGATGCCATGTTGGAGCGCCGCGCGTACGGCGTGGAGACATCGACGGCGCAGATGGAAATCATCGGGCGGCGGCATTTCGGGCGCAAGGCGGTGCCTGCGGGCGGCAGCGGACACAGCGCCACGAGCGAACTCTTCGATACGCTGCTCGTGTGGAATCCGCGCGTCACGCTCGATTCGAACGGCGAAGCATCGGTCGATGTGCCGCTGAACGACGCCCTCACCCGCTTTCGCATCGTCGCGATTGCGGCGGTCGGCGCGGGGCGGTTCGGCACCGGCAGCGCGTCGATTCAAAGCACGCAGGAGCAGGACTTGCAGCTGATTTCGGGCTTGCCGCCGCTCGTGCGTATCGGCGATGCCTTCCGTGCGCAGTTCACGCTGCGAAATACGACGCAGCGCGCGATGCGCGTCATCGTCACGCCGAAGGCCGGCGCGCTCGCGCTCAATACGCGCACGGTGGAACTGGCGCCGGAATCGTCGCAGAAAGTGGCGTGGGACGTGACGACGCCCGACGTGATCGGCGCGAATGCATCGGCGAATCTCGACTGGAACGTGAGCGCGGCGGAACAGGCCGGACCGAAGGCCAGCGACGCCGTGAAAGTCACGCAGCGCGTCGTCGCCGCGACGCCGGTGAACGTGCAGCAGGCGACCATCGCGCAAGTGGACGGCACGTTCACGCTGCCCGTCGCGCCGCCCGCCGATGCCGACAAATCCGACAGCGGCGCGGTGCGCGGCGGCATCGCGGTATCGCTGCAACCGAAGCTCGCGGACGGTTTGCCGGGCGTGCGCCGCTGGTTCGAGCGCTATCCGTACAGTTGCCTCGAGCAGCAGACATCGCGCGCGCTCGGTTTGATGGACGCCGCGCAATGGCAAGGCGTGCTTACGCGCATGCCGTCGTATCTGGATCGCGACGGCCTCGCGAACTACTTCCCGCCTTACGACGATGAACATCCGACCGGCAGCCCGGCGCTCACCGCGTATCTGCTCGCCGTCACCGATGACGCGGCCAAGCTCGATCGCCGCTTCGCCCTGCCCGCCGATGTGCGCGACCAAATGGCGGCGGGCCTCGCTAATTTCATCGATGGGAAACTGGAGCGCAAATTCTGGGCGCCGCGTGACGATCTCACCTTCGTGAAGCTCGCGGCGATCGAAGCGCTGTCGCGTTACGGTCTCGCGCAGCCGCGCATGCTCGGGTCGATCACCGTCGCGCCGGATCAGTGGCCGACTTCCGCAGTGCTCGATTACTACGCGATTTTGTCGCGCGTCGATGGCATCGCCGGTCGCGATGAAAAGCGCGCGCAGGCCGAGCAGATCATTCGCGCGCGGCTGACGTATCAGGCACACGGCTGTCGTTCTCGACCGAGCGCGACGACGATCTCTGGTGGCTCATGGACAAGCAGCGAAACGAACGCCGCGCGCACCGCGCTCCTTTTCGCCGATAACCCGGCGTGGAAGGACGAGATGCCGCGTCGCCGGACTGCTCGCGCTGCAACGAAACGGCGCGTGGCAGACGACCGCGAACCTGTGGGGCGAGCTCGCCGTCGAGCGTTTCTCGCGCGTGTTCGAAAGCACGCCGGTGACGGGCAGCACGTCCGTGCAACTCGGAGCGGCGACGCAGAACATCGACTGGAACGGCTCTGCTGTGCAAACCGCCGCTTCGGCCACGCCGATCACGAAAACTGCGAGCGTGCACAGCACGATGCTGCCGTGGTCCACCGGCTCGCTCACGCTGACGCAAAACGGCACGGGCAAACCGTGGGCGACGATCGAAAGTCTTGCGGCGGTCTCGCTGAAAGCGCCGTTTGCGGCGGGCTATCGCATTTCGAAGACCGTGACGCCCGTCGATCCGGCCGTGAAAGGGGTGGGCGATATCGTACGCGTGCATCTCGATATCGACGCGCAAAGCGATATGACCTGGGTCGTCGTCAACGATCCGATTCCCGCAGGCGCGCCGATTCTCGGCTCCGGACTCGGCCGCGATTCGGCGGCGGCGACCGAAGGCGAAACGCAGTCTCAGGGCGCGTGGCCCGCGTATATCGAGCGTGGTTTCGAGGGTTATCGCGCGTATTACAGCTATCTGCGCAAGGGCAAGTTCTCGGTCGAATACACGATGCGCCTGAACAATCCCGGCACCTTCGGCCTGCCGCCGACGCGCGTCGAGGCGCTCTATGCACCATCGACTTACGGCGCGCTGCCGAACGCGCCGATGGTCGTCAAACCGCTCGCAGCCAAGTAACGCCTGAAGCACGCCGCCGTTCTCGTGATCGCCTGCACCGTGTCGATGACGGCACGCGCCGAGCCGGGCTTCGACGACGTGCGCGCGAAGTGGCGCAGTTCTGACTGGGTGCTGCTGGCGCGCGACGGCGAGCCGCTCGCCCGAACCCGCGTCGATCCCACCGCGCGTCGCGGCGATTGGGTCGCGCTCGCGGATGTTTCGCCGGCATTGCGCGAGGCGATCGTCGTCTCGGAGGATAAGCGCTTTTACGAGCACGCGGGCGTGGACTGGCGCGGCGCAGCAGCCGCCGCGTGGGGCAATTTGTGGAATACGCGCACGCGCGGGGCATCGACGGTGACGATGCAACTGACGAGTCTCATCGATGAGGACGGGAAAGCGCCGGACCGACGCTCGATCGGCGAAAAGGCGCAACAGACGGTCGGCGCACTGTGGCTCGAGCGTTCGTGGCGCAAGGATCAGATTCTCGAAGCGTATTTGAATCTGGTGCCGTTTCGCGGTGAGATCATCGGATTGTCGGCGCTTTCGCAGACGCTTTTCGATAAAGCGCCTTCCGGGCTCGACGAACGCGAAGCCGCCATCACGGCGGCGCTCGTGCGTGCGCCGAATGCGTCGTACACGCGAGTCAGCCCGCGCCTGCACGATTTTGCGCGATATACGCACGCTGCATCGCGAGCCTTCGGACGCCGATCTGTGCGTGAATCTCGACAGCTACACGCAGCTGACCCTGACGCGCACGGCGTTATCGCGCACCGGCGATGCGCTCGCGCCGCATATCGCGCGAAAGATTGCTGGCGAAGTGCATCCGCAAGCCGGAGCGCGCGTGCGCTCCACGCTCGATGCGCGGCTTCAGCGCTTCACGCGCGACACGCTTGCGCGCACGCTCGGCGAACTCAACGCGCGCGCGCATCCGCGCAATGTGCATGACGCGACGGCGATCGTCATCGACAACCGGACGGGCGATGTGCTCGCGAAACGCCAGGCCGGTTCGACGTTGAAGCCTTTCCTCTACGCGCAGGCGATCGACGAAAAACGCCTGACCGCCGCGTCCCTGCTCGACGATGCGCCGCTCGATCTCGCCACGGGCGGCGGTCTCTACATTCCGCAAAACTACGATCACGACTTCAAGGGCTGGGTCAGCGTGCGCATGACGCTCGGCTCGTCGCTGAACGTGCCCGCCGTGCGCACACTCGTGATGGTCACGCCACATCGCTTCGCGAAGACGCTCGTGGCGCTCGGTCTGCCGCTCACGCAA
>LFMX01000013.1 GCA_001184405.1 Candidatus Burkholderia humilis
TCTGCCAGCGCTCAGGCAAGGCGATATCGACGCCGGAAATCAGCGCTATAGCAAATGCGGTCAGCAACACGCCGAACGCGCCGAGCACCCACGGATTTTGCAGCCACGCGCCGAGACTTTGCCCGACGAGCGCCGCCACGATGCCGAGCACGGTGTACACGAGCGCCATCCCGATCACATACGACATCGCCAGCGAGAAGCCGCGCGCACGCGTCACCTTCGCGCCCTCGCCGACGATAATCGCAGACAAAATCGGGATCATCGGATACGAGCACGGCAGCAGGCTTAGCACCATGCCCGCCAGAAAATACAGACCGATCACGGTGAAAAATCCGCCGCCTTCGAGCATCGATTGCGCGTAATCGGCGCTGTTCGCGCGTTCGAACCAGGACGCGCTGCTGTTGTTGTTGATGCTCTGAGCTGGCGCGGGCGAAGCGCCCGCAGGTTGAAGCGCATCGCCCCTCACGCGATACGTCTTCTCCATCGGCAGATAACAAATCCCCTGATCCGTGCACCCTTGCGACGTTACAGCGAGTTCGAAAGGCCCTTTCGCATCTTTAACCGGAATCCGAATGAGCAATTCGCCGCGATACGTCTCGACATCCTTGTTGAACGTCTGATCGAAGTGAACCTTTCCGGCCGGAAGCTGCGCCTCGCCGATGCTCGCATCGCCGCTCTTCACGGCAAACGCGAACCGCTCGCGATACATGTAATAGCCGTCCGCGATCTTGCATCGCACGTCGACTTCGCCCGGCTGCTCGGACGCGCTGAATTTGAACGCGACGGACGGATCGAGAAAGTCATCGGCGGCGCGCGCCATGCCCGCGAACGCTGTTAGAAAGAGAAGCGCGACCAAAAACCAGCGCGCGAAAAGACGAGAAAGCTCAAACATGGAGAGGACGCTGCGTTTCTTCGTTGACCCACTGCCCATATCCCGGCGATGCATCCGCCTGCCAGACAAGAATCTCGGGCGTTTCATAGGGATGCTGTTCATCGATCAAACGCTGCAACTCATCGCTGCGCGCGACGCTCGTCTTGAACAACAACTGCACTTCCTGCGACGACTCGAGCACACCCTTCCAGTGATATTGCGACGACACCGTGCCCAGATTCGTCACGCACGCCGCGAGCCGTGCCTCGAGCGCGGCCTGCGCGAGTGCGCTGGCGGACGCGGCATCGGGCAGAGTCGTCAAAAAGAGGATGACCGGGACATTCACGCAACGACTCCTGGAAAGCGTGGAAGCGAATTACATATCGTAGCATCGGCCGCTCGCGCGCACCTTTTGCAGCGTGTATGCGCTCAATTCGGCCCAGAAATGCAAAAAGGCCAAGCTAAGCCTGGCCTTTTCACTCAAACCTAAGAACCAGAAGTTATTCCGCTTCTTGCACTTCTTCCGTTTCTTCGACTTCCGGGCGGTTCATCAGTTGAACCAGCGCCATCGGCACGTTATCGCCGACGCGGAAACCGAACTTCAAGATGCTGAGGTAGCCGCCCGGACGGTTCGCGTAGCGCGGGCCGAGGACTTCGAACAGCTTCGTGACCGAATCACGATCGCGCAGGCGATTGAATGCCAGACGACGATTTGCGAGCGACCGCTTCTTGCCCAGCGTGATGAGGGGCTCGACAACCTTGCGCAGTTCCTTTGCCTTCGGCAGCGTCGTCTTGATGACTTCGTGCTCGATGAGCGAATTCGACATATTGCGGAGCATTGCCAGACGATGACTGCTCGTGCGGTTCAGTTTCCGCAGACCATGCTTGTGACGCATTTTCAGTTCCTCTACGAGTTTAGAGCCAGCTCTTCTATTGCGCCCTTATTCCAGGTGAAACGAGCGCACGGGCCAGTCGAAAATAAAGCGAGATGTAGATCTTAAAGCAAAATCCGCGTCTTTGACAACAACGCTTTGACTTCGGTATTACTTGTCCAGACCAGCTGGCGGCCAGTTTTCGAGCTTCATGCCGAGCGTCAGACCGCGCGAAGCGAGCACTTCCTTGATCTCGTTCAGCGACTTGCGACCCAGATTCGGCGTCTTCAGCAGTTCGTTTTCCGTACGCTGGATCAGATCGCCGATGTAGTAGATGTTCTCGGCCTTCAGGCAGTTCGCGGAACGAACCGTGAGTTCGAGGTCATCGACCGGACGCAGCAGGATCGGATCAATCTGCGACGCGCGCGACGGCGCTTCAGCCGCTGCTTCGGTGCCTTCCAGTGCCGCGAACACCGACAACTGATCGACCAGAATGCGAGCCGACTGGCGGATCGCTTCTTCCGGCGAGATCACGCCGTTGGTTTCGATGTTCATCACGAGCTTGTCGAGGTCGGTACGCTGTTCGACACGCGCGCTTTCCACGGCGTAGCTCACGCGACGCATCGGCGAAAACGAAGCATCCAGCACGATACGGCCGATGATCTTCACCGACTCTTCGCCGTAACGACGCACATTGCCCGGCACATAGCCGCGGCCCTTTTCCACCTTGATCTGAACGTCGAGCTTGCCGCCCTTCGACAGGTGAGCGATCACGTGTTCCGGATTGATAATCTCGCAATCATGCGCGAGTTCGATATCACCGGCCGTGACGACGCCTTCGCCTTCCTTGCGCAGCGTCACCGTGACTTCGTCGCGGTTGTGCAGCTTGAAGACGACACCCTTCAGGTTCAACAGCAGGTTGACCACATCCTCTTGCACACCATCGAGCGTCGAGTATTCGTGCACAACGCCTGCGATCATCACTTCGGTCGGCGCGTAGCCGATCATCGACGACAGCAGCACGCGCCGAAGCGCGTTACCCAAGGTGTGGCCATAGCCGCGTTCAAACGGCTCCATAACCACTTTCGCGTGGCTTTCGCCAAGCGATTCAACTGCAATGATCTTGGGCTTCAACAAACTGGTTTGCATAGGTTTTCCTTTTCAATACCCTCGGCTCGTTACGCCGATAAGGCTGAGACGGGTAACAACCTGAAAACGAACAGCCGAGGTTGCCCTTTGCAACGAGCAATCAGGCGCCCCGGCTGTCAATCCATTACCGCGAGTACCGCGCGATTAACGCGAATACAATTCGACGATCAGGCTTTCGTTGATGTCGCCAGCGATATCGCTGCGCTCCGGCATCGACTTGAACGTTCCTTCGAACTTCTTCGCGTCGACCGAAACCCAGCTCGGCATGCCGCCTTGCTCTGCCAGCGACAGCGCTTCGACGATACGAGCCTGCTTGCGCGACTGCTCACGCACGCCGACGACATCACCCGACTTGACTTGCAGCGACGGGATGTTCGCGACCTGGCCATTCACCGTGATCGCCTTGTGGCTCACGAGCTGACGTGCTTCAGCGCGCGTCGAGCCGAAGCCCATGCGATACACGACGTTGTCGAGACGCGACTCGAGCAATTGCAGCAGATTTTCACCCGTCGGGCCCTTGCGGCGGTCGGCTTCAGCGAAGTAGCGGCGGAACTGACGCTCCAGCACACCGTAGATACGCTTCACTTTTTGCTTTTCGCGCAACTGGGTACCGTAGTCGGACGTGCGTGCGCCCGAGGTGCGGCCGTGTTGGCCGGGCTTGCTGTCGAGCTTGCACTTGTCCGCGAGCGAGCAGCGTGCGCTCTTCAGGAACAGATCAGTACCTTCACGGCGGGACAGCTTGGCTTTGGGACCGGTATAGCGTGCCACTTTGCATCCTTAAATATTGATCACGCAAACGTCAGTGAAACTTCGGTTCGCGCTAGTCCGAACCCTTTGGGCCGAACGGTGGGCTTAGTCAAAACTGCATAACGCACGAAACCCGCCGATACTTTTGCATCGACAGGAAACATGCGGTTGCGTCGACGTACTTTTAGATACGACGACGCTTCGGCGGACGGCAGCCGTTGTGCGGGACCGGCGTCACGTCGGAGATCGCGGTGATCTTGATGCCAAGACCATGCAGCGCGCGCACCGCCGATTCGCGGCCAGGACCGGGGCCCTTGATCCGCACTTCGAGGTTCTTCACGCCGTATTCCATTGCCACGCGGCCAGCCGATTCAGCTGCGACCTGAGCTGCAAACGGCGTCGACTTACGCGAGCCCTTGAAGCCCTGACCGCCCGAGGTCGCCCATGCCAGCGCGTTACCTTGACGATCGGTGATCGTGATAATGGTGTTGTTGAACGACGCGTGAACGTGAACCACGCCCTCGGCGACGTTCTTCTTGACCTTCTTGCGAACGCGTTGCGCCGCGGAGTTGTTCGAAGCCTTAGCCATTACGTTTTCCTGTAACTGTCAGTTCCGCTTACTTCTTCAGCGATTGCGCTGCACGACGCGGACCCTTACGGGTACGTGCGTTCGTACGCGTACGCTGGCCACGCAGGGGCAGGCCCTTGCGATGGCGCATGCCGCGGTAGCAACCCAAATCCATCAGGCGCTTGATGTTCATCGTCACTTCACGGCGCAGATCGCCTTCGACGATGAACTTGCCCACTTCGTCACGCAGCTTTTCGAGGTCTGCGTCGGTAAGGTCTTTGACCTTCTTCGAAAATTCCACGCCAGCAGCGGTGCAAATGCCGCGCGAACGCGTGCGGCCGATGCCGAAGATTGCCGTCAGGCCGATCTCGGTATGCTGGTGATTCGGGATGTTAACCCCTGCGATACGAGCCATTGTTTTTCCTCAAACAAAAAGCGCGGCGTTCAGCCTTGACGCTGTTTGTGGCGCGGATCAGAACTGCAAATCACGCGCACAACGCCCTTGCGCTTGATGATCTTGCAATTGCGGCAAATGCGCTTAACCGATGCCATCACTTTCATGATATTACCCTTTTTTCTAAATCACTTCGCCCGGAACACGATCCGTGCACGAGACAGATCGTAAGGCGTGAGTTCAACCGTAACCTTGTCGCCGGGAAGAATGCGGATGTAGTGCATCCGCATTCTTCCCGAAATATGTCCCAGGACGACATGGCCATTTTCCAATTTCACCCGGAAAGTAGCGTTGGGCAAGTTTTCAATGACTTCGCCCTGCATCTGGATTACATCGTCTTTGGCCATAGTCCTAAATCAACGCATCGGGACGTTGCCGCCCTTGAAGTTAGCCTTCTTGAGCAGCGACTCATATTGTTGCGACATCACGTACGACTGAACCTGAGCCATGAAGTCCATCGTGACGACGACAATGATCAGCAGCGACGTTCCACCAAAATAAAACGGCACGTTCCAGCGCAACACCAGAAACTCAGGCAGCAGGCACACGAATACGATGTAGATCGCACCGGCCAGCGTCAGACGCGTAAGGATGCGGTCGATATATCGTGCAGTCTGATCGCCCGGACGGATACCCGGAACGAATGCGCCGCTCTTCTTCAAGTTGTCGGCGGTTTCCCGGCTGTTGAACACCAGTGCGGTGTAAAAGAAGCAGAAGAAAACGATCGCCAATGCATACAGCAGCACGTACACAGGTTGACCGGGCTTCAGGGCCTCAGCCACATTGTGCAGCGTGTTCGCAAACCAGTTGGTCCGCGACCCCGAACTGAACCAGTTCAGGATGGTTGCCGGGAAGAGGATGATCGACGACGCGAAGATCGGCGGAATCACACCCGACATGTTCAACTTCAGCGGCAGATGGGACGACTGTCCGCCGTAAATCTTGTTACCGACCTGGAGCTTCGCGTAGACCTGGAGCTTCGCGTAGTTCACGAGGATCTTGCGCTGACCGCGTTCGATGAACACGACCAGATACGTGACCGCCGCGATCAGCACGACGATGATGATCGCCGAGATGATGCTCATCGAACCGGTGCGAACCAGCTCGAACAGACCGCCGATTGCGTTCGGGAAGCCTGCCGCGATACCACCGAAGATGATGATCGAGATGCCGTTGCCGAGACCGCGCTCCGTGATCTGCTCACCGAGCCACATCAGGAACATCGTGCCCGTCACCAGCGTGACGACCGTCGTCAACCGAAACACCATGCCAGGGTCCAGAACCAGGCCGGGCTGATTTTCCAGCGCAACCGCGATACCGAACGCCTGGAAGGTCGCCAGAACCACCGTGAAGATACGCGTGTACTGCGTGATCTTGCGCTGGCCTGCCTGTCCTTCCTTCTTCAACGCTTCCATTTGCGGAGAAACGATCGCCATCAACTGCATGATGATCGACGCCGAAATGTAGGGCATGATGCCCAGCGCAAAGATCGTGAATCGTGACAGCGCGCCACCCGAGAACATGTTGAACATGCCCAGGATGCCCCCCGACTGGCTTTGGAACAGCTTCGCCAGTTGATCCGGATCGATGCCGGGAACCGGAATGTGCGCACCAATGCGGTAGACGATCAGCGCCAGCAGCAGGAACACTGCACGCCGGCGCAGATCGCCGAATTTCGCCGCGCTTCGACCGGGTTTTGCGAGACTCGGGCTGTTAGCCAAGAACCTTCTCCGATGCTAGTGCTAGTAACGGCGATCAGCCAGTTACTCGGCGAACGAGCCGCCAGCGGCTTCGATTGCTGCACGGGCGCCCGCCGTTGCCGACAGACCCTTCGCCGTGACCTTGCGCGTGATCTCGCCGGTCTTGATGATCTTCGCGCTCTTGATGAGTTCGCCGACCAGACCCGCTTGCTTCAGCGCCAGCAGATCGATTTCGTCGACCGGCAGCTTTTCCAGATCATTCAGATTCACTTCACCGACGAATTCCTTCGTCAGCGAGGTGAAGCCGCGCTTCGGCAGACGACGCTGCAGAGGCATCTGACCGCCTTCGAAGCCGACCTTGTGGAAGCCGCCCGAACGCGATTTCTGACCCTTGTGGCCGCGACCTGCAGTCTTGCCCAGGCCCGAACCGATACCGCGGCCAACGCGACGCTTAGCGTGCTTCGCGCCTTCTGCCGGCTTCAGGTTATTCAATTCCATGTTCAACTCCTTGGATCCTTGGGTCGCGCTTACGCGATGACCTTAACGAGGTACGAGACCTTGTTGATCATCCCGCGCACTGCCGGCGTGTCCTGCAGCTCGGAAACCGAGTTCAGGCAACGCAGGCCAAGGCCACGCACCGTTGCGCGGTGCGATTCGCGGGTCCCGATCAGGCTCTTGACGAGCTGAACCTTGACAGTTTTCTCAGACATGATGACCTCGAGGCTTAGCCCAAAATATCTTCGACGGACTTGCCGCGCTTCGCCGCGATATCGCTCGGGGTCGATTGCTTGCGCAGACCGTCGAGCGTTGCACGAACGAGGTTGTACGGGTTCGTCGAACCGTGGCTCTTGGCCACCACGTTCTGCACGCCCATCACGTCGAACACTGCGCGCATCGGGCCGCCAGCGATCACGCCCGTACCGTCCTTCGCCGGAGCGAGGAGGACAGCAGACGCGCCGTGCTTACCGTGCACTTCGTGTTGCAGCGTGCCGTTCTTCAGGGGCACCTTGAACATGTTGCGGCGGGCCTGTTCCATTGCCTTTTGAACGGCGACCGGAACTTCCTTGGCCTTGCCCTTGCCCATGCCGACGCGGCCATCACCGTCGCCAACCACGGTCAGCGCGGCGAAGCCGAGAATACGGCCACCCTTCACAACCTTGGTCACGCGGTTGACCGCGATCATCTTTTCGCGCAGGCCGTCGTCGCGTTCGTCAGCCTGAACTTTCGCTTGCATCTTTGCCATGACGAATTCTTCCCTTAGAACTTGAGCCCGGCTTCGCGCACCGCATCAGCCAGCGCCTTCACGCGGCCGTGGTAGCGGAAACCCGAGCGGTCAAAGGCGACGGATTCGATGCCGGCAGCGTTGGCCTTTTCGGCAATACGCTTGCCGATCAAGGTCGCGGCATTGACGTTGCCGCCCTTGCCCGACTTGTCGGCCAGCTCAGCGCGCACTTCGGCTTCGAGCGTCGAGGCACTGGCAAGCACTTTCGTACCGCATGCCGAGAACACTTGCGCGTAGATGTGCGTATTCGTGCGATGCACGGCCAGACGCGCGACCTGCAGCTCAGCGATCTTGATACGCGTCTGACGAGCGCGGCGCAGGCGAGATTGAGTCTTATCCATGATTGCGCACCCTTACTTCTTCTTCGTTTCTTTGAGGATCACGACCTCGTCGGAATAGCGCACGCCCTTGCCCTTGTACGGCTCAGGCGGACGATAGCCGCGCACTTCTGCTGCGGTCTGTCCGACTTTCTGCTTGTCGATCCCCTTGATCACGATTTCGGTCTGCGACGGGGTTTCAGCCTTGACGCCTTCCGGCATCTGGTGCACCACGGGGTGCGAGAAACCCAGCGACAGGTTCAGCTTGTCGCCTTGCGCTTGCGCACGATAACCAACGCCAACCAGCGTCAGCTTGCGCTCGAAACCCTTGGTGACGCCGTGCACCATGTTCGCCACCAGGGCGCGCATCGTGCCGGACATCGCGTTTGCTTCGCGGCTTTCGTCCGTCGGAGTGAGCTTCAACGTGCCGTTTTCGTTCGTCACGGCAACCAGCTTGTTAGCCGGTTGCGAGATCGTGCCGAGCGGACCCTTCACGGTGATGACGTCGCCCTTGATCGCCACTTCCGCGCCTTGCGGCAGCGTAATCGGGCTTTTACCTACTCGAGACATGTTTCTTCTCCTTAGGCGTTAAGCGACGTAGCAGATGACTTCGCCGCCGACGCCGTTCTGGCGCGCCTTGCGGTCGGTCATCACACCCTTCGGCGTCGACACGATTGCAACGCCCAGGCCGTTCATGACCTGTGGGATGTCGTTGCGACCGCGGTACACACGCAGACCAGGCTTCGACACGCGCTCGAGGCGCTTGATAACCGGACGGCCAGCGTAGTACTTCAACGCGATGTTCAATTCCGTCTTCACACCTTCAGCCTTCACTGCGAAGTCGTCGATATAACCTTCGTCCTTCAAAACCTGCACAATCGCAACCTTGACTTTCGACGAGGGCATAGTCACCGAAACCTTCTCGACCATCTGCGCATTGCGGATGCGAGTCAGCATATCGGCGATAGGATCACTCATGCTCATTTATGTTTCTCCTATTACCAGCTCGCCTTGGTCAGGCCAGGGATTTCGCCGCGGAAAGCGATTTCACGAATCTTGCCGCGTGCGAGTCCGAACTTGCGGAACGTGCCACGCGGACGACCCGTGATCGCGCAGCGGTTACGCTTGCGAGTCGGGTTCGAGTTACGCGGCAGTTGTTGCAGCGCCAGGCGGGCGAAGTAACGCTCTTCGTCCGACTTGCTTGCGTCGTCGATCACTGCCTTCAGCTCAGCACGCTTCGGAGCGTACTTGGCTGCCAGGCGCGCGCGCTTCTTTTCACGTTCGATCAGTGCCAGTTTAGCCACGGTAACCTCAGTTTCTGAACGGGAACTTGAAGCCGGCGAGCAGCGCCTTTGCTTCGTCGTCAGTCTTCGCGGTGGTCGTGATGCTGATGTTCAGCCCACGCAGCGCGTCGATCTTGTCGTAGTCGATTTCGGGGAAAATGATCTGCTCTTTCACACCGATGTTGTAGTTGCCACGACCGTCGAATACACGGCCCGACACGCCACGGAAGTCACGCACACGCGGGAGCGCAACTGTCACGAAACGGTCGAGGAATTCGTACATCGCTTGGCCGCGCAGCGTAACCATCGCGCCGATCGGGTAGCCCTGACGAATCTTGAAGCCTGCGATTGCCTTGCGCGCCTTCGTGATAACCGGTTTCTGGCCAGCAATCTTCGTCAGGTCGCCCACGGCGTTTTCGATGATCTTCTTGTCAGCGACAGCTTCGCCAAGGCCCATGTTCAGGGTGATCTTGGTGATGCGCGGCACTTCCATGACGAACTTGTAGCCGAACTTTTCAACGAGTTGCGGCACAACTTTTTCTTTATAAATCTCTTGCAGACGAGCCATTTTTTAACTCCGCATCAGGCGTTAAGCGTGGCGCTGGTCGACTTCAGGAAACGAACCTTCTTTCCGTCTTCGACCTTGATGCCAACACGCGACGCCTTGCCATTCGCGTCAACCAATGCGACGTTCGAAATATGCAACGGCATCGACTTGGCTTCCACACCGCCCGTCGTTCCCTTCATCGGGTTCGGCTTCACGTGCTTCTTGACGAGGTTGATACCCTCGACGGTGACACGGTCTTCCGCAACGACCAGCACGGTGCCGCGCTTGCCCTTGTCTTTGCCGGTCGTGACGATGACTTCGTCACCCTTGCGAATCTTGTTCATCGCGACTCCTTACAGCACTTCGGGCGCAAGCGAAACGATCTTCATGAATCGTTCACTACGCAGTTCACGCGTGACCGGTCCAAAAATACGCGTGCCGATCGGCTCAAGCTTCGTATTCAACAGAACGGCGGCATTGCCGTCGAACTTGATGAGCGAGCCATCCTGACGACGCACGCCCTTGGCCGTACGAACGACCACGGCGTTGTAGATTTCGCCCTTCTTCACGCGTCCGCGCGGCGCCGCTTCCTTGACGGTCACCTTGATGATGTCGCCAATGCTTGCGTAACGACGCTTCGAGCCGCCGAGCACCTTGATGCACATGACTTCACGCGCACCCGTGTTGTCGGCCACTTCAAGCCGAGTTTCGGTCTGGATCATGGTTTATCTTTCCCAACTTAATCCGATTGCACCACCATGGCACAACCGGTCAGTCTTGGTCCCGTCAGCCAAATGGCTGCTTGGGTTAGAACAGGCAGCAACGGCAGACGAAACCCGCCATCGCAATCCGGTGAATCTGTCGACTCAGGCTGGCGCCCGAGCCGGCTTCCCCCACCAATTTCGCCCGCGACGGGGCTTCCACAAAGAGGCAATTCTAAAATTATAACAAATAATCCCGGTCTTGCAAGCGAAACTTACTGCGACACTACTTCCGCATCGCGGCACTACGACTTCAGCTTTAGATCACGCGAGCCGCTTCAACCAGCTTCGACACAACCCAGGCCTTCGTCTTCGAAATCGGACGAGTTTCCTGGATTTCGACGAGATCGCCTTCGTTGTACGTGTTCGCGTCATCATGCGCGTGGTACTTCTTCGAACGCACGACGTACTTGCCGTAGATCGGATGCTTCACGCGGTGCTCAACCAGCACGGTGACCGTCTTGTCCATCTTGTTGCTGACGACCTTGCCGACCAGCGTCCGCTTGAGCGAGGTTTTTACGCTATCGTTCATTTCTGGTTCGCCTTCTCAGTCATGACGGTGCGCACACGTGCGATGTCGCGACGGACCTTCTTCAGCTGGCTCGTGTTGGTGAGCTGCTGGGTCGCGAGTTGCATGCGCAGGCCGAATTGCGCCTTCAGCAAGTCCGACAGCTCTTGGTTGAGCTCGGCCTGGTCTTTCTGGTGAAGTTCAGATGCCTTCATCATTTGCTCCTTAGGCGCCGACCTGACGAATCACGAAGTTCGTCTTCAGCGGCAGCTTGGCTGCAGCCAGACGGAACGCTTCGCGCGCCAGTTCTTCGGAGACACCGTCCATTTCGTACAGCATCTTGCCCGGTTGAATTTCAGCGACGTAGTACTCCGGGTTACCCTTACCATTACCCATACGCACTTCGGCCGGCTTTTGCGAAATCGGCTTGTCCGGGAAGATACGGATCCAGATCCGGCCACCACGCTTGATGTGACGCGTCATTGCACGACGCGCCGCTTCGATTTGACGTGCGGTCAAACGGCCGCGACCGATAGCCTTCAGACCGTATTCACCGAACGACACTGCGTTGCTGCGCGTCGCCTTACCGGTGTTACGACCTTTCTGCTCTTTGCGATACTTTCTGCGTTTCGGTTGCAGCATCGTTATTCTCCAGTCTTCGCGTCACCGCCACGGCGCAGGCCGCCACGGCGTGCACCTGCCGGGCCACCGCCTTCGCCATCGCGATGCGGACGGCGATCGCCACCCGGACGTGCGTTACGGCGCGGACGCTTTTCTTCCGCTACTTCTTCGACGACCGGCGCGTCGTTACGGCCAAGCGTGTCGCCCTTGTAGACCCACACCTTCACGCCGATGATGCCGTACGTCGTCTTCGCTTCCGAAGTCGCGTAGTCGATATCCGCACGCAGCGTATGGAGGGGCACGCGACCTTCGCGATACCACTCGATACGAGCGATTTCAATACCGTTCAGACGGCCCGCGCTCATGATCTTGATGCCTTGGGCGCCAAGACGCATTGCGTTTTGCATCGCACGCTTCATCGCGCGGCGGAACATGATCCGGCGCTCGAGCTGCTGCGTGATGGAATCAGCGATCAGCTGAGCATCGGTTTCCGGCTTGCGGATCTCTTCGATGTTGACGTGAACCGGAACGCCCATGCGCTTCTGCAGTTCAGCCTTCAGCGATTCGATGTCCTCGCCCTTTTTGCCGATGACGACGCCCGGACGCGAGCTGTAAATCGTGATGCGCGCGTTCTTCGCCGGACGCTCGATGACGACGCGACCAACCGAAGCGTTCTTCAGCTTCTTCTTCAGGTATTCACGAACACCGATGTCTTCCTGCAACATCGCCGCGAAATTGTTGTTGTTCGCGTACCAGCGCGAAGCCCAATTGCGGCTGACGGCCAAACGGAAGCCAGTCGGATGAATTTTCTGTCCCATCGTTGGCTCCTTAATTCCCGACCGTCACAGTGATGTGACAGGATTGCTTCTCGATGCGGTTGCCACGACCCTTTGCGCGTGCGGTAAAACGCTTCAGCGAAGCAGCCTTGTCGACGTAGATGCTCGTGATCTTGAGCTTGTCGATATCGGCGCCTTCGTTGTGTTCCGCATTCGCGATCGCAGACAGCACGACCTTCTTGACAATACCCGCCGCCTTCTTCGGCGAGAACGTCAGAACGTTCAGCGCCTTGTCGACCGGCAAACCACGAATCTGGTCAGCCACAAGGCGCGTTTTCTGCGCCGAGATGCGGGTACCGCGATGAATTGCTTTCACTTCCATCTTGATTGCCCCTTATTTCTTGGCCTTCTTGTCGGCCGCGTGACCCTTGAACGTACGGGTCAGTGCGAACTCGCCAAGCTTGTGGCCGACCATGTTTTCCGTGACATACACCGGAACATGTTGACGGCCGTTATGAACAGCGATCGTCAGGCCGATAAAGTCCGGCAGAATCGTCGAACGACGCGACCAGGTCTTGATCGGCTTCTTGTCACGCGTCGATGCAGCCGCCTCAACCTTCTTCAGCAAATGAGCGTCGCAGAACGGACCTTTTTTAGCAGAACGTGTCATTGCCTACTCCTTAACGCTTGTGACGGCGCCGGACGATCATCGTCGTCGTGCGCTTGTTGCTGCGGGTGCGATAACCCTTCGTCGGCGTGCCCCACGGGCTCACCGGATCGCGACCTGCTGCCGTGCGGCCTTCACCACCACCGTGCGGGTGATCGATCGGGTTCATTGCAACACCACGCACCGTCGGACGGATACCGCGCCAGCGGTTTGGACCGGCCTTACCGATTTGACGGAGGCTGTGCTCTTCGTTGCCCACTTCGCCGATCGTCGCGCGACACTCGACGTGCACGCGGCGGATTTCGCCCGAACGCAGACGCACTTGAGCGTAGACGCCTTCGCGCGCCAGCAGCATGGCCGACGTACCGGCCGAACGCGCCATTTGCGCGCCCTTGCCCGGCAGCATCTCGATGCAGTGGATGGTCGTACCGACCGGAATGTTGCGGATCGGCAGGGCGTTGCCTGCGCGAATCGGCGCTTCCGAACCGGACATGAGCTGCGTGCCGACCGTCACGCCCTTCGGCGCAATGATGTAGCGGCGCTCGCCGTCTGCGTACAGAACCAGCGCGATGTTCGCGCTACGGTTCGGGTCGTACTCGAGACGTTCGACCTTCGCCGGGATGCCGTCCTTGTTACGACGGAAATCGACGATACGATAGTGTTGCTTGTGACCACCACCCTGGTGACGCGTGGTGATACGGCCGTTGTTGTTACGGCCCGCCGACTTGGATTGCGAGTCGAGCAGCGCTGCGTGCGGCTTGCCCTTGTGCAGATCCTTGTTGACGATCTTGACCATCGCGCGGCGACCCGGCGAGGTCGGTTTAACTTTCACGATTGCCATGATTACTTGGCCTCCGCTTCAAAGTTGATTTCCTGGCCGGGCTTCAGGCAGACGTATGCCTTCTTCACGTCCTTGCGCTTGCCCATGTTGCGACCAAAGCGCTTTGCCTTGCCCTTGGTCACCAGCACGTTGACGGAATTGACTTCGACCTTGAACAGCAGCTCGACAGCAGCCTTAACTTCCTGCTTCGTGGCGTCCGGTGCGACTTCGAACACGACTTGTTCGTTCTTGTCGGCAACCAGCGTCGCCTTTTCGGAGATCACCGGCGCGAGCAGAACTTGCATCAAACGATGATCGTTTTTGCGAACTTCGCTCATGACAGCAACTCCTCGATCTGAGCGACCGCAGCTTTCGTGATCAGCACTTTCTTGAAGTAGATCAGCGAGAGCGGGTCGGCGTAACGCGGCTCGACAACTGCCACGTGGGCCAGGTTGCGCGACGCGAGGTACAGGTTTTCGTCGACCGTATCGGTGATGACCAGCACGGACTCGAGACCCATCGCCTTGAATTTATCGGCCAGCAACTTGGTCTTCGGGGCTTCGAGCGCCAGGTCTTCGACCACGGCGATACGGCCTTCGCGAGCCAGCTGCGAGAAGATCGAGCAGAGACCTGCGCGATGCATCTTCTTGTTGAGCTTGTGCGAGAAGTTTTCTTCCGGCGAATTCGGGAAGATGTGACCACCGCCACGCCACAACGGGCTCGACGACATACCGGCACGAGCGCGGCCCGTACCCTTCTGACGCCACGGCTTCTTGGTGGTGTGCTTGACTTGCTCACGGTCCTTCTGAGCGCGGTTGCCGCTACGTGCGTTCGCTTGATAAGCGACGACGATCTGGTGAATCAAGGCTTCGTTGTAATCGCGACCGAACACGACGTCCGATGCGTTCACGCCAGCGCCTTCCTGACCATTGGCATTCAGGAGCTTAAGTTCCATTATTTCGCTCCTTTCACAGCACGCGTCTTGACGGCCGGGGTCACGAAGACCTTGCCGCCCTTCGCACCCGGAACAGCACCGCGGACGAACAGCAGGCTGCGCTCCGCGTCGATGCGGGCGATTTCGAGGTTTTGAACCGTAACGGTTTCGTCGCCGAGATGACCCGTCATGCGCTTACCCGGGAACACACGACCCGGATCCTGCGCCATACCGATCGAACCCGGAACGTTGTGCGAACGCGAGTTACCGTGCGATGCGCGGCCCGAACCGAAGTTGTAGCGCTTGATCGTACCGGCGTAGCCCTTACCGATCGACGTGCCTTGCACGTCAACTTTCTGGCCGACTTCGAAAATGTCCGTAGCGATGACAGCGCCTTTCGACAGTTCGCCTGCCTTGGCTGCATCGATATGGAATTCCTTGAGGATTTCACCGGCTTGAACGCCGGCTTTGGCGAGGTGACCCGCCAACGGCTTCGTCACGCGCGATGCGCGGCGAGTACCGAATGCAACCTGAACGGCGGTATAACCATCCGTTTCAACGGTCTTGATCTGCGTCACGCGGTTGTTCGACACGTCCAGCACGGTGACGGGAATCGAATCCCCTTCAGGCGTGAAGATACGGGTCATGCCAACCTTGCGACCTACGAGTCCAAGGCTCATCGTTTTCTCCATTCCCGACTGCGATTGGTCGGGGCTGATTTACAAATGCCGCTTCGTCACGAAAGACTGGACGGCTATTCTTGCGCCTTTGCTTGCGCATAGACACGGAAAATCATTAAAGTATAACTCGGCTTTTCGAATCCTGCAAGCAATCAAAGACTTAGCTCCGTTCACCGGTTTTGATGCCGGTCAGCGGAGCTTTTCAGACTTACTGCAGCTTGATTTCGACGTCGACGCCAGCCGGCAGATCGAGCTTCATCAGGGCGTCGACGGTCTTGTCCGTGGGATCGACGATGTCCATCAGGCGCTGGTGCGTGCGGATTTCGAGCTGGTCGCGCGATGTCTTGTTGACGTGCGGCGAACGCAGGATGTCAAAACGCTGAATGCGCGTCGGCAGCGGCACCGGGCCACGAACGATCGCGCCAGTCCGCTTCGCCGTATCGACAATTTCGGCTGCCGATTGATCGATCAGGCGATAGTCGAACGCTTTCAGACGAATACGGATTTTTTGGTTCTGCATGATGATTCCTAAAAAGAGCGAGGCGGTGTTGCACCGCACATTGAGCAAAAGAGCGTAAGCTCAGATACCCGCGAAGAGCGAGCATCCGGACCCGATTTACTGCGTTACTGCAACTTCAAATCGAGCAACCCGATATTTTACTCGATAATCTTCGCCACGACACCGGCGCCGACGGTACGGCCGCCTTCGCGGATTGCGAAGCGCAGACCTTCTTCCATCGCGATCGGGGCAATCAGCTTCACCGTGATCGAGACGTTGTCGCCCTGAGCCTGCATCCATGGCCAGAACAACGTTTCCTCGTCAAACACCGACGGTAGGAGCCGGATGCCCTAATTGGGCACGTCCGGATCTGTGTGGGGGGCGTTCCGAAAGGAACGTCCCTACCGCGATCTCGCGCTTTGACATCGTAAAAAGAGAGCGAGCGCAGATACAAAAAAACCGGCCCAAGAGCCGCCGGTTTTTTTCGTTTTCGGACCGCTGATGCGGCCCGTGGCGTAGCGCCTAAGCCTTACTGGCTTGCGCCCGAAGCAGTAGCGTCCGAAGCAGCGCCAGCAGCCGATGCTGCGTCGCTTGCTGCAGCAGCAGCGCTCGATGCAGCTGCGTTTGCGTCCGATGCAGCAGCGTTTGCGTCCGAGGCAGCAGTGGCCGGAGCCGAAGCAGCCGAATCGCTAGACTTGTTGCATGCAGCCAGAGCAATAGCAGCCAACAGAGATGCTACGAGGAGGGATTTCTTCATGATCACGTCCTTTTATGGTTAAAGGTAAGCAACAGCGCAAAGTACCGGTAATGTGTGCTCCAACACCGACCTGGGCCGCTGTGGAGACTCACAATTCTTTTTTAGTGTGAGACTTCCTACGGCTTGGCCGGAAATTATAGGCACTTTCGTAACAACCGTCGATAAATCGGGGGCCGATACGTTGTCTTTCTCATACAAACTTTCATATTGCGGAACAGCAAAACCTTCAATTTCCTGAAGCGTGCAACCGTATTTTTATGGCTGCATTTCAGGCTGAAGGGTCCGTCTGAATCCAGCCCGCACGATACCACTCGTGAAACAGCGATGTCATTGCCGAATCATCTGTAAGTGTTACAAAGCGTTTCGCCTTCAAAACACGTGAATCGGCCAATTCAGGAAGCCATTTTTTTGCCTTCGCCGATAGCGCCGATTGCTCTCCATTCACGAAATACGAGCGCGCGTCATAAAGCAAGATCGTTTTTTTATCCAGCTTTAAGCCAGTCTTTTTCGCACGCTCAACAAATTTTTGCTCATTCAGCGGGCGGTCCGGCGGATCGAAAACGACATTCGATTTCGGCTTGCTGAGATAACTGCCTAAAAATGCGGCGACATCCTTTTCATTCCAGTCAATGTTCGCAAGGATCGCGCCAACCCGTTCGACGAGCAGCGTTGGAAGCGCTGCCGGATGCTCGGCCGGTTCCTGTGCAGGATCGCGATAACGCGTGTCGCTCTTTGCGCTTTGCGTGTCGCCGACGCGCTCGGCCAGGTGATACAGGAACTGCGCCGTCAGCTCGTGCGTGGAAGGCGCGCGAAAGCCGATCGAGCACGTCATGCATTCGCCTTCCGCGATGCCGTCATGCGCGATATGCGGCGGCAAGTACAGCATGTCGCCCGGCTCCAGCACCCATTCCTCTTCAGGCTCGAAGTGCTGTAAAACTTTCAACGGCAGTCCTGCTTTTAGCGAGAGATCACGTTGCGCGCCGATACGCCAGCACCGTTTGCCATGAACCTGAAGCAGAAACACGTCATAAGAGTCGAAGTGCGGACCGACGCCGCCGCCATCAGTTGCATAGGAGATCATCAGATCGTCCAGACGCGCATCGGGAATGAAACGGAACCGGTTCATCAGCGCGTGGGCGCGATCGTCGTGCAGGTTCACGCCTTGCACGAGCAGCGTCCACTCACGCTTTTTGACTGAAGGCAGTTCGTCGGGCGCGAACGGCCCGTGCTCCAGATTCCACGTGTTGCGAAAGTGCGTGATGAGCCGCGACTCGACATCATCGAGATCGGCGAGTTCGAAGAGGTCGTCACGCGAGAGCGGGGCCGCGAGACCGGGAATCGCCTGCCGGATCAGCAAAGGCTTTTTCTGCCAGTAGCGCCGCATGAACTGTCGCGGCGTGCGGTTGCCCAACAAGGGCGTGACTTCGTCGGGAAGGGGAGCGCCGAGCGTTTCGGACAGACTGGAAACGGTGGACGGTGTTGCGTGGAGTGGCCGCTTGGGCATCGTATAATCGAGGCTTGTATCTTGGAGGATCCAATGAAAATTGCGAAAGACAAAGTCGTTTCGGTCGCGTACAAGCTATCGGATGCGCAAGGCAATCTGATCGAGGAAAGCGACGAGCCGACGGTCTATCTGCACGGCGGCTATGATGGCACGTTCCCCAAGATCGAGGAAGCGCTCGACGGCCAGGAGCCCGGTTACGAAACGCTCATTCAGCTCGAACCGCAGGATGCGTTCGGCGAATACGATCCCGAGCTCGTGAAGATCGAGGAGCGCAACCGATTTCCCGAGCCGCTCGAAGTGGGCATGCAGTTCGAAGGCACGCCCGAAGACGCCGATGACGAACTCGACACGCTCATCTACACGGTCACGGACGTCGCGGAAGACAAGGTCGTGCTCGACGGCAATCATCCGCTCGCCGGCATGGCGCTGCGTTTCGCGTTGTCGGTGCAGGAAGTGCGCGACGCTACGGAAGATGAAATCGAGCATCAGCACGCGCATGGCGCGGACGGCCTGAGCATCGCGGACGAAGATGAAGACGACGATGACGACGAGCCGCGCAAGGACAGCGGTCCGACCTTGCACTGAGTGTTTCATCCGTTTCCAAAAGCGCAGCTTTGGCTGCGCTTTTTTATTGGCTGTTGTTGTTCTGATTATCCGGCAACGGCACCGGAAGGATCGGCGGAAGGGCTTGCGGCGGCTTGAGGATCGGCGGCAATTCGGCCGGCGGCGGCTGAAGCGCGGGCGGCGGAGGCAGATATTCCGGCGTCGTATGCATCGAAGAAGCGGGCAGTGTCGGCTGACTCTGCGGCGTTTCGATTTGCGACGGCGCTTCGGCTGTATCGCGTTTGGGAACACTGTGAACGTCGCGCACGCGCAAGCGAAACGGCGGATGCCATTGCGCATCGGTCTGCACTTCGAGCCATTGGGATTGCGGCTTTTTTAACGCGATGGCCACGCGCGTCAGGTTCGTCACCGTGAGGCCGCGATCGTTGCGCAGCGGCTGATCGATATGAAAGCCGTTCGGCTCGGGCTCGTCGGTGCCGTGAATGACGATGACCGGACCGCGAAATGCTTCCGCCGCTTTCACGAGACTGCGCTTGAACTCGAGAAAGCCGTCGCGCGGTTGGTTCGAGCGCGAGAAACGCAGCCACGGAAAGTGCTCGCGGCGTTCGTATCGACCGAAATCCGGATCGCCCTGAAGCACGATGACGAGCGCGCGCATCTCGGCGCGGCGCACCGTTTCCGCTGCGTGTTCGATCCAGAAGGTCGTCGCGACCGCGCGGTCTTCGAACTCGCCGTTGCGCCCGCCGGCTGTCACGTAATGATTGTTCGGACTCGGCGCATTCAGCCCGATAAACGCAACGCCCTGATCCTGCCAGCGCACGATTTCACGAAAGGTTCTGAAGCGCGCGACATCGCTTTCGCGCGATAGTGTTAGCGGGCTTTGTCCGAGCGAACTTGAATCGGGAAAGAAGAGTTGGCGCGCGAAGTCGAGCCGTTCGACGGGATCGTAGCTGCCCGTATGCGACTGTGCGCAATCGGCCCAATCGTGCTCGCCGAGCAAAAGAACGAGCGGCATGCGTGATGCATCGAGCAGATCGTGCCGCGACTGGAGAACGCTGTCGCGGCACGCTTCGGTCGCGCCTTTTACATTGCCGTCGTAGACGATGAACGAGACGTTGCGATCGCGCGCGATGGCATCGAGCATCTGACGCACGGGCGCTTCGTCGGCGGGACGCGACATGGCGTTCGCGATAACGGCGAAGCCGAGCGGACGATCGCCTTGCGCGTGCGCGGAGGTCGCGCAAACCGCGCACCCGAGCGCAAACGACACGGCGGCGACGGCGCGTGCCGTCGTGTTCGTGGTGGCGTTTCGCTCAACGCGACGCATCCGGCGCGCGATTCGCCAATTCATGCAGTTCGTAGAGCAGATCGAGTGCATCGCGCGGACGCAGGTCGTTCGGATCGAGCGTGCGCAGCTTTTCCAGCGCGGGATTTTCGACAGGCGCGGCTGTGGGTTCTTCAGGCTCGTCCTCGTACGGCGTGTACGGCTGGCTCGCGAACAGATCGAACTGCGCGGCGGGCTGCGAAGCCGATTGCTGCTCCAGATGCGCAAGATGCTTGCGCGCCGCGCGGATCACCGCGTTCGGCACGCCCGCGAGTTGGGCGACCTGCAGGCCGTAGCTCTGATTGGCCGGACCTTCATTCACCGCATGAAGAAAGACGATGCCGTGATCGTGCTCGACCGCCGACAAATGCACGTTCGCCGCCTGCGAAAACTCCGAAGGCAGTTGTGTGAGTTCGAAGTAATGCGTGGCAAACAGCGTGTAACAGGCGTTGTGCGTCAGCAGATGCCGCGCGATGGTCCAGGCGAGCGCGAGACCATCGAACGTCGAAGTGCCGCGCCCGATTTCATCCATCAGCACGAGACTCGATGCGCTCGCGTCGTTGAGAATCGCAGCAGCCTCGGTCATCTCGACCATGAAGGTGGAGCGCCCACCCGCGAGATCGTCGGCCGCGCCGATACGCGTGAAGATGCGATCGAGCGCGCCGAACCGCGCGCGCTTTGCGGGCACGTAGCTGCCGACGTGCGCCATCAGCGCGATCAGCGCCGTTTGCCGCATGAACGTGGACTTACCGCCCATGTTCGGGCCGGTGATCAGCAAGAGCTTGCGTTCGTCGCTCAGACAACAATCATTGGCGATGAACTGCTCGACCTGCGCCTCGACGACCGGATGCCGTCCATGTTCGATATCGATGCCGGCGTTCGCGGCGAATTCCGGCGCGACCCAATCGAGCGCGCGCGCACGTTCGGCAAATGCGCCGAGCAAATCCAGTTCGGCGAGTACGCCCGCAACGCGCTGACAATCCGCGATAAACGGCAGCAGGTTTTGCAACAGCGCGTCATAGAGCGCACGTTCACGCGCGAGCGCGCGTTCCTGCGCGGAGAGCGCCTTGTCTTCGAACGCCTTCAATTCTGGCGTGATGTAGCGCTCGGCGTTCTTCAGCGTCTGACGGCGGCGATAATCGTCCGGCACCTTGTCCGTCTGGCCGCGCGTCACTTCGATATAAAAACCGTGCACCTTGTTGTACTCGACCCGCAAATTCGCGATGCCGGTACGCGTGCGTTCGCGCGCTTCGAGATCGATCAGGAATTGATCGCAGTTCTCCGAAATATCGCGGAGTTCGTCGAGATCGGCGTCGTAGTCGCGCGCGATCACGCCGCCATCGCGGATCAATGCGCCCGGTTCCGGCGCGATGGCCTGCGTCAGCAGATCGAGACACTCGTGCGGCGGTTCAAGCGCCGCGCCGATGCGCTCCAGCGCCGCGACTTGCGCCGGCACCGCCGCGACGCGCGCGCGCAGTTCGGGCAGGGCGGCGAAGGTGTCGCGCAGACTCGAAAGATCGCGCGGACGCGCCGACAACAGCGCAAGCCGCCCCGTAATGCGTTCGATGTCCGAGATCTTGCGCAACACGCTTCGCAATGCATCGAGACCATTGCCGGCGAGCGCATCCAGCAACGCGCCGATGGTCTGCTGACGCGCCTGCGCAATCGACGCATTGCGCGGCGGATGATGCAGCCAGTGCCGCAACAGGCGGCTGCCCATCGTCGTGCAGCAGGTGTCGAGCAGCGAGAAGAGCGTCGGCGATTCGGTGCCGCGCAGCGTTTCGGTGAGTTCGAGATTGCGGCGCGTCGTGGGATCGAGCCCGATGTATTCAGATTCGTACTCGACCTTCAGACTGCGCACATGGCGCAACTGCTGGCCTTGCGTCGTCGCGGCATAAAGCAGCAGCGCGCCCGCCGCGCCGCATGCGCAGGTCAGCATTTCGGCGCCGAAGCCATTGAGGCTCGCGACGTTGAGTTGTTCGCGCAGACGCTGCGTGCCCGATCCGACATCGAAATGCCAGGCGGGAACGCGCGTGGTCGAACTGAGGCCCGGCACGCCGAACGATGCCTGGAAATCCGAGACCGAATCCGAAATGAGCGTTTCCGCCGGACGAATGCGTTCGAGCGCGGTGCTCACTTGCGTGGGCGCGACCTCCGCGAGACGCAGCGCGCCGCTCGCGAGGTTCAGCCACGCGAGTCCGACGCTCGTGACGAGGCCGCGCCGGTTGTGCGTGGGGCAAAGCGCCATCAGATAGAAATCGCTTTTATCGGAAAGGAGCGCCGCGTCCGTCAGCGTGCCCGGCGTGACGACGCGCACGACCTTGCGTTCGACCGGACCTTTCGATGTGGTCGGATCGCCGATCTGCTCGCAAATCGCCACCGATTCGCCGAGCTTCACGAGCTTGGCAAGATATTGCTCGCACGCATGATGCGGCACGCCCGCCATCCGAATGGGATTACCGCCCGATGCGCCACGCTGCGTGAGCGTGAGATCGAGCAGACGCGCGGCCTTTTCGGCATCGTCGAAAAAGAGCTCGTAGAAATCGCCCATGCGGTAGAACACCAGCGTGCCGGGATGCTCCGCTTTGATGCGAAGGTATTGCTGCATCATCGGCGTGTGCTGCGAGAAATCCGCGGGAAGCGCTGCCGTGGCGGCGTCGGGAGAAGTGTCGGGAGTTGCCGTGTGATTGCCCATCTTGCGTGCGGTTAAAGCGTGAGGACCGAGCGCGACTGCCCCAGCCGTAAATCAGCCGATAGAGCAAGAGTTTAACCTGTCGTGCGCGGGGGAAGGAGTCGGCCGAATGGCCAGGGTGGGCGTTGAGGCGTTCAGGAGTATGGTGGCGGCGTAGCGGTTCATTGGGTCGCTTAGGGCGATGCCGCCTGACCATTTGTCACCCGTGTCCTGATAGCGATATTCGAGCTTGCTTAGACGCGCGCCGAGTCGAGCGCGCATGATCAGCCAATGTGCAGACGCATGCGTTTCGATCGTGTAGTGATGCGCGCAGCATACTTGCGCGGCAATCGAGAAAAGGACGCCTGAGCAGAGCACGTCGGTCAGTTGCAACCCGGTGTGATTGTCGCTGTGGCCGAAAAACGGCAATTCGATAAGTCGCGGATACGCGTCGCCCCGCACACGGCGCCACTGCGTGAAGATCGAATGCGCGACATTCACGTTCGACTTGTAGCTACTACGGCTGTCCGCCACGATCAGGCCTTGTGCATCCGATGCAGCGAGATAGCGAGCGATAAAAGTGCCGCGCGATCGACTGAATGCCTGAGGTATAGACCGACTTGCCATCGAACGGTTGACCGAGCGGTTTGACGTAGACGCGCGCGACGAACCGGGCATCGACGGACTCCAGTAGATCCAGATTCTTGCCGACGTATCCCATGCATGACGCCGGTTGTTGCGCCCCGTATCGCGCATCATGTTGCGAATGGTCGTGCCCTTGACTTCGGCTATGATCCAGTCCAACGGACGCGCGCCCGCGGGAAGGTTGTTCGGGAAGTAGCGCCGCTTGAGTGCGAGAAATCCGTTGGTGAGCCGATCGAGATGTTTGCGATGCACGAACAAGCCTGCAATTGCGAACACCGGCGTTGGACCGGCGTGATCCGGTCGATCGATTGCGCCGAGGCAACCGGACTCATGAATATAACACACGTACATTCTTGACCCCGTAAACGCAACTAGGGCCACCGCAGGCTCGAAGCCCGGTACGACCTGACCTACTTGGGAATGTCAGTCCGCATTCTCCCACGAACTGCCCGCCTTACAAGTCACATTTTGTCTGGCGAATGTACGCGCGGCGATTCGGCCAAACGGCTTAAGCACGCCCCCCAAAAATCCGACCAACAGCGCCAGCCTCGCGACCGCGCCCAGCGTATGCCACGGTTTGTCATGCACGAATTCATCCGCATAACCTGCCGCATCATTCAACCGGCCGGCGAGCGCATTGCCCGCGCCATTCATCTGCGTACGCGCAGTCTTCAGCTTCGACTGCAATTCCTTGCGCAGTTTGTCCGCATCGAAATCCTTGCTGTTCTGGATCGAACTTTCCAGATCGTCCAGAAGGCTACGCAGTTAATCGCTGGCGGAATTGACCGCATCGCTCGCACCGCGCACGGTGCGCTGGGCGAGATTGGCTGCGCCATTGATTTGGTTGTCGAGCGTCGAACGTGTGAACAATCCCATTTCCTTGCTCCTTTATTGACGTTGCCGAAAATTGGTGCGCCCGGCACGAGGCTCGCGGCGTTGCCCTAATGTTTCTGCGTCCAATTCCGATGCACTCCAGCCGCGCGCTGTGATCGCCTCCCAACGTTGCGTCGTCATTTGCGTCCTCACGCAGCGCATGCCGATGAACCCAGAATACTCCGTTGAGCAAGGGTCATTCCTCGACGAGCGCGCCCAAATCGACCTCGCGTTCGTTTTGTGCGTGACGGCGCATTGCGAGCGCCATCATCAGACAGACGAACAATCCGAAAATGACGATGATCCATTGCACCGGTGCTTTCACCGTCAACAGCAGCGCATACGAGCCGAGCATCAGCAGCACGGCGATATTCTGATTGAAATTCTGCACGGCGATGGAATGCCCGGCCGACAGCAACGTCGCGCCGCGATGTTGCAGGATCGCGTTCATCGGCACGATGAAAAAGCCGGACAGAGCGCCGAGCGCGATCATCAGCGGATAGGCTATCAGAATGTACGAAGGCGCGAAAAACGAGCCGATCTGTACGCCGGAGCCGGCCGGAAACAGGTCTTTGTTGTAGAAAGCCATCGTCACCGATACCGCGCCGATCAGCACGCCCCCCGGCAGCACCTTGAGCGATTGCCGAAGCACGATCCACGCGGACGCCGCCGCCGCGCCGATCGCAATGCCGATGCCCGTTACACCCTGCAAGACCGCCGCCTTCGAGAGCGACAGGCCGAGATTCGCATTGGCCCATTTGAGCACGAGCAGTTGCAGCGTGACGGCCGCGCCCCACAGCAAGGTCGTCACCCACAGCGCGATCTGCGCGAGCTTGTCCTTCCACAAGACCTTGAAGCAGTGCGAGAAATCGTGCACGAGCCGGGTCGGTTCGGTCAGCAGATTCGGATAGCACGCGCCCGTGTCAGGGATGAACGCGTTGATCGCAGCGGCCGACGCGTAGATCAGCATGACCGTGAATATCGCGGCATGCGCGGCGGTGATGACGAGCGGAATGTGCGCGTGATCCACCCAGCGCGCGACGACTTGCGACACGAGCGCGCCGCCGATCACGGTGCCGAGAATCGTCGAGCCGACGGTCGCGCTTTCCAGCCACGCGTTCGCCGCGATCAGCTTTTGCGGCGGCAAAAGCTCGGTCAGGATGCCGTACTTCGCGGGCGAATACGCCGCCGCGCCCAGGCCCACGACGCCGTACGCGATCATCGGATGCACGCCCGCGATCATCATCGCGCAGCCGGCGACCTTCAGCGCGTTGGAGATGAACATGACGTGGCGCTTTTGCAGCGCATCGGCGAACGCGCCGACGAAGGGCGCGAGCACGACATACGAAATCGTGAAGAAGATTTGCAAGAGCGGCGTGATCCACGGCGCTGAATGCACGACAGCGAGCATCGCGATCGCGGCGATCAGGAGCGCATTGTCCGCCAGCGACGAAACGAACTGCGTGGCGATGATCGTGTAGAAGCCTTTTTTCATTGGCGTGCGGAAGAGGGTGCCGCGCCTTCAAGGAACGGGCAAAGAGTGCACTGTAGCGGAGCGCGGCAATCGTTGCAGAGCAGAAGACGCGCCCGAAAGGGAGCAAAGGAGAGAAACGGAGCGCGACGGCACGCGCTCCGGTACATCAGAAAATTATTCGCCGGTCAGACGCGTGCGCGAATACAGGTCGAGCACCTTGACCATCTGCGCGTATACCTTCGGATTGGCCGCGACGATTTCATTCTTGAACAGGAAGTCCGATTCGCCCGTGTAATTGCCGACCAGACCGCCCGCTTCGGTGATGATCAGACTGCCCGCCACCACATCCCACGGATTGATGTCTTGCTCGAAGAAACCGTCGAGACGGCCCGCCGCGACGTTCGCCAGATCGAGCGTTGCCGCGCCCGGCTGGCGCAGACCCGCGCACGACAGCGTCATTTCGCTGAAAAGGCGCATATAGGCGTTCAAGCCTTGCCCGTCGCGGAACGGAAAGCCCGTGCTGATCAGCGCATCCGACAGGCGATCCAGCTTGCCGACGCGAATGCGACGCTCGTTCAGATACGCGCCGCGCCCGCGTGATGCCGTGAAAAGATCGTTGCGCGTCGGGTCATAGACGACGGCCTGCTGCACCACGCCGCGATGCGCGAGCGCGATCGACACGCAGTAATACGGAAAGCCGTGGATGAAGTTGGTGGTGCCGTCGAGCGGATCGACGATCCACTGGTAATCCGACTCGCGATCCGTTTCGCCGGACTCTTCGGCGAGGATCGAGTGATCCGGATAAGCGGTGGTGAGCGTCTCGATGATGGCGGCTTCGGACGCCTTGTCGACTTCCGTCACGAAGTCGTTGTGCTGTTTCTTGCTGACCTGAAGGCGATCCAGATCGAGCGACGCGCGGTTGATCATCTGTCCGGCGCGGCGGGCGGCCTTGACAGCGATATTGAGCATCGGATGCATGAGCGAAATCCTTTAGCCGCCGTTCCTCGCGTTCAGGCAGGCATGGACGGACGGAAAAATGGCGACAACGACAATGTCGACGAAAGACGAATTGAATAAGAGCGGGGCGATGGCGCAGGCGGGCAAGATGACCGTTCACGACGCACGAGGGCGCCATTTTACCCGAAAGTCGCTAAAAACCGCGCTAACATAGTAAGCTGACCGCTCAACTTTCCTCTTCATTCCTTCTTCAGCACGATTCACGCCTTGGCTACCTCCGATTCCCTCACGCCCGCCGGCGGCTTCACGTCCACGCGTTTCATCCTCGTCGAACCGAGTCATCCGGGCAATGTCGGCGCGGCGGCGCGCGCGCTCAAGACGATGAGCTTCGTGCGCCTCGTGCTGGTCGCCCCGCGCGTGCCCGACGTGAAAAGCGAGCCGGAAGCCATCGCGATGGCCTCGGGCGCCGACGATGTGCTCGCGTCCGCGCATGTCGTCGATACGCTCGCGGAAGCGCTCATCGGCGTGCGCTGGTCGGTCGCGCTCACCGCGCGCATGCGCGAATACGGTCCGCCGCAAATGCCGCCGCGCGCGCTCGCCGAACGGGCGCACGAATTCGTGCGTCACGGCGATATCGCGCTGGTGTTCGGCAACGAGCGCACCGGCCTCTCGAACGCCGACGTCGAGCGATGCAACACGCTCGCGCATATTCCGGCCAATCCCGCGTATAGCTCGCTCAATCTGGCGCAGGCGGTGCAGGTGCTCG
This sequence comes from Candidatus Burkholderia humilis, assembly GCA_001184405.1. Taxonomy (GTDB): domain Bacteria; phylum Pseudomonadota; class Gammaproteobacteria; order Burkholderiales; family Burkholderiaceae; genus Caballeronia; species Caballeronia humilis. The sequence continues at coordinate 27,592 of LFMX01000013.1, forward strand.
CGTACGAGTTGCGCCTCGCGTTCCAGTCGGCCGCGCCCGAACTGACGCTGGTCGAACCGGTGGGGCAGCACGCATCGAGCGATAAAATCGAGGGCATGTACGCGCACCTCGAAGAAGCGCTCGTCACGCTCGAATTTCTCGATCCCGCCCATCCGAAAAAGCTGATGTCGCGTGTGCGGCGGCTCTTTGCGCGCGCGGGACTGGAGCACGAGGAAGTGAATATTCTGCGCGGCATCGCCAAACACATTTTGCTGCGCGCGAAAAAACTCTGACCGCGCTGGCGTCGTGGGCATCGGGCAGAGTCGGTGCGCTCGCCCTACAATCGGCGAAAAACTTCATAAGCTTTGCGCGTTTGCGTATTTCGCGTATTTCGTGCGCCAAGCGTCTGTTCCCCTGTCCAGAGATTCCGCCATGTTCGACCGACTCCGCGAAGACATCGCCGCCATCCGCGAGCGCGATCCCGCCGCCCGCAGCGCCTGGGAAGTCGTCACGTGTTATCCCGGCTTTCATGCGATCGCGCTGCATCGTTTCGCGCACGCGTGCTGGATAGCGCAATGGAGCTGGCTCGCGCGTTTCGTTTCGCAGATGGCGCGCTTTCTGACCGGCATCGAAATTCATCCGGGCACGACGCTCGGACGGCGCGTGTTCATCGATCACGGCATGGGCGTGGTGATCGGCGAGACGGCGGAAATCGGCGATGACTGCACGATCTATCAGGGCGTGACGCTCGGCGGCACGTCGCTCACGCGCGGCGCGAAACGGCATCCGCGCAGGCGCGAAGGTGCTCGGCGGTTTCACCGTTGGCGCGGAGGCGAAGATCGGCTCGAACGCAGTTGTCGTGAAGCCGGTTCCGGCGGGCGGCACGGCGGTGGGCAATCCGGCGCGCATCGTGATGCCGGCGGTCGCCAAACCGAAGGAAACGGTGCGCGAAGGCTTTTGCGCGTACGGCATCACGCCGAATGCGGACGATCCCGTGTCGCTGGCCATTCACGGATTGATCGATCACGCATCGACGCAGACGCAGCGCATCGACGATATCGTGGCCGCGCTGGAAAAGCTCGGCGCGCGCGTGGAAGCGCTCAATGGCGTCGATGGCGCAGCGCTCGTCAATTTGAAGCGCCTGTGCACGTCGATGGATGGGAAAGCGGTGGAAGAGCGGGCGGCGTCGGTTGGACGCTAACGCGTTAAAACGCTAAAGCAGCGCGCTGCGCAACGCTTCAGCGCCAAAGCGGCAACGCCCGCACACCTTCGGCATCGACACGCAAATACCCGCCGCGCGTTTCGTCGATATCCAGTTCCCAGTCCGGCAGCACCCAGCGCACGCCTTCGACTTCACGATGCATCGCCGGGCGATGCGTATGGCCGTGGATCATCGTATGCGTGCGGCTGTTGATGAAGAGCGACGATACGGCTTTTCTCGTCACATCGTATTTCGCGAAGTGTTTGGAAGACGCACCGTTCATGCGCGCGCCTTCGCTGTTGCCGCGCATGCGCTGCGCGATGCCCAGCCGCGTCTTCAGCGGCAGCGCGAGAAACGCCCGCTGCGCGATGGCGTTGCGCGCGAAATGCCAGAAGTACTGATAGCCGCGATCCGCCGTGCACAAGGCATCGCCGTGCGCAACCACGATGCGCTTGCCGAACGCCGTCAGCACGTACGGATCGGGCAGCAGCATCGCGCCGGCTTCCTTCAGAAAGCGCCGCCCGAGCAGAAAATCGCGATTGCCGTGCATCACATACAGCCCGATGCCGCGCTCGGACAGCGTGTGCATCAGCTTCGTCATGCGGCGGGCGAACTGCGCGCGCGGGGCATAGACGGAAGGATCGAGAATGTCGTCGCCGATCCAGAATTCGAAAAGATCGCCGAGAATGAAAACGGAATCCGCTTCGTTTGCCGTGACCGCGATGAAATGCTCGAACGCCGCGACCGTCTTCGGAATCGCTTCGCTCAAATGCAGGTCAGAAATGAAAAACAGCGGGCGCGCGTGATCCGCTGCGCCCGCTGTTTCACGATCGAAAGACTTCGTATCGATCATTCGATGCTTCAGACCACCACGGCCTTTTCGATCACGACGTCATCGGTCGGCACGTCCTGATGAAAGCCCTTCGAGCCGGTCTTGACCTTCTTGATTTTCTCGACGACATCCATGCCTTCGATGACCTTGCCGAACACCGTGTAGCCCCAGCCTTGCGGCGTCGGCGACGAGTGATTCAGGAAGTCGTTGTCCTTCACGTTGATGAAGAACTGCGCGGTCGCCGAATGCGGATCGTTCGTGCGCGCCATTGCGATCGTGCCGTTGTCGTTCTTCAGGCCGTTGTTCGCTTCGTTGTTGATCGGCGCGTCGGTCGGCTTCTGGTTCATGCCCGGCTCGAAACCGCCGTCCTGAATCATGAAGCCATCGACTACGCGATGGAACACGGTGTTGTCGTAACGACTCTTCTTCACATAGTTGAGGAAGTTCTCGACGGTCTTCGGCGCTTTGTCAGCGTCCAGTTCGAGCTTGATGACGCCGTGGTTCGTATGCAGTTCGACCATGATGTTTTCTCCAATATGTTGATGGATGGCGCCGTCGTTTCAGACGTGCGCCCGGTTGTTTGAAGTTACTGCACCACCGTCGCCGACTCGATCACAGCCGGCTTTTGCGGCACGTCCTGCATCGGCCCGCGCGTGGTGGTGGGGCTGCCTTCGATCTTCTTCACGACATCCATGCCGGACACGACCTTGCCGAACATCGCATAGCCGTTGCCATCCGGATTCGGATAGTCGAGCCTTGCATTATCGACCGTATTGGTAAAGAACTGGGCCGTGGCCGAATTCGGGTCGTTCGTGCGCGCCATCCCGAGCGTGCTGGTGACGTTCTTCAAGCCGTTCTTGCTTTCGAGCGGAATCGGCGCGCGCGTCGGCTTTTCGGCGAAGCTCGTGTTATAGCCGCCACCCTGAATCATGAAGCCGGGAATCACGCGATGAAAGATCGTGCCCGAGTACTGACCGGACTTCACGTAATCGAGAAAGTTCGCGACGGTCTTCGGCGCTTTCTCCGGATACAGCTCGACCTTGATGTTGCCCTGCGAGGTCTTGAAGAGCACGCTCGGATGCGCGGCCTGACCCGACGGCGCTTGCGGTTGCGCAAAAGCGGGTGCGCTCGCGATCAGGGCGGCGCTGGAAAGCGCCAGCATCAGGAATTTCTGAAGGATCGGTCCTCGAGAAATGAGTGTTGCGGGTCAATCGCAGGGATGCACGCGCGGCATCGATATCACGCCGGCGCGCGAACATGGAAGCTTATCGTGCCGATGCCGGTCAGGGCTGCATGCCGGACGAACCCGACGAACCGGACGAGCTCGACGAACTCGGCGCGGAATAAGGCGTGGACTGCAACGGCACGCTCGGTCCGCCGAACGGCGCGAACGAATCGGGCGAGGGCACGCTCGAATCGCTATTGGCCGGCGTCCACAGATCCGATGCCGCGCGCGGCGGCGATGCCACAGTCGCGCCCGATGCTGCAGCGTTCGCCGCCGCGCGCTTCGACACCGGCGGCGTGATGATCTTCTGAATGTCGGTCACGCGCTGCCGCGTGAGCGGGCTCGTCGAGCCGAGCGATTGCGCGCGCTTGTACGATTCGCTCGCGAGCCGCAAATACAGATCGCCGAGATTGTCATACGCGAGCGCGTAACCGGGATTGGCCTTGACCGCCGTTTCAAGTGCGTTGCGCGCGTCTTCGTAATGGCCTTTCTTCGCGTAGAGAGCGGCGAGATTGTTGTACGGCTCCGGCAACTCGGGATACGCCTGCGTGAGTTCGGTGAAGGCGGCGATGGCGTCATCGTCGCGATTCAGGCGCGCGAGCACCGTAGCGCGCTTGAACTTCGCCTGCACGTCACGCGGATTGCTCTGGATGCGCGCATCGAGCTGCGTGAGCGCGGCGTTCCAGTCCTTGTTCGCGATGGAGGAATCGATCTGCGGCGTGCCGTTTGTCGTCGATTTGGCGATCTGCGCGAACGCGGCATCGGTCGGTGCGAAGCATGCGGCGACACCGATCGCGGCCAACATGAACGCCAACGCGACGAACTGCCGCGATGCGACAGACACAAGAGAAAAGGACCGGCGGGAGAGTGGCGAAGACATGCGCGCTTGGGCGTGAATCACGTGGAATGGAATCAAAGATGAAAGCGGCGAAGGGTACGAATCGGACACCACACGACGTGAGCCGACATGCGTTGCGCGTTGCCCGGACAAGGCCTGCGCCCGGCGTGCGGCGAGTCCGAAAATGCCCGCCGCGTGGCCGCCTGGAGATTTCATAGGCTCAGGTCCGAGTGTTATACTCCGATTTATTCTAACAAAAGGTCCGCACGTTAAGCGCACGTGTCGTCTCCCGCCTGACAAAGGGGACGACAAGCTGACGCCGGATTGTCTTTCGCCACTCGTGGCCGTCTCCGTTTGGTCGCATGACCGTCGCGCTCGCGTGTGAGTGTCATCGTTCCCGCTTTGTCGCGACAGGCCGTCTGCGGTCATACACGGTAGCTCCCGGACCACGCACTGTGTCTTCTATGAATTCGCTGCGCATCTACAACACGCTCGCGCGTGAAAAGCAAAACTTCGTGCCACTTCGCGACGGCGAGGTACGCATGTATGTCTGCGGAATCACCGTGTACGATTTTTGTCACGTCGGTCACGCGCGCATGTTCGTCGTGTTCGACATCGTGCAGCGGTGGCTGCGCACGCTCGGCTACCAGGTCACGTACGTGCGCAACATCACGGATATCGACGACAAGATCATCCGGCGCGCGGTCGAAAACGGCGAGCCGATCAAAGCGCTCACGGCGCGCTTCATCCAGGCGATGCACGACGACATGGATGCGCTCGGCGTCGCGCGCGCGGACATCGAGCCGCGCGCGACCGACTTCATCCCGCAGATGCTCGGCATGATCGATGCCTTGCATGCGAACGGCTACGTATATCACGCGAAAGACGGCGACGTGAACTACGCGGTGCGCAAGTTCGCCGACTACGGCAAGCTCTCCGGCAAGTCGATCGAAGACTTGCGCGCGGGCGATCGCGTCGCCGCCAACGATGCGAAGGAAGATCCGCTCGATTTCGTTTTGTGGAAGCAGGCGAAAGCGGGCGAGCCGGAAGACTCGGGCTGGGACTCGAAGTGGGGCCGCGGGCGTCCGGGCTGGCATATCGAATGTTCGGCAATGGGCTGCACCTTGCTCGGCGAACAATTCGACATTCACGGCGGCGGCATGGATCTGCAGTTTCCGCACCACGAGAACGAGATCGCACAGAGCGAAGGCGCCACGGGCAAGCACTTCGTGAACTACTGGATGCATAACGGCTTCGTGCAGATCGACAGCGAGAAGATGTCGAAGTCGCTCGGCAACTTCTTCACGATCCGCGAAGTGCTCGAAAAATTTGATGCCGAAGTCGTGCGTTTCTTTATTGCACGGGCACACTATCGCTCGCCGCTGAATTACAGCGACGTGCATATCGACGATGCGAAGAACGCGCTCACGCGCCTATATACCGCGTTGAAAGATGTCGAGCCGGACAATCAGCAACTTGACTGGAACGAAGCGAACGCGCAGCGTTTCCAGTCTGCGATGAACGACGACTTCAACACGCCTGTAGCCGTATCCGTGCTCTTCGATCTCGCAAGCGACGTCAACCGTACGCGTGACCCGGCGCTTGCCCGACAGCTCAAGCAACTCGCCGGACTGCTCGGACTCCTCGAGCGCGATCCGAGCGAGTTTCTGCAGCAGGCGGGTGGCGCGGGCGCGGAACAGGGCATGACGCTGCAAGAGATCGAAGCGAAGATAGCCGAACGCATTGCCGCTAAGCAGGCGAAGAACTACGCCGAAGCAGACCGGATTCGCGCCGCATTGCTCGAAGCCGGAATTGCGCTTGAAGACAAACCGGGTGGGTCGACCGAATGGCGCCGCGTGTGAACGCGAACCTTCGGACACTCTGATCGACTCATCAGGCAGGAGGCACGATGGCAACGGCCAGGAAGACGCCGGTCAAGCGACCCGCGTCTGCAAGCAGTGCGTCGCACGCAACGAAGGGATCGCGTGGCGCGCAAGTGAAAACAACGACGCAGAAGAACGATGGTGCATCGACGACATCCGTCCGCAAGACGGCAGCCAAGCGCGTAAGCGCGGCGGACAAGGCCAGCAAGGCGATCAAGCATGTGAACGGTGTCGACGCGCTCGCGAAGGCCAGCACGATCGAAGCCGAAGCGACGCCGCTGAAGGCCAATGGACGCGCCGTGTCCGCTGAAGGCGCGAGCGCTCAAAACCTCGTCGTGGATGCCGCGCATCAGGCCGAAGTCGTGCACAAGTCGCGCGTCGTGACGGCAGATGCAACGGTGCCCGTGCAGATCGGCGGTTTGACGCGCGAAGTCACGCGTCCCGATTACTGGGATAAGGCGCGCGCCGATTTAATGCGCCGCGATCGCATCCTCAAGAAGCTGATTCCGAAGTTCGGCGAGATTCATCTCGTCAATCTCGGCGATCCGTTTTCCACGCTCGCGCGCTCGGTCGCCGGTCAGCAGATTTCGACCAAAGCCGCGCAAGCCATTTGGGAGCGCGTGAAGGGCACGTGTCCGGAAGTGCATCCGGCGCACTTCCTCAAGCTCGGTCACGAGAAATTGCAGGCGTGCGGATTATCCAAGCGCAAGGCCGAGTACATTCTCGATCTCGCGCAGCATTTCGAATCGGGTGCGCTGCACGTGGAGTCGTGGGCATCGATGGACGATGAATCCGTCATCGCCGAACTCACGCAGATTCGCGGCATCGGCCGATGGACGGCGGAGATGTTCCTCATCTTCAATCTGTCGCGTCCGGACGTTTTGCCACTCGACGACCTCGGTCTCATTCAGGCGATCAGCGTCAACTATTTCAGCGGAGAACCGGTCACGCGCAGCGAAGCGCGTGAAGTGGCTGCGAACTGGGAACCGTGGCGCACGGTCGCGACGTGGTACATGTGGCGCAGTCTCAATCCCATTCCCGCCGACCACTAAATTCAACAAGAAATTTGCCGAACTATCGTTGATTTATAATCGATAATTCCGCGCGCATTTATCAGGGACAGACGCGGTTTAGAATACGTCCTGCCCGATGTTCTAGGACTCGAACACATGAAGACCACGTTTCTGGATTTCGAGCAGCCGATCGCTGAACTCGAAGCGAAGATCGAAGAACTCCGCTTCGTTCAGGACGACTCCGCTGTCGATATTTCGGAAGAAATCGATTGGCTGTCGAAGAAAAGCCAGCAGCTCACGAAGGATCTCTACGTGAATCTGTCGCCCTGGCAGGTTTCGCAGATCGCGCGTCATCCGCAGCGTCCGTACACGCTCGACTACGTGAACGAACTGTTCACCGATTTCCACGAATTGCACGGCGACCGCGTGTTCGCGGACGACCTCGCAATCGTCGGCGGTTTTGCGCGTTTCAATGGTCAGCCGTGCATGGTGATTGGTCATCAGAAAGGCCGCGACACGAAAGAGCGCGCGCTGCGCAACTTCGGCATGCCGCGCCCCGAGGGTTATCGGAAGGCCGAGCGGCTCATGCGTCTGGCCGAAAAATTCCAGATGCCGATTTTCACATTCGTCGATACGCCCGGCGCGTATCCGGGCATCGGCGCGGAAGAGCGCGGGCAGTCGGAAGCGATCGGCCGCAATCTGTATGTGATGGCGGAGCTCAAGACGCCGATCATCACGACGATCATCGGCGAAGGCGGTTCGGGCGGCGCGCTCGCGATCGCCGTTGCGGACACCGTGATGATGTTGCAGTTCTCGACGTATTCCGTGATCTCTCCGGAAGGCTGCGCGTCGATTCTGTGGAAGAGCGCGGCGAAGGCGCCGGAAGCGGCCGAAGCGCTCGGTCTGACGGCGCATCGCCTGAAGGCGCTTGGTCTGATCGACAAGATCGTGAACGAGCCGCTCGGTGGCGCGCATCGCGATTCGAAGGGCATGGCCGCGTTGCTGCGCCGTGCGCTGGCGGATTCGTATCGACAGTTCCAGGGCATGAGCATCAACGAGTTGCGCGAACGCCGCTTCGAAAAGCTGATGGCGTACGGCAAGTTCAAGGAATCGATGCCGGGCGCGTAAGCGTTCTCCACGTCCTTCTCAATCACGAATTCTCGTGACATCGGATAACGAAACCCCGGCCGGCCGCCTCGTGCTCGAGGCGGTGCGCACGGCGGTTTCGGATGCTGCGCTTTCTCCCCATTCTCTTTTGGCCGTTGCGCTGTCCGGCGGACTCGATTCCACCGTTTTACTCGATGCCGCCGTGCGTGCGTTCGGCGCGGATCGCGTGGTCGCGTTTCATATTCATCACGGGCTGAGTCCGAACGCGAATGCGTGGGACGCGCATTGCGATGCGTTCGCTGCATCGCTCGATGTGCGCTATGCGTCCCGCCATGTCGATGTCGCGCGCGCCAACGGCGAAAGTCTGGAAGCGGCGGCGCGCGAGGCGCGGTATCGCGCGCTCGATGCGCTCTGCGACGAACACGGCGCGAGCGCGTTGCTGATTGCGCATCATGCGGACGATCAGGCCGAAACGGTGCTGCTGCAATTGCTGCGCGGCGCAGGCGTCGCCGGGCTGGCCGCAATGGCGCCGCAGCATGCCGACGGCGTGGCGGTTCCGCGTCTGCGTCCGCTGTTGAAACTGCTGCGCGCGCAGCTCGAGCAATACGCGCACGAGCGCGATCTGAGCTGGATCGACGATGAATCCAACGCCGACACGCGCTACTCGCGTAACGCGTTGCGTCATGATGTGCTGCCGGTGCTGGCGGTCCATTTCCCCGGTTTTCGCGATGCGCTCGCGCGCACGGCATCGCACGCGGCGTCGGCGCAAAGGCTGCTGGATCAGCTCGCATCGATCGATTTCGATACCGCGCGCAACGCGGCGGAAGAGGGCGCGCTGAACCTCGACGCGCTGCTCGCCCTCGACGATGAACGCGCGATCAACCTCTTACGTTACTGGATTCGCTCGCGCGGTTTGCTCGCAGCATCGACGGCGCGCATCGCGGATATGTTGCGTCAGTTGCGTGATGCCGCCGATGCGCCGAGCGGCCACGCGCTGCGCATCGATCACGCGGGTCATAGCTTGCGCATGTATCGCAACGCGCTTTTCTGGGAGCCGGGCGACAGCGGTGACGCGCCCAATCTCGACGAAGGCGCGGCCGCGCCGAAAGCCGTCAGCGAGTTGCACTGGCAGGGTGAGGAAGTGTGGCGTCTGCCGCAATGGTGCGGCTCGTTCGTGTTCGAGCCGGTCGATTCCATCGACACGCCCCTGGACGATGTCGTCGGCGAAGGCGTGTTGCGCGCGGCGCCGCTGATCGCGCGTTCGCGCATGGGCGGCGAACGCATGCGTTTTCATGCCGATGCACCCAGCCGCACGCTGAAGAACCTCTTTCAGGAGCGCGGCGTGCCCGCGTGGAAGCGCGATGTGCCGCTGCTGTTCGCGGGTGCGGCGCTGCTGCTGCTTTTCGTGCCGCATGTCGGCGTGAATCGGGAAGCGGCGGCGGATGCGTCGAGCGGGGCGTTGCGGCGTATCGTATGGCGGCCGGATTTGCTGCTCGCCTGAGCATCGGCGCGATTATGCGTGCAGGAAAGCGGTAAAAAGCGCCGCTATCTTGTAATTTCAGGCCCGATCGGGTAGATTAATTCGTTTGTCCGCCAGCGGTTTTTGCGTGGCATCTCCGTTCAAAAGACGCGATTTTCGCCGGCAAACCACGCTTTCGTGCGCAGGAACCTCGCGCCGGGCGGCGCGTATCGTTGCTGGCTTCAATCATCCCCGAAGTCATCGAGTATCGCGTCAAAGCGCAACGCATCGAACGCGTGCAGCGCGGTTTTCCCTCCAGTTCAAGAACGACAATGGCACTCATCGTACACAAATACGGCGGCACTTCGATGCGCTCGGTCGAGCGCATCAAGAACGTCGCCAAGCGCGTCGCCAAATGGCACAAGGCCGGTCACAAGATGGTCGTCGTGCCCTCGGCGATGTCCGGCGAAACCAACCGTTTGCTCGGTCTCGCGCGCGACATCAAGGCGGACGCGGACCCGCGCGAACTCGACATGATTGCCTCCACCGGCGAGCAGGTGAGCGTCGGCCTTCTGGCCATCGCCCTGCACGCGGAAGGCATCGACGCCGTGAGTTATGCCGGCTGGCAAGTGCCCATCAGGACGGACAGCGTGTTCACGAAGGCGCGCATCAGCCAGATCGACGGCGATCGCGTGCTGAAGGATCTCGACGCGGGCAAGGTCGTGGTCATCACGGGCTTTCAGGGCGTGGATCCGGAAGGTCACATCGCGACGCTCGGCCGTGGCGGCTCGGACACGTCGGCGGTGGCGGTCGCGGCCGCGCTCAAGGCGGAAGAGTGCCTGATCTACACGGACGTCGATGGCGTTTATACGACCGATCCGCGCGTCGTCGAAGAGGCGCGCAAACTCGACCGCGTGACCTTCGAGGAAATGCTGGAAATGGCGAGCCTCGGCTCAAAAGTGCTGCAGATCCGTTCGGTCGAATTCGCGGGCAAGTATCAGGTGAAGACGCGCGTGCTCTCCAGCCTGACCGATCCGCTGATGCCGCTCGACACCGAGATGCACTCCGGCACCCTGATTACTTTTGAAGAAGACGAGAACATGGAAAAAGCAGTGATTTCTGGCATCGCGTTCCAGCGCGACGAAGCGCGCATCGCGGTGATGGGCGTGCCGGACAAGCCAGGCGTCGCGTATCAGATTCTCGGCCCGGTCGCCGATGCGAACATCGACATCGACATGATCATTCAAAACCAGAGCGTGAACGGCAAGACCGACTTCACGTTCACAGTCGGCCGTGGCGACTACCAGCGCGCGCTCGATATCCTGAACAACACGGTCAAGGGTTACGTTCAGGCCGAAACTGTGCTGGGCGATCCGAAGGTGTCGAAGGTATCGGTCGTCGGCGTGGGCATGCGTTCGCACGTGGGTATCGCGAGCACGATGTTCCGCACGCTGTCGGAAGAGGGCATCAACATTCAGATGATCTCGACCTCGGAAATCAAGATTTCGGTGTTGATCGACGAGAAATACACGGAACTGGCCGTGCGCGCGCTGCACAAGGCGTTCGAGCTGGATCGCGCGTAATTCACGCGAATGTGTTACGCGGATGTGGAGGCTCGCGGGCCTTTGCATCGTGTTGGTCTGCGGCGGTTGGTGCGTGAAGTGAAACAATTGCAGAAAAGCGTCATGTGAATTTGACCACGGCCACCGAACACGCTATTATTTTAATCTCGTTGCGCTGCACTCCCGGTGCGACGAAAAGTTCGGGAGACGTGGCCGAGAGGTCGAAGGCACTCCCCTGCTAAGGGAGCATCTGGCCAAAAACTGGATCGAGGGTTCGAATCCCTCCGTCTCTGCCAGGAGTAATAATAAAAGAGCCCCGTAAGTTCAAGGACTTGCGGGGCTCTTTCTTTGTGCGCTCGGAATGGCTGGCTTTGCGTCACGACGCGAGCAGCGCGGTGAATTTCGGCTTCGTCCTCTGCGAAAACCGAATCGAATAGCGTACCTAACGATCCCGCGCCCTACAAAAACTGTTTCCTCTCAGCTATAGGCCATCGCTTGCCAATAAGCGCGCAAGACGTCTCCTCGCCGCCCCCGCAATCACGAGCCAAAAAGCATGTATTTGTGGCAAATCTTTGCTGAAGAGAAGTTTTGGGATATTTCTGCAATCAGATGCTGCGCATCAGCAATTACGCTTACGTGTTGCCTGTTTAAGCAACGTCCTTGCGATGCGCATTTCCGCGTGTTGCTTTCAGTAACGGAGCGTCGTCCGCGATGAATGCGTGGGCGAAGGTTCGCCTTTTGTAGCATTTCATGACAAGCATCAAGAAAGCAGTCCTCCCGTTGATCCTCGCATTGGCCGGCGTCACCCAAGTTCAGGCGAGCGAATTCGCCGGCGCGTTCGTCGGTGCGAAAGCAGGTCTCAACTGGTCCGACGCGACGGGTCACACTTATGAATCGACGCATACGACCGGTTTCCCCGGCCTGACGATCGGCTATAACTACGATCTCGCGCCCGTGCTGGTCGGTATCGAAGGATTCGCGGATTTCCACGGCGGCTCGACGACCAAGAAGGACGCGGGTATCGACGCCAAGCTCGGCTTGCCGCTCAATCACGTCATGCCCTACGCGCGCATCGGCTTTATGGGAACGTGGCCAGACACGTGCCTGCACTATGGCGTGGGCGCCGAGTACAAGTTCGCAAAGCAGTGGAGCGTGGCGGGCGAATGGACGGTCGATCGCGCCCATTACGATGGCGGTCATCGTCAGAACAACAGCCTGACCGTCGGCATGCACTACTTCTTCTGATTGTTTCAATCGCAGCGCGAGCGCATCACGCTCGCGCCTGCATCAACTTTCGACTGCGCGCAGCGGTTTTACTTCCCCGACGCAATCCGATCCTCGATATGCTTCGCGCGCGCCGGCGACGACGGGTGCGAACTCAGCATGCTCGACTCGCCGCCATCGATGGTCGCGAGCTTCTGGAACGCCGTCACGAGTCCCTGCGGGTTGTAGCCTTTTTTCTTCTGCATATCGAACGAGTAGTCGTCGGCAGCGGATTCCTGCGATTGCGAGAACTGCGCGTTGACGAACTTCTCCGAAAGATTGCCCAACTGCGACGCCGACAGATTGCCGATGACGCCGCCCGCCGACGACACCACCGAGCGCGCCGCCGACGTCGCGTACGCGACCTGCATCACCTTCTTCGTGTGGCCGAGCGCAACGTGGCCCATTTCGTGGCCGACGACGCCGCGCACTTCTTCATCCGTCATCAGATCCATCAGGCCGCTATAGACGCGCACGCAACCATTGGCCATCGCCCAGGTGTTCACGTCCTTCGTCAGATAAACCTTGTAGTTGACCGGCACGCCGTTGATGTTGTCGCCGAGCTGCTTCGAGATCGTGTTCAGGCGCTTTGTGTACGTGCTGGATGCCGGCGCAATCTGGTTCTCTTTGTCCAGATCGGCGCAGGATTTATCGGAGAGCGTGCGCACGTCGGTGTCGCTCAGCGTCAGCGCCTGCGTGGCGAGCTGCCCCGTCTGCATGAGCTGGTTCGGGTCCATGCTGCTCAAGCTCGCCATCTTGCTGCACGATGCCAGCGTGAAAATCGCCATTCCCGCCAGCGCGATGCGGATGATCGTCATGTTTATGCCTTTTTGTTGAGTGAGGTGATCGTCGTTCGGCGGATCGATGCAGATATCGATCCGATTGCGGACGGAGGCCAATGCTCAAGGCTGCTTGACCTGTTCGCCACCGGAAAATTCCGATTTTGCTTACAGGGGATGACAAAATGCTATCGGAAAACGCGCGTTGGCCGTCTCCAAAAAGCGAATCAATCGGCGGCGCGCTGGCGGGCTGCGCGCACGCGCGCGGCGATCGATGCAACCGGCGACGCATCCATCGCAAAAGCGGGCGTGTCGGGGAGCGCGTCGGCGGCGAGTTGCGTGAGCGACTGGCCGGGCGGCATCTCGACGAAGCACGTCGCGCCGAGTTCGGCGAGGGCGATCGTCGAATCGTGCCAGCGCACCGGATAGCGCAGGTTGGTCGCGAGGTCGTCGCGCACGGCATCGGCATGGCGCAGCACGCGCGCTCCGCGATTGCCGATATAGGCAATGCGCGGCTTGTGAAGCGTGACGTTTCCAGCGGTTTCCGTGAGACGCGCCGCCGCCTCTTCCAGCAAGACGCAGTGCGACGGCACGCTCACCGCGAGCCGTTCCGCTTTGCGTGCGCCGCGTTCGAGCGCTTCGTCGCTGCCGGAAACGACGATCTGCCGCGGCGCGTTCAGATTGCCGATGTAGGCATCGGCGTGACTGTCGGCGATGACGCGGGCGATGTCGCGCTCGTTCAGCCCGAGCACGGCGAGCATGCCGTAGTCGCGCGGATACGCGTCCTGCATCAACCGGGCGCGCAGGCGAACGAGCGTGAGGGCATCGGCGAAATCGATCGCGCCGGCCACGACCGCTGCGCCGTACGCGCCGACCGACAGACTCGCGACCGCCTCCGGCTTGATGCCTTCCTCCGCGAGCGAGCGCGCCGCCGCCACGCCGGCCGCGACGAGCGTGATCTGCACCGCGACGGTCGAGGCGAGCGCATCGGCGTGATCGAGTTGCAGGATGTCTTCGTTCAGCGCGTCGGAGGCTTCGGCGTAGGTGCGCGCGATCGTCGGATGCGGCTTGTCGCCGCCCACGCGATGCAGAAAGCCTGCCGTCTGCGCGCCCTGTCCGGGAAAGAGGTAAGCGATCACGACGCGCTCCACAGATCGGCGGTAAGGCGCGGGCCGTCGGCGTGGCGCAGCATCACGCGCACGTTCGAGCGATCGGCGCGCGCGAATTCCGCGAGGGAAAACGCCGCGCCGGGCGTTTCGATCTGCACGTCGATGCGCGGGCCGATTTCTTTCGCCGCTTGCGAGAGCGCGTCGAAAAGCGCGGTGGCGCGATCGTGCGAAATCCGCGTCGGTGCGCAGATGATGAGATCGAGATCGCTTGCGTGTGTGACCGTCGGCATGCCGCTCGCGAGTTCGAATCCGGCACTGCCGGCGGGGCCCCAATCGAGATCGATGATCGGCGTAATCGCGCGCAGCAGTTCGAACGCCGGAAGCCGCGCGCGAGACGGATCAGGCTCGCGCGTGCGCAAGTCTTCAGGCGTGTGAATCACGTCGATGCAGCGCGCATCGAGCCACGTGCCGAAACGCTCGCCGCGCGTTGTGCCGCGAATACCGATGGGGACGGCTTCGAAGACCGGCAGCGGCGCTTCGGGTTCGCCGAAGCTCGCGTCATCGTCGCGGACGAGACGGCCGCGCGGCAGACCCGCGTGCATATAAGTGACATTTTCGCAGAGACGCGGCGCGGTCAACGCGTCGCAACCACGGCGCCCGCCGCACCACGACAAACGGCGCTCGCGCCAACGCTGCTTCGACCTACGGCGGCGCATCGGCGAACGGCGGCGTGTCGTGCGCGAGACGCAGCAGATCGTGCGGACGAATCACGCGTTCCACTGCTCGCGCATCCGTTTGCGCACGTCGATCGATGCCGCGCGCGTGCGCTTCGCATCGGCGGAAGCGAGCCAGTTCGAGAGATCGCGCGGACCGCTGCGTGCATCCTTCACCGCCGCCGCAAGCGATGTCCGCACGCGTTCGATATTGGCGGAAGATGGCGCGTCTGCATCGATGCCTTCGATCAGTTCGTGCAGCAAACCGAGCCGTGCATATGCGCTCATCTTGTATGACATCGGCAGAACGGTATCGCCAAGCGCGTCGAGACTCTCGACGCTGCGCCGCGTGACGCGCGCGGCCGCTTCCTTGCCCATCGCATGAACTGCGGTGCCGGGCGCATCGAGCGCGACGATCCGGTTCGCCTGATACCCATGCGCGAGATACGCGCCCGACATCGCCGGACCGACGAGCAGCGCAATCACCGGATGCCCGGCGAGCCGCGCGCTGGCGTAGGCATCGACGGCGGCGCATGCGAGATGAATGCCGAGCAATTCCTCGCGCCGTCCGTACGCCTGACTTTTGACATCGACGATGGCGACGATCGGGCGCTTCACGTTCGCGTCGCGATCGGCGTCGATCACGTTACGCACCGCGCGCGCAAGCAGCCAGCCTTGTTCGAGCCCGACGACGTTCTCGCGTGCGCGCGGGAAGCGGTTCGCGGGATCGGGCACGACGGCGATGAACGCGGCGCGCTCGCCGTCGAATTCGCCGTCGCGCGCGCGAATCGGGCCAAATTCAGGACCGGAAGACGGGGCAAGCGAATCGAGCCAGCGTTGGCCACGGGTCATGATTGTCTCCACAAAGCACGCAGCGTATCGGGATCGATGGCATCCGGATTCACCTTCGCCAGCCGCTCGATAAAACCGTCTACATCTTCCGTGCGATGCCGCTGCGGCACGCCGCGCGAAAACGCCGCGAGCAGCGCATCGCGGACCTGGGCGGAATCGTCTTCGACGAGCGTATCCGCGAGACCGGCCGCGACGCGTTGCTCGCCGCCGATCATCGACCAGATCAGGCCAGGCGGCGGTCGTGCGAATCCAGTTCCTCGATACCCGCTTCCTGTTCGATCACTTCCGGCCCGTTCATGCCGAGCCGCGCCTGCCGCGTCATCACGAGTTCGGTGCACAGCGTGGCGGCAAGCGACATGCTACCGAAGCAGCCGACCATGCCGCCGATCACGTCGACGCCCGGCACGTGTCGCCGCAGCGCGACGATCGCCGCCTGAATTTCCGCGATGACGGCAAGCCCGAGATTCGCCTCTTGCAGCCGCACGCCGCCGGTTTCGAACAGGATGACGGGACGTATCGTGCGTCCGGCTTCGAACTCGGTCAGCGCCATTTCGAGCGCCGCCGCGATCTTCGCGCCTGACACTTCGCCGGTGCTGCCGCTCTGAAACGCCGGCTCGATCGCCGCGATTAGCGCAAGCAAATCGCGATCGAGCCGGACGAGCGCGGCGCGGCCTGCTTCATGCGCCATGCCGCCTGCGTCGATCACGCGGCGCGCGCCGTGTTGCGCCGTGTGCAGGCCGCCGCGATGCAAAAGACACGTGTCATCGAGCCGCGCGTCGTGTTCGGCGAGACCGCGCGCGCGGGCATTGCGCAAAGCGGGCAAACCGATGCGCAACGCGTGCGGAAAGCCATCGCGCGCTTCGCCTCTTGCGCCCGCAACATGAAAGCGCTCGCTGACTTTCGCGCCGTGACTTTGCGCCGCGGCAACGGGTGCGAAGCGATCTTCGAAGCAAGCGATGTCGGCCGCAGATGCGCAAATCGCTTCGCTATCGCCGGGCGCGTTCATCGCGGCTCTGGCACACAGCAAACCGACGATCCAGATCGCCCCGCGATGCGCGTTGCTGCCCGCGGTGGCGCGCATCATCGCGCGTTCGCCTTCGCGGCCGATGCGCGCCAGTTGTTCGCGCAATGCCTGCGACGGCGGCGCATCGCTCGCGGCGTGCGCCATCGCCAGAAAGGCCGGTTCGAGCGCGTCGGCGGAGCGCAGCATCGTGTCCAGATCGAGATCGCGATGCGCGCGGCTGCCACGTGCATCGACCAGAGCGGGTTTCGGCGTGAGACGCGCTTCGGCGACCAACGCGTCCACCACGCACCGCGCGATGCGCACCGGCGGCAGCGCGCACGCGACATCGCGTAAGGAAAGGGGCCGGGCGCTCATCACCAGCTCCGAAAGCGCGCGGGCGGCGCATACAAACCGCTTGACCACGCCACCAGATCGTCGATGCTGCGCGCCGCGAGCATCGAACGCTTCGCTTCGCCGCGCCGCACGCCGAGATCTTCCGGATACGCAACGATGCCGCGCTGTCGCAACTCGGCGGTCTTCGAAGGATCGGCGCGCATGCCGATCGGCGTCACGCCCGCGACCGCCGCGCGACGTTCCTCGAAACCCTGCGCCGCATGCAGATACGCGATGCCCCTTCTTCGGTCACGACATGCGTGACGTCATCGCCGTAAATCATGACGGGCGCGATTGGCATGCCGCTTTTCTCGCCGACGGCAATCGCGTCCAGTGTATCGACGATGGTCCGCTCGCCGCCTTTCTTATACGTCTCCGCCCTTTGCACGACGAGCTTGTGGCCGCGCGCAATCTGCGGATTCGGGCCGTCGTCTTTCAGCAGCTTTAGCTACGCTTCGCTCGAATACCGGCGGCCGCGCGGATCGTGGCCCATGTTGAATTCGCGTCCGCATCCATCTGCAAAGTGGAACCGATGAAGAGATCGACGCCGTATTGCCCGGCCAACTGACAGAACACGCGGTTCGAACACAGACTGCCGCCGTGTCCGGTGAAGAACACATCGGGCCGCGCCGAAATGTAGTTCTCCATGCCGACTTCGCTGCCGAAGCAATGCACGCTTTCGACCCAGCCGGATTCGATCGCCGGAATCAAAGTGGGATGCGGATTGAGCGCCCAGTGCGTGCAGATTTTGCCCTTCAGCCCGAGCTTTTCGCCATACGTCGGCAGCAGCAGTTCGATGGCGGCGGTATCGAAACCGATGCCGTGATTGAGCGTCGTCACGCCGTACCGGTCGTAGATGCCGCGAATGGTCATCATCGCCATGAGAATCTGCAATTCGCCGATGTGACGCGGATCGCGCGTGAAGAGCGGCTCCACGGCGAACGGCTTGTCCGCTTGCACGACGACATCGATCCACGAAGCGGGGATATCGACGCGCGGCAGTTCATCGACGATCTCGTTGACCTGCGCCACCACGATGCCGTGCCTGAACGCGGTCGCTTCCACGATGGTCGGCGTGTCTTCCGTATTCGCGCCGGTGTACAGATTGTCGTGGCGGTCGGCCTGCACCGCGCACACGAGCGCGACCTGCGGCGTGAGATCGATGAACATGCGCGCGTACAGTTCGATATACGTGTAGATCGCGCCGATTTCGAGCAGACCGTCTTCGAGCAATTGCGCGACGCGCAGACTCTGCGGCCCGGCGAACGCGAAATCCACCTTGCGCGCGATGCCTTGCTCGAACAACGCCAGATGCTCCGGCCGGCTGATGCTCGAAATCAGCAGATGCACGTCGTGCACGCGCTGCGGATCGAGCTTCGCGAAGGCGCGCGACAGAAAATCCGCCTGCTTCTTGTTGTCTTCGAGCGCCACGCGATCGCCGGTGATGATCAGCACACTCAATGCATCGACGATACGGTTCGTGTCGAGCACGACGCCGTTCATCCACGGCGCGATCAGCTTCAGGCGGCGCGCTTTTTCCTGCGCGCGCGTGGTCCAGCAGCGGGTGGGAGCGGGAGCGTCGTTCATGCGTCGGCCTTGTCAGATGTCGTTCTGGAAGATGCGCAGCGTTTTTTCTTCGTGTGCGTGTGGTGCGCGAGCGCCTGGGCATCGGCGAGAAATCGGTGGATCAGTTCTCCCGTCGCCAGCAAATGTCGTGCGACGAGCGTTTGCGCGCGTTCGATATCGCGGGTGGCGAGGGCGTCGAAGATCGCACAATGTTCGGTATCCGAAGTATCTTTGTGGATCGGCAGGCCGAGTTTCAGACGCAGATAACGCTCGCCGCGCCGATGCATCTGGCCGATCAGTTCCATCAGACGCGGCCGGTTCGCAGGCGTGTACAGGCTCATATGGAACTGCTCGTTGCGCACGACGTAAAGGGCCGGGTCCGGCTCGTTCTCGGCGGCTTCGAGCAAGCGTTTCGCATCGGCGAGCGTTTGCGGCGTGTGATGTTCAATGGCGATACCGATCGCCAGACTCTCCAGCGATGCGCGGATCTCGTAGATTTCGCGCGCTTCATCGGCGGATTGCAGGCTGACGGCCGCGCCGCGATTCGGTTCGATCGTCACCCAGCCTTCACTCTCGAGCTGGCGAAACGCTTCGCGCACGGGAATGGCGCTGACGGAAAACTGCCGCGCGATGGCGTTCTGCCGCAACGGTTCGCCCAACAAAAGCGCGCCTTCGACGATGGCCGAACGCAATGCATCTGCAATGAAACGCGATGTGCTCTGGCGCGGCTCGAACTGGGCATCGCGAAAAGATGAAGCGGTCGATGAAGACATGGCTAGGTGAAAGTGCGGAGTTGTCGGGTGCTAATTTTCAAATTTTATATATAAAAATGAACACGGAACTCCCGGTACTTTCCCGAAGACGCTGATCCAAAAATAGAACGAGGGTGTCGTCATTTCCTTTGGAGAGACATGGCCATGCCCACAACGGTAGATCGTCATATCCGCGCCGTGCGCGCGACGAAGACGCCGCTCAATCGCTCGCAGATCACCGGATTTTGGGGCGCGTGGGCGGGCTGGATGCTTGATGGAATGGATTCGTTCATCTATGCGCTCGTGCTCGTGCTCGTGCTCGTGTTCGTGCTCGCGCCCGCGCCCGCGCTGACCGAGTTGTTGCCGCGCTCGGGTTATGCCGCGACGCCGGCGAACATCGGGCTGGCGGGTTCCATTTTGTTTGCGCTGTTTCTCGTCGGATGGGGACTGTCCTTTATCTGGGGACCGCTCGCCGACCGCTTCGGCCGCACGAAAGTGCTCGCCGCGACCATCTTCACCTTCGCGATCTTCACCGGGCTTACCGCGACGGCGCATACCGTGTGAGAACTCGGCATCTATCGATTTTTCGCGGGCGTGGGTAGGCGGGGAATGGGCGCTGGCCGGAACGTATGTCGCGGAAGCGTGGCCGGAAGACCGGCGCAAGATGGGCGCGGGTTATCTGCAGACCGGTTATTACGCGGGATTCTTTCTGGCCGCCGCGCTCAATTACACGATCGAGGCGGCATTCGGCTGGCGCGTGATGTTTCTGGTCGGGCTGTTTCCGGTCGTCGTGTCGATCATGGTGCTGCTGCGCGTGAAGGAAACTGACAAGTGGGAACGCACCGAAGCCGCTACGCCGCACGTCAAACACGAGAGTTCGCTCAAGGCGATCTTCAACGCGCAGTATCGCAAGCGGACGATCGTTGTGGCCGTGTTGCTGACGGTGGCGATCATTGGGCTGTGGGCGGGCGCGGTGTATGAACCACCGTCCGCCGTGATTCAGCTCGCGACGAAGGCCGGCATGAGCAAGCCGGAAGCCGCGCGCATGGCGTCGATCGCGACGGGATTGCTGTCGATCGGCACGATCATCGGCTGTCTCGCGCTGCCGCCGATGGCCGAGAAGATCGGCCAGCGCAAGACGCTCGCGGTGTACTTCGTGGGCATGGCGACCTCGATTGCGCTCGCGTTCGGCTGGGCGTTCTATCTGCCGAACGGACTGGTGCCGTTTATTGCGCTGCTCGTCGTGCTCGGGTTTTTCGGCGGCAATTTCGCGCTCTTCTCGCTGTGGCTGCCCGAGCAGTTCGAAACGCGCGTGCGTGCGACGGCGTTCGCGTTCTGTACATCGATCGGACGCTTTTTCGGGGCGATCGTGAACTTCGGCATCGGCGCAATGGTGCTCAACATGAAGACGCTCGGCGTACCGATCGCCATTACCGCGGTTGCGTTTCTTATCGGACTCGCGGTGATTCCGTTCGCGCCCGAAACGAAAGGGCAGGACCTGCCGAGCTGAGCGTCCTACACGAAAATGACGCTTACTTTCTGAAAGTTTTTCACCGGTAATAGGACGTTACCAAGTCGCACAGATGCAAAGCGCGCCGCTCGATATAGTCGCCTCATTACTACAAACAAATCAACAAGGTAGGCTTCAGATGAACAAGGTATCGAAGATTTCGGTGCTCCCGGGCGCGCTCATGATCGGCGGTGTCATGGCGTCGGGCGCCGCGATGGCGGGGGTGTCGGTGGGCGTGAATATCGGGGTGCCCGCGCCGGTGTACGTTGCGCCCGCGCCGGTTTATGCGCCGCCTCCGCCGCCCGTCGTGTACGCGCCTCCCCCGCCGCCGGTGTATCGTAACCGGCGATTGTCATCGGTTGGCATGGCGATCGTTATTGGGATGGCCGTCGCTACTGGGATTGCAACGACTATTACCGGCATCACGGACATGGGCGCGGGCCGTATCGTGGTCCGCCGGGACATGCTTACGGTCATGGCCACGGGCACGGCGGTCGGCACGGCCGGCATTGAACGAAGCGTGTTAGCCAACCAAAAGCAAAGCGCCGCTCACATGACGTGAGCGGCGCTTTTTCATGCCTGCCGGGAAACGAAAAGACTTATTCCGCCTCGCCGCCCATTCCGCCGACGACCGCATGGAAACCGGCATCGACGTGAACGAGTTCCGCGCTCATGCCTGCCGACAGATCCGACAGCAGGAACGTCGCCACATTGCCGACTTGCTCGATCGTCACGTTGCGCTTGAGCGGCGCATTCTCTTCGACGAAGTTCAGAATCTTGCCGAAGCCCTTGATGCCGCTCGCCGCCAGCGTCTTGATGGGACCGGCCGAAATGGCGTTCACGCGCACGCCCTTCGCGCCGAGCGAGGGCGAAGCCGCCATATACCGCACGCTCGCTTCCAGCGATGCCTTGGCGAGACCCATCGTGTTGTAGTTCGGCACCGCGCGTTCGGCGCCGAGATACGACAGCGTGAGCAGCGACGAGCCGTCTTTAAGCATCGGCAGCGCGGCTTTCGCGAGCGCGGGGAAGCTGTAAACCGAAATATCGTGCGCGATGCGGAAGTTCTCGCGCGTCATGCCGTTGAGGAAATCGCCAGCGATCGCTTCACGCGGCGCGAAGCCGATCGAATGCACGAGACCGTCGAGCGTATCCCAGCGTTCCTTGAGCGAGGTGAACAGCGATTCGATTTGCGCGTCGTCGGCGACATCGCACGGATAGACCATGTCGCTGCCGAATTCGGTGGCAAACTCGGTGATGCGCTCCTTGAAGCGCTCGCCGACATAGGTGAATGCCAGTTCCGCGCCTTCGCGCTTGCATGCCTGTGCGATGCCATAAGCAATCGAACGGTTCGACAGCAAGCCCGTCAGCAGAATTCGTTTTCCAGCGAGAAAGCTCATGAATGCTCCTTAGAAGTCAATGTGGCGCGGGCGCTTAGCCTGCGCGCTGAAGCCAGCCGGCGCGTGATTTGGGTAGAATTCTCTCACATTGCAAACGCCTGACTGGGCGCGTGCTTCGGCGCGAGATCGCACAAACCGGCGCAAGACAGCCCGTGGGCGCATAAAAGGGGCTTATGACGGGGCGACTATCGGCGCGAGCGTGCGCTCGCCGCCTTCGCGCTGATCAGATCGGCCGCGTGGGACGCATCCGATGCCTTCGCGGTCTATGCCATCGCGCAATACGGCCAGCCGAAATATCCCGCCGATTTCAAGCATTTCGATTACATCAATCCCGACGCGCCGCGCGACGGCACCCTCGTGCTCGCGAACCCGAGCCGGCTGACGAGCTTCGACAAGTTCAATCCGTTCACGCTGCGCGGCAATCCCGCGCCCGGTTTGTCGATGATGTTCGAAAGCCTCACGACGGGCAGCCTGGACGAAGTATCGACCGCTTATGGATTGCTCGCCGACGACATCGATGTCGCGCCGGACGGTCTGTCGACCACATTCCACATCAATCCGAAAGCGCGCTTTTCCAACGGCGATCCGGTCACCGCCGAAGACGTGAAGTTCTCGTTCGAGACGCTCAAAAGTCCGCAGGCCGCGCCGCAGTTTTCCGTGTATTTCGGGCAGATCGCGCGCGCGGTGATCGTCGATCCGTTGACCATTCGCTTCGAGTTCAAAGTGGCCACGCGCGAGATGCCGATTCTCGCGGGCGGCATTCCGGTGTTCGCGCGCAAGTGGGGCATGAAGCCCGACGGCACGCGCATTCCGTTCGATCAGATCGCGTTTCAGAAGCCGATCGGCAGCGGGCCGTATTTCATCGATCATTTCGATAACGGCCGCACGATCACCTACAAGCGCAATCCGGATTACTGGAGCTACGCGCTGCCGGTGCGCATCGGCACGATGAATTTTGCGCGTATCGACTACAAGCTGTATGGCGATCCGACCGAGCGGCTCGAAGCGTTCAAGGCGGGCGAGTATGACGTGCTCGTCGAAAATATCGCGCGTAGCTGGGTGTGGCGCGAGCTCGGCAAGCGTTTCGAAAGCGGCGAGCTCATCAAGCGCGAGTTTCCGCAGCACAACGGCACCGGCATGCAGGGCTTTTTCATGAACATGCGCCGGCCGCTGTTCAAGGATGTGCGCGTGCGCAAAGCACTCGATCTCGCGCTCGATTTCGAATGGCTCAACCGGCAACTGTTTTTCAATCAGTATCGCCGCATCGACAGTTTTTTCGTGAACACGGAGTTGCAGGCGAAGGGCAAGCCGAGCGAGGGCGAACTCGCGATTCTGAATCCGTTGAAGGCGCAACTCGATCCCGCCGTGTTCGGCGAGATGCCGCAGCAGCCCGATACGAATCCGCCCGGCTCCTTGCGCGCGAATCGCGCCGCTTGCTCGCGCAAGCGGGCTGGACGTATCGCGATGGCGCGTTGCGCAACGCCAAGGGCGAGCCGTTCGTCTTCGAGATTCTGGACGACACGGGCGCATCGATGGAACCAGCCGCGGCCGCGTTCGGTCGCAATCTGCAAAAGCTCGGCATCACGATGAACTTTCGCACCGTTGATTTCGCGCTGATCCAAAAGCGTTTCGACGCGTTCGATTTCGACATGACGAGCATGCGCATGCCCGACGTGCAGATCCCCGGCACCGAGCAGATTTCGCGCTTCGGCAGCAAGTCCGCCGACGAACAAGGCTCCGACAATCTCGCGGGCGTGAAGTCGAAAGCCATCGATGCGATCCTGCAGAAAGTCGTGTCCGCGCAGACGCGCGAAGCGCTTGTCGATTCCACGCACGCGCTCGATCGCGTGCTGATGAATGGCTACTATGTCATGCCGCACTGGTATTCGGCGACGCATCGCGTGGCGTATCGCAACACGCTGGGCTATCCGGCCACGTTGCCGCTGTATTACACGGCGGCCGGCTGGATTGTCGAGACGTGGTGGGTCAAACATTGACGAGGTGACGCGTACCATGTGGAGCTACATCCTCAAACGCATCCTGCTGATGATCCCGACACTCATCGGCGTGCTGACGCTCACGTTCGTCGTGATCCAGTTCGTGCCGGGCGGTCCGGTCGAGCAGGCCGTGCACGATCTTCGGCGCGGACAGACCGAAGGCAGCGGGGGCGGCTTCGGCCTGCGCACGCATACGGGCGTTGATGCACAGCAAGTCGCGCAGTTGAAAGCGCTATACGGTTTCGACAAACACCGCCGCTGCAACGCTATGTGCTGATGCTTGGCAGGTTCGCGCGCTTCGATCTCGGCGAGAGTTATTTCAGGTATCAGAGCATCTGGTCGCTGATCGTATCGAAGCTGCCGGTGTCGATCAGTATCGGCTTATGGACGTTCCTGCTCACGTATCTGATTTCGGTGCCGCTCGGCATTGCGAAGGCCGTGAAAAACGGCTCGAAGTTCGATGTCGCGACGAGTCTCATCGTGCTGATCGGTTTTGCGATTCCCGGCTTCGTGCTCGGCGTGCTGCTGCTCGTGCTGTTCGGCGGCGGTTCGTTCTGGCAACTGTTTCCGCTGCGCAATCTCACGTCCGACAACTGGGCGACGCTCACGCTCGGCGGCAAGATTCTCGATTATCTGTGGCATATCACCTTGCCGATCGTGGCGTCGGTGGTGGGCAGCTTCGCCATCGTCACGATGCTCACGAAGAACGCGTTCCTTGATGAAATCCGCAAGCAGTACGTGCTGACCGCGTGCGCCAAAGGCTTGAGCGAGCGGCGCGTGCTGTGGAAGCACGTGTTCCGTAACGCGCTCTTGCCGCTGATCGTCGGTTTTCCGGCGGCGTTCATCGGCGCGTTTTTTACAGGCAGTCTCCTGATCGAAATGCTCTTTTCGCTCGATGGCCTCGGCCTGCTGTCCTACGAATCCGTCGTGCGGCGCGACTATCCGGTCGTGCTCGGCACGCTGTATCTCTTCACGCTGATCGGCCTTCTGACGAAGCTCATCTCGGACCTGTGCTACGTCTGGGTCGATCCGCGCATTCAATTCGAGCAACTGGAGCGCTGACTTTGAATCGAGCCGCATCGTCGCGCCGCGCCGCGACCGCCACCGATGGAAAGCCGTTGTGCTTCGAAGCGTCCGTTTCGCCGGGGTGGCGCGTGTGGCTGCACTTCAGGCGCAATCGCCTCGGCTACTGGAGTTTCGTGATTTTCGTGGTGGCGTTCGTCATCAGTCTGGCCGGGCCGCTGTGGTCGAACGACAAGCCGATCGTCGTGCGATACCAAGGCCAGTTGTACTTTCCGCTCGTGAAGACATACGCCGAAACGACCTTCGGCGGCGACTTTCCGACACCTGCGGATTATCTCGATCCTTTCGTGCGCGATCGCTTCAGCGCGCCGGGCAACTTCGCGCTTTATCCGCCGAATCACTATTACTACGACCCGCTGAATTACTTTTCGAAGGCGTCGAATCCGGCGCCGCCATCGCGTGAAAACTGGCTCGGGACGGACGATCGCGGACGCGATGTCTTCGCACGGCTCGTCTACGGCTTTCGCGTGTCGGTGCTGTTCGCGCTCGTGCTGACGGCGATCGGCACCGTCCTCGGTGTCGTCGCGGGCGCGGTGCAGGGCTACTTCGGCGGACGTGTCGATATCACCGGGCAGCGGCTGATCGAAATTTGGAGCGCAATGCCGGAGCTGTATCTGTTGATTATCTTCGCGTCGATTTTTGAACCGAGCCTTGTCCTATTAATAGTGTTTTTGTCGTTGTTCGGCTGGATTGGTTTGTCGGATTACGTGCGCGCCGCCCGCCAGATGATCTGTCGAACTGGCAGATCATCTGGCGGCACGTGCTGCCCAATAGCCTCACGCCCGTCATCACCTTCCTGCCGTTTCGCATGAGCGGCGCGATTCTCGCACTGACGAGCCTCGATTTTCTTGGTCTCGGCGTGCCGTCGCCGACGCCATCGCTCGGTGAATTGCTCGCGCAAGGCAAGGCGAATCTCGACGCGTGGTGGATTTCGCTCTCTACGTTCGGCGTGCTCGTCGCCACGTTGCTGCTGCTCACCTTCATGGGCGATGCGTTGCGCAACGCGCTCGACACGCGTATCGCCGATGCGGTGAAAGCCGGAGGCGGCCAATGACCGAGCCGTTACTGTCGATCAAAGACCTGCGCGTGCGCTTCGGCGACACGCTCGCCGTCGATGGCGTGAATCTCGACATCCGCGCGGGCGAGCGCGTGGCGCTGGTCGGCGAATCGGGATCGGGCAAGAGCGTGACCGCGCTGTCGATCTTGCGCCTCGTGCGCGACGCCGTTGCGCTGTTGGCGCGCACGGGCATTACGGAGCCGGAGCGGCGGGTGGACAGCTATCCGCATCAGTTATCGGGCGGACAGCGGCAGCGCGTGATGATCGCGATGGCGCTCGCGTGCCGTCCGCGCCTTCTGCTCGCCGACGAACCGACGACCGCGCTCGATGTCACGATCCGCACGCAGATCGTCGAACTCCTGCTCGAACTTCAGCGCGATGAAGCTGAGAAGTGCGGCATGGCCGTGCTGCTGATCACGCACGATCTGAATCTGGTGCGGCGCTTCGCCGAGCGCGTAGCGGTAATGGAGAAGGGCGCGCTGGTCGAAAGCAATACGACCAGCGATTTTCGCCTCGTCCCAGCATCCGTACACGCAGCGCCTGTTGGTGAGCAAGCCGAAGCGCAGCGTGCTGCCAGTGCTGCCGATCGCACCGACGCTGCTCGACGCCGAGCAAATCTCCGTCGACTACCCGACGCGGCTTTCCGGAGTGTCCGGCTGGTTCCGGCGCGGCCACTTCAAGGCCGTCGATGACGTTACGCTGTCCGTGCGGCAGGGCGAGACGCTGGGCATCGTCGGAGAATCGGGTTCGGGAAAATCGACGCTCGCGATGGCGCTGCTCGGCCTGTAGCGCATGTCGACCGGCAAGGTGCAGTTTCAGGGCCGCGCGCTTGACGATTTTCGCGGACGCGAAAAAACGGTGCTGCGCTCGAATTTGCAAGTGGTGTTTCAGGACCCGTTCAGCTCGCTATCGCCGCGGCAGACGGTGGAGCGGATCGTCGGGGAGGGGCTGGCGCTGCATCGCCCGGAAATGGATGCCGCCGCGCGTCAGGCGAAGGTGATTGCCGTGTTGTGCGAAGTCGGCATGGATCGCACGGCGCTGCCGCTTTATCCGCATGAGTTTTCCGGCGGACAGCGGCAACGCATTGCCATTGCGCGCGCTGGTGCTGGAACCGAGCATTCTGATTCTCGATGAACCGACGAGCGCGCTGGATGTATCGATCCAGGCTCAAGTTCTGTCCCTATTGGCCGATATTCAGAAGAAGCACAACCTGGGATACGTCTTTATCAGCCACGACTTGCAAGTGATCGGCGCAATGGCGCACCGTGTCGCGGTGGTGAGAAATGGAATTGTCGTGGAGTCAGGCGACGTGGAGAAGATTTTTGCGAACCCCTCTGACGATTACACAAGAAAGCTTCTGGCGGCAGCACTGGAATCCTAAAAATCTTTCTTTTGTTTAATTGGGTGACCGTCTCCATTGTATTTTTCTATTTCTTTTGACAGTTAAATATTTTGTGGCTAGTATCCCTCGAAACTTTCACGTATCTCACTGATTTATCAGTCTTTAATTGTAAAACCTACCGACCGATGCAGCCACTAACGATGACTCAGACATGCGCGCGGGCGGCCGCCAGGATGTTGATCGGTCTTCTGATGACAACCACTTCTGCGGCGTTCGCCGACGAAGTCAGCAGTAACAGCCAGAATAGCTACACTTATAAATCCGGCGATGTGACCATCACGACGTCGGACGTCTCCAGTGCCCCGAGCGGCGCGAAATCTTTCCTCTTCGGCGTGGCGAGCAAAGCAGGCGATGTGGTCGTCGGCGCGCTCAACATGATCGGCGTGCGCTATCGCTGGGGCGGCAATACGCCGGATTCCGGTCTCGATTGCAGCGGCTTCGTCCGCTACGTCTTCCAGGACACGCTCGGCATGACTTTGCCGCGCCGCGCCGAGGAAATGAGCCGCGTCGGCGAGAAGGTCACCGTGAGTGATCTGAAACCGGGCGACCTCGTGTTCTTCAACACGATGCGCCGCTCGTTCTCGCACGTCGGCATCTATATCGGCGACAACAAGTTCGTGCATTCGCCCTCGACCGGCAGCACCATCCGCGTCGACGAGATGGATGACGGCTATTGGGAAAAGCGCTTTACGGGCGCGCGTCGTATCGAGAACGCACAGTTCAACGACGGTAGCGACCTCCGCCAGCGCGTGAGCGCACCGATCGGCGCAAGCAACTAAGCCAGTCGCTTCGAACGAAAAGCCTGCCTCCTCTGGGACGCGGGCTTTTTGCATTTCTGGTCGCGTTTTCGGCTGCCGATGCGCAGTGAAAAAGTCAATCGCTCCAATCGGAAAGCCTCATTGCACGCGCCCTTAAAAGCCGTTATAGTTTTTAAATGAACTTTTTCTCGTTCCCCTTCTCGCTGTTCCCGGCTGGTGCGTATCTAGGCGCACTATCGCTACTAGCGCGCTAATTCTTCACGCCTCCCGTCTGCTCGTCTCAATATTTGGTTTTCGACGCCAGCGGTGGCGCGAACACCCTAATTCCCTTTTGTTCTATCGTTTCCATATCTCGATTTTCCAATAATCGATAAATCTCCCCACTGGAGCCCAACATGGCAGCAGACAAGTTGATCATTTTCGACACGACCTTGCGCGATGGCGAGCAGTCCCCCGGCGCGTCGATGACGAAGGAAGAGAAAATCCGCATCGCGAAGCAGCTGGAACGCATGAAAGTCGACGTGATCGAAGCGGGCTTCGCTGCCAGCTCGAACGGCGATTTCGACGCGATCAACACCATCGCGTCGCTCGTGAAGGACAGCATGGTCTGCTCGCTCACCCGCGCGAACGACAAGGACATCCAGCGCGCCGCCGACGCGCTCAAGCCCGCCAGCCAGTTCCGCATCCACACGTTCATCGCGACTTCCGCGCTGCATATGGAGAAGAAGCTGCGCATGACGCCGGAACAGGTCTACGAACAGGCGCGTCTCGCGGTGCGTTTCGCACGCAAGTTCACCGATGACGTCGAGTTCTCGCCGGAAGACGGCAGCCGCTCGGACATCGACTTTTTGCGCCGCGTGCTCGAAGGCGTGATCGCGGAAGGCGCGCGCACGATCAATATCACCGATACGGTCGGCTACGGCATTCCGGAACATTACGGCAATCTCGTGAAGACGCTGCGCGAACGTGTGCCGAATTCGGATAAGGCGATCTGGTCCGTGCACTGCCACGACGACCTCGGCCTCGCGGTCGCGAACTCGCTCGCAGGCGTGCAGATCGGCGGCGCGCGTCAGGTGGAATGCACGATCAACGGTCTGGGCGAGCGCGCGGGCAATACGTCGCTCGAAGAAATCGTCATGTCGGTGAAGGCGCGCAAAGATTACTTCGGCCTCGACGTGGGCATTGATACGACGCAGATCGTGCCGACGTCCAAGCTCGTGTCCCAGATCACCGGCTTCGTCGTGCAGCCGAACAAGGCGGTTGTCGGCGCGAACGCGTTTGCGCACGCGTCGGGCATCCATCAGGACGGCGTGCTGAAGGCGCGTGACACGTACGAAATCATGCGCCCGGAAGACGTGGGCTGGAGCGCGAACAAGATCGTGCTCGGCAAATTGTCGGGCCGTAACGCGTTCAAGCAGCGTCTGGAAGAACTCGGCGTGACGCTCGAATCCGAAGCCGATGTGGACGCGGCGTTCGCGCGCTTCAAGGATCTCGCGGACCGCAAGGCCGAAATCTTCGATGAAGACATCATGCAGATTGTCTCCGAGGAATCGGCGGAAGCGCAGGCGAAGGAGCACTTCCGTTTCGTATCGATGAAGCAGCACTCCGAAACCGGTGAGCAGCCGCAAGCCAAGGTCGTGTTCGCGGTCGAAGGCGCGGAAGTGACGGGCGAAGCGCGCGGCAACGGTCCGGTCGATGCCACGCTGCACGCGATCGAATCGAAGGTGGAAAGCGGCGCGGAACTCGTGCTGTATTCGGTCAACGCGATCACCACCGGCACGCAGGCGCAGGGCGAAGTCACGGTGCGTCTGTCGAAGAGCGGGCGGATCGTGAACGGCGTGGGCACGGATCCGGACATCGTGGCGGCATCGGCGAAGGCGTATATCGCGGCGCTGAACAAGCTGCATTCGAAGGTCGAAAAGCTCAATCCGCAGCTTTGATTTTCTAATCGGCTTCAATGAAAAGCCCTCGCTTCTGTTCGACGGAAGCGAGGGCTTTTTTCATGCGCGAGGCGCTTAGAACATATTGCGCCGGTCGGGATCATGCAGCGGATCGGGGGTTTTCTGCGTGAGACGCAGCACGCCGGAATCGTCGAAATAGAAGTTGTACATCATGTACCAGATGTTCGCCTCCATGTACCGATACGTCCAGACTTTGCGCTTCATCAGCGGAAAGTAGGACGTTTCGACCGGACGCCCGAAATTCACGAGCACGTCCTTCTTGGTCCACGTGCCGATCTGCGCCTTGTAGAACTCGTTGTCGTCGAGCACTTGTCGAAGGCTCACGACTTTGCCGGAGGCGTCGACATCGGCGGCGGTGGTGAATTCGCCGAGCGGTTGCGTCGGCCACATCAGGCGCTTGCCGCCGTCGGGCAGATCGTAGACTTCGCGCGGGGGGCCAAGCCGTACCGTCAGCGCCGATGCATCCGCGCCCGGTTGGACGGCCGTCCACGGTTGCGCGCAGGCCGTGAGCAGTAAGGCGGCGCTGACGCCTGCAAGCGCGCCGCGCAGGCGATTAAGTTTGTACGGCATGGCAGCCTCCACGTGCTGAATTGTTCGTTGTTTGCTGTGATTTTGACACGCGCACGCGGCAAAACATTCGCCGCAGCGAAGCGAGATTCGCGCCGTCGTGTCGCGCACGGCGCGCCGAGCGGCTATGATCCGCGCTTTCTCTGACTGAAATTTCCGATGCTGATCCAACTTGGAAAGCGATGCCTTCGCGTCGCGGCATGTGTGGCCTCGATCGCGAGTGCGCACGCGGCGGACCTACCGCCCGTCAAGCTCGCGCTGATCGAAGGCATGTCCGGCCCGTTCGCCAACGCCGGCGCGATGGTCGAGCGCAACGTGCGTTTCGGCGTTGAGCGTGTGAACGAGAAGGGCGGCGTGAAACTCGCGGACGGCATGCATCCGTTGCAGCTCGTCGTGCTCGACGGCAAGGGCAGCAGCGAGGCAAGTCTCGTCCAGTTGCGCGCGGCTATCGACGAGAAAATCGGCTTCGTGATGCAAGGCAATAGCTCGGGGGTCGCGGCCATCGACAAGCAGAACGCGCGCGAGCCGGACAAACGCGTGCTGTTTCTCAACTACTCGGCGGACGATCCCGCGCTGACCAACGCATCGTGCAGTTTCTGGCACTTTCGTTTCGATGCCCACGCCGGCATGCGCATGGACGCGCTCGCCGATGCGCTGCAAAGCGATCGCGCGGTGAAAAAGGTGTATTTGCTGAATCAGGATTACAGCTTCGGCCACGATGTTAGCCGCGAGACGCAGCGCGCGCTGAAGGAAAAACGGCCCGATATCGCGATTGCCAGCGACGAGTTTCATCCGATCGGCAGGGTGAAGGATTTCGCGCCGTATATCGCGAAGATTCGCGCGAGCGGCGCGGATGCGATCATCACCGGAAACTGGGGCAACGATCTGACGCTGCTCGTCAAAGCCGCGCGGGAGCAGGGTCTCGACACGAAGTTCTACACGTTCTACGGCAACAGTCTCGGCGCGCCCGCCGTCCTCGGCGATGCCGGCGTGAAGCGTGTGATTGCCGTTGCGGACTGGCATTCGAACGCGGGCGGCGCGGCGTCGGACGCGTACTATCCGCGCGTTTCGGGCGCGGTTTCCGGTGGCATCGGACGATTATCTGGTCGCCCGCATGCCGCTGATGATCGAAATGCTCGCCGCCGCGATGACGCGCGCAGCGCCGATCCGCTCGCAGTGGCCCGCGCGCTCGAAGGCATGACGTTCGACGGCGAAAAATTCCACGCGATGACCCTGCGTGCCGACGATCATCAGGTGATCCAGCCCCTTTACGTGATGGAAATGGACCGTGCGGGCACACCGGGCGTGCGTCTCGATAACGAAGGCTCGGGCTACGGCTTTCGCACGCTGCTCGCGCTTTCCGCCGATAAAACCGCCCAGCCGACGACGTGCCGCATGACGCGGCCCGCGCGGTAGCGTGAGGATCGGCTATCTCTGAGGTAGTCGATCGTGCTATACTTCGTATTTCCGTTTTTAACGGCATGTATGTCTGTCTTAAGCGGAATATTATCCACGGCACGGCCATTCTTCCGTGACCGCCTGTGAATCAAGCTGAAAAGCAAGTTTTTTAAGCAAAGGAAAAGCAAATGTCCGCAGCAGAAATCAAGAAGTCCGACATCGTCGCCGAATACACGCGCGGTGCCAACGACACCGGCTCCCCCGAAGTGCAAGTCGCACTGCTCACGAGCCGCATCAACGAACTGACCGTTCACTTCAAGTCGCACTCGAAGGATCACCACAGCCGACGCGGTCTGCTGCGCATGGTGAGCCGTCGCCGTAAGCTGCTCGACTACCTGAAGGGCAAGGACGCAGATCGTTATCGCTCGCTGATCGAGAAGCTGGGTCTGCGCAAGTAATTGGCGCGAAGCGGTCACCGCTCCAACGAAGTGCCTGTGTCAGTCCGCTGATACAGGCATTTTGTTTTGTACGGTTCGGCCGGGAAGTGGTGCCCGATCGGATGTCCATCGATCGGTGAGCAGTTCAAGGCAGTTCAATTCGGTCTGGCCTCGTGACAGAGATTTGTGTCATTCCAGCGCGGCAGGCAGCGCGTGAGTGTCGCGCTGGAATGACATAACACACCTTTCGAGCGTGGTTGCAGACCGCCCACGCCGGCGCCGAAGTCCAGGCGCGGCGCAACGAAGAAGGAGTCGTAATGTTCAACAAGATCGTCAAAGAATTTAAGTGGGGACAACACAATGTCCGCCTCGAAACGGGTGAAATCGCTCGTCAGGCAAGCGGCGCAGTGATCGTCGATGTCGAAGATACCGTCGTGCTCGCGACCGTCGTCGGCGCGAAGACCGCCAAGCCGGGTCAGGACTTCTTCCCGCTGACCGTCGACTACCTCGAAAAGACCTACGCAGCCGGCAAGATTCCGGGCGGTTTCTTCCGCCGCGAAGGCCGTCCGTCGGAAGGCGAAACGCTGATTTCGCGCCTGATCGATCGTCCACTGCGTCCGCTCTTCCTGGAAGGCTTTTACAACGAAGTGCAGGTCGTGATTCATGTCCTGTCGCTGAATCCGGAAATCCCGGCTGATATTCTCGCGCTGATCGGCGCGTCTGCCGCGCTGGCCGTGTCCGGTCTGCCGTTCAACGGCTCGGTCGGCGCTGCTCGCGTCGCGTACATCAACAACGAATACGTGCTGAACCCGACGCGCGCGCAGATGAAGGAATCGGCGCTGGATCTCGTCGTCGCGGGTACGGAGCGCGCGGTGCTGATGGTCGAATCCGAAGCGCAACAGCTTTCGGAAGAGGTGATGCTCGGCGCGGTGGTGTACGGCCACGACCAGATGCAAACGGCCATCGACGCCATTCATGAACTCGTGCGCGAAGGCGGCAAGCCCGAGTGGGACTGGCAGCCAGCGCCGAAGAACGAAGTGCTCATCTCACGCGTCACGGCCATCGCTCAGCCGGAACTGGAAGCGGCTTACCAGCTGCGCAACAAGTCGGCGCGTTCGGCCAAGCTGAAGGAAGTGTACGCAGCGACGTCGGCGAAGCTGGAAGAAGAAGCCGCCGCGAGCGGCACGGTCGCCGCCGACAAGGCGACGGTCGGCAACGTGATTTTCGATATCGAAGCGAAGATCGTTCGTACGCAGATTCTGAACGGCGAGCCGCGTATCGACGGCCGCGACACGCGCACGGTTCGTCCGATCGAAATTCGTACGGGCGTGCTGCCGCGCACGCACGGTTCGGCGCTGTTCACGCGCGGCGAAACGCAGGCGCTGGTCGTCGCGACGCTCGGCACGAAGGGCGATGAGCAAAGCATCGACGCACTCGAAGGCGAATACCGCGAGCGCTTCATGCTTCACTACAACATGCCGCCGTTCGCCACGGGCGAAACGGGCCGCGTCGGTTCACCGAAGCGTCGTGAAATCGGTCACGGCCGTCTGGCCAAGCGCGCGCTGGTCGCGTGCTTGCCGAGCGCCGACGAATTCGGCTACTCGATCCGCGTGGTATCGGAAATTACGGAATCGAACGGTTCGTCGTCGATGGCTTCGGTCTGCGGCGGCTGCCTCGCGCTGATGGACGCCGGCGTGCCGATGAAGGCGCACGTTGCGGGCATCGCAATGGGCCTGATCCTCGAAGGCAACAAGTTTGCGGTTCTGACCGACATTCTGGGCGACGAAGATCACCTCGGCGACATGGACTTCAAGGTGGCCGGCACGGCGCAAGGCGTGACCGCGCTGCAGATGGACATCAAGATTCAGGGCATCACGAAGGAAATCATGCAGGTCGCGCTCGCGCAGGCGAAGGAAGGCCGCATGCATATCCTCGGCAAGATGACGGCCGTGGTTCCGACCACGAACACGGAACTGTCCGACTACGCGCCGCGCATGATCACCATCAAGATTAATCCGGAAAAGATCCGCGACGTGATCGGCAAGGGCGGTTCGGTCATTCGCGCGCTGACGGAAGAAACGGGCACGACCATCGACATTTCGGACGACGGCGTCGTGACGATCGCGAGCACCAGCGCGGAAGGCATGGCGGAAGCGAAGAAACGCATCGAGAACATCACGGCGGAAGTGGAAGTCGGCCAGATCTACGAAGGTCCGGTGCTCAAGCTGCTCGACTTTGGCGCAATCGTGAACATCCTGCCGGGCAAGGACGGTCTGCTGCACATTTCGGAAATCGTCAACGAGCGCGTGAAGGACATCAACGATTACCTGAAGGAAGGCCAGATCGTGAAGGTCAAGGTCATTCAGACGGACGAGAAGGGCCGCGTTCGCCTGTCGGCCAAGGCGCTGCTGAACGAAGGTGCGCCGCAGGGCGAGCCGACGCAGCAGTAATGCGTTAAGGTTGCACGGCCGGCCGCATGTGCGAGCCGGCCGTTTTCTTGTATGACGCTCGTCGGGCGATGCTTTGTCCGACGTTTCATCGGAGTCGATGGCAGTGTGGTGTGCGGATTGCTTTCGCGCGCACAGCGCCATCTGGTTACTCCGGACCGCGATCAGGCACGAAAGCTTATGCTGCGAATCTTGGGAGAAGATATGAAGGCCGTCGAAATCACCGAATTTGGCGCACCGGAAGTCTTGAAGTTGGGCGAGCGCCCGATGCCGACGCCAGGCAAGTGCGAAGTGCTCGTCAAGGTCGCGGCGTCCGGCGTGAACCGGCCCGATGTCTTTCAGCGCAAGGGCGCGTATGCGCCGCCGCCGGGGGCATCGGATTTGCCGGGGTTGGAAGTGGCGGGGGAAATCGTCGAAGGCGATTTCGATCCGAAGCATAATCCGTTCGGTCTGAAGCCGGGCGATCGTGTCTGCGCGCTGCTCGCGGGCGGCGGTTACGCGGAATATGCGGTCGCGCCGCTCGAGCAGTGCTTGCCGGTTCCGGCGGGCTTTTCCGATATCGAAGCGGCCTCGTTGCCGGAAACGTTCTTTACGGTGTGGAGCAACGTGTTCGAGCGCGGTCAGCTCGGCGCGGGCGAAAACGGCGAGGAAGAGACGCTGCTCGTGCAGGGTGGATCGAGCGGCATCGGCGTGACGGCCATTCAGATCGCGAAGGCGCTGGGGCATCGCGTGTGCGCCACGGCGGGCACGGATGAAAAGTGCCGCGCGTGCGAGGCGCTCGGCGCGGAGCGGGCGATCAACTACAAGACGGAAGATTTCGTCGAAGTGGTGAAGTCGCTGACGAACGATCGCGGCGTCGATGTGATTCTGGACATGGTCGCGAGCGATTATTTGCCGCGCGAACTGAAGTCGCTCGCCGATGGCGGGCGTATCTGCGTAATCGCGTTGCTGGGCGGCGCGAAGGCGGAGATCAATCTGAACGATATTTTGCGGCGCCGGCTGGTGATTACCGGTTCCACGCTGCGTCCGCGTCCGGTCGCGTTCAAGGCGAAGATCGCGGCGAAGCTGAAGGAACGCGTGTGGCCGGAATTGGAGGCGGGGTGCATCAAGCCGGTGATCCATCAGGTTTTCCCGGCGCATGAAGCCGCCGCCGCGCACGCGCTGATGGAAAGCAGCACGCACGTCGGCAAAATCATGCTCGATTGGCGCGGCGACCGTTAAAACGTTGCGCGCCTGGCATGACTCGTTTCACGGTTTGACCGAATTTAATGTAACAAGATAGAATCACCTATTTTGCAAGCAGTTCTGCTGTGTAGTGCGCGGTTCAGCAGGTTCATTCCAATTACAGGCGGCGACCTTTCAGACGCAAAGAAAATTGCGAAGAAGGCGCGCTGCCGCCGAGTGGCGGGACACATGTCGAAAGAACAAGCGAAACTGGTAGTGGGCAACTGGAAAATGCACGGCCGCATCAACGAAAATGCGGCTTTGTTGACGGAAGTTGCGGTGGGAACGTCGGCTCTGGAGAAAAGCGTGCGGGTCGGTGTATGTGTGCCGTGTCCGTATCTCGCGCAATCGCAGGCGTTGCTGGGCAGGTCGATCGTGCGTTGGGGCGTGCAGGATGTGTCGGCACATTCGCACGGCGCCTATACCGGTGAAGTCGCGGCGGAAATGGCGGCGGATTTCGGCGTGACGTACGCAATCGTCGGGCATTCGGAGCGACGCGCGTATCATCGCGAAAGTCCGGAAGTCGTCGCTGAAAAAACGCTGCGCGCGCTTGATGCCGGTCTCACGCCAATCGTTTGCGTTGGTGAAACGCTGGAAGAGCGCGAGTCCGGCGCGACGGAACAGGTCATCGCCACGCAACTCGACGCCGTGCTGCTCGCATTGGGCGACGGGCAGGCCGCGCAGATCGTGATTGCTTATGAGCCGGTGTGGGCCATCGGAACGGGCAAGAGTGCGAGCGCAACGCAGGCGCAGGACGTTCATGCGTTCGTGCGTACGAAGCTGGTGGAGAAGGGTGCGGCGGTGGCGAATGTGCCGCTTCTGTATGGCGGCAGCGTGAAGCCCGAGAACGCGCAGGAACTGTTCGGGCAACGAGACATCGATGGCGGGCTGATTGGCGGCGCGTCGTTGAAGTCGAAAGATTTTCTGGCGATCTGCCGGGCAGCACAAACCGCTTTGCAAAAGCGGCGTGACGCTCGAGGCGGGCGAAAGAGCGCATCGGGGCACGCGAGTGTCACGGAAACGTCAAGATCCAGGTGAGTGGAAATGCTGTATTTGAAGACTTTGATTCTCGTCGTCCAGTTGTTGTCGGCGCTGGGTGTCATCGGGCTGGTGCTGCTTCAGCACGGTAAGGGCGCGGATATGGGCGCGGCGTTCGGCAGTGGCGCGTCGGGCAGTCTGTTCGGCGCGACCGGTTCGGCGAATTTCCTGTCGTGCACCACGGCGATTCTCGCGGCCGTTTTCTTTGTCACGACGCTGGCGCTGACTTACATCGGCAGCTACAAGCCGCAAGTGTCGGTTGGCGTGCTCGGCAATGCGCCGGTGGCGGCATCGGCGCCGGCCGCGGTAAAAGCGGCGTCGGGAACGGCGTCGCCTGTTTCGGCAGCACCGGCATCGGCGGCTCCGGGTAACGACGTCCCCAAATAACGGCAGAACAAATTTTTCTCGAAATTCGCTTTTTGTGCGTTGAGCAATCGGAAGTATCCGGTTATAATTTAAGTTTTGAAGCGATTCGCGGCATTAAGAAGTTTGTTTTTCCCGGATTGCAGTACAGTGCCGACGTGGTGAAATTGGTAGACACGCTATCTTGAGGGGGTAGTGGCGAAAGCTGTGCGAGTTCGAGTCTCGTCGTCGGCACCAAAGTTATCCAATGCCAGCCGCTGCTTCGCTTCGACTGGCATTTTCACGTCTGTGGCTCGCTTGCGTTATTCTTGTGAGTCGTCCCAAGTGATTTCCGCGCCGGGTGGTCCGTCCCGGCAGAAGCGTTCCAATCATTACAGCCCATTTCTACCGATCAGAGGATACCCTTGAACCTTGCACCCTATTACCCCGTCTTCTTGTTTCTCCTGGTGGGCCTTGGTTTAGGTATTGCGCTGGTCAGCATTGGCAAGATTCTCGGTCCCAACAAGCCCGACACTGAAAAGAACGCACCGTACGAGTGCGGCTTCGAAGCATTCGAAGCCGCGCGAATGAAGTTCGATGTGCGTTACTATCTCGTCGCGATTCTTTTCATCATCTTCGACCTTGAAACGGCGTTTCTTTTCCCGTGGGGCGTTTCCCTGCGCGATATCGGCTGGCCGGGTTTCATCGCGATGATGATTTTCCTGCTCGAATTTTTGCTCGGTTTCGCCTACATCTGGAGAAAGGGCGGACTCGACTGGGAATGACGGTCAAATCACCGGATTCGTGGGCGGCTTTGGCTGGCGGCCCATCTGGAGTGGAAAACAAATGAGTATCGAAGGGGTCTTGAAAGAAGGCTTTGTCACCACCACGGCTGACAAGCTGATCAACTGGACGCGCACCGGCTCACTGTGGCCGATGACGTTCGGTCTCGCGTGTTGCGCGGTCGAGATGATGCACGCGGGCGCTGCCCGTTATGACCTCGACCGCTTCGGTGTCGTGTTCCGTCCGAGTCCGCGTCAATCCGACGTGATGATCGTCGCCGGCACGCTTTGCAACAAAATGGCGCCGGCATTGCGCAAGGTGTATGACCAGATGGCCGAGCCGCGCTGGGTCATCTCGATGGGTTCGTGCGCGAACGGCGGCGGCTACTATCACTATTCGTACTCCGTCGTGCGCGGCTGTGACCGTATCGTTCCGGTCGATGTGTACGTGCCCGGATGTCCCCCGACCGCTGAAGCGCTGGTCTACGGCGTGATCCAGTTGCAGGCGAAGATCCGCCGCACCAACACCATCGCCCGTCAATAAAGGCCTGAGCCTACTCAACTATGGCAAGCAAACTCGAGACCCTCAAAGCGAACCTCGAGGCGGCGTTTGGCGACCGTCTCCAGAGCATCACGGAGTCGCTGGGTCAGTTGACGGTCGTCGTCAAGACGGCCAACTATCTGGACGTATGCAAGCAGCTGCGCGACGACAAGTCGCTGCGCTTCGAGCAGCTCATGGACCTCGCCGGCGTCGACTATTCGACGTATGGCGACGGTGTCTACGAAGGCCCGCGTTTCGCGGCCGTTTCGCATCTTCTGTCGATCACGCATAACTGGCGCGTGCGCGTGCGCGTATTTGCTCCGGACGACGAAGTACCTATCGTGCCTTCGGTGGTCGATATCTGGTCGTCGGCGAACTGGTACGAGCGCGAAGCGTTCGACCTGTACGGCATCGTGTTCGAAGGCCATCCGGACCTGCGCCGCATTCTCACGGACTATGGCTTTATCGGCCATCCGTTCCGTAAGGACTTCCCGGTTTCCGGCTACGTGGAAATGCGCTACGACCCGGAAGAGAAGCGCGTCGTGTATCAGCCTGTGACGATCGAGCCGCGCGAAATCACGCCGCGCGTGATCCGCGAAGATCGCTATGGTGGTCTGAAACATTAAGAGAACGTCATGGCAGAGATCAAAAATTACACGCTGAACTTCGGCCCGCAGCACCCGGCAGCGCACGGCGTGTTGCGCCTCGTGCTGGAACTCGACGGCGAAGTCATTCAGCGCGCCGATCCGCACATCGGTCTGCTCCATCGCGCGACCGAGAAGCTCGCGGAAACCAAGACTTTCCTGCAATCCGTGCCGTATATGGACCGTCTCGACTATGTGTCGATGATGGTCAACGAGCACGGCTATGTGCTCGCCATCGAAAAGCTGCTCGGCATCGACGTGCCGATTCGCGCGAAGTACATCCGCGTGCTGTTCGACGAAATCACGCGCGTGCTGAACCACCTGATGTGGATCGGCTCGCACGCGCTTGACGTCGGCGCAATGGCGGTATTTCTTTACGCGTTCCGTGAGCGTGAAGACTTGATGGACGTGTACGAGGCGGTGTCCGGCACGCGCATGCACGCGGCGTACTATCGTCCGGGCGGCGTGTACCGCGATCTGCCTGACGCAATGCCGCAATACAAGGCGTCCAAGATTCGCAATGCGAAGGCGCTCGACAGGATGAACGAGAACCGTCAGGGTTCCTTGCTCGATTTTATCGAAGACTTCTTCAATCGCTTTCCGGGTTGCGTCGACGAGTACGAAACGCTGCTGACCGATAACCGTATCTGGAAACAGCGGTTGGTCGGTATTGGCGTGGTGAGTCCGGAGCGCGCACTGCAAATGGGCCTGAGCGGCGCCATGTTGCGCGGATCAGGCATCGAATGGGATTTGCGTAAGAAGCAACCGTACGAAGTGTATGACCAGCTCGACTTCGATATTCCGGTTGGCGTGAATGGCGATTGCTACGACCGTTATCTGGTGCGGGTCGAAGAAATGCGTCAGTCCACGCGTATCACCAAACAGTGTATTGAGTGGCTACGCAAAAATCCCGGCCCTGTGATGATCGATAATCACAAGGTTGCGCCGCCGTCGCGCGTCGGCATGAAGAGCAACATGGAAGAGCTGATTCACCATTTCAAGCTCTTCACCGAAGGCTTTCACGTGCCCGAAGGCGAAACGTATGTGGCGGTCGAGCATCCGAAGGGCGAGTTCGGCATCTATCTCGTG
The DNA here is from genome assembly GCA_001184405.1 of Candidatus Burkholderia humilis. Classification (GTDB taxonomy): domain Bacteria; phylum Pseudomonadota; class Gammaproteobacteria; order Burkholderiales; family Burkholderiaceae; genus Caballeronia; species Caballeronia humilis. The sequence continues at coordinate 68,795 of LFMX01000013.1, forward strand.
TCGGATGGCGCGAACAAGCCGTATCGTTTGAAGATTCGTGCGCCGGGTTATGCGCACCTTGCATCGCTCGATGAAATGGCGCGCGGCCACATGATCGCGGATGCCGTGACGATCATCGGGACGCAGGACATCGTGTTCGGCGAGATCGATCGCTGATCCTAGTCTGTTGCTTGCGCGGCGCGTTCATCGAGCGGCCGCGCGTGTGAAAGCGCAGAAGCAATAACAGGAAACCGCAGGACGCCAGGTCTGCCGCAACAGGAAATGCGCGGTAGGTTTTCGTTCGGTAGGAATTGAAAGAGTCGTGTCTGAAAATGATCTCAGCTGAAGGCTTGAAAGAAATCGATCGCTGTGTCGCGAAATATCCGCCCGAGCAGAAGCAGTCGGCGGTGATGGCGGCGCTCGCTGTCGCGCAGGAAGAGCACGGTTGGCTCTCGCCCGAACTCATGATGTTCGTGGCCGATTACCTGAGCATGCCCCCGGTCGCGGTTCAGGAAGTGGCGACGTTCTACACCATGTACGAACTGAAGCCGGTCGGTAAGCACAAGATCACGCTCTGCACGAATCTGCCTTGCCAGTTGGGTCCGGACGGCGGTTCGGACAGCGCTGCGGAATATCTGAAGCAGAAACTCGGGATCGATTTCGGCGAAACCACGCTGGACGGCAAGTTCACGCTGAAAGAAGGCGAGTGCTTCGGCTCCTGTGGTGATGCACCCGTGCTGCTCGTGAACAACCATCGCATGTGCAGCTTCATGAGCCGCGAGAAGATCGACCAGTTGATCGAGGAACTTTCGAAATGACGTCTCTCCACGATCGTCACATCAAGCCGCTGATCCTCGCTGGCCTCAACGGCGAGAACTGGCATCTCGAAGATTACGTTGCGCGCGGCGGTTACAAGCAACTGCGCCGCATCCTGGAAGAAAAGATTCCGCCCGAGCAGGTGATCGCCGACGTCAAGGCGTCGGGTCTGCGCGGCCGTGGCGGTGCGGGCTTTCCGACCGGTCTGAAGTGGAGCTTCATGCCGCGTCAGTTTCCGGGGCAAAAGTATCTCGTCTGCAATTCGGACGAGGGCGAACCGGGCACGTTCAAGGATCGCGACATCCTGCGCTGGAACCCGCATGCGCTGATCGAAGGCATGGCCATCGGCGCTTACGCGATGGGCATCACCGTCGGCTACAACTACATTCACGGCGAGATCTTCGAGGTCTATCGCGTGTTCGAGGCGGCGCTCGCGGAAGCGCGCGAAGCGGGCTATCTCGGCGCGAACATTCTCGGCTCGGGTTTCTCGTTCGAACTGTTCGCGCATCATGGTTACGGCGCGTACATCTGCGGTGAAGAGACGGCACTGCTCGAATCGCTGGAAGGCAAGAAGGGCCAGCCGCGCTTCAAGCCGCCTTTCCCGGCGAGCTTTGGCGTGTACGGCAAGCCGACCACCATCAACAACACCGAGACGTTCGCGGCGGTGCCGTTCCTGCTGGCCATCGGTCCGCAGAATTATCTGGAAATCGGCAAGCCGAACAACGGTGGCACGAAGATTTTCTCGGTGTCGGGCAACGTAAATCGTCCGGGCAACTACGAGATTCCGCTCGGCACGCCGTTCTCGACACTGATGGAACTGGCCGGCGGCGTGCGCGGCCAATCGGTCAAGGCGGTGATTCCGGGTGGATCGTCGGCGCCGGTCATTCCGGGCGAGGCGATGCTTCAGACCGACATGGACTACGACTCGATCGCCAAGCAAGGCTCCATGCTGGGTTCGGGCGCGGTCATCGTGATGAACGAAACGCGCTGCATGGTGCGTTCGCTCTTGCGTCTGTCGTACTTCTATTACGAAGAGTCGTGCGGTCAATGCACGCCTTGCCGTGAGGGCACGGGCTGGCTGTATCGCGTGGTGCATCGGATCGAGCATGGACTCGGGCGCAAGGAAGACCTGGATCTGCTGAACTCGGTCGCGGAAAACATCATGGGCCGTACGATTTGCGCGCTCGGTGATGCCGCAGCTATGCCCGTGCGCGGCATGCTCAAGCATTTCTGGAACGAATTCGAATATCACGTCGAGTACAAGCATTGTCTCGTCGGCGGGCACCCGCATCACGCGCCGTCCGAAGCGCTTACCGCGTAATCAGACGCGCAGTCAGATGCGCGAGATAAGAGGTTGAGGACCATTCCCCATCATGGTTGAACTAGAAATTGACGGCAAGACGGTCGAGGTGCCTGAAGGCAGCATGGTCATCCAGGCTGCGCATAAGGTCAATACGTACATCCCTCACTTCTGCTATCACAAGAAGCTGTCGATCGCGGCGAACTGCCGGATGTGCCTCGTCGAAGTCGAAAAGATGCCGAAGGCCGTCCCCGCGTGCGCCACGCCGGTGTCCGCCGGCATGATCGTGCGCACCACGTCTGACAAGGCCGTGAAGGCCCAGCAGTCGGTGATGGAATTCCTGCTGATCAACCATCCGCTCGATTGCCCGATCTGCGATCAGGGCGGCGAATGCCAGTTGCAGGACTTGGCTGTCGGTTACGGCAAGTTGCAGTCGCGCTATAGCGAAGAAAAGCGCGTCGTATTCCACAAGAACATCGGTCCGCTCATCTCGATGGAAGAGATGTCGCGCTGCATCCACTGCACGCGTTGCGTGCGCTTCGGCCAGGAAGTCGCCGGTGTGATGGAGCTCGGCATGCTGGGCCGCGGCGAGCATTCGGAAATCACGTCATTCGTCGGCAAGACGGTGGATTCGGAACTGTCGGGCAACATGATCGACCTGTGCCCGGTCGGCGCGCTCACGAGCAAGCCGTTCCGCTACAGCGCGCGTACGTGGGAACTGTCACGCCGCAAGTCGGTGAGCCCGCACGATTCCGTCGGCGCGAACCTCGTCGTGCAAGTGAAGAACAACCGTGTGATGCGCGTTCTGCCGATGGAGAACGAAGCCATCAACGAATGCTGGATCTCGGACAAGGACCGCTTCTCGTACGAAGGCCTGAACAGCGACGAGCGCCTGACCACGCCGATGATCAAGCAAGGCGGCAACTGGATCGAAACCGATTGGCAGACCGCGCTCGAATACGTGGCAAAGGGTATCAAGGGCATTACGGCAAATCATGGCGCGAACGCCATCGCCGCGCTGGCCACGCCGCATAGCACGGTGGAAGAGCTGCATCTGCTGAAGCAACTGGCCGAAGGCGTCGGTACGCCGAACGTCGATTTCCGTTTGCGTCAGAGCGATTTCTCCGCGCCTGTGGGCGTCGGTGCGCCGTGGCTTGGAGTGAAGATCGCGGATTTGTCGAATGTCGATACGGCGTTCGTGATCGGCTCGTTCCTGCGTCGCGATCATCCGCTGTTTGCCGCGCGTCTGCGTCAGGCCGCGAAGAACGGCGCGAAGATCACGCTGCTCAATGCATCGAACGATGACTCGCTGATCCCGACCGCGCATCGTCTGGTCGCGGCGCCGTCGGCGTGGCTCGATCAGCTCGCGGGTATCGCGGCGGCGGTGTCGGAAGCGCGCGGTGTCGCGCTGCCGGACGCTTTCGCGGGCCGCGAAGTATCGGCTGCGATGAAGGATGTCGCGGCATCCTTGTCGGCGGGCGAACAGCGCGTCGTGCTGCTCGGCAATATCGCGGTTCAGCATCCGGATTTCGCGCAGATTCAGGCAGCCGCGCAATGGATCGCCGACAACACGGGCGCAACGCTCGGCTTCCTCACGGAAGGCGCGAATTCGGTCGGTGCGCATCTCGTCGATGCCTTGCCGGGCGAGGGCGGTCTCAACGCACGCGAAGTGTTCGAGCAACCGCGCAAGGGCTACGTGCTCTTCAACGCGGAACCGGAATTCGATACGGCGAACCCGTCGCAAGCCATCGCCGCACTGAAGGCGGCTGAAATGGTTGTCGTGATGTCGCCGTTCAAGCACGGCCTCGATTACACCGATGTGCTTCTGCCCATCGCGCCGCACACGGAAACGTCGGGCACGTTCGTCAACGCGGAAGGCACGGCGCAGACGTTCAACGGCGTCGTGCGCGCGCTCGGCGACACGCGTCCAGGCTGGAAGGTTCTGCGCGTGCTGGGCTCGCTGCTCGGCCTGCGCGGCTTCGAGTTCGATACGGCCGAAGAAGTGCGCATCGCCGCACTCGGCACGGGCGAACTGAGCGCGCGTTTGTCGAACAAGACATCGGTGCAAGCCACGCGTGCGCAATCGAATGTCGCGCTCAACGGCAGCGGTTTCCAGCGTCTCGCCGATGTGCCGATCTATCACGCCGATGCGCTCGTGCGCCGTGCGCCGTCGCTGCATCTGACGGCCGCCGCACGCGATGCCAACGTCGCCGGTCTGCCGACGGTGCTCTTCGACAAGCTCGGCCTGAAGGACGGCGACGCCGTTCGTGTGAAGCAAGGCAATCTGTCGGTGGTCTTGCCCGCGGTTCGCGATGCGAATCTGGCGGAATCGGTGGTCCGCGTATCGGCGGGCACGTCAGCCGGCGCCGCGCTCGGTGGCCTGTTCGGCGAACTGGTAGTGGAGAAGGCGTAAATGGGCTTGTTCGATACGATCAACGCAGGCGGCACGCAACTTCTGGGCGTTGCATGGCCGACGGTGTGGGCGGTCATCCGCATCCTAGTGGTTTCGGTGGTCATCCTGCTGTGCGTCGCGTACCTGATTCTCTGGGAACGCAAGCTCATCGGCTGGATGCACGTGCGTCTCGGCCCGAACCGCGTCGGCCCGGCAGGATTGCTGCAGCCGATCGCCGACGTGCTGAAGCTGTTGCTGAAGGAAGTCATTCAGCCGACCGCCGCCAGCAAGTGGATCTATGTGATCGCGCCGATCATGACCGTGGTGCCCGCGTTCGCGGTGTGGGCGGTCATTCCGTTTCAGGCGCAGGCGGTGCTCGGCAACATTAACGCGGGTCTCCTGTACATCATGGCGATCTCGTCGATCGGCGTGTATGGCGTGATTCTCGCGGGCTGGGCGTCGAACTCGAAGTACGCGTTCCTCGGAGCCATGCGTGCCGCCGCGCAGATGGTGTCCTATGAAATCTCGATGGGCTTTGCGCTCGTCGTGGTGCTGATGGTTGCGGGCACCCTGAACATGTCCGAGATCGTGCATTCGCAGCAGCGCGGCACGTTCGCGGGCTGGGGTATCAACTTCCTGTCGTGGAACTGGCTGCCGCTTCTGCCGATGTTCGTCGTGTACTTCATCTCGGGCATCGCCGAAACGAACCGTCACCCGTTCGACGTGGTGGAAGGTGAATCGGAAATCGTCGCGGGCCACATGATCGACTACTCCGGCATGGCGTTCGCGCTGTTCTTCCTCGCCGAGTACATCAACATGATCGTGATCTCGGCGATCGCGGCCACGCTGTTCCTGGGCGGCTGGGATGCCCCGTTCGGCTTCCTGTCGTTCATTCCGGGCGTATTCTGGTTCGCCTTCAAAATTTTCCTGTTGCTGTCGGTCTTCATCTGGGCGCGCGCGACTTTCCCGCGTTACCGCTACGACCAGATCATGCGTCTCGGCTGGAAGGTGTTTCTGCCGGTGTCGGTGATTTGGGTGGTCGTGGTCGGCTTCTGGATTATGTCGCCGCTCAACATCTGGAAGTGACGGAATAGAGCGGACGAAAATATCATGAACGCAATTCAGAACTTCTTTAAGACCTTCTTCCTGACCGAGCTGCTGAAGGGTTTGGCGCTGACGGGCCGTTACACGTTCCAGCGCAAGATCACGGTGCAGTTCCCGGAAGAAAAGACGCCGATCTCGCCGCGCTTCCGCGGTCTGCACGCACTGCGTCGTTATGAAAACGGCGAAGAGCGCTGCATCGCGTGCAAGCTGTGCGAAGCGGTGTGCCCGGCGATGGCGATCACGATCGAATCGGAAATGCGCGCGGACAACACGCGCCGCACGACGCGTTACGACATCGACCTGACCAAGTGCATCTTCTGCGGATTCTGCGAAGAAAGCTGCCCGGTCGATTCGATCGTCGAAACGCACATCCTCGAATATCACGGCGAAAAGCGCGGCGACCTGTACTTCACGAAGGACATGCTGCTTGCGGTGGGCGATCGTTACGAGACGGAAATCGCTGCATCGAAGGCAGCGGACGCGCCGTATCGTTGATTCGATTGATGCACGAATGCGCGCGATCGAAACAGAATCGGAACTTTCGCGCGCTCCGTTTGCGAAGTCGATGCGATTTTGCTGTTGCTGTATGGCACACTGCGGCGCGCGCTCGCGGCTTTGCCGTCACCCGACGGCGTGCCGCTGATGCCCGACACACAAAGCCTGAAATGATGGCCTAACGAAGAACCGGTAATCATGGAATTCACAACCGTACTGTTCTATATCTTCGCGCTGTTGCTGACCGTGTCGGCGCTGAAGGTGATCACCTCGCGCAACCCGGTGTCATCCGCGCTGTTTCTCGTGCTCGCGTTCTTCAACGCGGCTGCGATCTGGATGCTGCTGCAAGCCGAATTCCTCGCGATCCTGCTGGTTCTCGTGTATGTCGGCGCCGTGATGGTGCTGTTCCTGTTCGTAGTGATGATGCTCGACATCAACATTGACGTGCTGCGACGCGACTTCAAGCGTTTCGTGCCGCTGGCAAGTATTGTCGGCGCGATCATCGTGATCGAAACCGCGCTGATCTTGTGGCACGGCTACGGCGTGACGACCACGCCGCTGCGCGATGCATCGGCGGGCGCGGGCGTGTCGGGCGCGGCGGCGATGTCGAATACGCAGCTGATCGGCAAGGTCATCTATACGGATTACATCTTCTCGTTCGAAATCGCCGGCCTTGTGCTGCTGGTCGCGATTATCGCAGCCATCTCGCTCACCATTCGCGACAAGAAAGACAAGAAGACTCAGACGGTCAGCCAGCAGGTCAAGGTGCGCTGTGAGGACCGCGTGCGTCTCGTGAAGATGCCCGCGGAAACGCAGGCGCCCGACGCCTCGACGGAACTTGCCGTGACCGGAAACATCGGCGCGGGCACGGTCGACAACAAGGGTTGAGCGCAAGGAGATAAATAGAAATGTTGAGTCTTGCCCATTACCTGGTGCTCGGCGCGATCCTGTTCGCGATCAGCATCGTTGGCATCTTCTTGAACCGCCGCAACGTCATCATCATCCTGATGGCCATCGAACTGATGCTGCTCGCGGTGAACACCAATTTCGTCGCGTTCTCGCATTATCTGGGCGACATTCACGGCCAGATCTTCGTGTTCTTCGTGCTGACCGTGGCTGCCGCCGAAGCGGCGATCGGTCTCGCGATTCTCGTGACCCTGTTCCGTAGCCTCGACACGATCAATGTCGAGGACCTCGATCAGCTCAAAGGTTAATCTCAGGATAGGCTGTTATGTCCACGACACTCAATGAAAACCTCCTGCTCGCAGTTCCGCTGGCGCCGCTGGTCGGTTCGCTGATCGCCGGGCTGTTCGGGAAGGCAATCGGGCGCAAGAACTCGCATCGGATCACCATCCTCGGCGTATTCATCTCGTTCATTTTTTCGGCGTTCGTTTATAACGACGTCATCCACGGCGCGAGCTTCAACGCGACCGTGTGCGAATGGATGAGCATCGGCAATCTGAAGATGGAAGTCGGCTTCCTGGTCGACTCGCTGACCGCGATGATGATGGTCATCGTGACCTTCGTCTCGCTGATGGTGCACATCTACACCATTGGTTACATGGCGGACGAAGAGGTCGGTTACGAGCGTTTCTTCTCGTACATCTCGTTCTTCACGTTCTCCATGCTGATGCTCGTCATGAGCAACAACTTCCTGCAGCTGTTCTTCGGCTGGGAAGCGGTGGGGCTAGTGTCGTATCTGCTGATCGGTTTCTACTTCACGCGTGAGAGCGCGATCTACGCCAACATGAAGGCGTTTATCGTGAATCGCGTGGGTGACTTCGGTTTCCTGTTGGGCATCGGCCTGATTCTCGCGTTCACGGGTTCGCTGAACTACGGCGACGTGTTCGCGCAAGGCGACAGGCTCGCGACGTTGACCTTCCCGGGCACGGACTGGGGTCTTCTGTCGGCGGCCTGCATTTGCCTGTTCATCGGCGCGATGGGTAAGTCGGCGCAATTCCCGCTGCACGTATGGCTGCCCGATTCGATGGAAGGCCCGACGCCGATCTCCGCGCTGATTCACGCGGCAACGATGGTGACGGCCGGCATCTTCATGGTGACGCGCATGTCGCCGCTGTTCGAACATTCGGATGCGGCGCTGTCGTTCGTGACGGTCATCGGTGCGATCACCGCGCTGTTCATGGGTTTCCTCGGCGTCGTGCAGCACGACATCAAGCGCGTGGTCGCGTACTCGACGCTCTCGCAGCTCGGCTACATGACGGTCGCGCTCGGCGTGTCGGCGTATCCGGTTGCCGTGTTCCATCTCGGCACGCACGCGTTCTTCAAGGCGCTGCTGTTCCTCGGCGCGGGTTCGGTGATCATCGGCATGCACCATGATCAGGACATGCGCAACATGGGCGGTCTGTCGAAGTACATGCCGATCACGTGGATCACGTCGCTGATCGGTTCGCTTGCGCTGATCGGTACGCCGTTCTTCTCGGGCTTCTACTCGAAAGATTCGATCATCGATGCAGTGAAGCTCTCGCATCTGCCGAGTTCGGGTTTCGCGTACTTCGCGGTCGTGGCGAGCGTGTTCGTCACGGCGCTGTACTCGTTCCGTATGTACTTCCTCGTGTTTCACGGTCCGGAGCGTTTCCGCGGTTCGAAGCACCCTGACTCGCCGATGGGCCAGGCCGAAGCGCATGGCCACGGCCATGACACGCACGGTCACGATGACCACGGCCACGGTCATGGTCCGCACATCCCGCACGAAAGCCCGTGGGTCGTGACGCTGCCGCTCGTGTTGCTGGCCATTCCGTCGGTGATCATCGGCGCGATCATGATCGGCCCGATGCTGTTCGGTGATTTCTTCGCGCACGGTATCGCGTTCGACAAGGTTATCTTCATCAGCGAGCATCACGAAGCGCTGAAGGAAATGGCCGAGGAATTCCACGGCTGGTTCGCGATGGGCCTGCATTCCGTGTCCGGCCTGCCGGTGTGGCTGGCGCTCGCGGGCGTGGTCGTCGCGTGGTTCCTGTACATGAAGCGTCCGGATCTGCCGCCGGTCATCGCGCGCGCGCTGGGCCCGATCTACACGTTGCTCGACAACAAGTATTACTGCGACAAGATCAACGAGGTCGTGTTCGCGAAGGGCGCGGTCGTGCTCGGCCGCGGTCTGTGGAAAGAGGGCGATGTGGTCGTGATCGACGGCGTCGTCAACGGCAGTGCGAAGTTCATGAGCTGGTTCGCGGGCGTGATCCGCTTCCTGCAATCCGGGTACATCTATCACTACGCGCTTGCCATGATCATCGGCATGTTGGGGCTCTTGACCCTCTTCGTAACGCTGGGCGGTAAATAAGGCGAGGGACCCAATGCACTCTTTTCCGATTCTCAGTGTTGCGATCTGGTTGCCGATCATTTTCGGCTTGCTGGTCCTGGCTGTAGGTAACGACCGCAATCCCATGCCCGTGTGCTGGATTGCACTGATCGGCTCGGTGCTCGGGCTGATCGTGACGATTCCGCTGATCACCGGCTTCGATGCTTCGACCGCCGCGTTGCAGTTCGTCGAACAGTCGATGTGGATCGAGCGCTTCAATATTTCGTATCACCTCGGCGTCGACGGCATTTCGATGTGGTTCGTCGTGCTGACCGCGCTGATCACGGTGATCGTCGTGATCGCCGGCTCGGAAGTGATCACCGAGCGCGTGTCGCAGTACATGGCGGCGTTCCTGATCCTCTCGGGCATCATGATCGGCGTGTTTTCGACGGCGGACGGCCTGTTGTTCTACGTGTTCTTCGAAGCCACGCTAATTCCGATGTACATCATCATCGGCGTGTGGGGCGGCCCGAACCGCGTGTATGCGGCGTTCAAGTTCTTCCTGTACACGCTGGCCGGTTCGCTGCTGATGCTGGTCGCGCTGCTGTATCTCTACACGCAGACGCACACGTTCGATCTCGCCACGTGGCAGGCCGCGAAGATCGGCATGATGCCGCAGGTGCTGCTGTTTATCGCGTTCTTCCTCGCGTTCGCCGTCAAGGTGCCGATGTGGCCGGTCCACACGTGGTTGCCGGACGCGCACGTGGAAGCGCCGACGGGCGGCTCGGTCGTGCTGGCGGCGATCATGCTGAAGCTCGGCGCATACGGTTTCCTGCGCTTTTCGCTGCCGATCGCGCCGGATGCGAGCCACTTTCTCGCGCCGGTCGTCATCACGCTGTCGCTGATCGCGGTGATCTACATCGGTCTGGTCGCGATGGTGCAGGCCGACATGAAGAAGCTCGTCGCGTATTCGTCGATTGCGCACATGGGTTTCGTCACGCTCGGGTTCTTCATGTTCGGACCGTCGAGCCAGCTCGGCATCGAGGGCGCGATCATCCAGATGATCTCGCACGGTTTCGTATCCGGCGCGATGTTCCTTTCCATCGGTGTGCTGTATGACCGCGTGCATTCGCGTCAGATCGCGGATTACGGCGGCGTCGTCAACACCATGCCGAAGTTCGCCGCGTTCTCCATGCTGTTCGCGATGGCCAACTGCGGTTTGCCGGGCACCTCCGGTTTCGTCGGCGAGTTCATGGTGATTCTGGCAGCGGTGAAGTTCAACTTCTGGATCGGCTTCCTCGCCACGTTCACGCTGATTCTCGGCGCGGCCTACACGCTGTGGATGTACAAGCGCGTTTATTTTGGCGCGGTCGCGAACGATCACGTCGCGAAGCTCGCGGACATCAACACGCGCGAATTCATCATGCTGGCCGTGCTCGCGATTTTCACGCTGTACATGGGCCTGTATCCGAAGCCCTTCACCGACGTGATGCACGAGTCGGTGGCAAACCTGATCTCCCACATCGCGCAGTCCAAGCTGCCGCTGGCCCAGTAACGCAGTGCGAAGGAACTAAAAGATCATGCAAAACGCCCCTATGAGTATGTTGTGGCCCGACGCGGTCTTGATGGCCGCGGTCGTCATCGCCTGGCTGAACGACACGGTTTTCGGTACGTCAGGCCGTCGCATGACGTATCTGATCGCGCTCGTGTCGACGATCGTCGTCGGCGTGTGGTTCGCTTTCACCGCACTCAATCCGACGCCGACTTACTTTTTCACGCGCATGTACATCGTCGATCCGTTCGCGAGCGCGATGAAGGCGGTGGTGTGCCTCGGCTACGCGGTGTCGATCATCTACTCGAAGAAGTATCTGGAAGACCGTGACCTGTTCCGCGGCGACTTCTTCTTGCTCGGCTTGTTCTCGCTGCTCGGCCAGTGCGCGATGATCTCGGGCAACAACTTCCTCACGCTGTATCTCGGCCTCGAACTAATGTCGCTGTCGCTGTATGCGGTGATTGCGCTGCGCAAGGATGCGCCGCAATCGAACGAATCGGCGATGAAGTACTATGTGCTCGGCGCGCTCGCATCCGGTTTCCTGCTCTACGGCATTTCGA
>LFMX01000115.1 GCA_001184405.1 Candidatus Burkholderia humilis
GATCTGCCGTCGTACTACGCGTGGCAGCAATTGCCCACGGAAGAGCGGCGTCAGGACATCGCCAAATGGGTCATGCCGATGCTCGCGCTGCGCGATGCCGCGTCCATCGTGCTGCGTCTTGCGCGCGAATCCGGTCAGGCGTCGAAAGTCATGGCCATGGAGGGTAGTTATCAGCAAATGCTATCCGGCCGCACGTATCAGCTGATGCAAGTGCGCGTCTCGCCCGACACGCGCATCATTCCGGAAGCGAGCGCGAACAAGTACATGCTGTGGGTGCGTTTCACCGTGCAGGACGGCGATCTCAAACCGCGCGCCGTGGATGTCGATGTGCCGTTTCATCTGACGCTCTGCAGCCTTTGAACCGGTGCGATTTGGCCTCATATGGTCAAATACCGCTTTATCGCCGGATCAAAACGTCACTGTCATGACCACTGTCGTCAAATGCCCGAGCTGCGGCAAGGATGTCCGCTGGGTCCCCGAAAACCGTTTTCGCCCGTTCTGCTCCGAGCGCTGCAAGCAGATCGACCTCGGCGCGTGGGCAACCGAAAAGTACAAGATCTCGGGAAATTCACAGGAAACGCCGCCGGACGATGACTCGCAGCGGCCTGAACTGATCTAAAGCGCCTACTCGCGCCCTTCCTCTTCGAGCCATTCCAGAATCGGAATGGCTGCGGGCAGCAACGGCGACACGTCCACCGGCAAGCGCTGCCACGCGAACGCCTGACCTTCGCGGCCGTGCGGCGTGCCCGTCCACTGAGTGACCTTGCAGAAAAACAGGCGCACGTATGCGTGGGGATAATCGTGCTCGAGCGTGCGCCAGAGTTCGCACGCTTTCACATCGATACCCAATTCCTCGTGCAGTTCACGCCCGAGCGCCGCCTCGATGCTCTCGCCCGGTTCCAATTTCCCGCCCGGAAATTCCCAGTAGCCTTCGTACGGCTTGCCCGCCGGACGCTGCGCGAGCAGATAACGCCCGTCGGCGTGAACCATCACGCCGACGGCCACTTCGGTGACTTTGCGGCCATCCGGCGCGAGATCGCTTTTCACATCGGTCATGTCACCGGTCCCGTTTTGCATCCCGACCAGTCACGCGCGAATTGCCACGCGACGCGCCCCGAGCGCGAGCCGCGTTCGAGCGCCCAGACGAGCGCATCGCCGCGAGCGCTTTCGATTTCGGCCTGATCGCAGCCGAAATGCTTCAGCCAATGCCCGACGATCGACAAATAATCGTCCTGCTTGAACGGATAAAAGCTCACCCACAGGCCGAAACGCTCGGACAGCGAAATCTTTTCCTCGACCACTTCGCCGGGATGAATCTCGCCGTCCGACGTGTGCTTGTAGGTCTCGTTGTCGCTCATGTATTCCGGCAAGCAAGTGCCGGCGATTCGACGTCGCGTAAATCAGCACATTGTCCGACTACGCGGCGACCGAGCCATCGAGCGCGACTTTCAGCGCCTTGTAGCCCGACTCGCCTTCCTCGAACGACAGATCGTCGCAGAACACGATAAAGCGCTCAGGCCGCGCGGAAATGAGATCGACGATATCGCCGAGATCGTGGAGATCGTCCTTATCGACTTCGATCAGGCGCAGGCCGTCCTTCGAATACGCGTTCAGACACGCCTTGATCAGCGACGATTTGCCCGTGCCGCGCGCGCCCGTCAAAAGCACGTTGTTCGCGGGCAGCTTCTTCACGAACTGCTTCGTGTTCTGCTCGATCAAGCCTTTTTGCCGATCGATGTTCTGCAGATCATCCAGCGCAATCAGCGAAATGGCCGGAACGGGCTGCAAAAAGCCGCGCCCTTGCCGCTTGCGCCAGCGAAACGCCACGGCGCTTTCCCAGTCGATATCCGGCGCGGCGGGCGGCAACATCCCTTCGATACGCGCCAGCACCGCCTCGGCGCGCGTGAGAAATTGTTCGAGTTTGTCCATGCTCAGGAGCGATAGTCGGCGTTGATGCTCACGTAATCGTGCGAGAGATCGCACGTCCAGACGGTGGCTTGCGCATCGCCACGGCCGAGCACGACGCGAATCAGAATTTCGCTTTTCTTCATCACGCGCTGGCCGTCTTCTTCCTTGTACTCGGGATTGCGGCCGCCCGCCTTCGCGACGAGCACGTCATCCAGATACAAATCGATCTTTCCGACATCGAGATCCGTCACGCCTGCATAGCCGATTGCCGCGAGAATGCGGCCGAGGTTCGGGTCCGATGCGTAGAACGCCGTCTTCACGAGCGGCGAGTGACCGATTGCATACGCGATCTGACGGCACTCCGCGACGTCCTTGCCGCCTTCGACCGTGACCGTCATGAACTTGGTCGCGCCTTCGCCGTCGCGCACGATGAGCTGCGCGAGTTCCTGCGCGGTTTCGGTGATGGCATCACGTAAAGCGGCGTACGCGGGCGAGTCCGTCGACGTGATCGCCGGCAGCGACGACTTGCCCGACGCGATCAGGATGAACGAATCGTTCGTCGACGTATCGCCGTCGATGGTGATGCAGTTGAACGAGCGATCCGCCACGTGCTTCACAAGCTGATCGAGCACCGGCTGCGCGACGTTGGCATCGAACGCGAGGAGGCCGAGCATGGTCGCCATGTTCGGCTTGATCATGCCCACGCCCTTGCTGATGCCGGACATCGTCACGACGTGACCGTCGATCGTCACCTGACGCGATACCGCTTTCGGCAGCGTGTCCGTCGTCATGATGGCTTGCGCGGCGTCGAACCAATGCGCGGCCTGTTGATTCGCGAGCGCGGCGGGCAGACCAGCCTTCAGCCGATCGATCGGCAGCGGTTCGAGAATCACGCCGGTGGAGAACGGCAGAATCTGCTGCGCGTCGAGGCCCGCGAGACGCGCGAGTTCCGCGCAGGTTTCGCGCGTGTGCGCCATGCCCGGCTCGCCTGTTCCCGCGTTCGCGTTGCCGGTGTTCACCACCAGCGCGCGAATGTCCTTGCCGCCTTTTCCGACCGCCGCCAAATGCTCACGGCAAACCGTGACCGGCGCCGCGCAAAAGCGGTTCAGCGTGAACACGCCCGCGACGCTCGCGCCTTCATCGACGCGAATCACGAGCACGTCCTTGCGATTGGGCTTGCGGATATTCGCCTCCGCGTAACCGAGCGTGACGCCGGCGACGGGATGAAGCGCTGCGGGATCGATCGAGGGGAAATTGACAGCCATGTTCGCAACTCGCTGAAGGTGGCGAATGCCGGCTTTTCGAGCGCCGGCACGCGATGAAAGACTGACGTTGCTCAGCGTTCCGAGCGACGCCGTGAAGGTGAGACCTGCAAAGACAAGACGCATCGCTGCGTCGCTTGTCGTCGGTGTCAACGGCCGATTAAGCCAGCTTGCCGTGACAGTTTTTGTACTTCTTGCCGCTGCCGCACGGGCACGGGTCGTTGCGGCCGACCTTCGGCACATCGTCGGCGGGATTGGCCGCGACGGTCACGTCGTCGCCGGCGGCCATCGCCTGATTGACCATCTGCGCTGTGGCGCTCGCCGCGGCCGCTTCCGGCGCGGGTGCTGCGGACGGTGAAAAGTCCGGATGCGAGAACGACACGTTCTCCAGATAGCTGCCCTTTTCCTCGTACTGCTCGGCGACTTCCTCGAGTTGCTGCGGCGACTGAATCTGCACGTTCATCACGACGCGTGTGACTTCCTGCTTGATCGCATCAAGCATGGCGGCGAACAGTTCGAACGCCTCGCGCTTATATTCCTGCTTCGGGTTCTTCTGCGCATAGCCGCGCAGATGGATGCCCTGACGCAAGTGATCGAGCGCCGC
>LFMX01000116.1 GCA_001184405.1 Candidatus Burkholderia humilis
CGGCATTGTGCCGTACAACCTCGCGTCGGCGCTGCGGCTCGTCACGGCGCAACGGCTGGTGCGCAAGCTCTGCGAGGCGTGTCGCGCGATGTCGGCGCTCGCGCTCGAAGACGGCTTTCATCCGTTCGAGCCGCGCGGTTGTGCGGCGTGTCATGGCATTGGGTATCGCGGGCGCGTGGGTGTGCATCAGTTGATGCCGGTTTCCGATGCCATGCGCGAACTGATCGCCGCGCGCTCGGCGACGCACGAGATCACGCGGCTCGCGCAGACCGAAGGCATGCCGACGCTGCGTAACCGCCGCCTTCGCCCGCGTGCACGAAGGCGTGACGAGCATCGCGGAAGCGGCCGAAGCAACGGAGATCGCGTGATGGCATCGCGGTCGACATGCGCTTTGCGTGGCGCGGAATCGGCGCGGACGGCGCGAAAAAACGCGGCAGACTGATTGCGCCGAATGCGGCGTCGGCGCGGGCATCGCTCAAGAGCGGCGGCGTGACCGTGCTCGAATTGGAAGCGCTCGGCAACGCGCCGCCGCCCAAGGCGAAATCGAACGATGTCACCGTCTTCACGCGTCAGCTCGCCGGTCTGCCGCTCGCGGGCGCGCTCGAATTGCTCGCCGATGCCGCATCGCGTGGCGGGTTGCCGCGCATCGTTAGCGCAGTAGTGGCGGGCGACATCATGCGCGGCGTGCCGTTCTCGGCGGCGCTCGCGCAGCATCCGGCCGCGTTCGGCGCGCTCTACTGCCAGTTGATCGTCGTCGGCAAAATGGCCGGCGCGCTGCCCGCCATGCTGTCGCGCCTGGCCGATGACCGCGAGCGCGCCGCATCGCAACGGGCGAAGCTGCGCGCAGCGCTGGCGTATCCGGTGATGGTGCTGCTGCTCTCGCTCGCGATCACGGCAGGCCTCTTGATCGGCGTCGTGCCCACGTTCAAAACGATCTTCGATGGGGCTTCGGCGCCGCCCTGCCCGCGCCGACGCGCTTCGTGCTCGCGTTGTCCGATGGCGTCGCGCGTTACGCCGTACCGTTTTGCGCGATCTGCGCATGCGCCACGCTCCTGACCGCGCGCTGGCTAAAGCAATCGCCGCGGGCGGGAGCAGGCCGATCGCTTCGTGCTGAGGCTCCCGGTCGTCGGCGCACTGCTGCGCTCGCTGGCGGTCGCGCGCTGGAGCCGCGCGATCGGCACTTTGCTGTCGGCGGGCACGCCGCTGTCGGACGCCTTCGATGCGCTCGCGCAAGCCACCGGCAATCGCGTCTTCGATAACGCCACGCTCGACATCGCCAAGCGCCTGCGCAACGGCGAACGCCTCGCCGCCGCGATGCGCGCGATCGGTTGCTTTCCGCCCGATGTCGTGCAACCGATCGCCGTCGCCGAAGAATCCGGCTCGCTCGATTCCATGCTGCTCGATCTCGCCTCGCTTGCCGACAGGCAGGTCGACGAAAGCATCGGCGCGTTCGCGAGCCTGTGTGAACCGCTCGTGATCACCGTGCTCGGCGCGCTGGTGGGCGGACTCGTCATCGCGATGTATCTTCCCATCATTCAGCTTGGCAACGTGGTGTAGCATCGCGGGCCAAAGCCATTGATCGCATAGTTTGAAAAGCATGCAGCCTTCGTTCGATCCGTCCGCCGCGCATTTCGCGAGCCGCTATTTTTCGATCTTCGCAATGCTTCCTGTCGCCGCGCAATACGCGTTCGTCGTCGTGTTCGGGTTGGTGATCGGCAGCTTTCTGACGGTCGTGGTGCATCGTCTGCCGGTGATGATGGAACGCGCGTGGCGCGCGGAGATCGATGCATCGCTGCCGGAAGGCGCGCCGAAATCGCAGAAAGATGCGTATCCCGAACGCTTCAATCTCGCTGTGCCGCGCAGTGCGTGCCCGCATTGCGGCCATATCCTGCGCGCGTGGGAGAACATTCCCGTGCTCAGCTATCTCGCGCTGCGCGGTAGGTGCGGGTCGTGCGGCGTGCGCGTGAGCTCGCGCTATCCGCTGATCGAACTCGCGACCGCCGCGTTCGCCGCGCTCTCGCTCTACGCGTTCGGCCCGGACTGGCTCGCGCTCGCCGCGTTCGGCCTTTGCGCGACGCTGTTCGCCGCGAGTCTCATCGATTACGACACGCGCTATCTGCCCGATGTGCTGACGCTGCCGCTCTTGTGGGCCGGACTCATCGTCAATTTCGGCGAAGGCGGATTCGCTACGTTGCACGATGCAGTCGCGGGCGCGATTGCCGGCTATTTCTTCCTATGGTGCGTCTACTGGCTCTTCAAGCTCGCGCGCGGCGTGGAGGGCATGGGTTACGGCGACTTCAAGCTGCTCGCGGCGCTCGGCGCGTGGCTCGGCTGGGCCGCGCTGGCGCAGGTCGTGCTGATCTCGGTGGTCGCGGGCGCGGCGGTCGGCATCGTCGCGACAATGCGCGGGCGCATGCGTTTCGAAGAGCCGCTGCCGTTCGGCGCGTTTCTGGTGGCAGGCGGCGCGATCACGCTGTTTATCGGCACGCCGCTTTATTCACTGTTCAGCTAACGAAGGCACGGGAGGCAAGCGAGATGTTCAGCATCGGTCTGACGGGCGGCATCGGCAGTGGAAAAAGCACGGTGGCAGATTTATTCGCCGCGCGCGGCGTGCCGCTGATCGATACCGATCTGATCGCGTATCAGGTGACGCAGCCGGGTGGCATCGCGATGCCGCTCATCGCCAGCGAATTCGGCGATGGCTATCTCGCGCAAGACGGCTCGCTGGATCGCGCGAAAATGCGCACGCTCGTTTTCTCCGATGACACCGCGAAAGCGCGGCTCGAAGCCATCGTGCACCCGCTGATCCGCGCGGAAACCGAACGGCAGCCCGTTGCTGCGGGCGGCGCGTATCACATCGTCGTGGTGCCGTTGCTGATGGAATCGGGCAATTGGGCGACGCGCGTGTCGCGCGTGCTCGTGGTCGATTGCCCCGTCGAAACGCAGATTGCTCGCGTCATGCAACGCAACCGCTTCACGCGCGATCAGGTGCTCGCGATCATCGCGAAGCAGGCGACGCGCGAAGCACGTTTGGCCGCCGCGAACGATGTCATCGAAAACGGAGAAACCGATTCGCTCGATACGCTCAGCCAGCGCGTGCAAGCGCTGCACGAACGCTATCTTGCGCTCGCTTCCCTCTGACGAAACGGAACGCGAAACATCGAAAATCCGCTGAAAAGTTCCCTTTCTGGCATCGAATTCGCACGTTCGACGGGTAAAACCGGACTGATTTGCTAGGGTAGGCATGCGGCATTAGAATGACCGGACTTCCACGTCATGGAAGCAACCGACCATCACTGAGGCGCGCGCTTGATTCTTTACGAGTATCCATTCAACGAGCGAATCCGAACGCTGTTGCGCCTCGAAGACCTGTTCGAGCGCTTCACCTTCTTTCTGACGCAGGAAGATGCGCGCGAACATCACGTCGCGCTTACCACGCTCTTCGAAATCGCCGAAGTCGCGGGCCGCACAGATCTCAAGGCCGATCTCATGAAGGAACTCGAGCGCCAGCGTCAGACGCTTGCGCCGTTCCGCGGCAATCCGGGTATCGAACAAGATGCGCTCGAAGCCGTGCTCGGTGAAATCGAGCAGACCCTGGCCGGTCTCGGCGACATGCACGGCAAGACCGGTCAGCATCTTGCCGATAACGAATGGCTCGCGAGCATCCGCAGCCGCACCATCATTCCCGGCGGCACATGCAAATTC
>LFMX01000117.1 GCA_001184405.1 Candidatus Burkholderia humilis
AATCGATGGGCAAGAACGCCGGCGACGATCTGCGCGAAGGCAAGCCGACGCTCCCGCTCATCTATCTGATGGAGCACGGCACGCCGGAACAGGCAGCGCTCGCGCGTGAAGCGATCGAGCAAGGTGGCACCGATCGTTTCGATACGATCTTCCACGCGATCACGACGTCGGGCGCGCTGGATCACACGCTGGAATGCGCGCGCAAAGAGGCTCAGGCGGCGGCAAATGCGATTTCTTCATTTCCCCCTTCCATCTTCAAAGAGAGCCTACTAAAATTATGTTTTTACTCGACGTCGAGACAGTCTTGAACGAGACTGAAGCGGCGTAAGAGTCCAGTTGGAAATTCGGGGTGTAGCTTAGCCTGGTAGAGCGCTACGTTCGGGACGTAGAGGCCGGGGGTTCGAATCCTCTCACCCCGACCAGAATTTAAAAAAGCCCGCATGGTTCGCCATGCGGGCTTTTTGTTTTTGCGTCTCCGGTTCAAGTTAAGCCAGTTGGTCTAAAAGAATCAGAATCGCGAGGAAGTCTTATTTCTCGAAGCGCCGTCACCCTCTTCTATCCGCCGAACGACCAGCGTGCGTCTTTTCGGCAAGAGCGCATTGCATTTAACATCGAGCGACTTTCGTTAAAAGCTCGCGCTCGATGAACTACTTCTTCTGGTTGTTGCTGAATATCGGTGTTCCGGTCTTCGGTCCGATCCTCTTCCTTGCGCTCGCCGCCGTTTCGTACGGAACGACCGCCGCTCGGGAAATGACCTTCGAGTCCGTGAAGGACGGGCAGATGTATTGGACCGCCATCGCGGTGTCGACTGCCGGTCTCTACGAGTGTTGGACGCCCGCTTCTCAGAACTCGCCTGTTCTGCAGCTTGTGCTCTTGACGTTCGCTTTAGTCATCATAGTAAACTCGATTCTCGTCATGCTTGCGGAAGTCAAGGCATACAACCTCCGGCAGATCAGGGCCGTCAAAACAGCACTGCAGCCGTGGGCCACATCCGAGCGTTCCGAACACGAGATGGGCGTCTCGCTCAAGCCAACGCTTGCGCTCTCGTTTGTCCTCACATCATTCGCCGCAGTTGCTTTCGCTTATGCGCATGCGACTGCGACATGACAAGTAGCCGCAACAACAATTCGATTCGTGGAGAAACACCGTGGAATGGCTGACTCGTTTTGCTTCATCGCAGAAAAACATTAATCGCGTCGGAATCGTGGGATGCACCATCGTCGGAATCCTGCGCAAAGTTGCACCTTGATGACCATCGAATTGCTTAAGCGCTGACACAGAAGCAAGAACTTGAACGCGATACCGAGCCGGCCAGAATGCCGGCCGCATGCCGCCAACAAACCCGGGCGGCGCTCCATCTCACCCCGCCCGCGCCCTCCTACCCCCTTCTGCTATATTCCCCCCATCTCCGCCCCAACTCGATCATCGCGTGGACAAGCTCCCCTTATGGGCGCAAATTTGCGCCATTTTTCTGCTTCTGTTTCTTTCCGGTTTCTTCTCGATCTCTGAAACGTCGATGATGGCGCTCAATCGCCATCGACTGAAATTTCTCGCCAGCCAGGGATCGCTGCGCGTACGCACGACGCAAGGCCTCCTTGCCAAGACAGATCAACTGCTGTCCGGTCATCCTGATCGGCAATAACCTGATCAACGTGATCATTCCCGTGCTCACCACGTCGATTGCGCTGCGCACGTTCGGTCACAACAACATCGTGCTGTCCATCACGACGGGCGTTATCGCGTTTCTGATCATCGTGTTTGCGGAGATTGCACCGAAGATCGTCGGCGCAACGTATCCGGAGAAAGTGGCGCTGCCCGCGAGTCTCGTGCTCGCGCCGCTCATGCGAATCCCGCGGCCGCTGATCTGGTTCGTCAATCTGTTCGCGAATGCCATTCTGGCCGCGCTGCACATCAATACGAAAAACAAGCGCGATCAGCGCATTTCGCCCGAGGAATTGCGCACCATCGTGCTCGAAACCGGCAGCTTCATGCCGACCAAGCACCGCAGCATCCTGCTCAATCTGTTCGATCTGGAAAACATCACCGTCGATGACTTGATGATTCCGCGCCGCCGCATCGAAGCGCTCGATTTCGATGCGCCTTTCGAGCAGATCCTGCATCAACTCGAGACCTGTTATCACAACAAGCTGGTCGTCTATCAGGGCGATATCGATCGCGTGCTCGGGATTTTGCACGTGCGCAAGACGCTGTCCGCGCTGCATAACCAGGAACTTGAGCGCGAGACCTTGCGCGAGTTGCTCGCCGAACCTTACTTCGTGCCGGCTGGAACGCCCGTGTTTCAGCAGCTTCAGTACTTCCAGGAAAGCGGGCATCGCATAGCGATCGTCGTGGATGAATACGGTGAATTGCAGCGGCTCGTCATGCCGGAAGACATCATCGAGGAACTGATCGGCGAATTCACGACGACGATTCCGCGCGGCGCCGGTTCGCGCGGCGGCTGGGATGAAAACGGCGAATGCATCGTCGCGGGCACTATGCCTTTGCGTGAGCTGAACCGCTGGCTGCGTCTGACCTTGCCGACCGACGGGCTGAAGACGCTCAACGGTCTCATTCTCGAAACGCTGGAAAATATTCCGGACGGCGATGTATCGATTCGCATCGCCGGCGTGCATTTCGAGGTGCTGCGCAGCGACGATCAGGCCATCCGCACCGTGAAGATTTTCCGTCCGCCTGAGACGGCAGCAACCAAACGCGCCGCGCGCTGACTAGGCCATTCGGCCGAATAGGCAAACGCGAAGGCTCGCAGGATCATGAGGCATCCGATCCGAAAAGGCCTTCACATGATCTCTCTCGTCCGCGATCCCACCGGCGACGACGCGCCCGCCGTCGCCCTTCTCACCGAAGTCCTGCGCGAAGCCGCCGCGCGCGGCGCATCCGATATCCACGTCGAGCCGTTCGAACACGACTGGCGTGTGCGGTTACGTGTCGATGGCGCGCTCCATGTGCTGGGGCATCCACCCATCCATTTGCGCGATGCATTCGTCACGCGTATCAAGGTACTCGCGCGCATGGATATTGCCGAGCGGCGTGTGCCGCAGGACGGGCGCTTGCTGCTCGCGCTGGCGGGCGGACAGGCGGGCGACTATCGCGTGAATTCGCTGCCGACGCTCTTCGGCGAAAAGCTCGTGTTGCGACGGCTCGATGTGCTGCCGCCCGATTTGTCGCTCGCGGCGCTCGGTCTCGATGCGCAGCAATCGCGCATTGTCGAATCGGCGATCCGCGCGCCGCACGAACTCGTGCTTGTGACCGGCCCGACCGGCAGCGGGAAAACGCTGTCGCTCTATTGCTTCCTTCAGATGCTCAACGCCGAAGCGCGCAACGTCTGTTCCGTCGAAGATCCGGCCGAGATTCAACTTGCGGGCATCAATCAGGTGAGCGTGCGGGAGAAAGCGGGCCTGAATTTCGCCGTGGCGCTGCGCGCGTTAATGCGGCGGACCCGGACGTCACCATGGTCGGCGAAATTCGCGATGCCGAAACGGCGGACGTCGCCGTCAAGGCCACGCAGACCGGCCATCTCGTGCTTTCGACGCTGCACACGAACGACGCAGCCGCCGCCATCGCCCGGCTGATCGATAT
>LFMX01000118.1 GCA_001184405.1 Candidatus Burkholderia humilis
GCTTGCGCCGCCTGCCATCTGTTCTAGTTCGGGCGTGCCGGCATCGGCCTGTTCGACGAGCGTCGCGCTCGGGTCTTTGCGCGGATCGGCGGTGAAAAGCCCGCGTTGATCGGTGAGAATGACGAGCGCATCGCCTTCGATCAGATTCGCGACCAGCGCGCCGAGCGTGTCGTTATCGCCGAACTTGATTTCATCGGTGATGACGGTGTCGTTCTCGTTGATGATCGGCACCGCGCCCAGACGTAGCAACGTCAACAGCGTAGAGCGCGCGTTCAGGTAGCGCTCGCGATCCGCCAGGTCCGCGTGCGTCAGCAGAATCTGCGCGGTGCGGATGCCATGCGCGCCGAAGCTGCTTTCATACACCTGCGCGAGCCCCATCTGGCCGACGGCCGCCGCCGCCTGCAATTCGTCGATTTCCTTCGGCCGCTTGGTCCAGCCCAGCCGATGAATCCCTTCCGCGATCGCGCCCGAGCTCACCAGCACGACTTCCTTGCCCTGCTCATGCAGCACCGCGATCTGCGATGCCCAGCGATTGATTGCCGCATGATCGAGACCGCGCCCGTCGTTGGTGACGAGGCTGGACCCTACTTTCACTACGATTCGCTTTGCAGCGGCGATGACCGAACGCATCGTGCGCAATCTCCCTGGATGTCGCGTTATTCGTCTTTCTTGCCGGCGGTGTCTTCACGGAACCGCACGTCGTCGGCGAGATCTTCCGCTTCCGCCGCCCGCGACGCATCCGAATGCTACGAGATGTAGTCGTAAATGGCGTACACGATCGCTTCGCAGCCCTGACCCGTCAGCGCCGAAATCTCGTACACCAGACCGTCCCACTCGAAGCGTTCGAGGAAGTCGTTCACGCGCGCTTCACGCTCGTCTTCGGGAATCATGTCGAGCTTGTTCAGCACGAGCCAGCGCGGTTTTTCGTACAGCGCTTCGTCATACTTGCGCAGTTCATTGACGATGGCGCGCGCTTCCGCGACCGGATCGACGTTCTCATCGAACGGCGCGAGATCGACGAGATGCAGCAGCACGCCCGTGCGCGCCAGATGTCGCAGAAACCGGTGCCCGAGTCCCGCGCCTTCCGCCGCGCCTTCGATCAGCCCCGGAATATCCGCGATCACGAAGCTCTTGCTCGGACCCACGCGCACCACGCCCAGATTCGGGGCGAGCGTCGTGAACGGATAATCCGCGATCTTCGGCCGCGCGTTCGACACCGCCGAAATAAACGTGGACTTGCCGGCGTTCGGCATGCCGAGCAGACCGACATCGGCGAGCACTTTCAGTTCGAGCTTGAGCATGCGGCGCTCGCCCGGCTTGCCGTCGGTCTTCTGACGCGGCGCGCGGTTCGTGCTCGATTTGAAGTGCAGATTGCCGAGACCCCCCGCACCGCCCTGCGCGACCATGATTTCCTGATTGTGCTCGGTCAAATCGGCGATCAGTTCGCCCGTCTCCTGATCCGTGATGATCGTGCCGACCGGCATGCGCAACGTAATGTCGTCACCGCCTTTGCCGTAGCAATCCGATCCGCGCCCGTTTTCGCCGTTGCGCGCCTGATGCTTCTTGGAGAACCGGTAGTCGATCAGCGTATTGATATTGCGATCCGCGACCGCGTAGACGCTGCCGCCGCGCCCGCCGTCGCCGCCGTCCGGCCCGCCGAACGGGACGAATTTTTCGCGGCGCATCGACGCGCTGCCATCTCCTCCGTCGCCGGCGATGACTTCGATCCTCGCTTCGTCAATGAACTTCATGCGTTGCTCCGTCCCGTTTTTCCTGACATGACCAGAGAAGCGCGAAACGCCGCTTTCCGGAACACATGCCATTTTGCCGTGACCCGGCGATGCCGTTCACCGATAACCTTGTTGAATTCTCGTCGATACGCCGCGTTTCGGCGCACCAATAAAAAAAGGCCCCGCGAACTTCGCGGGGCCTTTTGTCGGTCCTGAAGCCCGTGCGTAAAATTTACGCTGCCGGGACGACGACGACCGTGTGCTTCTTCGCAGCGCCCTTGGTCACGAACTTGACGTGACCGTCGGCCAGCGCAAACAGCGTGTGATCCTTGCCGATACCGACATTCTCACCCGGGTGCATACGCGTGCCGCGTTGGCGAACGATGATGCCGCCTGCGTTGATTGCCTGGCCGCCGTACACCTTCACGCCGAGGCGTTTCGACTCGGAGTCGCGACCGTTGCGGGAAGACCCGCCTGCTTTTTTGTGTGCCATTTGCTTAGCTCCTTAACAACCGATGCGGCGCGCTTACGCGTTGATCGCGCCGATGCGCAGTTCGGTGTAGTTCTGGCGATGGCCAGCGTGCTTTTGGTAGTGCTTCCGGCGGCGCATCTTGAAGATGGTCACTTTGGCGTGACGACCTTGGGACACGACGGTAGCCTTGACGGAAGCCCCACTAACCAGTGGCGTACCGAACTTAATCGATTCGCCTTCGCCTACTGCGAGAACCTGGTCGAGCGTGATTTCAGCGTCAATGTCTGCCGGTATCTGTTCTACTTTCAATTTTTCGCCAACGGCAACCTTGTACTGCTTGCCGCCGGTTTTTATGACCGCGTACATTGAGAACCTCACTCTGAATTCATTTTCCCCCGCGCACTTAAGACAACTTGGAAAGCCGCGCCGGGAAATTTCAAGATTTTCCACTCACCCCTCACTCCGCGAGGAGTGATAATACATAATTATACAGAAAATTAGGCGCAACGTCAAAGGCAATTGCGGCCTGCGTTTCATCGCGCGGTGGGCATGCGAATGGCAAGGAAAGACGGCCCCGGAAAGGAACAACGCGCCCCGAACGCCGTCGTCCATCGGATTCGCCTTATAATCCGCCGCATTACCTAAATTGCCGATCATGTCGTCCACCGCCACTTCCTCTCCCAACGCCGCCGCGCTGCTCGCCCCGATCGCCGAGGACATGCAGCAGATCAATCGCGTCATCCGGCAGCGCCTGGCATCAGAAGTGATGCTCATCAACCAGATTTCCGAGTACATCATCGGCGCGGGCGGCAAGCGGCTGCGGCCGGCGCTGTTGCTTCTGGTTTCGGGCGCACTCGGCGATACAACTGGTCATCGCCATGAGCTCGCCGCGGTGGTCGAGTTCATCCACACGGCGACGCTGCTGCACGACGATGTCGTCGACGAATCCGATCTGCGCCGCGGCCGCAAGACCGCGAATGCACTGTTCGGCAACGCGGCGAGCGTGCTGGTCGGCGATTTTCTGTATTCGCGCTCGTTCGAGATGATGGTCGGCGTCGGCAAGATGCGCGTGATGGAGATTTTGTCGGTCGCGACCAACATCATCTCCGAAGGCGAAGTGCTGCAGTTGCTGAACATGCACGATCCGGACGTCGACGAAGCGCGCTACATGCAGGTGATTCGCTACAAGACGGCGAAGCTGTTCGAAGCGGCGGCGCAGCTCGGTGCGGTGCTGTCGGGTGCGGATGCGTGCACGGAAGCGGCGGCGGCGGAATTCGGGCGGCGCATCGGCACGGCGTTCCAGATCATGGATGACTGGCTCGATTACACCGGCACGCCGG
>LFMX01000119.1 GCA_001184405.1 Candidatus Burkholderia humilis
TCGCCTCGATCTCGGGCACGATCAGATGCGGCTTTTCCTGCTCGACGAGCGTACGCAGTGCTGACGCATCGGTCATATCGATGACATGCGCGCGATGCGCGACCTGATGCCCCGACGCGTTCGCGTAACGATCGACCGCGATCACTTCGACGCCCAGGCGCTGCAGCGCGATGATCACTTCCTTGCCGAGTTCGCCCGCGCCGAGCAGCATGACGCATCGGCACGCCGGGTGAACCCGGCGTGCCGATGCGTGAAGCCGGTTGGCGTGCGTGATGATCCGTCTTCATAGGCGCTCCAAAACCATTCGAATAACGGGTAATGCCATGAATTTCAGCAAATTGGTCGCGATGCTATCACGCAGTACACACCGCCGGCACCTCGGCCATTCGGCCTATTGACGCGTGATCCGCCCCTTCCCGATACTCGTCCGATACCCCACATTGACAGCAGCCAGGCGCATGAAATTCCCCGAAAACGAGCACGCGAACGTCACGCATCAATCATTTTGATGCATCTCTGCGGTAGACAAATCGTAGAGAGAGTGCGATACGCTTACGCTTACGGTTTCGCCAACTTCAGGACCCTCGATGCTCTCGCATTCTTTCCGCGCGCATGCGTTGCGCGCTTCATGCATGGCGACGCTCGCCTCGGCGTTTCTCATCGCGGGGTGCGCCATGCCGCAGCATCCCGATTCCGCCGCGCCGCCCACCGACCCCTACAATCCCGCCGCCACGCAATTGCTCGACGACACGCAATGGGAACTCCTCAACTGGAACAATGCAAGCGGCAAACCGCGCGTCCTTCCGAGCGGCGGCCAACCCATCACGCTCGATTTTTCGACCGACAGCGGGCATCGGCTCACAAGCGACTTTTCGGGCTGCAATCGCTACACCGGCCGCTATGACCTGAAGGACGGCAAGCTCAGCTTCGGACCGCTCGCCGGCACGCGCAGGCGTGCGCCTCCGGCGCCAGCGCGGCGCTGGAAAAGCCGTATCTCGACGCGCTCGCGCATATCGCGAAAAGCGGCGTGCAGATGAATCCGAATCCGCCGCAAGCGCTCGAACTGACGCTCGACGACGGCCAGATCCTCACCTTCGCGCGGCGCACGAAGTAAACGCGGAACGCAGGCTTCGTGTCATCGTCTGAAAGAGTGTTGCGTGCTCGCGCCAGGCACGTCGGCGTCACGCGACACCCGTTAAACTGCTTCATCGACATGCGGGGAGTTCGTGCGCATCGGACGCCTTGCCGCAGTCTCATCCGTCTCACCCCATATCTGGTTCTTCTTTAGCATGCACATGGTAGTTCTAGGCTGGTCCGGTGCATCAGTCGTCTGGCTGCTTCCCTTGCTCTGGCGCGTCGTCAAATCCGCGCTGCCGGGCGGCGACGGATTGCGCGGACCCGGCTCCGGCTGTGGTTTGGCTTTTTCTGCGTCCTGCTCTCGAGCGTGACGCTCGAAGGCGCGCTCGCCGGTTCGATTGAAACACAGTTGAACATCAATCGCGGCGGGCGGGCGCTGGCGGAATTGCTGGCGAGCGTCGCGCATCCGTCCGGCGCGGCCGGGATCGCGGCGGTCGTACTGGCGCTGACCGCGCCGTGGCTCGTCGAATTTTCGTGGCGCTCGGTGCTCGCCTGGGCCGACGACGCCTTCGGTTTCGGCCTGCCGCAAAGATGGCTCACGCCGCGCGAACGCAAAGAACGCGAGCCGCGTCCGCGCAAGGAAGTGCCCAGGCCGACGCAAGAAACGCCGCAGGACAAATCGAGCTGGTGGCGCGAACGGCGCGCGCGGCATCGGCGGCCGTCATTTCGAATCGATGTCTTCCCGCACCGCGGCGTACGACGAACCGACGCTCGATCTGCCGACCGGCGCCAAGAGCGGGCGCTATCAACGGCCAACCGCGTGGCGGCCACCATCGACGGTGAAAAACGGTGCGAACCGCGCGAGCGCGGGCAATGAGCCGGGCGCTCGCACGGTGTTCAGGGCGGCAGGCGTGGAGCGGCCTTTGCACATCGAGCCCATCGCGCCCGCAGGATGGCTGAAGCCGGCGATGACGGCCGGCGGCGCATCGGATGCGGCGTCCGGTGTGCATGCGTGGGGACGGTCGGGATCGGCGGTACATCGCGCGCCCGTCGATGCGTTCGGCGCGGGCAGTCGAAACCTGCTGCGGCGCCCGCGAGCGCGGGTATGCGCAAGCCGGCGCAGGCGGACGCGCGACAGGTCACGCAAACATCGCCGGGACTCGTACGGCACGCGCCGCCGCCACGACAGCCCGCAAATTCGACCGTGAACGATTTCACGTCGATCGTGTTGTCCGCGCCCGCTTTCTCGCGTCCGGCATCGCCGCCCAAGCCGCCGCCCGCGCCGGAATCGGTGCAGGCGACGTTGCGCTCCATCGAAGAAAACACGGCGCTGTGGACGGCGCTCGCGGGCGCGAATCTCGCGCGCCGGCACGAGGAAGAAATGGCCGCGCCTGTGACGCCTGAGGCGCTCGCGCCGGTGGCATCGTCGGGTGCGTCGTTGCCGAAAGCCGCGGAATTGAATGCGCCGGTGTCGCGCGCGAGTGTGCCGCAATCGAACGATGCGGCTTCGGCTCCGGCCGCTGCCGGTGCGGCAACACCCGCCGACGCCGCGCATCGATACGCCTCCTCCGGTCAAACAGTCCGAAACGGCGAGCGCGCGGCCGATCGTCTCGCCGCTCGATAACCCGTCGTGGATGAAGCCGATGCAAGCGCTCGTCGGCACTTTGCCGGTGACGGCGGGCCTGATGTTTATCAGCGTAGCCATGACCATACCAAGCCAGCATGAACTGGCGGAAGTACCGGTTTGAGAGCAATGGTGAGATGGGCGACCCCTGTGGTGTGCCCCGGTGCCGGTCCTTCGCTTCCGGCTACACGCTTCCTTCAGACCCCGCCTCGCGACGACGCCCTTGCGTTTCACTAGCCCTTCACCACCATCAGGTTGGACAGGGGACTCGCACCCCCCCCAAGCTGTTGCGCATGCTCAGCGCACAGATAAAAACCGCATCGGCGGGCTTTTCGCTTTCAACACGTTAGATGAGCACCAGATTGTCGCGATGGATCAACTCCGGCTCGAGCATATAACCGAGCACGGTTTCGATCTCGCCGCTCGGCCGCCGATGAATCAGCCGCGCCTCCGAACTGCTGTAATTCGTGATGCCGCGCGCCACTTCCTGCCCGCGATCGTTCAAGCACGCGATGACTTCGCCGCGACCGAACGCGCCTTTCACGTCGATCACGCCGATCGGCAGCAGGCTCTTGCCATGGGCGGTGAGCTTTTGCACCGCGCCATCGTCGATGACCACGTGCCCGCGCACCTGCAGGTGATCCGCCATCCACTGCTTGCGCGCCGCCATGCGCGCCGTGCGCGCGATCAATTGCGTGCCGATCATTTCGCCCAAAGCAAGACGCGTCAACACGTCCGCTTCCCGGCCGCTCGCGATCACCGTATTCGCGCCGCTATGCGCCGCGCGCTTGGCCGCGAGAATCTTGGTCAGCATACCGCCGCGGCCGAGGCTAGA
>LFMX01000120.1 GCA_001184405.1 Candidatus Burkholderia humilis
AAAAACGGCAACCTCATCGGCTACCGTTTTCTGATCGATCAGGACGACTTTCGCGGCATTCCCAATCCGCCGAGCAAGGCCGCGAGCGACTGCTTCGGTGCGCTCTTGCGCTCCGGCTCGGCCTGCTCTTCTTGCCGCTTCATCGCCGAGGGCGACGGCTCATACGGCTTTAGGAAAAACTCGTCGATCGGCTGCTGACGCATGCGCGGACGATCCGACGAACCCGTGCGGCGACGCGAACCCGCTTCGTCGCGCGAAGAATGCCGATGCTCGCCCCGCTCCGCACGCCCGCCGAACCGTTCTTCACGACGCGGCGCACCGCCATCGCGACGTACGCGCGTCTCGACTTCCAGCGTTTCCACTTCGAGCAAACGCTTGATCAGCTTTTCGATGTCCGCGAGCTGCTTGCGCTCGTTCGCGCTGCACAGCGATAGCGCATCGCCCGATGTGTCCGCGCGGCCCGTCCGGCCGATGCGGTGCACATAATCTTCCGCGTTGAACGGCAAATCGAAATTGATGACGGCCGGCAGTTTGGCGATATCCAGACCGCGCGCGGCAACATCCGTGGCGACGAGCGCTTCGATCTCGCCGCGCTTGAACGCATCGAGCGCCTGCATGCGTTCCGCTTGCGAGCGGTCGCCGTGAATCGCCGTCGCGACGATGCCGTCCTTCTCCAGCACGCGCGCCAGCCGGCTCGCGCCGATCTTGCTGTTGCAGAACACGATTACTTGCTTCAGTTCGCGCTGACAAATCAGTTGCGCGACCGCACCAGATTTATCGCTTTCGTGCACTTCATAGACGATCTGACGCACGTTCGCGTTCGTCGAATTGCTGCGCGCAACTTCGATCGTCTGCGGGTTACGCAAGTACGTCGCCGCGAGCTTCTTGATTTCCGGCGAGAAAGTGGCCGAAAAAAACAGCGTCTGACGCTCCTTCGGCAGCAGATTCAGGATGCGCTGCAGATCTGGCAAAAAGCCCATATCGAGCATGCGGTCGGCTTCGTCGAGCACGAGTATCTGCACCTGACCAAGATTGACGGTCTTTTGCTGCACGTGATCGAGCAGACGCCCTGGCGTCTCGATCAAAATTTCGACGCCGCGACGCAGCGCGTCTGATTGCGGATTCATGTCGACGCCGCCGAACACCACCGTGCTGCGCAGCGGCGTGTGCTTCGAGTACGTCTGCACGTTGGCGGCGACCTGATCGGCGAGCTCGCACGTGGGCGTGAGCATCAGCGCGCGCACCGGATGCCGCGCGGGCGATGCGCTCGTGTTCGCGCTCGGCAGCAGGCACTGGATGATCGGCAGCGAGAAGCTGGCGGTCTTGCCGGTGCTGGTTTGCGCCGCGCCCATCACGTCGCGGCCCGCGAGGACGACGGGAATCGCCTGCGCCTGAATCGGCGTGGGCGTGGTGTAGCCGGACTCGCTCACCGCCCTCAGGTGTCGGGCGACAACCCGAACTGGTCGAACGTAGGCGCGACCGGAGGCACTGTGGACACGGCGGTGGACGTGTTCGTGGCGACGGAATCTGACATGGTGACTGTGTTGGCTTTCGCTAAATGTCCGCCCGATGGCAGCGCGCGTAACGAATCGGTCGGGTGTTGCGGTGTTGATCGATCGCGATCGAGTCGATACGCATAGGTGTGTCGGTGACGCGGAACGCTCCGCGACAGCAATGCGCGTGACATGCGGCATGGCCGGATCACGCGGGGCATCGTGCCAGCCGGGCCGGCGTCGAGCGCCAGATGTTACTCCGCGCCCCGATAGGACACGGCTTCGATGACGTTTTCAAGTCACGGCCGCCTGACGCGCTGCCAACCGTGCCGAGCTTGTGGTCCTGCACGCAGCGCCAGAATCGAAAAGCCGCTCGCCGCTGGCCGAACGCCGGCTTCGTGAGCGGGAAAACGCAATATTTTAGCACCGCGTGGTAATCGGCTCGTTCGCCCGGCGCGCGCTACTTTGCGCACGCCTGACAAGCGGCCAGAAGCGGCGGCGAATCCTTCGCGGCCATCTCGTCGTAGAGATTCGCTTGCGGCCCTTTGGTCCACCAGGTGTACTGATCGGCGACATAATGCGCGCCCGAACCCGACACGACATGAACGAACAGCAGCTTGCGTCCGTCGACCGTAAGCGCCGCGAAACTTTGATGATTGCGCGTGTTCGTGTACTGTACCGACACGCTCTTGCCGTCCTTGCAGTCGTAACGCGTGGTTTGCGTCGATGCCGTCTGGATTTGCGGCACGGTGAGCGGCATGGCGAAGACTGAATGCGTCGCGGCCCATGCGCTCGAAGCCAGAAAAAATGCGAGAGGTCGTTTCATCCAGGGATCGATGACTTCGGCGCAGGCATCGGTAGGTACGGTGGCCACGTGTCCGACGACGGGCACGATCTTCAATCCCGCCGATGCGATCCGGCACGGCGCGGCGGCGAGTCCGCAACCCGAAGGGCCGACTGTGACCACGACGAGCGCGGCCAGTACTATCCGTTTCATGTTTCGACTCCTCGCCACCGCCCACCCGCGATGGTCACTTGCCTGAAACCGGCCGCACCTTCGATGCCGCCCGCTTCGCGCGTTCCCGCGCTTTGTCCGTATCCGCACCCGTCGCAACCGCCACGCCCATGCGCCGCTTCACGAAGCTTTCCGGCTTGCCGAAGAGCCGCAAGTTCGTGCCCGGCACCGCCAGCACCGCTGCAACGCCTTCGAACGCGATACCTGCTTCGTCGAGTCCGCCATAAATCACCGCCGATGCACCCGGCGCGCGCAGCGAAGGATCGACCGGCAAGCCGAGAATGGCGCGCGCGTGCAGTTCGAATTCGGAGAAGCGCTGCGTGGCGAGCGTGACGAGGCCGGTGTCGTGCGGACGCGGGCTGACTTCCGAGAACCAGACGTCATCGCCGCGCACGAAAAGCTCCACGCCGAAAAGACCGCGCCCGCCGAGCGCCGTCACTACTTTCGCCGCGACATCGCGGGCTTTTTCGAGCGCGGCGGGACGCATGGTCTGCGGTTGCCAGTATTCGACGTAATCGCCCGCGACTTGCAGATGGCCGATCGGCTCGCAGAAATACGTCTGCGTCTCGCCGGTTTCGGGCGACGCCGCGCACACCGTGAGTTGCGTGATCTCGTATTCGAAATCGATGAACCCCTCCACGATCACGCGCCCGTGGTTCACGCGGCCGCCCGCCATCGCGTAGTTCCAGGCCGGTTCGACATCGGCATCGCTTCTAAGCACGGACTGGCCTTTGCCCGACGACGACATCACCGGCTTCACCACGCACGGAAAGCCGATTTTCGCGATCGCGGCCTTCATCTCGTCGAGCGATTGCGCGAATGCGTACGGCGAAGTCGGCAGACCGAGTTCCTCGGCGGCGAGCCGGCGAATGCCTTTGCGGTTCATTGTGAGCTGCGTGGCGCGCGCGGTCGGAATGACAGTGGCGAGGCCCGCCACTTCAATGTCAGCGAACGCATCGGTGGCGA
>LFMX01000121.1 GCA_001184405.1 Candidatus Burkholderia humilis
AATCGAAACGCTCCTGCAGCGTCGGCTCTTCCTTCATCGCATCCGCGATGGTCACGTGCTTGCCCGGCTTGAACGGGATCAGCTTGGCGACGCCATCGGTGAACATGTAACCGAGATCGAGCACGCGGCCGATGTCGCGCACCGCCGCCTTCGCGGCCATCGTGCCGAACGTGGCGATCTGCGACACGGCGTCCGCCCCGTACTTGCCCTTCACATACTGAATGACGCGGTCGCGCCCTTCCTGACAGAAGTCGATGTCGAAGTCGGGCATCGACACGCGTTCCGGATTCAGGAAGCGCTCGAACAGGAGGCTGTAGCGCAGCGGATCCAGATCCGTAATGCCGAGCGCGTAAGCCACGAGCGAGCCCGCGCCCGAGCCACGGCCCGGACCAACCGGCACGCCATTGTTTTTCGCCCACATGATGAAGTCGGCGACGATCAGGAAGTAGCCCGGAAAGCCCATCTTGATGATCGTGCCGCACTCGAAATCGAGCCGCGCGTAATACGTCTCGCGTTGGGCCTCGCGTTCGGTTTCATCGGGATAAAGCTGTTGCAGTCGGACTTCCAGCCCTTCCTTCGACAACTGCACTAGGTAGTCGTCAAGCGACATGCCATCGGGCGTCGGGAAAAGCGGCAGCTTCGGCTTGCCGAGTTCGAGCGTGAGATTGCAGCGCTTGGCGATTTCGACGGTATTCGCCAGCGCCGACGGAATGTCCGCGAAAAGCGCGCACATCTCGTCCTGCGTACGGAAAAATTGGTCCTGCGTAAAGCGCTTCTGACGACGCGGATTGGCCAGAATATCGCCTTCGGAAATGCACACGCGCGCTTCGTGCGCGGTGAAATCGTCGGGCATCATGAACTGCATCGGATGCGTGGCGACGACCGGCAGTTTCAGCTTCGCGGCAAGTCTCACCGCGTCCTGCACATACGCCTGTTCGCCCGGCTGCCCGGCGCGCTGCAATTCGATATAGAACGCGTTCGGAAACACTTTCGCCCAGCGCTCGGCGTTGCGTTCGGCAGCTTGCGTGTTGCCCGCCGCGAACGCCATGCCGATGTCGCCCGTCTGCGCGCCCGACAGCGCGAGCAGCCCTTGCGCCATGCCTTCTTCGAGCCATTCGGCCAGCACTTCCGCGCGCCCGCAATACTGATTCGTCAGCCACGCGCGGCTCAGCAATTCGCACAGATTGAGATAGCCCTGCTTGTCGCGCACGAGCAAAAGCAGACGCGAAGGCTTGTCGCGATCGGAGGGATTGGTGATCCAGACATCGCAACCGGCGATCGGCTTGATACCGTTGCCGCGCGCTTCCTTATAGAAACGCACGAGACCGAACGCATTGGCGAGATCGGTGAGCGCGAGC
Organism: Candidatus Burkholderia humilis; assembly: GCA_001184405.1. Lineage (GTDB taxonomy): Bacteria > Pseudomonadota > Gammaproteobacteria > Burkholderiales > Burkholderiaceae > Caballeronia > Caballeronia humilis. The sequence continues at coordinate 1,359 of LFMX01000121.1, forward strand.
GCGCCCTGACCATCTTTTGCCGCTGCACTGACGACGTCATCCAGCCGTACGATGCCGTCGGCGATCGAGAATTCGGAGTGGACGCGAAGATGAACGAAGTGGGGATCTGACATGGCGGTATTGTACATGCGGGCCGTCGCAAAATTTGACGGTCGAAGCCGCATTGGCCGAACGGATAAGGCGTTGAAAGCTATCGGATTTGCGCGTGCGCAAGGACTCGACGCGCGCGGATGGAGATTCGCGCGAAGGCGCGCGCCGTTTGCGGGATAGTACGTGTTTTGCCTCCGATTTTCGCGTCCATCGCGCCGCTTTTCCGTTATCCGATCATGAGCATTCTGAACCTCTCCGCCTACAAATTCGTCACCATCGAGGACGGCCCCGCGTAGCGGCCGCTCATCGCCGAACGCTGCAACGCACTCGTGAAGGGCACGATCCCGCTGGCGCCCGAGGGCATCAATCTGTTCATTGCCGGGCCGATTCCGCAAGTGCGCGAGTTCATCGACTATGTCCGAACGGATGAGTTGTTCGGCGGCCGTTTCTCCGATCTGCAATTCAAGGAAAGCCTGTCCGAAAAACAGCCGTTTCGCCGCATGCTGGTCAAACTGAAGCGCGAAATCATCACGATGAAAAAGCCCGCGATCAAGCCGGAACTCGGCCGCGCGCCGTTCGTCGATGCGCCCACGCTGAAAACCTGGCTCGATCGCGGTCATGACGACGAAGGCGATCCGGTCGTCATGCTCGACACGCGCAATGCGTTCGAAGTCAATGTCGGCACCTTCGACAACGCGCTCGATTACCGCATCACGAAATTCAGCGAGTTTCCGGAGGTGATCGAGAAGAATCGCGCGGATATGGAAGGCAAGACGGTCGTGTCGTTCTGTACCGGCGGTATCCGCTGCGAGAAGGCGGCGATTCACATGAAGGAAGTGGGCATCGAGAATGTGTATCAGCTCGAAGGCGGCATCCTGAAATACTTCGAGGAAATCGGCGGCGCGCACTACAACGGCGAATGCTTCGTGTTCGATTACCGCACCGCGCTCGATCCGAACCTCCAGCCGACCGCCACGGCGCAATGCTTCAGCTGCCGCGCGGCGGTGAGCGTCGAAGATCAGAAGTCGCCGTTTTACAAGCCGGGTGAAACGTGCCCGGCTTGTCATCCCGAGGCTCAGCCGACGTAAGCCGTTTCGATGACCTATCGCGACCGGTTCGCGCCCTCGCCCACGGGCCCGCTGCACGCGGGCTCGCTCGTCAGCACGCTCGCGAGTTTTCTCGATGCGCGCGCACGGCGGAACGTGGATCGTGCGAATCGAGGATGTCGATACCCCCGCACCGCGCCCGGCGCCGCCGATGAAATCCTCGCGACGCTCGCGCATTTCGGCATGCATTCCGACGAACCGCCCATTTGGCAAAGCGCACGTGGCGATGCCTATGCGTGCGCGTTCGAGCGCCTTCAGGCGGACGGCTTCGTCTATCCGTGCGGCTGCACTCGGCGTGAAATCGCGGATTCGCTGACGAACGCGCATGCGCGGCATTCGACGCTCGCGTATCCCGGCATATGCCGCGATGGGCTGCACGGCAAGCCCGCGCGCGCGTAGCGCCTGCACGTGCCGGATGGCGATGCGGCGCGCGTGTCCTTCGTCGATCGCAGGCAGGGCGGGCAGACGCAGGATCTAGCGACCGAAGTCGGGGATTTTGCGCTAAAGCGCGCGGACGGCTTGTGGGCGTATCAACTAACTGGCCGTCGTCGCCGACGATGCCGATGCGGGCATCACGCATGTCGTGCGCAGCGCTGACTTGCTGGATTCGACCGCACGCCAGATCTACTTGAGCAGTGTCTCGGCGTGCCGACGCCATCGTATCTGCGCGTGCCCGTCGTCGAAAACGCCGAGGGCGAAAAGCTCAGCAAACAGACCGGCGCCGCGCCGCTCGATGCACTCGTTCAGGCCGCGCGGCACTGGGCATTCACAGCGACGAAACGGAATATCTCGACGGTTTCTACGCCGACGCGACGACGCAGTGGGCGCAGCGTTTCGGGCGCTGAAA
>LFMX01000122.1 GCA_001184405.1 Candidatus Burkholderia humilis
AGCGCGGCAGTTTCGGCGTCGCGCTGTCGCGAGGCATGTGGGCGTTTCTGCGCATGTATTTTCTACGACGCGGTTTTCTGGATGGCCGCGCGGGCTTCATGATCGCCGTCTTCAATGCGCAAACCGTGTATTACCGCTTCCTGAAGCTCGCGCATATGAACGACGTTCGCTGACGTTCAGCGCTTCTTGTCAGCAATCGCACGTGCAAGCGCGACCAGTTCGCCGACATGCAATTCGACGCTCGTGTCATAGCGCACGTCATCGACCGAAACGCGAACCCGAGTTTCACGCGATGCAACCGCTTCACTGACCACGCGCCGCAGATCCGCTGCATCGCCTGGTTTGAAAATGTGCTTGACCGAATCCGAAATGGCATTGCTACAGCCGATGCATGCCGGAAAGATCACCGGCGTCCCACACATCACCGATTCGATACCGACCAGCCCGAACGGCTCGTAGCTCGACGCGAGGATGGTGAAATCCGCCGCGCGATACGCATTCTCGATATTGCGGATATAGCCGACATAGTGCACGTTCGCCGACTTTTGCTCCGGCGCGCGGCCCGCCACCGCGACGACGACGTTCAGGCCGGACAGCGCCTGTTCGATCAGCGGCAAACCCTTGCGCTCGTGGCTGCTCGACGGAAACAGCAGCACGATTTCATTTTCCTTGAAGCCGAATTCTTCGCGCAGACGTGCGCGTGCATCGTCACTGACGGGCGCGAACTGCGCGCGGTCCACCGGCGGATAAAGCACGCGAATCTTTCTGACCTCGATGCCGTACAGCGCGCGCAGTTCGTCGCTCATCATGTCCGAATGCGCGACGATCACCTTCGCCTGCGCATACTGACGCCGCTCAAGTTCGATCTGCCGCGCATCCGAGCGCTTCTCGCGCCGCCCGCTCGCGCGCAGAAAGCCGAGATGCGTGCCACCGCAAATGGCAATTTCCGATCCTTCGACGCGATTGCAGCCGATCAGCACATCGACCTTGGGCTTCTTGCGCGCGCGCTTCAACGCCCACGAAAAATAGGCATCGCGCATTTTGCCCGGCAGAAAGGACACTTTGATGCGATGCACATCGATCATCTTGCTCTCTGGCAGCGACGTGTCGATCTTGCGCGCGAAGAACGCGGGTTTGCGTGCGCCGTCGAAACCCGCGGCGGCGAGACCGCGCACGAGATCCATCGCGTAACGTTCGAGACCGCCGGAGAGTTTCAGCGCGTTAGCCGATATGCCGATGCGCATCAATAAACAATTTCAATCGCACTATCTGCAAACTCGCCACGCAACGCCGTGATGAGTTCATCGGTCGGTTTGACCCGCCACGCATCGCCCAGGCGCACCTCGCCTTCCGCGTGCTCGCTGCGATACACGATGCTCACATTCAGCCCGTTCGGGATCGGCGTGCTCGGGCGTTGGCGGCCGTTGTCCTTGACCGGCATCGGCGGCGCTTCGCTTTGCGCGCCCGCCGCATGCGCTTCCAGCACGCGACGCAAGCGCAGCGCATCCGCGTTGCCGTTCATTTCGATCTTCACCGACTGCGCATAACGGCTGCGCGCGCGCTCGAGATCCATCGCTGTATCGACGGTGAAACGGATGCCGCCCGTGAACGCGTCGTTGCGCGCCTGACCTTGCACGACAAGCAGCTCGTCTTCCTTGAAGAGCGCCTTGTTCGCTTCGAACTGCTCGTTGAACACGGTGACTTCGCACTGGCCGCTGCCATCGTCGAGATTGACGATCAGCATCTTGCCGCACTGAGTCATTTGCGTGCGCAGTGACGCGATCACGCCCGCGACGAGCTTCTCGCACCCTTCCTTCAATTCGCCGATTTTCTGGCGCACGAAACGGCGCACTTCGCCTTTATAGGCATCGAACAAATGGCCGGATAGATAGAAGCCGAGCGCGGTTTTTTCTTCCTGCAAGCGCTTCTTGTCGGACCACATGGGTTCATCGACATATTCGTGTTTGGCGAGCGGCGCGTCGCCCATGTCGAAGAGACCGGCCTGCATGGCGTTGGCGGCGGCCTGATCGGCAACTTCCATCGCCATCGGTACGGAAGCGAGCAGTTGCGCGCGATTCGCGTGCATGGAATCGAACGCGCCGGAGCGAATCAGCGCTTCCACCGTCCGGCGATTCACCACGCGCCGGTCGATGCGCTCGCAGAAGTCGAACAGATCGGTGAACGGCCCGTCCTCGCGCGCCCGCAAAATTTCTTCGATAGCGTTCTGGCCGCTGCCCTTCACCGAGCCCAGACCGTAACGAATGGTCTTCGAGCGCTTGCCATCCGCTTCCGCAACCGGCTCGAAGCGATACGCCGATTGGTTGATATCCGGCGGCAACACGGCCATGCCGTTGGTCGCGCAATCCTCGAACAGAATCTTGACCTTGTCGGTATCGTCCATCGCGAGCGACATATTGGCCGCCATGAATTCCGCCGGATGATGCGCCTTCAGCCACGCCGTGTAATACGCCAGCAGCGCATACGCCGCCGCGTGCGACTTGTTGAAGCCGTAGCCCGCGAACTTCTCCATCAAGTCGAAGATTTCGCCGGATTTCTCGCGCGTGAGGCCGTTTTTCGCCGCGCCTTCCGCGAACAGTTCGCGGTGCTGCGCCATTTCTTCGGGCTTTTTCTTGCCCATCGCGCGACGCAGCAAGTCCGCGCCGCCGAGCGAGTATCCGCCGATGATCTGCGCCATCTGCATCACCTGCTCCTGATAGACCATGATGCCGTAGGTCTCTTTCAGAACAGGTTCGACGCGCGCGTCCGGATATTCGACGATTTCGCGCCCGTGCTTACGCGCACAGAAACTCGGGATCAGGTCCATCGGGCCGGGTCGATACAACGCCACCAGCGCGATGATGTCCTCGAAGCGGTCCGGCTGCGCGTCCTTCAGCATGCCCTGCATGCCACGGCTTTCCAGCTGGAACACGGCGACGGTGTTCGCTTTCTTGAGGATGGTGAACGACGAAGGATCGTCCAGCGGCACTTGCGCCAGATTCCAGTCCTTCTTCGACGGATCGAGACGGCGGATATAACGCTCGGCCCAATCGAGAATCGTGAGCGTGGTCAGGCCCAGAAAGTCGAACTTCACCAGACCGACAGCTTCGACGTCGTCCTTGTCGTACTGACTGACGACGCCGCTGTCTTCGCCCTGCGTATAGAGCGGGCAAAAATCCGTGAGCTTGCCCGGCGCGATCAGCACACCGCCCGCGTGCATGCCGACGTTACGCGTCAGCCCTTCCACACGCTGCGCGAGTTCCAGAAGCTGATGCACTTCGTCTTCGG
>LFMX01000123.1 GCA_001184405.1 Candidatus Burkholderia humilis
GGAGAGGAAGCGTCCGTTCCGCCGATGGGTTTGCGCAATGTTGCTTTGTTATTCAAGGATGTATCTCCACCTCGCCCGGCACGGGATCGCGGCGCGAGTATGTTCTGTCGTCAGCCCGGGCGGTTCGATCGATCGGCTAGCGGCCATTCAGCCAATGGACCCGTGGTTCGGTTTGCCCTTCGGAACGCGAGCGTCGTGCGTAATGACGGCAAGCAGCACGGCCCAGAACAGCGCGATGAGCGCCGTGCTCATCACCACCGTCAGCACGTCGATGCTCAAACCGAAAATGATAACCGACCCCGACACGGCGATTCCGCAGTACGCCGCCGTCGATACATCGCGGTTCGGCGACTTCCGGTAGCGCAAGAAATAGACGAGCGGCCCGAAGTAGACCAGCGCGAGACACACGACGCCCGCCGCGCCCAGTTCGGCGATGGTCGAGAAAAACTCGCTGTGCGCGCGCTGATTGACGACCAGCGGCGAAATCTCGCTGGCATCGGCAAGAGTCTGAAGTTGCGACTTCAGATGCCCCTTGCCCACGCCGAGCAACGGATGTTCCTCGAATAGATGAATCGATGCCCGCCACAGTTGCAGCCGCGCGCCGATCGAGCTTTCCGGCGCGGCCGAGCCATGCGCCAGCCGCACGATATCGCTTTGCGTCTGGCGCAGCCGGTCGCGGCCATTCGGAGACGCGAGCAGCAGCGCCGCCATCGCGAGCACGACGACGCCGAGCGCGGCGATCCAGTGACGGCATAGCCGAACCCAGCCGAAGTTGAGCGAGCACAGCATCAGAAAGAGGGGAATGGCGAGCCATCCGCCGCGCGTGCCGGACAGGTACGACGCATACAGCCCGGCGATAAATCCGAACACCTTCAGCCCGATGCCCAGACGCCGCAGCAGCGCGCTGGAATAGTTGTCCCAGCGGATCGTCATCACGGACAGGAAGCCCAACAGAAGCGCCGTATTGCCGTAGGGAATCGGATTGGTGAAATCGTTGCCGAGCCGGTTGAGTTCCGTCACCGTCATATGGATGGCGCTGTCGACGGCCCACGCGCCCGCGCCGATCGTGCCGATCGCGCATCCCCAGCCGAGCGGCTTCAGATATTTGATCGGAACATTGACGAGCAGCAAGAAAATTGGCAAGGCGAGCGCAAAGCGCGACAGACCATCGAATTCGCGCGGCAGGAAGTATCCTTCGAGCGCCTGCTGAAACGGGAGATAGACCATGAAGCCAAGCATGGCCACCGTGTACCACGGATACGCAGTAACGAGCAGGCTTGCCTTGAGCCGGAACGGCTTGCTGAACCGGGCGAAGAGCGCAATAGCGAGCAGCACGAAGAAGCAATAACCGGTTCCCCCCCGCACGATCAGCGTGCTCGCGGGCGCCAGCAGAACCATGCTGGCGATGATATAGCGCAGAGTTTTTTCCAAATCGATAAACCTGACACGGGAGCAGCCGGCCGACCCGGTCGCGTATCCCAAAAACCCGCGTTATTATATCCAATGCCGCCTGGCATATTCCTCGCTCCGCTCGCGCCAAGCCCAATGCGGCAAGGCCCGACAGGCATCCGAAGCGTATCGAATCACCTATGTCAGCAACACCGGAACCGGTGCGAGCCACGCTGCTCGCAAGTCTTCTACTCATCACCTTCAATCAGGAAAAGACCGTCGCCGACGCCGTGCGCGGCGCGCTCGCGCAAACTTGGTCGCCGCTCGAAATCCTCATTTCCGACGATGCCTCTGCCGACGGCACCTTCGCCGTCGCCGAGCGCATAGTCGGCGCGTATCGCGGACCACATACGGTGCGGCTGTATCGCAACGAGAAGAATCTCGGGATCAGCGCGCATTTGAGCGCGCTCGCCGCACGCACATCGGGCGAAATGTTCTTTATCGCGGCGGGCGATGACATTTCGAAGCCCGAGCGCGTCGAGCGCGTGATGCACGTGTGGCTCGACAGCGGCAAGCGTTACGACCTCATCGCCACCGATCTTCAGGATCTCGACGCCGACGGCAACACACACGACGTGCTGCGCGTGACCGATCTCGACGATTACCGCACCTTCGAAGCGTGGTCCGGCAAGCGGCCGCATCTGGTCGGCGCGGCGCACGCGTGGGCGCGCCGCCTGTTCGATGCTTTCGGGCCGATCGCGCCTGGCATTTACGGCGAAGACCAGATCATGGCGTTTCGCGCGATCATGAGCCACGGCGCGCATACGCTGCACGAGCCGCTCGTGCTTTATCGGCGCGGCGGATTGTCTCGCAAGCGCAAGTGGCGCACGCCGGCGGATTTCATCGCGCGCATCAAGCTGGCGAACATCAACGGCGCGGGCGAAACGCTTCAATTGCAAAGCGATGCAGACAAGGTCGGCGTCGGCGAAAAAATGCGCGCCCTGCTGGCGAAGAAGTCCGCGCGCGAAGACTATGTGAGCGCCGTGTTCAGCGATGCCCCGCTCGCGCGCAAACTCACGCTCTTTGCCGAAGCGCGCGACGTGGATGTCGGCTTCAGGCTACGCATGTTCATCTATGCCACATGTCCGTGGCTTTTTTCGCCGTTTTTCTTCCTGAAGTGGCACTTGCGCGGATAGTCGCGTTTTGTGAATATCCCCACTTCCCGTGCTGCGCCCGACTCCATGCCCCCTCCCACTCTCGGCATCGCCATCATCACGCACAACGCCGCCGCGCGGCTCGCCCAGTGCCTCGAATCCGTTTCGTTCGCCGATGACATCGTCATCATCGACGGCGGCAGCACGGATGCGACGGTGGACATCGCCGGGAAACATCGTGCGCGCGTGATCGAGGCGCGCGACTGGCCGGGCTTCGGTCCGCAAAAGAATCGCGCGCTCGATGCGCTTTCGACCGACTGGGTGCTCTCCATCGATGCCGATGAAATCGTGTCGCCGGAGCTGGCGGCATCGATTTGCGCGGCCATCGCCAATCCGCACGCCGATGTGTATTCGGTCGATCGCCTGTCGAGTTTTTGTGGCGCGTGGGTAAAACACAGCGGCTGGTATCCGGACTGGATTCCGCGTCTTTTCAGGCGCGGCACCGCGCGCTTTTCCGCCGATCTCGTGCATGAGCGCCTGGTGCTTTCGACCGATCGACCCGTCGCACGGCTTTCCGGCAAGCTGATGCACTACTCCTACGAAGACTTCGAAACCGTGCTGCGCAAGCTCAACGCCTATTCCACGGCCGGCGCACAGCAGCGTCACGCCGCGGGCA
>LFMX01000124.1 GCA_001184405.1 Candidatus Burkholderia humilis
CCACGCACCGTTTGCTATGACGTGCTGCGTGAAATCATGCGAGAGTCGCGGCAGTTCAATCCAAGAGAGTTTCGCGTGGTGGCGTCGCAGCAGGTGATCAATCTGTTTCTGGAAGAAGAATCCCAGCATTTGGCGATGCTGATGGATTTTATTGGGAAGCCGGTTTCGTTGCAGGTGGAGTCGAATTTGTCGCAGGAGCAATATGACATTGTGCTGATGTGAGGCGTCACTCAGCTACTTTCCTGTGCCACACGCTCGCCTTTATCCCGACTACTTTTCCATAGTCGATGCACGGCTGCTCGACGAACACGAAAATCGCGGATGCAATGGCCGCCAGCACAATAGCGCTCGCCGTCGTGATGAGCCAGAACAGCGTGTCGCTTCCGATGACGATGGGACGAACAAACGCGTTGTCCCACATCAGCGCGAAGACAAGTCCCTGCAAAAGATAGATGCCGTAACTCGCGTGTCCAAGCCGGATGGCGGCGTTGGTTTTGAGCAAGCCAAAGAAGGTCGCGCCATGACTGATGAGAAAAAATACGATCGCAAGCATCCCGGCCTGAAGCACACCGTACGCGCGGGCGGATGGGCGACCGTCAGCAGCGCCAATAGCGCCGCTACAGCAACAGAAGAAGCCAGATCCGGAACGGCCAGCTTCGGCCACCGCGCTCGGATCGACGCGGACACCATTCCGGCGGCAAAAAGCGCGACATAGGTCCAGTTCTCGGACGTCTTCCAGTAAGCCAGCGCAAGCGCGACGATCAACAGCACACATGCCGCGAGAAGATGCAGTTTGGGCCGCGCAAACAAGGACGCAGGCAAGAACGCGAAGTAGAACTTCCACTCGTATTTGAGCGTCCAGGTCACGCCGGCGAGCAGAAGCCAGACGCCCTGATATCCGTTGAAGTCTTTGCAGACCAGCAAGCCGAGGCCGTAACAGCGCGCGACCGTGCCGGCGATCATCGACGGGACTCGTTCAATGTCCAGCCCGTGCGCGCGAGGACGATCACCACGACCGCAGACATCGCCACGACATACACAGGCGCGATACAAAAGACGCGGCCGATATACAGCCGGGTCCAGCCGCTCTTTCCGGAAGTCTTGACCAGCTTTCCCCAAAACAGAAAGCCGGTGATCATGAAGAAAAGGCTGACCGCCACCGATCCGATCTAAGCGAAAAACGGATCGTCCGGCAGCCGCCATACGCCTGTCTGCAGCCAATTTCGCGCGATGACCGCGTGATGGATCACCACCGACAGCGCGAGATAACCACGCACGCCGTCGATCGACGAAGCCCGCGCGCGCTCATCGACGGCGCGATCCATGAAAGACCATGCGGGGCGGGAAAAACAGACGCTGACAACGCCAAGCACAGCACATACAGCAACAACGAAAGCAAGGCTCTGTCCTCTGTTTTCGACTGTCGAGCGCTTACGCGACCTCGGTCTGATTTAGGTTCTTGTCGCGTCAGCGGAGACTCAAGCTGCCTGCTGCTGATACTGAATCCGATGCAAATGCGCATACAACCCGCCCTTACGCAGCAATTCCGCGTGACTGCCCTGCTCCGCAATCTTCCCCGCTTCCATCACGAGAATGCGATCCGCGCGCTCGATCGTCGATAGCCGATGCGCGATCACCAGCGTCGTGCGGCCCTTCATCAGCGTTTCGAGCGCCGCCTGCACATGACGTTCGGATTCCGAATCCAGTGCGGACATGGCTTCATCCAGAATGAGGATCGGCGCATCTTTGTAGATCGCGCGCGCAATGGCGAGACGCTGCCGCTGACCGCCCGACAAACGCATACCATTGCCGCCGATCAATGTATCGATGCCTTCAGGCAAGTTCGCCACCACATCCGCGAGATTGGCCGCCGTGAGCGCCGACAGCACGCGCTCGCGATCCGGCGTCTGCCCGTACGCCACGTTCGCAGCGATCGTGTCGTTGAAGAGCACGACGTCCTGACTGACCATCGCCATCTGGCTGCGCAGATCGTGCAGGCTGTATTCGTCGATCGGCACGCCGCCGACGAGCACCTGACCGCCGCGCGGATCGAAGAAACGCGGCAGCAGGTTCACGAGCGTCGTCTTGCCGCTGCCCGACGGACCAGCCAACGCGACCATTTCGCCCGGCGCGACCTTGAACGACACGTGATCGAGCGTAGGCCGATCGGCCGAGTAGTTGAACGAGACATCGCGGAACTCGACTTCGCCGCGCGCGCGTTCGAGTTTGCGCCCGCCGCCCGCAGGTTCTGCCGGTTCGTCGACGAGACCGAAGATCAGTTCGGCTGCCGTCATGCCACGCTGCATCGGCTGATTGATGTCGATCAGATGCTTCAGCGGCGAGATGACGAGCAGCATCGACGTGACGAACGCGACGAAACCGCCGACCGTCGTCTGGTCATTGGCCGACTGGACGACCGCGATCGTCAGCACGATGGCGAGCGCAATCGACGCGAGAAACTGCGTGAGCGGCTGCGCGAGACCGCCGGACACCTGCATGCGCATGGAATAGCCGCGCAGGCGATGGCTCATCTCCGTGAATCGGCTGATCTCGTACGGCTCGCCGTTATGCACCTTGACGACTTTGTAGCCGCCGACCGTTTCCTCGACGACATACGACAGTTCGTTCGTCAGCGCCTGATGCTCGCGATTGAGCCACCGCAGTCGCCGGTTAATCTTGCTGACCAGCCAGCCGATAGCCGGAAGGATGACCGCGACGATCAGCGTCAGCCGCCAGTTGAGGATGAACAGATAGCCGAGCAAAAACACGACCGTGAGCGAATCGCGCACGAGCGTGACGACGACGCTCTGTAGCACGCCGATAATTTGATTGACCTCGAACACGATCGCGTTGATGACCGTGCTCGCCGTCTCGCGCTGAAAGAAGCCCGCGCTGGTGTGGATCATGCGGTCGAACATCTGGAGCCGCAGTTGCAGCAGAATTTTGTTCGACACATACGACAGGAAATAGCCCGATGCATACTGCGCCGCGCCGCGCACGAGCGCCAATCCGACGACGGCGAGCGGCACGAGCCATCGCGCGTGATCGCTGCCCTTCGTGCCGAAGCCGTGGTCGAGCAGCGGCTTGAACAGCATCGGAATACCGGCTTCGGTCGCGGCGACAATGCCCATCGTGGTGATGCCGAGTATCACCATGCCCATCAGCGGACGGATGTACGGCCATAGCCGCTTCATGACGGCGGAC
>LFMX01000014.1 GCA_001184405.1 Candidatus Burkholderia humilis
GCGCAGGCCATCAGCGCGCAGGAGACGGAGCGCCGTCATCTCGCGCGTGAGTTGCATGACGAGTTGGGGCAGTACCTCAACACCATTTCGCTCGATGCAGGGCGTATCGGGCGCGCTCGCCTTGGTGACGTAACCGCGCGCGCCGGCATCGAGCGCGCGTCGCACGAAGATCGCTTCTTCGTGCATGCTGAAGATCAGTACATGCGCGTTCGGTTCACGCGCGAGCATGCGTCGCATCGCTTCGATACCGCTTGCGCCCGGCAACGCGAGATCCATCACCACCACATCAGGTTGCAAGGCGCAGAACTTCTGATACGCCTGCGCGGCATCGGCTGCTTCGCTCGCGACATTCACATCGGGACTGCGTTCGAGCAGGCGTTTATAGCCCTCACGCACGATGGCGTGATCGTCCACCAGCAACACGGATATGTCAGCGCTCATGATTTCTGTTCTCGGTCTTTTGAATCACTGTCGCGGGCTTGCGCGGCGATGCGCTTCGAGTTCGCATCGTTGCGAAAGACGATGGGCTGTTCTTTCGGTTCCTGTCTCTGCGATGCAGCGCGTACCACTTCGATCACGCGTTCGTGATGCGGCGATTTATCGCAAACGGGGTCTGCATTGGCAGGGTCTTGCGTCAACAAATAAGCCTGACAACGGCATCCGCCGAGGTCGATGGTCTTCTCATCGCAACTGCGGCACGGTTCCTTCATCCAGCCGAAACCACGAAAGCGGTTGAATGCATCGCTCTCGTACCAGATGTCTTTGACCGTCATCTCCGTGACGTTCGGAAACGTCAGTCCCGGCAACGAGCGCGCGGTATGACAAGGCAGCGCCGCGCCATCCGGCGCAATGCCGAGAAACACCGCGCCCCAGCCGTTCATGCAGCGCTTGGGACGCGTCTCGTAGTAATCGGGCACGACGAAAAAGATCTTGCACTTGTCGCCGATCTCTTGCCGATACCGCTCGACAATTGCTTCGGCATCCTTAAGTTGATCGCCCGTCGGCATGAGCTGCGCGCGATTCATATGCGCCCAGCCGTAATACTGCGTGCTCGCGAGTTCGAGATATTCGGCGCCCATCTCCAGCGCCATATCGATGATGCGCCCGATATGCGGCAAGTTATAGCGATGCAGCACGCAATTGAGCACCATCGGAAAACCGTGCGCCTTGATAAGTCTGGCGACGCGGTTCTTCAGATCGAAGGTCTTCGTATGCGAGAGAAAATCGTTGAGCTCTTGCGTGGAGTCCTGAAACGAGAGCTGAATGTGATCGAGCCCGGCGGCTTTCAATGCGGTCAGACGCTTGTCCGTCAGACCGATGCCGGACGTGATGAGATTCGTATAAAAGCCGAGCGTGCGCGCTTCGGCAACGAGCTCTTCGAGATCATTGCGCAAGAGCGGCTCGCCGCCGGAAAAGCCCAATTGCGCCGCGCCCAATGCACGCGCCTGACGCAAGACATCGATCCATTGCGCGGTGTTCAGCTCGCGCGAGTGATCGGCATAGTTCGTCGGGTTGTAGCAGAACACGCAATGCAGCGGACAGCGATACGTCAGTTCCGCGAGCAGCCACAGCGGCGGCGGAATGGCCACGCCTTCATGTTCCGGTTTGGCGACGGGCGCGGACAGATCGGTCATTGCGCTACTCCAGCCAGCCTCGCGCACGCGCGCCTGCGACAAACGCGCGTACATCGTCGCCGAGATTCGTTGTATTGAAGGCCGCTTCGAGATCGGCAACGAGCGCGGGGATATCGCGCGAGCCGTCGCATCGCAAGAGAATTTGCGCGGCGCTCTGATTGAGTTTCACCATGCCTTCGGGATAAAGCAGCACATGCGCATCCTGCGCCGGTTCCCATTGTAGACGAAAGAGGCGCTTCAATTGCGGGCGCATGGAATCGTCGGGCGCATCGACGGCTTCCTGCACGCGTTTGGTCGAAGTTGAATCGCTCATGACAGGAAGGCCTTTTCGATCGAATCGAGCATGGTCCAGAGAATATCGAGCTTGAATTGCAGAATGTCGAGCGCGCGTTGTTGTGCTTCGCGCGTCTTGAAGTGCGCAAGCGTCACTTCGAGTCCGTGTTCGACATCGCGCTGCGCGAGCGACACACGTGAGCGGAAATAATGCAGGCCGTCCGCTTCGATCCACTTGTAATGCTCGGGCCACGTTGCAAGACGGTCCTTATGAATCTGCGGCGCAAACATTTCCGTCAGCGATGAACACACGGACTCTTGCCACGGCGCGCGTCGCGCGAAGTTGACGTAAGCATCGACGGCGAAGCGCACGCCGGGCGTCACGAGCTTCAACGACCAGAGATCGTCACGCGAGAGACCGACTGCATCACCGAGACGCGCCCACGCTTCGATGCCGCCGGGCTGATCGTCATAACCATCGTGATCGAGAATGCGCAGCACCCAGCGGCGGCGCGTGTCGCGGTCGGGACAGTTCGACATCACGGCCGCGTCCTTCAACGGGATGTTGATCTGATAGTAGAAGCGGTTCGCGACCCAGCCGCGAATCTGTTCTTTCGAACAGCTGCCACTATTCATCTTCACATTGAACGGATGATGAATGTGATACGCCGTGCCCTTCGCGCGAAGCTGTTCTTCGAATTGGTCACGCGACCATGCAGCGCTCGCGTCTGTCAGCGGCGTGAAGATCGGGCCGGTAGTCGGGTTGATCATTCATGGAGCTCCATCAAAGCTCGAACGTTATGCCGTCGTGCGCGACTTCTATGCCGTGCTCCGTCAGCGTGCGACGCTCGGGCCCGTCCTCGATGAGAATCGGGTTCGTGTTGTTGATATGGATCAGCACTTTGCGCACGTGCGCGCGATCGATCGAATCCAGCACTTCGATCATGCCGCCCGGTCCGCTTTGCGCAAGATGACCCATGTCCTTGCCGGTCTTATTCGTGAGGCCGAGGCGGATCATTTCATCGTCGGTCCAGACGGTGCCGTCGACGAGCAGGAGATCGGCTTCACGCATGGCATCGAGCACATGCGACTCGAGTGCGCCCAAACCCGGCGCATAGAAAACACGCTTCCCAGAAGCATTATTCGTGAACATCAGGCCGATGTTGTCGCCCGTTTCAGGCGCATCGCGATGCGGCGAATAAGGCGGCGCCTTGCTCGACAGCGGAATGGCATCGATCGTCACATGCGGCAGTTCAGGCACCGAAATGCGTGCGCCACCGACCGCAATATGCCGATGCTCCACGCCGCAATAATGCGAAAGAATCTTGGTGAGCGGAAAGCCTGTCGAGAGGTCTTGCCACACGGCATCGGTCGTATAAAGCGGCAAGGGCGTGCCGCGTTCGCGCAACATCAAAAGGCCGGTGACGTGATCGATTTGCGCATCCATTACGATCACGGCCGCAATGCCCGTGTCGCGCGTCTTGCGTGCGGGCTGCAGTTCAGGGTTCGCGGCAATCTGCGCAAGGATGTCCGGCGATGCATTCACGAGCAGCCAGTCCTCGCCGTTCTCGCTCACGGCAATGGACGATTGCGTGCGCGCGCGCGCCGCAATGGTGCCGCGACGCACGCCATCGCAATTGCGGCAGTTGCAGTTCCATTGCGGAAAGCCACCGCCCGCCGACGATCCGAGTACGCACATTTTCAAGGCCACATCCTCCGCAAGAGACCGTCTTTATCGATCAGTTGATGCTTCATCGCGCCGAGAAAATGCAGCGCGATCAGCGCGATCATCGTCCATGCGAGATATTCGTGAATGGTGAAGAAGACGTGCCGGATGCCCCTGTCGTCCCAACCCCATTGCGGCAGCGCAATGCCCCAGAAGCGCGTACCGAACTTGTTGAACGACGAGCCGAGATAACCGCTCAGCGGCATCCCCACCATGCCAACGTATAAAAGGCCCTGCGTGATGCTCGCGGCGGCGCGTTGCCACGTCTGCATCGGTGGAAGCGGCGGGCGGTGATAAGCCGTCCGCGCCCAGATTCGAAGCAGCACCAGCAGGAAAACCGTGATTCCAAGAGATTTATGAAAGTTGGTGAGCGTCGACTTGAAGGGCAGACCGCGTGGCAGCGTGCCCATATAAAAGCCGATGCATAGCATCGCGATGATGCAGATGGCGATCAGCCAGTGCAGCGCGATCATCGGCCTGGCGTAATGATCGGCCGGTGCGCTCGTTGCGTTGCGCGATGCCGCGGGTGTCCGCGCTGCGCTCATGACGTGCCCCCTTTTTAGCGTGCGTTTCCAGAAGAGAATTCTTGTCGTCCGATCATGTTTTGACGATCAGCAATTCCCCGCGTCCATCCACCGCAATATCGCCTGCGTAGCGCTGCGGCAACACGTTGCTGTCGAGCGTGGCGAAAGGCGTCTTTTCACGCGCGAGCATGCGCGTGAAAAGACGCCAGAACACATCGAAGCCTTGACCGCCTTCGATAAACGTCGGCCCAATGCGCGATGGCGCTTGCAGCAACAACACCGTGCCGCGCCGCATGCCGTAGCCCAAGTGTGCGCCCACTTGCCCGCCGATGCAGACCGTCCCCGCAATCAGTCGCGATGCCGCGAAATCCCCCCATTTCCCGCGACGAGCACCGTGCCGCGTCGCATGCGATCGGCAAGGCGCTCGCATGCGTGGCCGTGGACCGTGAGCACGCCGCCCGCCATGCCTTCCATGTCGCCGGGCTGCGCGCTGGCGGCGAAGTCACCGACGTTGCCGCTGACTTTCATGCGTCCGCCCTGCATCTCGCATGCAGCGAACAGACCTGCGTCGCCATGAATGTTCAATGCGCTGCCGGTCATCTTCATGCCCGCATAGTCGCCTGCGTTGCCGTGCACGTCGAGCGTGCCTTCGCTCATATGCGCGCCGAGATGATCGAGCCAATGCGCATCGCCGTCGATGCTGAGCGATGGCGATGCGCATCCGACTGCGCGATATCGAAGAGATCATCGACCGCGATACTTTCCCCCGCGCCATTCAACATGACGCGCGGCAATTCATGCGATGAAAGCGATGCAAGCGCAGAGGGTAGTAATTTCGACCCGTTCAACCGCATGGTGAGTGCACTTTTTACGCGCAACGTTGTGGCGTTCATGCGTCAATTTCCGCAGCAAGCTTATGCAGCTTGAAGTGATAAGGCCCCAACTTGCCACCGTAGTTCCACGCGGAAATACGCAACACACCGCCGGCGCGGCCTATCGCTGTTGCAGCGCGAATGCCTGCGGTCATGGCAGCGCCGACATCGGCATCGGTCAGGCCATCGATCACGATTTCGAGCACGTACGCGACATCGCTCGTCAACTCGCTCTTCTTCGACAAGCACACGAACGTGGGACAAAGCGCATCGTTCGTCGATGCCGTTGCGCCTGCATATTTCGAGCCGATCTTCGAACCCGAGCGCACGACGCCACCCGGAAACGGCGTGAGATGACGTTGGGCAGTTGATGCATGGCGGCGATGGCCGCTTCCGCTACCTGCAATGCGCTATCCATGTTGCGCGCAAGGAACAGCAGATTGCCGCCGCCGACGGCCTTCACCGTGGCCGTCAATTCTTCGCAAACGAACTCGCCGTCCATCACCGGCACGCGCCAATAGCGGGCGCCGTCGAGCACTTTCGATATTTGCCAGCCATCGTCGAAGAAACGCAGGCCCGAACCGAGTGGCGCGACATCGGATAGCGGCTCGCGGCTCGTGGCCGGATCGATGCCGCCATACACGGCGGTGGTCGGGCACGTGAGCACGCATTGGCCAACGCGTCGCGCAATCTGCTTGGCCAGTTCTTTCGATGACACCGCAAAAATAAGCACCGAAATACCGGGCCGGCCATCGGGCGTTTCATCGCGCGAGAGATCACGTTCGATGCCCGCTTTACAGCCGCAATCGATCACGGAGGTCGCAAAGCCCGTCAGCGAGTTCGCTGCATAACGTGCCCATGTCGCGTTATGCGCGGTGATGATGAGACGCGTGGCCTTCATCGGAAAGGCTTCGGCGAAGGTATCGTCGATCTGCGTGTCGTTGATTCGCATCATCGTCACCTTCGATCCGATGCGAAGCACGCGACCGGCAAGAGCCCTGCCGCCTTTGCAGAACGAACAGACTTCATCGTTGCCGATGGACGCGTTCTCGAAGCGGCTCGCTAAGTTCGCTTCAGTAAAGGCCCTGACGCGCTTTTCGATGGCGCGATCGTAGTCGGGCATCACATAGTGAATGCCGCCGGCGGGCGTTTTCAGCAGCGTGCCGTCGCGCGCGATGAGTTCGCCATCCTTGAACATGTAGGCGGGCGATGTGAACATGCGTTCGCAATTCGCCTCATCGCGATACACGGCGATGTCCGCCGCCGCGCCCGCGCCGAGATGACCGCGATCCGTCAAGCCGAGCAAGCGCGCGGGCCCCGCGCGTGTGATGATCGCGATGTCGTACAGCGAGAATTCGCGTGTGATCTCGGCGAGTGCGCCCGCGGTTTTTGCATCGGCATGGAGCTTGTCGAGTTGTTCGTCGGGAAAGGACTTGTCCATCAAGAGCCGGATGAGATGCGGATAACTCGTAAACGGCGCGCCATTCGGATGATCGGTCGTCATCGATACGCGCCACGGATCGTCGACGAGCAAGAAGATTTCAAGGCCGATGATCCATTGCAGCGCATTCACATAGCTTTGTTCGCGATACTTGAACGGCACGATGCCGCAGCCCGCATCGCATTCGATATCACCAAGCGTCCACTTGCGCGGATTGGCCAAGGGCGCGTTCTTGAACTGCATCATCGTATTGCCGGACGCGGTGACCGTTTGCCCGAAGATGATCTGACCGACATCGATCGTCACGTTCGGCCGCGTATTCACCGCTTCCGAAATAATTCGGGTACCTGATGAAAACTTGCGTGGACCTTCCGCGCCATAGCTATGAAACTGAATATGCGTGAGATGAATGGGCAAGCCTTCGGCGGCATCCATCGTCTTGATCGTCGATTCGATATTGCCCGGAACGCCGAGATTGCTCGAATAGACATGCAGCGGATGCGGCACGCGCAAGTCGGTGAGCGCGCGCGTGAGCGTCTTCAGCACATCGCGCGGCGTGATGCCGTAATGCACATGCTTTTCATCGACATCGAGCGAACGCTGATTGAACTTGAACGTCGAGATGCCGCCCGGATTCACCACCTTCACGCCGAGCGCCTTGCTTGCGTTGATGGTCCAGCCGACGTACCGCGCATGCGTTCGAAGTCTTCCTGCGCGGCGAGCATTTGCAGAAACAGTTCGTCGTTGCCCATCATCACGTAGGCGCCGTGATCGATGATCGGCGTATCGCCCATTTCCAGATGCGCATGGCGCGCATTGGACGCGATCATCGCGGGCTCGAATGCGGCCGTGTAGCCCATTTCCGCGTAACGATAGCCGGTGGCGAGCGTGCCGGGCGTGCATGTTCCGCACGAAGGCATGCGCATATAGCGGCCCTCATCGGGGCGATCGGGCACGGCGCGCGGATCGTCGCGATGATCTTCGGGCAACAACAAGCGCGAAAGATTCGTCTTGCCGCCGCCGATATGCGAATGCAGATCGATGCCGCCTGCCATGACGATCATGCCGTGCGCATCGAAATCGTGCGTGATGCTGTCGTTGCGCCCGTCCTCATGCGCGACGATGCGTCCATCGCGGATATAGATGTCGCGCGTCTGACCGTCGATCTTGTTCGCGGGATCGTAAAGCGTGCCGCCTGTGAGACGCGTGAGGCTCATGACCATCTCCCGCGCTGAATGAGTTCATTCACGATCGATGCGACGCTCGGCAGCGTGGTTTCGCGCGCGGCGTGGAGCGGCGCGACGACGGAGGTATCGATACGAAAGAGATGGGACGCGTGATCAAGGCCGGGCGTTGCAACGGGGATGAACACGGTGGGCGCGCTGCGTGGATCGAGCGGCGTTTGCGCGTGACCCAGCACGATGGCGGGGACGTCGTCATCGTGCGATGCGGGCGGCGGTTCGGGCGCGAAGCTCGACACCCACAAGAGCACATCGACTTGCTTTTGATGCAACAGCCTGTGCGTGCCATAATGATGCATATCGTGATCGAGCGGCAAGCCGTACGCCACGCGCGTGCGCAACGGAAAGCCCGACAGCCACGTGATCGCCTGATTGACTGTGAGCGCGCCTGCGCGCACGGTGCGGTTGATCCCCTTCACGATGCGATGCAGCGCTTCAATGGCAAGCGCCGTATGCGGCGCGGGCAGCGTGCCGGTTCATACACGAAGGCCGTGTACTGTGTTTGTGTTGATGCGTTTGCTCAGCGTAACGAGCTCTGTCGAGTCGATCTTGCGGCTGGCTTCGACGTGGGCCGACCATAGGGCGAGCGTATCGAACGGGTCGGTGTTTTGCAGTATCGATTTGCTTGGGTTGCTGCATGCCGGGTCCGCTTCACATCCGACGAATACGACATCGGCTTTGCGTGTCGTGTCGAGCACGCGTTCATAGAAGCGCGGATAGCGGCGCGACGGCGTGCAGGCGAATACGACGATCAGATCGGCGCGTGAGCGGACTTCCGATAGCGTGGTGAAGAACGCGCCGCGGTCCTGCATCGCGAGTGTGTTGGCGGCGAGTGCATCGCCGTACAGATGATCGAGCGTCGCGCCGTGCAGGGCGGCCAGTTCATAGAGCGCGCGTGTGCCCGACACGTCTGTCGCGAGTCCGCTCAATAGTGGTCGCTTTGCTTGCGACAGAATTTGCGCGGCATGCGCTAAGGCCGACTTTGCGTCGGTGGCTTGTCCGTTGATGCTCGGTTGGCAGTTTGTATCACTCGTTTGCGAGCGGGCAAGTGAGGTCGCCAGCTTGTCGCACTTGATGTGCGGGGCGGTGAGCGCGCGGTCAAGGTTGATGTCGTCGCATAGCAGAGGGCAGAACGGGCAGGTCCAATATTCTTGCACTTGGACTTTTGTGGTTTCTGTTGGGGTTTGGGGGGACGATTGCATGGTCGTGCGGTTTAGCAAGGTTTATGCCTTTTTTGCTCTCGCTCGTTTTTTGCTGCTTCCTTCGCTTGTATTGGTTTTTTCGGTTGCCGTCTTCTTCTTCATGCAAAGCGCTACTGAATAAAAAGGAATAAAAAGCCCAAACAAAGGCAGCAGCAAGCGCTAAAAAGTGCTCCACCGTGCAACACACTGTCACCCCGCCCACTCCCGATTGAAACACTAAAAAGCCCCCAACCCATTGGCACGCTTATTGAATAGAACAAACCCGCCGCAAATCATGAATAGCAGAAGCGACGAGCCACGCAGTGGCCCCCCCTCCCCCCAAAAAAGCCCGAGCCCGCAAAAGATCATTCTGATGCATCCCCCGCCAGCCCCAATGATCGCGCGCGCGCCAGCAACCTTACGCACAGCAGAGAACGCATCGGTATCAGGCCCAGCAAAAGCCCCAACCCGATCGAGCGACATGACGATGACCCGAGAAGGCCACCACGATGCATCATCATGCGAAGCACCCAGCGCATGCCCATGAAGACGATCTAAAGAAAGAATCGGATCAAAGCCACAGGAAACAGCCTCAGCAAGCGCGCCGATGTCACGCAAGGACTCGGTACCAAAGACAGGCACGATTGTCAGAGCAAAACCGGTCCGATACGCGCCGAACGAACGCGCTCACCGATGCGAAATTGATAAAGCCCGCATCGAGCCAGAGAAACGCATCACGCCCGAGCGCCGTGCATATAGCGCTCAGCACCTCGGCATGGTCACCAAGCGACAAAATCGCGCCGAGATCGGCAACATAGAGCACGTTCGAGCCGGTCGCAGCAACGAGCGCGCGGGCAACCTCGACAGGGTCGCTCGTCGCGCACAAGGAAGACTGGATCGGCCGATAACGCGATCGCTCGCCGCGCATCGCACGTACCGCGTGGCCGTCGAGCAAGTCGAGAACGGGTATTACCTGCATGGATGGCTTTCCTTTGATCAAGATCTTTGTGTTCGAGTATCTCACCGGCGGCGGCATCGATCCGGATGTGGCGAGCGAAGGCAGTCTCGCCGATCTCTCTGTGCTGATCGTCGAGGGACGCGTGATGCCCGATGCCATCGCGTCCGATCTGCGCGCGCTGCGTGGCATCGACGTGATGGTCGCGAGCTCGCGCTTCGAACAGATCGATGTGCCGCTCACGCACGTCAAGGCGCAGCCGGGCGAAGCGGTCACGCGCTTCGTCGCGCGCATGGCGCGGCAACACGATTATGCGTGCATCACCGCGCCGGAATGCGATGGCCTGCTGCTGCGCCTGCATGATGCCGTCGGCAGCGCGCGATGGCTCGGCTGCGCGAAAGAAGCGATTCGCGTGGCATCGAGCAAGAGCGCAACGGCCGTGTGGCTCGCCTTGCCTCGCCTCGCCGTGACGCGCTCGCTCGAACCCGATCAGGCCTTCGCGAGCATGGCGAGCCGCTGGGTCGTCAAGCCCGATGACGGCGCGGGCGGCCTCGATACACAGCGCTATGACGACTTCGATGCCGCGCGCGCCGAATACGAAGCGCGCGCCGAAGCGGGCCGTAATCCCGTGCTGCAAGCATGGATCGATGGCGATCCGCTCAGCCTGTCGATGATCTGCAGCGATGAAGGCGCGCGCCTCGTGTCGATCAACTGGCAACGCATCGGCATGTCGGACTCGGGCATCGTGCAGTTCGATGGCGTCGATGTCGATCGCATCGATCGGCATGGTCCGCAAGGACGCGCGCTCGAACGTTTTGCGCTGCGTGTCGCGCAGGCGCTGCCGGGATTGCGCGGCTTCGCGGGCATCGACGTGGTGTGGCATCCGGAGCGCGGGCCTGTTGTCATCGAAGTGAATCCACGCTTGACGGTCGCGTATGCGGAGTTGTCGAAGTACGGCGCGCGCAATCTTGCAGCGGAATTGCTCGCGGCGCATCACGTGCCCGGCTTTAGCGATGATGCATTGCCGTTGCGGGTAAGCGGAGGGACGTCATGAGCGCGGTCTTCGGATGGGACGTGGGCGGCGCACACGTCAAGGTGTCGATGACCTCGCGCGCGGGCGTGCTCGAAGATGTCGCGCAATGGGCGTGTCCGTTGTGGCAAGGCATCGCGCATCTCGAACGCGTGCGTGATCGACAGCATGTTCGAGCGCTGGCCGCATGCTGCGGAAAACACCGCGCGTCATGCAGTCACGATGACCGGCGAGATGGTCGATCTCTTCACGGATCGCGCGGAAGGCGTACGCACCTTGTCGCGCACGCTGGCGCAACGGCTCGGTCCGCCGCGCACGCTGTTCTTTGCAGGCGATGCTTGGCTCGCGCGTTCCGCATGCGCCGATGGCTGGCGCAAGGTCGCATCGGCGAACTGGCCTTGCAACCGCGCAATGAGTCCGCGGCGTGCATGCCGCATGCATTGCTCGTCGATATCGGCAGCACGACCACGGACATCATTCCGATCGTCGATGGCAAGGTCATGGCGCGCGGTTCGAACGATGCAGACCGCCTCGTCTCGGGCGAGCTCATTTATCAGGGCGTCGTGCGCACGCCCTGCGGCGTTGCGCATTGCATTTCGCGGCGAAACCACGGGCGTGATGAACGAATGGTTTGCAACGACGGCCGATGTCTATTCGTCTGACGGGAGAGTTGTGGGCCGCGCACGATCAGCATCCGAGCGCGGACAACGGACCGAAGACCGAAAGCGCGAGCCGCGCGCGCATTGCGCGAACCATTGGCCGCGATGCCGCCGATGCAAGCGATGCCGAATGGCGGCGCTTCACGCACACATGGCGTCAGGCGCAGTTGCGCGTGCTCGAAGCGAACCTTGTGCGCGTCGGTGCGCGGCATGCGTCGCTTGTCAATGCGCCGATCGTCGGTGCGGGATGTGGACGCTTTCTTGCTGCGGCGCTCGCGCGTGAAGAGGCGCGCGGTTATGTCGATTTTGCGCGGCTCGCAAGCATGGCGAGCGATGACACCGAGCGCGCCGAATGGGTGTCGACATGCGCGCCGAGCGTGGCCGTCGCGCTGCTCGCGGCATCGGCGGCGCAGGGTGCGTCGGGCAACGAAAGGCTTTCATCGAACGATGTGGCCATGCGCGCAGCGTGATAGCCTGAAAAACACAACGGCGAATGAGGACTGACCTATGTGGGTGGTGAAGATTGGGGGAAGCCTCAGTCACGACCCGGCGCTGCACGCATGGCTCACGCGATTGTGGGAAGTGGGCGGCGGACGCGTCGTGATCGTGCCGGGCGGCGGTGATTTCGCCGATGCAGTGCGGCAATATCAGCGTGAATGGCGCTTCGACGATCTCGCCGCGCACAACATGTGTCTGCTTGCGATGGCGCAGTACGCCATTCTGATGCAGGGCGTCATGCCCGATCTCGTGCTTGCATCGAACGAGGAACATATCCGCCGTGCATTGCGCGATGGCCGCGTCGCGGTGTGGGTGCCGACCGATCTCATGCGCACGACGCCCGATGTCATGACCAACTGGGACACGACATCCGACAGTCTCGCCGCATGGCTTTCCACCACGCTCAACGCAGAACGTCTGATGATCGTGAAGTCGTGCGCGATCGATGCCAATGCGTCGCTCGATATGCTCGCCGCGAGCGGCATCGTCGATGCGCACTTTACGTCCTACGTACGCGATGCAAACTATGTCGTCGATGTATTGAGCAAGGACGGTGTCGATCGTCTGCTCAATGCGATGGCCTGAACATCGACATGTAACGCGCGTGCGAGCATGGCGACGCGCTTCGGATCGAGCTGGCCGGCGCGGCCTTCTTGCTCATGGCATAACGCGCCGCGAAAGCCTGCGATATCGGGCGCAAGCGCGTGAATGTTCTCGAGATCGTCGACGCTTAACGATTCCGCGAGCGCGATCATCGTCTTATATGCGCGCGCTTCAGCGATGCATGCGCCGAGCGTCACGACATCGACGCAATCGAAAAGCGTGCGGCCGTTCTTGTTCGCGGTATCGAAGACGATGGCCGCAAAGCCCAGTTGCAATGCGATCGATACGACCGTCGGATAAGAGCACGGGCACGATGGGCGCAGAAAGGCTCGCCAAATGCCGCAGACAAGGCATCGCGTCGCGCCCGGCTCGACGCCGACCTTTTCACGTAATCGACGCCCGTTGCCGCGACATCGCGTACGCGCGTGGTCATGATGGCGAGCGCATCGTTAGGCAAATCGCCGATGGTTGCGCTAATCGGTTTGCTCGCATGCTGCACGCGTAAAGTCTGCACGATACGCGTGATCTCGCTTATATCGACGCCGCCCAGTGCGCCCGCACGCGGCTCTTTCAGATCGATCCATCGGCGCCTGCGTTCGCGGCCTCGAATGCTTCTTCGCGCGAGCGCACGCTGGCGAGTAATGCGGTCATTCAACACTCCGGTCTTTTGCCCGATGCGACTCGATGGCCTGCATGAGCCATTGCCATGCTTCGCGTTCGTCATCGCCCGTGGTTTTGTCGATGGCGATACGCAGATAGTCGATTTCGCTATCCACTTTTTCACGCGGTAACATGAAGAGACGGCTCACGAGAATCGCACCTTCGACAACAGCGGCTTGCGCGCGATTGAAGCCATGAAACGACGCATGCGTTTCGCGATGCACGCATTCCATGCGTAACGTGGGACGTGTTTCATCGTCATGCACTTCGCTCAAGCGCAGTTCGGTATGCGCGAGCGTTTGCGCAAGACGCACGCTCGCAACCGTGGTCGCGACGACCGTGGGCCAGTCGCGCTTAGTGCCGGTGACGCAGCCTGCGAACACGCGCACATCGGTTGTGAAGTTGACGACGGCGCAGCGTGTCGCGACGACATTATCGAACGTGGTGGAAGGGCGAAATGGCGCGAGGATGGCGAAATCGTGCTCGAAGCGCACGCTCATCGGCGTGATATGCGGACGACCATCGCGTGACGATCGTCTCGTAGATCATGGCGTCGAGCGCTTGCTTGAAATACCGATCGGCACGAAGCCGCATGCGCGCAATAGCACGATGCGGCTTCGTGCGGGCTTCAGACGCATTTAGCGCGTGGCGATATACATCGTGATTTCGAAACCAAAACGCATATCGGTGAAGCTAGGCGTGATCCATTGCATGCGCATTCCTCCTTTAAGGGGTTTCAAACACGATGCGCGAATGTGCACCGCATCGTTTGGTAAAGCAAACGCCGTGCCATCTATCAGCGTGCGCTACGATGCGCCCGCTGTGACGGAAACGAAGCAAAGTGTCCTAGTGATCTTTTTCTTTGTTGCGCCGGGCGCATGCCACGCGTTCAAATCTTCTTCAGGCCGATCGACTTCGCATCCCCAGTCGAGTGCCTGATCCTGATCGAAACGCTTGCCGAGTTGCCATGCGATTTCCGCGCGTGCGAGTTGCACGCCGAGATAGAACGCGTGACCGCCATCGCTTTCGACATTGAGCGATGGATACAGCGCAAACGGATCGATCGCGATGTGACGACCATCGCGGTATAGATATGAATGCCGTCTGTTGCGACTTGCACGCGGTAATTCGGATCGCGCACGGGGGCGGCGAATGCGGCAATTTCGTTGGCATCATAAGGGAAGGGGCGCTTCGAATGCAAGGCGGACAGATCGGCGTTGATGCCCTTGGGCAAGGTCTGCGTTTCGCGTGCGGCATGCATGACGCGTCGCGCAACATCGGCTTCGTGTATCGCGCGTCGTGTATGCAGGCTGACCGATGTCGTCAACACTGCCGCAATGCGCAACTCTGCCGCCATGCCGAACAGCACCGCGTTGATGCCGGTCGTGTCCGCTTCCGTGAGTTCGGTCACGTTGCCGACGCCCATCATGATTGGCACATCGTCGGGATAGCGTTCGCGCAAGGACACGTAGCGCGCGATGGATGTCGCAAGACCGAAGGGAATGGGATCGGCAAGAAAGGCGCGATTGCGTTTTTGCATGCCTTCGATCGCTGCATCGAGCGATGCAACGTCTGACGGTTCGCGCGGCACGAGGATCGGCGTCGACGCGATTTCATCCGCGACCCATAAGGTGTCGGCGTTCAGGCTCATCACATAGTCCGCGCCTGCACGTCCGCCGCGAATGAGTTCGTCGGTGAGCATCGAATCGACGCTGACGCGATAGTCTTGTTCCGTCAACATCGATACCGCGTCTTCAAGATGCGGAAACGCCGTCTCCGGCAAACAGCCGATGTCGATCACATCCGCGCCTTGACGCTTGTATTCCTTTGCGCGTGCCGCAATGTCATCGAGACCAAGACGCGGTGCATCGACGATCTCCGCAAAAATCTCCGTCTCGTCGCGCGATAAATCCACATGACGCGCTTCACGCCCGAAGAACTGCAGCAGGTCTTTCACCTCTTCAGGACCGCGCTCGACCTTCACGCCGTAGTGCTGCGTGAGCGCATCGAGATCGCCGTGGCATCGGCCGGGAGGCTCGTGCCTTCGCTTAGCGGATTCGCAACGCGTCTGCGGATCATATCGGCTGTCATCAAACCTGCGACCTGCAAGCCGATCTCGCGCACTTCCCATGTAAAAGGCGTTTTCTTCGCGACCGGCGCGATGCTTTCGAGTACGTGTTGCAGGCTCAGTTGAGCAAGCCGTCCCGTCAGAAAGACGATGTGTTCCATGCGCGCTTCAGGTCCGCGAGACGTTGATCGAGTGCGGCTTCCAGTTCGTCGAGCGAGCGGGCCACCGTGGTGTGCGCGAATTGCGCAAGCCGCTCGACGTTCTCGAACTCGATCGCGCGCGGTCTCACTTCAACCCATTCCTTAGGGGCTTGCGTGATGACCGAGGGCGCGGTGTCGCATGCGAACACGATGCTCGGCACGCATTGCTTGCCGGCTTGCGCGAGATTGGTGGGCAAGGTATCGGAGATGCCAAACGCGCATTTCGCGACTGTGTTGCTCGTCGCGGGCGCGATCATGACCGTGTGATAGTCGCCGTTATAGAGCTGCCAACGGGCACGCTGCTCGCGCTGTTATCGCGAAACACCTTGAAATGCTCGCGCAATTTCGCAAGCGTCCAGCCGTAGAGCGGCAGTACTTCTTCACCGGCCGACGAGAGAAACACGTCCACGTCCGGCAAGCGCAATGCAAGCGCAATCGATTCATCGAGCATATGACCTGAACCGGTCACGCACCACGCAAAGCGCGCGGCGGGCTTGAATTCATCGAGCCGGCGGACAGGCGTGGGTTGCGTCATGCGTCGGTCGAGGTCGAATCATGAGACAGGCGAATATGCAAGCGATGCATCTTTCGATAAAGCGTATTGCGGCTGATGCCCAACACCTTCGCGACGTTGCTCACGTTCCAGCGATGCTCATCGAGCAGCAACAGCACGGTCTCGCGTTCCTTCACCTGAATGGCATTGAGCGATGACGTATCGGTATCTTCGGCGAGATGCGGCATCGGCGTGCTAGGTACGCTTGCCTGAATGCGCGGCGTGATTTGCGGCACAGCGCCGTTGACGATTTCCGATGGCAAATGCGCGCAGCGAATTTCGGGGCCATCGCATAGCGCGATGGCCATTTGCAGCACGTACCGCAATTGACGGATATTGCCGGGCCATGTATAACTCAGCAACGCTTGACGCGCTTCATCGCTGAGAGAAGGTGGATCGTCGGATTCCGATTCGAGAATATGACCGATCAACGCAAGCGCATCGGCGCGTTCCTTGAGCGGCGGCAGATTGATTTCAATGCCGTTCAAGCGATAGTACAAGTCCTCGCGGAACATGCCCGTCTGCACGAGTTCCATGAGATTGCGGTGACTGGCGCTGATCAACTGGAAGTCTACTTTTACGGTGGTTTCCGCGCCCAAAGGCGTCACTTCACGCTCTTCGATCACGCGCAAAAGACGCGCTTGCAGCGCAAGCGGCATGTCGCCGATTTCATCGAGAAAGAGCGTGCCGCCATTGGCCTGCACGATCTTGCCGCGACGTCCTTCACGCTGCGCGCCTGTGAACGCGCCCGCACGATAACCGAACAACTCGCTCTCGATCAGATTCTCGGGCAGCGATGCGCAATTCACCGCGACGAACGTGCCCGCATTATTCGGGCTGATGCTATGCAGCGCATTCGCGAACACTTCTTTGCCGGTGCCGGTTTGTCCGCGCAGAATGATTGGAATCTTGCGCTGAATCACGCGCGCGGCGAGTTGAATCTGCGATGCCATGCGTGGATCGCCGAATTCGAGATGCGAGAGTTTGTCTATGCGGCCTGTGGTTTCGCTGCCGTTACCTTTGCGAACGGATTTAGCGCGCGATGCCGGATCGCTCAAGAGAATACGTTTAGCGCCATCGCACGGCGTCTGCGCCGTGAGAAAGAAGCGGCTGTTTGCCTTGGCGCTATACACCGTGACCGGATGGAACGAGCCGCGAATGCTGCGCGCGATCATGTCTTCGAGCGTCGCATTAAAGGCTTCTTCGATGCGCTTGCCGCACAGTTCAGCGGGCGAACGCAGATCGAGCTGGAGCAATGCGCTGCGGCTTGCGGCAAGCACGACGCCATCGTCGCTCACGGCGAGTTTGCCCGCGTGCAGCGTGCCGACGAATTCGGGCCGGCTATGAAAATGGATCATGTTCGCGTGGCGGTAACGCGCATCGATCAAACGGTTTTCGATCATTTGCCGCGACATGCCAACGAGCACGAGCGAATGCTGTTGGAGCAGTTTCGAGCGGCTCGTGACATCGAGTACGCCGACGACTTCACCGCGTTCATCGAAAATCGGCGCGGCGGAGCAGGTGAGCGATGTATAGCGCGGATAGAAATGTTCGTGCTGACATACCGCGATGCAATCGCGCTCGATGAGGCACGTGCCCATGCCGTTGGTGCCCGCTTCGCGCTCGCTCCACATGGCGCCGACGCGCAGGCCATCAGCGGCGACTGCTTCGCCGAACGGCACCGACGACACCTGATGCACGATCACGCCGTCTGAATCGACGAGTACGACGGCCAGTTCCGGGTCCGCCAACTGCTGATAGAGCGTGGTCATTTCTAGCTTCGAACACGCGATGAGATCGCTTGCGGCATCACGGCGTTCGTTGAGCTCACGCGTCGTGAGCACGGGCGGCATGACGAAGTGGCCCGGATCGAGCTGGAATTCGGTGAGACATCGCAGCCACGATTGCGCGACGGAATCGCTGGCGCGGTGCGCGGCGAGCGGATTGTGAACGATGTTCAATACTTCCCGGACATGCGTATCTACGTCAGCGAGTGACGACATGGGGGCAAGTCTCCAAGCGTTCGTGTCGACGCGTGCGTGGATGCACGACGCTGTATCTATTGGATGTTCCGCTTAAGCCCGCGGCTCTCAGTGCTTACTTTTCTTTGTTGCTGCTAAAGACTGCTTGCGGGCGCGCCTCGTATTCCGGTTGATCGATATGAAACGACGAGTCCGATCTGACCCGGTCTTAAAAATCCTACCTCTTATTTAGCGATGGTTCAATAAGTAGTCGCATAGAGGTGGCGTTCGCTCGCGCGATTTTTGCTTAACTGCCTGCGCGTTTGCGGTGATTATTCTTCAGCTGATTGCGCCAGGATGAGGCGCTCATGGGCGGTTTGGATCCGATTCGCAATGTTGTTCCTGTTCCTTCTGAGGCGCATCTGGCGATGGATGTGGTTTATATCGAAGGATCGACTGGGTGCGACGGGAGACCGTCAGGAGATAGAAGGTGAAAGTTCTTTACGATGAAGAACTAGCGATTCACATCGACCCCGAGTCATGCGGTGGCACTCGCGAGGGTGTCACCGAAGCGTTATCGGGGGCCGCAGCGTACCAGACTGCAACAAGCCCGGATATACGACTGCAACCCATCCTGTCCGAATCAAATCATGCGAAAACCTGGCGCAAACGGGACGCGTTCATATACGTTCATATACGGTCCATGCAGAAAAGTGTAGTCCTGCGTTGCATCGTCGATCACGATATCCCTCACGCCGACCAGTCCAGAGTTTGTCCTCTATTTCGCGTGTTTCTTGAGTTGGGCCTTTCGCTTGGGCCGCTCGTTGATAATCCTCGCGCGATGCTTGTCCTTCATCTTCTTCCACTGCTTGCATTCGTCTTTCGTGCGCAGGCAGCCGATGCACAAGCCGGTCTTTTTATCGAACTCGCAAATCTTGATGCAGGGTGATTCGATGCCCATGATCTCTTTTGTCTCGATGTAAGCAAAAGCGGAACAAGGAATTTCGCATGCGCCGTGCCCGCGTTTCCAGATGATTGTTTGCATCCTCGCGATAGAAGAAAAACGCACGCTCCTGCAAAATCTCACCATTCCCGAAAGGTCTCACCGTCAACGGCATGCACTTTGCTTGTTCAGCGAAAGCTGGCCACCCTTCTTCGATACTCCGTTCACAGTGAGCCGAACCCATGCCGCAAATTCCCGCGCCACGCCGTCCACCCGTGAAGGTTCTACCGCCGGAGGCGCCGGGCGTGCGCGCGCTGGCATCGCTCGTGACGGGCGTCGTCGTCATCTGCGCGCTCTACTTCGGCTGCGCGGTGATGATTTCGATCATTCTCGCGATTCTGCTGTCCTTTCTGCTCGCGCCGTTTGTCGATATCCTGCGGCGGCGGCTCGGGCAGGTGCCATCGGTGATTGTCGCGGTGGTGCTCGCGCTCACCGTGCTAACGGGCGTCGGCACGCTGATCGGCGCGCAGGTCGCGCAATTGGCCGGCGATTTGCCGAAATATCAAGCAGCCATCGAACGCAAGATCGACACCGTGCAGAACGTGACGGTCGAGCGCGCGGATCAGTTTCTCAGGCGCGCGGCGAATGCGCTCAAGCGCCTGTCGCCCGCGCGCGAGCAGGAGCTGAAAAAGGACGAGGGCGGCAATCCGTCGTCTTCGCCGATCGATCAGCCGATGCCCGTCGAAGTGCATCAGCCCACGCCGACGCCGCTCGAACTCGCACAGCGTTTCCTGTCGCCGGTGATCTCGCCGTTGGAGACGACGGGCATCGTGCCCGTGGTGGCGGTGTTCATCCTCTTGCAGCGTGAGGATTTGCGCGATCGGCTGATACGCCTCTTCGGTTCGCGCGACCTGCATCGCGCGACGACCGCGATGGACGAGACCGCGCGTCGTCTGTCGCGATACTTCCTCGCGCAGCTCGGCATCAACGTGGGCGTGGGCATCGTCATTTCGATCGGGCTGGCGATCATCGGCGTGCCGGACGCGCTGCTGTTCGGCGTGACGGACATCACGGCGGGGCAAGTGGTCGAGCCGCTGCTGTACGGGCATAGCACGGGTTTGTCGCCGTTCGCGGTGATCGTCGCGGCGATTTTCTGGAGCTGGATCTGGGGGCCGATCGGCCTCGTTTTGTCGACGCCGCTCACGCTGTGCCTCGTGATTCTCGGGCGTCACGTCGATCGCCTCGAATTTCTCGATGTGCTATTCGGCGATCGACCCGCGCTCACACCTGCCGAAAACTTTTATCAGCGTCTGCTCGCGAACGATTCCGACGAAGCGCTCGTGCAGGCGGAAACGCTGCTGAAAGAACGCCCGCTGATCGCTTATTACGATGAAGTCGCACTCGAGGGCCTGCGCTTCGCGCATAACGACGTGCTGCGCGGCGTCGTGACGGCGGACCAGTTGCGGCGCATCAACGAGTCGGTGCTGGACATCATCGAAGGGCTGGAGGAAACGGAAGATCTGCCGGTCATCAAGCAGCGCCGCGAAAAACTGCCCGCGAGTTTCGAGTCATCGGACGAAGCCACAAAACTGCCTTCGGAGTCGCCACCCGCGCGTTTCGATGCGCAAGCGGAAGGGCACACGGCGTCGGTGCTGTGCATCGCGGGAAGAAGCGAACTCGACGATCTTGCCGCGACCATTGCCGTGCAACTGTTTCGCAAGCACGGTCTGCTGCCCGATCTCGCGGCCTACGAGCGCTTCTCGCGTGGATGCTTCGGCGAGGTCGATCTCACCGGCGTGACCATTATTTGCGTCGTATCGTTCGATGCCGCCGAGTCGCCGCCGTATTTGCGCAATCTGCTGGGGTGGCTGCATCAGCGCGCGCCGGGCGCGGAACTGATCGTCGGACTGGTGTTTCCTGAAAGCGAATTGCAGGGCGAAGTGCTGGTGCGCACGAGTTCAGCGGCGACCTCATTCAAGGAACTCGTCGATGCCTGCGTGACCGCCGCCCGCCGTCAATCCACCGATGGCGTGCCGTGGGCCGGTCTTGAATCGGCGAATGGCGAAGCGGCGCTGATCGGCCCGCCCGCGTCGGGCGAAGCGAATGCGGGCGAGCTGGCGTTACGTAACGGCTGAGCGGTAAGCGATCTTACCGCGCGCCGTCGAACAGATCGTTCAGCATGGTGTCGAAGGCGGCCTGCGCGTCTTCGAGTTCCTGAAGCGCTGCATCGAACGTCTGCAGCGCCATCTGGCCGGGACGGCCGTCGCCTCCCGGCGGAAATTGCTTCTGAAGCGCAAGAAAGGCGGCCTGCACGACGCGCGTCGCGTTGACGATGCGTTCCATCGCTCGCGCTTCCTCCGCGCGATTGTTCTCAGCGGTCATCCGAGAAACTCCCTGGGTGGACAATGCCTCGATGCTATCAAGCGGTGCGTGTTTGCACACTGCCGCCCGGCGCTTTGCCTGACTTTATTGCACGCTCCAGCCGCCGTCGATCTTCAGTTCCGAGCCGCGCATCTCGGTCGCGGCATCCGAACACAGGAACACGACCAGTTCGCCGATCTGCTCCGTCGTCACGAATTGCGCGGACGGCTGCTTTTCGCCGAGCAGCTTGGCACGCGCCGCGTCGTTGCTGATGGAATCGCGCGCGGCGATATCGTCGATCTGTTTCTGCACGAGCGGCGTATGCACGAAGCCGGGGCAAATCGCGTTGACGGTCACGCCGGTGCGTGCGTTTTCCAGCGCGGCAACCTTGGTAAGACCGAGAATGCCGTGCTTGGCCGCCACATACGCCGACTTGCCAGCCGAGCCGACCAGCCCGTGCACCGACGCGATATTGATCACGCGTCCTCAGCCGCTTTCACGCATGATCGGCAGGGCCGCGCGCATCGTGTGAAAGGTCGAGCCCAGATTGATCGCGATGATGGCGTCCCAGCGATCCACCGGAAATTCGTCGATGGTCGCCACGTGCTGAATGCCCGCATTGTTCACGAGCACATCGAGCGAGCCGAAGGTCTCCTTCGCGAACGCGATCATCGCTTCGATTTCGGCGGGCTTGGTCATGTCCGCGTGTGATACACGGCCTTCACGCCGAGTGCCTCGAGTGCGGAGAGCACCTTGTAGCCGAGTTGCGCCAGCATGTCGATGGTCGTGAGCCGCACGTTGGCGTCGTCCTCGACCACGAGAATGACCTCGCCGCCGCGCGATGCACGCGGGCGCGCCAACGAGGTATCGCGCGTTTCCGCTTCCATGCAGCGCGGAAAATACAGCGCCACCGATGTGCCTTTGCCCAGCGCGGTTTGCACATCGACGAAGCCCGCGCTTTGCGACACGAAGCCGAACACCATGCTCAAGCCAAGCCCCGTTCCCTGACCTTCCGCCTTGGTCGAATAGAACGGCTCGAACATGCGCGCTTTCACGTTCTCCGGCATGCCCGCGCCATCGTCGATGACGGTGAGCTTCACGTAGTCGCCCGCGGGAATGCCCGCGTTCGCATCGCCGATTGTCGCGTCTTCCACTTCGACGCGAATGTTGCCGCTTTCCGCGATTGCATCGCGCGAATTGATGACGAGATTGAGCAGCGCGTTTTCCAGTTGATGCCAGTCCACGAACAGATTCCACGATGCGCGCGCCGTCGCCATCTTCAGCTTGATCGATTCCGGCAGCGCACGCTGCAAAAACTCGGCGATATCGTCGATCAGTTTCGCGGGATTCACGACCGCCGGATTGAGCGGCTGGCGGCGCGCGAACGCGAGCATTTGCGAGGCGAGCTTGCCACCGCGCGTGACGGCGTCACCGACCACGCGCAGACGGCGCGTGAGTTCGGGATTGTCCTTCGTCTTCAGTTCGATGAGTTGCAGATTTGCCGAGATGATCTGCAGCACGTTGTTGAAGTCGTACGCGACGCCGCCCGTCAGATTGCCGATGGCTTCGAGCTTCTGCGCCTGCCTGAAGCGCTCTTCGGCCTCGACGCGCGCGCTCACCGCTTTCGCGACGCGTTCTTCCAGCGTCTGCATGAGCTTGAGCAACCCGTCCTCGGCGATCTTCCGTTCGTGGATATCGACGAGCACGCCGGGCAGACGCAGCGGCTTGCCGTTGGCATCGAACTCGCAGCGTCCGCTCGACAGCGCCCAGCGATACTGCCCGTCCGCCGTGCGCAGACGGATTTCGATTTCGTGCCGTCCGCTTTCGCTGCGTGTGGCCGTTTGTATCGATTCACGCAGCCGCGCGCCGTCTTCCGGATGCAAATGGCACGCGAGCCGCTCGAACGGCCACGTGTCTTCGGCGTCTTGTTGAGCGACACCGCCTTGACGAAACGCTCGTCGCCGCTGATGCGTTACGTGGTCGCGTCCCACACCCATGTGCCCAACACGACGCCCGAACTCAGCGCAAGTTGGAGCCGCTGATTGGCTTCGCGAAACGCGCGTTCGGCGGTGTCGCGCCGCTGTTCTGCGAGAATCTTGCCCGTCGTTTCGAACACGATGGCGATTACGGCCGCGGGCTGGCCGTCGTCATCGGCGACGGGGCTGTAGTGCAGGTCCATCCACACGTCTTCGGGTTGTCCGCTGCGATGCAAGGTCAGGCGCTTGTCGCTGTACGAAAGGGTCGCGCCGGACAGACAGGTATCGACGACATGGCGATTGAAATCGGCGATTTCCGGCCAGCCTTCCTCGACCGGCTTGCCGAGCAGAAACGGATGCCGTCCGCCCGCAAAGCCCGCGTAGGCGTCGTTGTAGATCATCGTGCCCGGACGGCCCCACAGCATGACGAGCGGCACCGGCGACGCCAGCAGCAGCTTCACGGCAGCGCGCAGACTTTTCGACCACTGCTCGATCGGTCCCGTCGCGGTGGCGGACCAGTCGAATCCGGCGATATGCCCCGCCATCTCGCCGCACCAGCCTTTGCAGCCGCAAGACTCTTCGAGCCAAAGCGTTTCGGGTTTCATTGTGCGGATAAAAGTTTTTTTTGAAGACGTCACAAAGCGATGACTTCGGACGTCATCGTACAGGGTAGTGCGGCGTCGTGTTAAGCCCTGCGCGCGGGCCAGTGTGGGACAAAAATGCGGCACGGTTTGCTGAACGGGACGCGGCTTGTCCGTAACGCGTGGTTCAAATCGTGTGACGCATGCCTCCGCTAAAATCGACCGCTTTCGCAACAGCATCGAAGAAGGATCGACGATGAGATTCCTGCACACCGCCGACTGGCAGATCGGCACGCAGTTCGGGCAGTTCACGGCCGAAGAAGCCGCGTATCTGACCGAGGTGCGTTTCGAAGCGGTCAGACGCATCGCAGCGCTGGCCGCCGGCCGTCATGTCGATGCCGTGATCGTCGCGGGCGATGTCTTCGATCAGCAAACCGTGTCCGACACGGTCATCCGCAAGCTGTTCGCCGCGCTCGGCGCGTTCAGCGGTCCGTGGTTCATGCTGCCGGGCAATCACGACGCCGCGCTCGCCGAAAGCGTGTGGACGCGCGCGGTGCGCCTCGGCTGCGTGCCGTCGAACGTGAACTTGCTGCTGGAACCGGGCGTTTTATCGTTCGATGAACTCGGCGCTTCCTTGCTTTACGCACCGCTCACGCAGCGCAACACCTACGAAGACACGACCGACTTTTTCGATCGCGTCGAAACGCCCGCGGGCCATGTGCGCATCGGCATTGCGCACGGCAGCGTGAGCGGCATTCTTCAGGAAGGCATCGACTCCGCCAATCCGCTCGCGCCCACCCGCGCCGATACCGCGCGC
The DNA here is from genome assembly GCA_001184405.1 of Candidatus Burkholderia humilis. Lineage (GTDB taxonomy): Bacteria > Pseudomonadota > Gammaproteobacteria > Burkholderiales > Burkholderiaceae > Caballeronia > Caballeronia humilis. The sequence goes on from LFMX01000014.1 coordinate 24,758, forward strand.
CTCGATTACCTCGTGCTCGGCGACTGGCACGGCGTCTACGAAGTGAATCCGCGCATCTGGTATTCGGGCACGCCGGAACAGGACCGCTTTCGCGCGAACGAGCCGGGTTTCGTGCTCGATGTGCGGATCGATGCGCCCGGCGCGGTGCCGCAGGTCGAGCGTGTGCGGGTCGACAAATACCGGTGGAGCGATCCTGACGCCGGACATCGTGGTGCCGAGCTCGGTGGAAGCACTTCGCCAGTAACTCGCGCCGCTCAGCGAAAACGACGTGCTGCGCGTGCGCGTCACGGGCAGCGCCGCACTCGCGGATGCGCAAGCGCTCCACGTCGCCATCGAGGAAACGCATGCGCGTGCGCTGCGTTCATCGACGACGGCACTCAAGGTCTTGCCGACCGAAGCGGACCTCGCCGCGCTCGGCGCGCGCAGCGGCTATCTGGCGAATGTCGTCGCAAAGCTGCGTGAGTTGCAGGCAGACGAATCGAAGGCGGCGGCATTGGAAGCGTTGCTGCTGCTCGCGGGTTTTCAGCGTGATCAACACGGTTCGGGGGCCGCGTGATTCTCGAAAGTATTTCCATCCAGGATTTCCGCAAGCTGGCGGACAAGCTGACGATCGACGGTTTCGAGCCGGGTCTGAACATCATCGCGGGGCCGAACGAGGCGGGCAAAAGCACCATTGCGGAAGCCATCGGCACGGTGTTTCTCGAGCGCTACAAAGTGTCGACGCTCGGCGCCATCGTGCCGTTGCATCGGCCGGACGGACAGCCGACCGTCGAAGTGAAATTCAGCGTCGGCGGCGTGCCGCATACGCTGCGCAAGTCGTTCGTGAAGCGCAGCCGGTGCGAATTGCGCATCGGTCCGAACGTGTTTTCGGAAGATGAAGCCGAGGAAAAGCTCGCGGAATTGCTGGGCTTTTCGCGCAGCGAACGCGGCGCGAAAAGCCCGAACACGCGGGCATTCCAGGGCTGCTGTGGGTGCGCCAAGGTCAGACCGACAAGGTGCGCGATTCCGGCGGCCACGCGCTCGCGTATATCCGCGACGCACTCACGCATCTGTCGGGCGGCGAGACATCGGGCAGCGAAGACGTGCTGATCCGCAACGTGCAGGCGGAGCGCGGCAAGCTCTTGACGAAGACATAGAAAACGACGGGCGCGCTCGCGGAAAGCGAAGTCGAACTCGTGGCATTGAACGCGCGCCGCGTCGAGTTGAGTCATCAAAAAGATCAGTTCGATGAAAGCATCAATCAACTGAGGCAAGTACAGGCCGATTACGACGACGCCAAACGCAAAAAACCGTGGAAAGCGCTCGAACAGAAGGCGGTCGAGGCGCGCATGCGCGCCGAAGCATGTGCCGCGCTCGAACGCGCCCGCATCGATCTGACGCAGAAGATCGAACTGGCGAACGCGCAGCATGCAAGCCTGTTGCAATAGGAAAAAGCCGCGACGGAACTCGAAAGCGCGGTCGCGAACGATCGCGCATTGCTCGACGCGGCGCTCGCGCATCAGGCCAATGCCGGCGCGGTGGCGGATGCCCAAAAGCGTTACGAACTCGCCGATGCCGCGCACGAACGCACGCAAGCCGCCATGAGCCCGCTGGCGCTGGACGAGCAGGCGCTGGTGTATCGCAACGACATTGCGCGTCTGGAAGATGCGCTCACCAAGGCCGAAGCCGCAAATCAGGACGTGCATGCGCTGACGGCGCGCGCGGCGGCCGTGGAAATCGATGCGAACACGCTCAAGCGGCTGCGCGCGGTCGTCGAAAAAATGGTGCCTTTGCAGGCGCGCAAGGACGCGGCGTTGACGCGCATCGAATATCGGCTGGACAAAGCCATTCACGTCGATGGCGCGGCGCTCGAAGGCATCGGCGATTTGCGGCTCGAACGCGACACGACGCTCGTGCTGCCGGGCATCGGCGAAATTACGATTCGGCCGGGCGAAAGCAATCTGTCGACGCTCGCCGATGAACTGCGTTCGCTCGATACCGAACGCACGCGTTTGCTCCGCGAACTCGGCGTGACGAGTGTGGCGCGAAGCCGACGCGCGTCACGAACAATGGAAGACGCTGACGGCGAAGCGCGCGCAGCATGCGCGCACGCTGGAACATTACGCGCCCAAGGGCATCGACGCATTGCGCGACGAGCACGTGCAGGCGCGAGCGCGAGCGAGCGCGATCGACGAGCGGCGCGCGAAGCTGCCGGATATTTCCGGCGCGCTGCCGCTGCCCGACGCCAAAAGCGCCTTCGATACCGCTCGCGCCCAGCTCGACAACGCGCGCCACGCGCAGCTCGGCACATCGGAGAAAAGGGCGCTGGCGGCGGCGAATGAACAGTCCGTCCGCGAGCGTCTTTCTGCGACCGAGGCGCGTCTGAACGATGCCGCTTTCGTACACGCACGCGAAGCGCGTCAGTCGAAACTCATCGAAAAAGATGCGCTTCTGAAAGGCTATGCGCGCGAGCTCGACGAATGCACGCGCAAGATCGAAACGGCTCAGTTTGCGGACCCGGCAGCGGACGTCGAACGCTATACGAAATCCGCGCAGAATCTGCGCGACGAGCAGGCGCGGCGTCAGACGTAGGTCACGGAACTGTGCGCGAAGCGCTCGGTGCGTCCGGCGTTGGCGAGAAACTTGCTCGCGCTCAAGCGGAGATCGAGCAGCGGGAGAACCGGCATCGCGAGTTGCGGCTGCGTGCGGACGCGCTGCATCTGTTGGAAAGCGTGCTCGTCGAGGAACGCGATACCGCTGTCGCCACGTTGCGCGCGCCGCTGACGCAACGCATCGGGTACTATCTGAAGCGCGTGTTTCCGGCAGGTGAACTGTCCGTCGATGACGGTCTGACGCCCGTTGCGCTGTCGCGCGGTGAATCGCCCGAAACGCTCGATTCGCTCAGCTTCGGCACGCAGGAGCAACTCGGCATTCTCGCGCGGCTCGCTTACGCGGATCTGCTGCAATCCGCCGGCCACCCGACGCTGCTGCTGTTCGATGACGCCGTCGTCCACACCGACGACGCGCGGCGCGACGGCATCAAGCGCGTGCTGCTGGAAGCGGCCAAGCGCCATCAGATTCCGGTGCTGACGTGTCATCCGTCGCACTGGGACGATCTGGGCGTGAAGCAGCGGCATCTGGCGGATTTGAAGGCAGCATCGCTCGCGCCGACATGAACTTGCGGGAGTTTTCCCATGACGAAGATCACGCTTTTACATAACGACGACGAAACGCTCGATCCCGGCGATCCGACCTTGCGCACGCGCGGCTCGCTGCAAATCGACGGCCACGCGCACGGCACGTGGGAAGAGCATCGCGATGGACGCTGGACGGCGCGCGTCGATGGCGAAGCGGTCAGCGCGGCTTCGAAGGAAGCGCTTATCGCGGAGATCGAGCGTCGTCTACACTGAAATCACGGCAACGCGCCGGTCGGCCGGGCGCGGAGATGATCGTGATGAAAGGCAGTCAGCTCACGCTGTATGCGGCGAATCAGCGGCATCGTAAGCTGAAGAAAAAGGTCGTCGACTGGGTGCTCGATGAAATCGCGCAAGCCGGCATTCACGGCGCGACCGTGACCGACGTACTCGAAGGGATCGACGCACACGGCCGCTATCACTCGTCGCGCTTTTTCGAACTGATCGATCAACCCGTCGCGGTGATGGTCGCCGCCAGCGATGCGCAGATCGACGCGCTTATCGTCAATCTGAAAGCGGCCGGCGTGCCGCTTTTTTTATCCGATGTCCGATCGAATTCGCCACGCTCAACGCGCCCGATGAAAGCAAAGGGGAACGCGCATGAACGGATTCCAGCTGACGTTTTACACGGCGCAATCAACGGCACGGCAGCCGCACGATCTGCGAATGGCTGCTGCGCGAAGTGAAGGAACTGGGTATTCGTGGCGCGACGGTGATCGGCGCGCGCGAAGGGGTGGGCACGCGGGCGCGCGTCACGCCGCGCATATGTTGAGGCTCGACGATCAACCGGTGCAGATCGTGCTAGCCGTGACGCAAGAGGAAACGGAACGGCTGCTCGAAATCGTCCGCGCCAAGCACGTGCATGTGTTTTACACGCGCTCGCGGATCGAATTCGGCTTACTCGGCGAGGACGATCCGCAGCATCGTCCGAAACGAAAGGTTTAGGCGAGCGCGGCGCGGATTTTTTGCGCGATGGCTTCGAGCTTCGCGTCTTCCACGCGTTCACGCGCGTGCGTCTTGAGCGGCGCGTCCGTCCAGCGCGGAATGATGTGGAAGTGGATGTGCTCCACCGTCTGTCCCGCCGCCGCGCCGTTGAATTGCGCGATAAGCATGCCTTCCGGCTTCAGCGCTTCGCGCACGGCGGCGGCCACGCGCTTGACGGTGCGCATGCTGGCGGCGAGCGCATCATCGGAGGCTTCGTGAATATTCGCGGCGTCTTCCTTCGGCACCACCAGTACGTGACCGTCGGATTGCGGCATCACATCCATGAAGGCGAGCGTGTGCTCATTCTCGAAGACTTTGATGCACGGCAGTTCGCCGCGCAAAATGCGCGCAAAAATATTGTTCGTGTCGTAGCTCATGGCGTGTCCATATCGATGAAAAAGGCAATCACGAAAGTGTAGCGCGTGTCATCGGCGCACGACGAGCGCGCCCGTCGCAATGCCGAGCGCGGTCATCGCGAGCGACGCCACCACGTGAATGCCGATTTCGCCCGCGGCCTACGCGAGCTTGCCCTGCTGAATATCGGCGACGACCTTGGCGGAAAACGTCGAAAACGTGGACAGTCCGCCCATCAGCCCGGTAATCACGAAAAGCCGCCATTCGATGGCGATCTCCGGCCGCCGCGCGAACCACGCGATCGCCACGCCGATCACATATCCGGCAATCACATTCGATGCAAGCGTGCCGAGCGGCAAGTCAGGAAACAGCGTATTGAGGCGCAGGCCGAGCGCCCAGCGCAACAGCGAGCCGAGCGCGTCGCCAATGGCGACGGCAAAAATGGAGCGAAACATGCGATGAGCCTCTGTTTGGCATGACGGCGCGACGGCGCATTCGGGGCGAACGCGCTTGCCGCGGGGTAGGCATCATCGGCTCGAGGGCGAGCGGTTGAAGGAGAATGCCATCTCCTATGTCAAAAAGGGTATCAGCTTTGCAGATTCCATTTGAGATCGCCCGCACGTCGCGTTCGAAGCCGAGCACGCTGACGGCGGCGGTATCCATCACGAGATGCGCGCCGAGTGCGCTCGCGCCGCTCGCCCAGACCGCGCCGAGCGTGCGCAGGAAATGCGCGTGTGAGAAGAGCGCGATATGGTGCGCGCCCGTGCCGAGCAGTTGGTCGATGAGCGCCTGCGCGCCGCGTCCGACATCGGCGGCGTTTTCGCCCTCCGGAATCGGCGATGTCCACACGGACCAGTCCGGCACGTCCGCGCGAATATCGACCGTTTTGCGGTCTTCGTAGATGCCGTAGTTCCATTCGTGCAGATTCGGCTTGATCCGCGCGCGCTCGCCGAGCCCCGCCAGCCGGCATGTTTCGATGGCGCGTTGCATCGGGCTGGTGAGCACGAGATCGAACGATTGCGCGGCGAGCAGCGGTTTGAGCGCGGCGGCCTACGCGCGGCCGGCGTCGGTGAGCGGAATATCGCTCGTGCCGGTGTGCTGGCCGGACTTGCTCCATTCGGTTTCCCCGTGGCGAATCAGCCAGATCTGCTTGACGTTCGTTTGGCTCATGGCGTCGACAGTCGTTATTGGACGAAGGCCGATATTTTGCACCCGATCGCGCACTGACGCTCGAACCGCGTCCGAAAGTGAAAATCTACCGATGCCGAATTTAAAAAGATGAGAAGGAGTGGAAAAACCTTCTCGTCAAAACATAATCGAACCGCGAATAGCCGATTTCGACGTTCATTCGTCCGATAATCCCTAGCAAAGTTAAAAGTCCTAAAGCCACGGACTCGAAAGTATTTCCAGCGCCATTCTCATCCGATAATATGTCGGGCAATGTTATGACATGACTGGAATAAAGGGAGATGCACTATGGCACATGCACGTCAATCCCTCGTCATTGGCGGTCAGGGATTTCTGGGCGCGGCGATCGTACGCAATCTGATCGGCAAGGGCGAAGCGGTGACGATCGCCGATAAATACGCGGATCGCGTAAAATGCGATGCGCTTTTCGGCGATGGCGCCACATCGGTCGTTCAAGCCGATATTACGGACGCGCAATCCATGCGCGATCTCACGGCGGGCTATCACACCGTGTATCACATTGCGGGCAAACTCGGCACCACGGAACTCGACGACGATGTGATGATCGGTATTCAGAGCAATATCATCGGCGCGGTGAATGTGTTTGCCGCCTGTGTGCAAAATGACGTGCCCAATCTCTTTTATCCGTCCAAGCCGAATGTCTGGCTGAATACTTACACCATTACCAAATTCGCATCGGAACAATTCGCGAAACTCTATGCATCGAAAGGGCCGACGCGGATTTCCTCGCTGCGTTACTTCAATGCTTATGGTCCGGGGCAGGCGATGGGGCCGGTCCGCAAAATCATTCCGTCTTTTGCCGAGCGCGCGAGCAAAGGTTTGCCAATCGAGATTTTCGGCAGCGGCGAGCAGATCGTCGACATGATCCATTCGGAAGATATCGGCCGCCTGACCATGAATTTCGTCGAGGCGGTCGGCAGTGCGGAGCCGATGGATCTCGGGCGCGGCATCGGTCTGACCGTGAACGAAATCGCGGATTCGGTGAACGCCTATTTCGGCAACGATGCCGGTGTAATCCATCTGCCGATGCGGCGCGGCGAGACGCCGGACACGAAACTGGTCGCCGACATGCAGCCGCTCAAGACGCTGTTGGGCGAGCTGCAGTTTCAGGACTGGACGGCATCGCTGCACGACGCGCTCGGCTGGTACACCAAATCCTTTGCACAACTACAGGCGGCGTGATGAACATTCTGGCTGTCGTCGCGCATCCCGACGATGAGGTGATCGGCTGCGACGCAACGCTATCGAAACTCGCGGACGACCGGCACGACGTGCGCGCGTTGCTCGCCGTCAAGCGAAACGATCCGCGCGGCGTTGCGCATTGGGCGGAACTGGAAGATGCCTTCAGACGCAGTTGCGCGCATCTCGGCGTACGCGCGCGAATCGCCGAAACACTCGTCGATGAGCACTCGCTCGAGGCGGGCGTGCATCGGCTGCACGATCTGATCCTGCCCGAGATCGAATGGGCGGACACGGTTTTCACGCACTGGCCGGGCGACTGCAATCAGGTGCATGGCGCGGTCGGCCACGCGGTGGAAATTGCCACGTGGCCGTTTCGCCGTCGCAAGAATGTGTATCTGTTCGAGGTGGCGACATCGACGGAACAGGGCTTTTTTCCGAGCTTCGTGCCGAACATGTGGTCGACGCTCGACGAAAAACAGGTGCGCCGGAAGTGCGAAGCCATGCGTTTTTACGCGACGGAACTGGCGGGCGGACGCACGCCGGAAGCGCTCGCGCGGTGCATGCAGGCGCGCGGCGACGACATCGGCACTTATGCGGCGGAGGCGTTTCACATCGCGCGCTTTTTTCTCTGATGCCGTCACGGTCCGATCAGCCGCCCGATCGTCTTTAACGCGATCCGCACATCGAGCCACAGGCTGAAGGTGCGAATGTATTCGAGATCCTCGTCGATCATGTCGAGCACGCTCACGTTCTTGCGCCGCGCGCGCACTTGCCACAGCCCGGTCAGGCCGGGCCGCACGACGGAGTGCGCGTGACGGATGTCGGGCACATCAGCGAGCATGGAAATCACCAGCGCGCGCGGACCGATCAGATTCATATCGCCGCGCAGCATGTTGATAAGCTGCGGCAGTTCGTCGATGCTCGAGTGGCGCAGCAACCCGCCGAGGCGTCCGATGCGCGGATCGCGATCGTAAGTCAGCGTTTCGCCGTTCGCGCCGCGCGTGGCGAGGCCGTGCGCCTCGAGCACCGCGTCGCCGTCCGGGTGCATCGTGCGGAGCTTGTAGCAGGTGAACTGCCGATCGCCGCGTCCCTAGCGTTTGGCAAGATGCAGCACGGGGCGGCGGACGTGACGAGAATCGCGGCCATCGCGAGCAACAGGACCGGGCCGAGGCAGACGAGCAGCAAGGTCGCGCCCGCAATGTCAATCGAGCGCTTCACGCAAAAAGCGCAGCGGCGTTCGGAAGGTATCGGCTTAATTGATCTGCTCCGGCGCGCGATACGTCGTCTCGGGCACGCCGCTCATGATGCGGCGAACCACTTCCAGCCCTTGCATATATGCGTGATCCATATTCGACACTTCGTATCGCCATCCGCCGAAACGCCCGCGGCTGAAAATGCCGAGCGGTTCGAGTTGCGCGTGAATGTCGGCGAGCGCGGTATCGCAGCCATGAAACGGCAGCGGATAACCATGCGCCAGCGTTTTCTCGAACGTCGATACGACCGGCTGATCCTCGATCAACCCAATGCTGCGCAGCCCTTGCAGCACGTCGCGACGCAGTGTGTCGGTCGATATCGGTGGGCAGATCGGGCGCGCGCCTCGTTTCGCAAAGAATCGAATAATGCGGTTGATCCGTCGGCACATTGCCCGGCGAGAAATTCGACGGAATCGTCACGCGCCAGAACGGCAGCGATGCATCCGGACACTGAAAACTATGCACGCCGCGATAGCGCGCCGGGATCGCGCCGCGCAGACCGAAGCCGAGCAGGATCGCGGAAGACCGGCGCAAGCGTTTGGCCAACTGCTGAATGTCCGGCCGATCGATGCAGCGTTCGGCCAGCGTATCGAGCGGAATGGATGAGATCAGAGCGCTGTACGGAAGCGCCGTGCCGTCCGCGAGATGCAGCACGCGCTTGCCCGTTTCGATCGCCGCGATACGGTGGCCGAGCCGGATGCGCTGCGCACCGATGCGATCGACCGCGCGCTGCCAGATCGCGTCCATGCCGCCTTCGCACGGATACGGCACGCGATCGCTCTGGCTCCAACTCGGGTCATCGGTGCGAAGAATCGTGTGTTTGAGCATGCGGCGCAGGCGCACCAGCGGCACGTTATGCAGCGCCGATCCGCTGCGCTGACGCACCCATGCGCTGCTCATTTCGTCCGGATCGAGCGTCCACATTTTGCGGTTGAGCGGTTCCATGATGCGGCGCGTCAGCTCGCGGCTGAACTAGCGATGCAGATGCGCGCGAAAGTTGTCTTCGGCGTCCGTCGACGGACTGCGGCGCATGCGCATCAGGAGCAAGTCGGAGAAGATCGGCAGCGCGTGCGCGGGCGGAAAGCGATGAACGTGCCGCTGGATCGGCGTCGGAATGAGTTTGCCGAACATATGCACGCCGCGAACCGGCACGGATTCGTGCTTGCGATATCGAGCGAGCGCAGCATGGCGCTGAAGGCGGCGTATCGCTCGTGGATGAAGAGCACGTGCCCGCCGTAATCGAACACGAAGCCTTCAGGCGTGATCTCCGATGCAGCGTTGCCGCCGGCTCGATCGCGCTCGTCGATCAGGACGAAGGGCGTCGACGGATATTCCTGACGCAGCGTCAGCGCCGCGCCGATACCGCACGGCCCCGCACCCGCGATGACGATCGACGGTTTCTCCATGTGCGCGCGCCTCGTCTCAAAAATCTAAAGATTGCGGTTTTTTGTTGCGCTTGGCAACGGCTGGATCGATGAGGCTGCGGGATGAGGGGAAAACCGGTCTTATCAGCGTAAAATCGCAGCGCTATTATTTTGCGATGTTGTTTCACATCGCTTTCTTTATCGAATTCGAGGTTATTTCAAGATGATTGGATTTCGCACGATCAGGCGAACTGTCGCCGTCACCGTGACCTTGGTCGCTTTCGCTTCCGGCATGGCGATGGCGGCATCAGACCAGGCGAAAGTTGCTTCAGGAAGCGATGCAGCCAGCGCAGCCGCTGCGAAGCAGGCGCGCAAGGCCAAGCCGCCGCAAGCTGGCTCGCAAGCCGCGTCCGTCCTATAAGGATTCGCCCGCTTCCGCAGGCGACGCCGGTTCTTGAACGCGCGTGGCCTGACGTTGCGCGGCGCCGTTCAAACATCGCCACTCACCGGCTCGGACGTTGCGTCACGCGCCGTGCGCGCGCTGGCCTGCGTCTGCGTACTCCCGCGAACCAGCAATTCGAAACCCACATCGACGATGCGAGGCGCCGTCTCGGCTTCCGGCGACTCCGTGCGATTCATCAATTCCTGAGCGATCCGCACGCCGATTTCCGCCGCGCGCGGCTGGACGGTCGTCAGCGGCGGCACGCATTCCTCGCTGAACGGCAAGTCGCCAAAACCAGCGACACGCAGGCGGTGAGGAATCGAAAGCCCCCGCCGCTGCGCTTCGAAGATGACGCCGAGCGCGATCACGTCATTCGAACAGGCAACGGCATCGACATCGGGCATGGCGCGCAGCGTTTCGCTCAGCGCATGCGCACCGGCTTTCGGCAAGGTATCGCCGGGAACGTCTTCGACATGAACCTCGATGCCGGACTTCGACATCGTTCGGCAGAAGCCCTTGCAACGCTGTTGCGCGCGCACGTCGCTGTCCATGCGTGCGCCGACGAAGGCGACGCGACGCGCGCCAATTTCGATCAGATGGCGCGCCACGGCCTCGCCCACCGCGTAGTGTGAAAAGCCGACCTGAAGATCGAAAGGCTGATCGCCGAGTTCCCACATCTCTGCGACGGGCGCGCGCGCCGAGCGCAACAGGGAGCGGGTGACATCGTCATGACGGCAGCCGGTGACCACCAGCGCCGTCGGCGACCACGACAGGAAAGTGTGCACGAGATCGGCTTCGCGTTCGGGCTGATAGTTCGTTGCGCCCAGCAGCAACTGGTAGCCGTGATGATCGAATTCCTCCTGCATCGCCGCGACTGTCGCCGAAAAAAAGGCATTGCCGAGCGACGGAACCACCACGCCGATCGCCCGCGTGCGCGCGGCCGCCAGACTGCCCGCAAGCAGATTCGGCACGTAACCGAGCGCGTCGATCGCCTGCTTGATGCGCGGCGCAATGCGAGGCGACACCGCCTCCGGATTGCGCAAATACAGCGACACCGAACTTGCTGAAACGCGCGCACGCGCGGCGACATCGCCCATCGTGACTCGATTCGTGCTGCGCCGGGTGCGGGACGCCTTGGTGGTCTGTGACATGTAAGCCCTCTGCGAAATCCTCTGTGCATTCGCGCGCCGCTGTACGGCGCGACCACATATTTTAATCTTCATAGCGCTTCGGGCCATCTTCTCAGCATTAACCTTAGTTTTGCGTTTTGATTTCATAGCGCTATTATTTAACAGCGCTATGAAAATTAGGAATCCGGCAAGAGCCCGATGATGAAAGCCGTCAACTCCGCCTCCGAATTGCACTGTGTACTCGACATCCACGCACAACTGGGCGAATGCCCGCGCTGGGATGAACGTACGCGCGCGCTTTACTGGGTCGATATCCTCGAACCGGCGCTGCATCGTTTCGATCCCGAAACCGGCCGCGACGAGGCGTTTGCCCTGCCCGAACACATCGGCTGCTTTTCGCTGCGTGAGGGCGGCGGGTTCGTTGCCGGTCTGCGCTCCGGCATATGGGAACTCGACGAACACGCGCGGCCCGTCCGTCGTCTCGCCGAGAACCCCGAAGACCAGCGCCGCAGCCGCTTCAACGATGGCCGTTGCGATGCAGCCGGCCGATTTCTCGCCGGAACCCTCGATGAATCGAAACAGGCACGCGATGCCCGGTTGTATCGACTCGACGGTGAGCGTCTCGAAGTCGTGAGTTCGGGAATGCTGACTTCGAACGGGCTTGCCTTCAGCCCCGAAACCGTTGGATGTATCACTCCGATACGCCTAATTTCACGATCTATCGCTCGCCTTATGAGCTGTCGACCGGTGCGTACGGCGAGCGCGAAGTCTGGGTGCTCGTCGAGCCGGCCACTGACGATCGCGGCCGCCCGGACGGCGCCGCCGTGGACGCCGACGGCTACTACTGGAGTGCCTTTTACGAGGGCGCACGCATTGTCCGCTTCGCGCCGGACGGGCAAGTCGATGCGGTCTATCCGCTTCCGGTTCGCTGCTCGACCATGTGCGCGTTCGGCGGAGACGATCTGCGGACGCTGTACATCACGACCGCGCGCGCGGGCCGCAGCGACGAAGAACTGCAACGCGAGCCGCTCGCCGGCGGCCTTTTTGCGATGCGCACGTCAGTGCCCGGGCTGCCCGAGGCCCGCTGGCGCGCATCGAACTGAAATTTTTGACGGAACCTGAGATGCTCAAGCTGAACGATTCCACTCTTTTGCGCACGCACGGCCTGATCGGCGGCGAATGGCGCGCGGCGCAGGACGGCCGCACCCTCGACGTCACCGATCCCGCGACCGGTGCGCTGATCGCCACCGTGCCGTCGATGACGGCGATCGAAACGCGCGAGGCCATCGACGCGGCTCAGGCCGCGCTTCCCGCGTGGCGCGCATTGACGGCCAAGGCGCGCGCCGCGCTGCTGCGCAAATGGCACGATCTCATGCTGGACAACCTGGACGATCTCGCCTATCTGATGACGGCCGAACAAGGCAAGCCGTTTGCCGAGGCCAGAGGCAAAATCGGGTTCGCGGCCAGCTTTATCGAATGGTTCGCGGAAGAGGCGAGGCGTGTCGATGGCGACGTGATCGCGACGCCCGCCAGCGAGCGCCGCCTCCTGACGATCCGCCAGCTGGTCGGCGTCTGCGCCGCCATCACGCCGTGGAATTTCCCGGCAGCGATGACTACGCGCAAAGCGGGACCGGTGCTCGCGGCAGGCTGCACGATGGTGCTCAAGCCCGCATCGCAAACGCCGTTCTCCGCGCTCGCGGCTCTCACCGAACGCGCCGGCATTCCCGCCGGCGTGCTCAACGTCGTGACCGGCGATCCGCGCAATCGATTGCCGCGGAACTCACTGGCAATCCCGTCGTGCGCAAGCTGTCGTTCACCGGCTCGACGACTATCGGTTCGCGTCTGATGGAGCTGGGCGCGCGGCATATCCAGAAACTGTCGCTGGAGTTGGGCGGAAACGCCCCCTTCATCGTCTTCGATGACGCCGACCTTGACAGCGCAATCGAGGGCGCGCTGCTCTCGAAGTATCGCAATGCGGGACAGACGTGCGTGTGCGCGAATCGCTTTTATGTTCAGGCGGGCGTCTACGACGCGTTCGTCGACAAGCTGGCGGCGCGTGTGAAGGAGATGCGGTGCGGCGACGGCCGCGAGCTGTCCACGCAGATCGGTCCGCTGATCGACGCCCGCGCGCTCGCCAAAGTCAGCGAACTGGTCGACGATGCCCGCGCGCACGGTGCGAACGTGCTCTGCGGCGGCAAGCCCTTGACGCTCGGCGACGACAAAACCGCGCGCCACTACGCGCCGACCATGCTGACGAACGTCGATCCGTCGATGCGCGTCGCGCGCGAAGAAGTCTTCGGTCCGGTCGCGCCGGTCATGAGCTTCACCGACGAACAGGATGTGATCGCGCTGGCCAACGATACGGAATTCGGTCTCGCCAGCTACCTCTACATGCGCGACATGGCGCGGGTCTGGCGCATCGCGGAAGCGCTGGAATTCGGCATGGTCGGCATCAACACGGGTCTGATCTCGACGGCGGAAGCGCCGTTCGGCGGCGTCAAGCAATCGGGCGTGGGGCGGGAAGGATCAAAATACGGAATCGACGAGTATCTCGAGATGAAATACCTGTGCATGCAGATCGCGTAATCACCTAAAACCAGGCGTCGTTCGATCTGAAATAATAGCGCTGCGAAAAGAGCGCGAGCCTATTTGCAACGACGCACGATGACACCTCCACAGGCGAGGAGACAATGGCCTTCACCATACTGAGTTTCATCTTCTTCACCGGGCTCGTCGCGCTCGTTTCGTACTTCTTCACGCGCAAGGCGAAGGATCATGGCGCGCGCGGCTACTTCATGGCGAGCGGTGGATTGACGGACTGGTTCATTGCCGGCTCGATGATGCTGACCAATCTGTCCGCCGAGCAGATGGTCGGCCTGAACGGCGATGCCTACGCGCACAACCTGTCGGCGATGGCGTGGGAATGCACGGCGGCGGTCGCAACCGTCGCGCTCGCGATGTTCTTCCTGCCGCGTTATCTGTGCGGCGGATTCACCACGCTGCCGCAGTTTCTCGAAGAACGGTTCGATGGCACCACGCGCCGCGTCGTGAGCGCGTTCTTCGTAATCGGCTACATGCTCGTCGCAAATCCGTCCGGTCTTTATCTGGGTTCGATCACGTTCAATCAGGTCTTCGGCGTGCAGTCGCTGCTCGGCACGTCCTACCCCGTGACGATCACGCTTCTCGTGTGGGTGTCCGGCATCATCGGCGCGCTGTATGCGATCTTCGGCGGTCTGCGGGCGGTGGCCGTCTCCGACACGATCAACGGTATCGGCCTGCTGATCGCCGGTCTGATGGTGCCGCTGCTCGTGTCGGATGTGCTGCCGTGGTGGGCCAAGGGCTTTTTTATCGCGGTGCTGTTCGGCACGGTGATGAGCCACTTCAACGCGGTTATCAACAGTACGGCGACGCTGATCGTCTTCGATTTCTACAAGGTCTGGAACGATGAAAAGCTGATCCGCGTCGGCAAGATGGCGAGCGTCATCATCACGGTCGTCTCGCTGATGGTCGCGCCGCTGCTGATGTATGCGCCGGAAGGCATCTATACGGTGATGCGGCGTTTCACGGGCTTCTACAACATTCCGATCATCGCGGTCGTTCTGGTGGGCTTCTTCAGCAAGAAGATCGGCGCGTTTCCCGCGAAGGCCGTCCTGCTGCTGCATGTGATCGTCTATACGTTCGGCATCCTGATCTTTCAGGTCGGTAAGAAACTGGGCATCCATTTCATTCACATCATGGGCATTCTGTTCGTGTGCGAAGTCGCGCTGATGCTGGCGCTGGGCCGGTGGCATCGGCGTACTCAGGCGTATCAGCCGCCACGGCGTCAGACCGGCGACCTGACGCCGTGGCGTCACGCCAGCACGATGAGCGTGTTCCTGCTTGCCGCGCTCGTGTATCTACCTGACGCTCTCGCCGATCGGCGTGGCGCGTCACGGTGGCGTGACGATCGAATATCAGGTCCTGATCGTCATGACGTGGAGCGCCGCCGTGGGATTGATGGTGCTGTTTCGCCGCCGCGCATCGCGTCACGCGTCGTTGGCGCAATGGGATCGGTCGCCGGTCGAATCCAAGGGACGCTGATTGACTCCGGATATCGAAAGAAACGTTAAAGGAAAGCTGATGAACTGGCAAAAAGATGCGCACGGACGGCTGGCGCTCCATGTGGCGGGACGCAAGCTGTTCGAGCACGCGCCGGATGCGCCGGCGATGTTCGTGGGACACGGCGTCGAAACGATCGATATGTATCGGGGAAATTTTGACATCACCGATTACGTCGAAGAGCGCGTTGCCATGCGTGACGCGCGCCTGACGGAATGCGACGAGCGGATCGCGCGTATCGAACTCGCACGCGATGCTCACGCCGCCATCGAACTGACGATCATCGCGACAAAGACGGCGGAGGGCGTGCATCTCGAGTTGCAATCGGCGGGCGCGAGCAACCACCTGTGGTGGCGCGTTCCCGCGCAGAAGGACGAACACGTCTGGGGATACGGCGAGCAGATGTCGTACTTCGATCTGCGCGGCCGCAGCTTTCCGCTCTGGACCTCCGAGCCGGGCGTCGGCCGTGACAAGCGCACGCATCTGACGTGGCAGGCCGATACGACATCGAAGTCCGGTGGCGACTACTACAACACGAATTATCCGCAGCCCACGTTTTTATCGTCGAACAAGTACTGTCTGCATGCCGAGACGACCGCGTATGCAGACTTCGATTTCCGCTCGCCGGAACGCCACGAGCTGCAGTTCTGGGCGATTCCAGAACGGCTCGAGTTCATCGTCGCGAACGATTTCGTCGAACTCGTCGAGCGCGTCTCCAGGCGCTTCGGCCGGCAGCCCGCCTTGCCTTCCTGGGTGATGGACGGCGCGATTCTCGGTCTCAAGAACGGCCGCGATCATGCGCAAAAAATCATGGAGCAAAGCCGCGTGGCGGGCCTGAAGGTCGGCGGTTTGTGGTGTGAAGACTGGGTGGGCATCCGTCAGACATCGTTCGGAAAGCGTCTGTTCTGGGACTGGCGCTGGAACGACACACTCTATCCGGGCCACGCCGAGTGGGTGAAGCAACTCAACGCCGAAGGCGTGCGCTTTCTCGGCTACGTCAATCCCTACGTCTGCAACGATGGCACGCTCTACGGCGAAGCGAAGGCGGCGGGTTATCTGGCCACGCGTGCGGACGGCAGCGACTATCTCGTCGATTTCGGCGAGTTCGATTGCGGTGTCGTGGACTTCACGAATCCTGCGGCGGTGCGCTGGTTCGAAGCGCGCGTCATTCGTGACGAGATGCTGAACAAAGGCCTCGACGGCTGGATGGCCGACTTCGGCGAATATCTGCCGACCGATGTGACGCTGGCCAATGGCGTCGATGCCAGGCTGATGCATAACGCATGGCCGACGCTCTGGGCCGAAGTGAACGCGCGCGCGATCGATGCCGCAAGCCGCAAGGGCGACGCCGTGTTCTTCATGCGCGCAGGCTACACGGGCGTGCAGGCGCATTGCCCGCTTCTGTGGGCAGGCGATCAATCCGTCGATTTCACGCGTCATGACGGGCTGCAGACGGTGATATGCGGCGCGCTGTCTTCGGGGCTGCTTGGCAATGCGTATCACCAATAGCGACATCGGCGGATACACGAGCTTGTTCGGCAACACGCGCACGCCGGAGCTCTTCCAGCGCTGGGCCGAAATGGCCGCCTTCACGCCGATGATGCGCACGCACGAAGGTAATCGTCCAGACGAAAACTTCCAGTTCTGGCAGGACGAAAAAACGCTGGCCCACTTTGCGCGCATGACGCGCGTGTTCGTCGCGCTCAAGCCGTATGATGGTGTTCCACCTCTACCGTCAACCGCTCGATCGGATCGTCGTGCGCGACACGCTCGTACTGCTGTTCGCCGTCAATGCGGTGCTGCGGCTGATCATCGTGCTCGCGCAAGGACGATTCGACGCGGCATCGTGGGCGCTAAGCGCCGAAGCGTTGCCCGTCGTGCTGATCGTCACGTGGCTCGCCCGTCGATACCCGCCCGGCTGGTCGCCCGCCGCAGTGCGTCGCGTCGTCTTCGTGCTGCTGGCCATTGCGGGTGCAAGTCTGGTCGCGCCCGCCGTGCATGACGTGAGCGCGCAACTCAGCGCCCGGCTCGGCGCGGCATCTCATCAACACCGTATTTCCAAAGCGTAAATATCGTGCAAGCAAAGCTCAAGCAACTCAGCGAATTGCGCAGTCAGCGATAGCTCGCACCCAACGACATGCGTTCGTTCGCGCACCGGCAGCGATTGCAGCAAATGAGCCTGCAGCGCGAAGAATTCATGTCGCGGCCGGTCATTGGCATCATCAACACGTGGAGCGATCTGTCGCCTTGCCACGCGCATTTGCGCGAACGCGCCGAAGCCGTGAAGCGCGGCATTTTGCAGGCGGGCGGCATGCCATTCGAACTCCCGGCGATGTAGTTCGGCGAAATGATGGTCAAGCCCACCACGATGATCTACCGCAACTTCCTCGCGATGGAAACGGAGGAACTGCTGCGCTCGCTGCCCATCGACGGCGCGGTGTTGATGGGCGGTTGCGACAAGACCACGCCCGGCTTGCTGATGGGCGCGCTGTCGGCGGATTTGCCCTGTATCTTCGTGCCCGCCGGACCGATGCTCAGCGACCGTCATCGCGGTCAGGTCGTGGGCGCGGGCACGCATACGAAGAAGTTCTGGGACGAATACGTGGCGGGCAACATCGAGCAACCGGGATGGATTTCGCTCGAAGCTCGCATGACGCGCGCGCCCGGCACCTGCAACACGATGGGCACCGCCAGCACGATGACCTCGATCGTCGAGGCGATGGGCCTCACGCTGCCGGGCGCGACCAGCATTTCGGCGATGGATTTGTCGCATACGCGCATGTGTTCGGCGAGCGGCGAGCGCATCGTCGGCATGGTGTGGGAAGACCTCAAGCCGAGCCGCGTTGTGAACCGCCAGTCGGTCGAGAACGGCATCGTCACGTATATGGCGCTGGGCGGATCGACCAATGCCGCCATCCATACGATCGCCGTTGCCGGGCGTGCGAACGTGCCCTTGTCGCTCGATGACATCGCGCGCATCGGCAAAGGCATTCCGGTGTTCGCCGATGTGTTCCCTCCGGCAAGCGGCTCATGGAAGACTTCTATTACGCGGGCGGCGTGCCGGCGTTGCTGAGCGGCTTGAAGGACTATTTGACGCTCGATTGCGTGACGGTGACGGGCGCAACGCTGGGCGAAAACATCGCGCGATTCGAAAACGGTCAGCGGCCGCAAGGCGAAGACGCCATTCGTGCGCTGACGAATCCGGTCAGCGAGCGCGGGGCGCTCGGCGTGTTGCGCGGCAATCTCGCGCCGGATGGCGCGGTCATCAAGCCGAGTTTCGCGAGTCCGCATTTGATGAAACATCGCGGCCGCGCGCTCGTGTTCGATTCGATCGCCGAGATGAATGCGAATATTCACGCGCCCGATCTCGACGTCGATGCCGACACCGTGCTCGTGCTGCGCGGCGGCGGGCCGATCGGCGCGCCCGGCATGCCCGAGTGGGGCAATCTGCCGATTCCGAAAAAGCTGCTGGAAAAAGGCGTGCGCGACATGGTGCGCATCTCCGATGCCCGCATGAGCGGCACGCACTACGGCACGTGCGTTCTGCACGTCGCGCCCGAGGAGGCGGCGGGCGGACCGCTCGCATTGATTCGCACGGGCGACGTCATCGAACTCGATGTCGAAGCGGGCCGTCTCGATGTACTGCTCTCCGATGAGGAACTCGTGCGCTGCCGCGAAGACTGGCGCGCGCCGCCGGCGACGCGTAAGCGCGGCTATATTCGCCTCTATGTCGAACGTGTTTCGCAAGCGGACAAGGGTTGCGACTTCGATTTTCTGACGGGCTTCGAAGAACCCGTCGAACCCTCGATCTTCTAATACGGAACGCTCAAGATGGCCAAGCAAACGAAACAGAATCCCGCGCGCAATGCGTTTCTCGATGCGCTGAAGCACACCGCCGACAGCACAATGCGCGCGAAGCCGCTCGGCACCTGGCTCATGTTGGCATCGCTGGTGACGGCGGAAGGGTTCGGTCATGCCGGATTCGACTGGCTGCTCATCGATATGGAACACGCGCCGCCCGAATTCACGGACGTGCTGCATATGTTGCAGGCGGTCGATTGCGGCGGCGCGGCGCCGATCGTGCGTCTCGCGCGCAACGATGCGACGCTCGCCAAGCGCGCGCTCGACATGGGCGCGCCCACGCTGATGTTTCCCTACGTTCAAAGTCCCGAAGAGGCGCGCGGGGCGGTGGCATCGACGAAATATCTGCCGCTCGGCACGCGCGGTTTTGCAGCGATGCACCGCGCAAGCCGTTACGGTACGTGGAGCGCATTTAGCGCGCAGGCGAACGATACGACCGCGTGCATCGTGCAACTGGAAACGCCCGAAGCCGTCGCGCAACTGGAAGCCATCGTGGCCGTACCGGGCGTCGATGCGCTTTTCGTCGGATGAACAGGCCGGACACGCGCTATGCGAACGCCTCGGCAATGCGGCTGACGTAGCACGCCACCGTCCGTGGTTTGCGCGTTGCGATGTGCGCGCTACCAATGCCTATCTCAACGTGCTCGACGCCGCAGCCCGCGCGCTCGGACCGATCCGCACGCTCGTCAACAACGCGGGCCGCGATACCCGTCACGCGCTCGACGATCTGTCCGTCGAAACGTGGAACGAGATGCTCGCTGTGAATCTCACGCACCACGTCTTTGCCACGCAACGCGTCGCCGAAGGCATGAAGGCCGCCGGCGGCGGTTCGATCGTCAATCTGGGCTCGATTTCATGGCTGCGCGGCCGTCCGAACCTGATCGGCTATACCGCGTCGAAGGCCGCGATTTCGGGCATCACGCGCACGCTCGCGCGCGAACTCGGCGAAGGCGGCATTCGAGTGAACGCGGTGTTGCCGGGCGCGGTGGTCACGGCGCGTCAGACCGCGCTCTGGCGCGATCTCGCGACGGACCAGCAGTTCATCGATCTGCAATGCCTGAAGTATTGCGTGGAGCCTTCGCATATCGCGGACGCCGTGCTGTTCCTGGCGAGCCCGCAAGCGGCGGCGATCACCGGCCAGAACCTGATCGTCGATGCCGGTCTCGCGCAGGTTTCGGTCGTCGGCTAGCGCAGCGGCGTTCGTTTCACCCGAGCAAACAGAAAAACTAAAGCCAGTCTGGAGATCTCAAGTGTCGATAAAGAAGTGCCTGAAAGAGGGCGCGCGGGCGCGCTCGCGCCTGCGAAACGCATTGACCGTCGCATCGCTCTTTGCGGTTGCGCAATCCGGCGCGTTTGCGCAGTCGACGGTCACGTTATACGGAATCGTCGATTCAGCCCTGCAATACGGAAAATTCAACGATACCCCGCCGGTCCGACCGCGATGGCTGCAAGCGGCAATTTGCAGTCATCGCGCTTCGGTTTTCGCGGCAGTGAAGATTTGGGCGGTGGCTATCGCGCGAACTTTCAACTGGAAACCGGCTTCAACACCTACACGGGCGCAGGCGGCACGACGATGTTCAACCGCGGCGCATCGGTCGGCTTGTCGAGTGCAAAGTACGGCAGCGTCGATGCAGGCTTCATGTACTTGCCGATCTACTGGGTGTTTCTCGGCTCGGATGTGGCGACGTATGGCTTATCGAATCCCGCTGCAATCATGTCGCTCGAACATACGGTGACGCTCGGAAAATCGGGCACGGGCGGCTTTTATCCGAACGCCGTGCGTTATCGGACGCCGAATCTCAACGGCCTGACGAGCGAAATCGGATATTCGTTCGGCGCGCAGAATACGTCGGGTCAAACGGTCAATGGACGCAACATCGGCGCGAATGTCATGTACTCGCGCGACGGCGTGATGCTGGGCTATGGTTTCAACCACTACCAGTACTACGCGGACCCGACGACCTTGACCGCATCGTCGCAACTCACGCATGTGTTCGCCGCGACGTACGGATACAAGAGCAACTATATCGGCGTGAACTATATCTATTCGAAGCGGACCGATCCGACCGCGTGGTTTGCGTCGGCGATCATGGTGAACGCCAAGATTCCCGCTGGCCCCGGCGATATCGAGCTGGGCGTTTCACGGCGAATCGAAAACGCCAACGCGCGCGCGATGGCGTATGACGCAGACTACGTGTATTTCCTGTCGAAACGTACGCAACTGTACGGATACGGCACGATGATCACGAACAACAGCCATTCGAATCAGGGCTTCGCATTGTTGAATTCCAACTTCGCGACGGTGACGCCGGGATTCGATCCGTGGGCGGTGACGGTGGGATTGCGCACGTCGTTTTGATGTAGTCGCTCTGAGAGAACCTGTTCGCAGCGTTCTCTCAGAGCACGAAAGCCACGCCTCAAACAAGCCCGGTCAGGTAATACATCGCGATCACGAAGAACACCGCCAGCGTCTTGATGATCGTCACCGCGAAAATATCGCGATACGACTCGCGGTGCGTCAGCCCCGTCACCGCCAGCAGCGTGATGACCGCGCCGTTATGCGGCAGCGTATCCATGCCGCCGCTGGCCATCGCGATCACGCGATGCAGCACTTCCAGCGGAATATGCGCCGCATTCGCGCCCGCGATAAACGTGTCCGACATCGCGGCCAGCGCGATACTCATTCCGCCCGACGCCGAGCCCATAATCCCCGCGAGCGAACTTACCGAAATCGCCGCATTGACGAGCGGATTCGGAATGCTCTTCAGCAGCGCATCCGATACGACCAGAAAGCCCGGCAACGCCGCGATCACGCCGCCGAAGCCGTATTCCGACGCCGTGTTCATCGCCGCGAGCAACGCGTCCGCGACCGCCGCGCACGTGCCGACCGCGAAGCGCTCCTTCACGCGCGAGAACGCCGTCAGCAACACGAGCAGAATGCCGAGCAGCAGCGCGCCCTCGACCGCCCAGATCGCGATGACCGTCTTTACCGCGGTCGTCACCGGCGCGTGCACGCCTGGCAGCACTTCGGGCGGAACGGTATAGCTTGCGTCGTACCAGACGGGAATCCACTTCGTCAGCACGAAGTTCGCGACGCCGACGAGAATCAGCGGCGCAATCGCCAGCACCAGATTGGGCAGATGCGTCGATTCCACACGCTCCGGCTCGTTCACGAGCGACGTGCCGTAGCCTTCGCCCTTGGCCATCGCGGAGCGGCGGCGCCATTCGAGAAACGTCAGTCCCACCACGATGATGAACACTGAGCCGATCACGCCCAGCCACGGCGCGGCCCAGCCGGTCGTCTTGAAGAACGTCGTCGGAATGATGTTCTGGATTTGCGGCGTGCCGGGCAGCGAATCCATCGTGAAGGAGAATGCGCCGAGCGCGATCGCGCCGGGCATCAAACGCTTCGGAATATTACTTTGCCGATACATCTCCGCCGCGAACGGATAGACCGCGAACACGACCACGAACAGCGACACGCCGCCGTAGGTGAGCAGCGCGCACACCGCGACGATCACCGCATTTACGTGCGATCGGCCGATGTATCGAATGGCGGCGGCGATCGACTCCGAGAAGCCCGACAGTTCGATGACCTTGCCGAACACCGCGCCCAGCAGAAACACGGGGAAATAGAGCCTCACGAAGCCGACCATCTTCTCCATGAAGATGCCGGAAAACACCGGCGCGACGGCGGCGGGATCGGTCAGCAGAACGGCGGCGAGTGCGGCAATCGGCGCGAAAAGAATCACGCTGTAGCCGCGATAGGCGGCGAATATCAGAAATATCAGCGCGCCTAAAACGATAAGAAACGACATTGAGTCTCCGTTGATGGTTGTTCTTCAGATTGTGTCCGGGCGTCTCGTGGATGCCCGCATGTGCGTGGGTGTGCGCATCGCGCTGGCGAAAGCATGTTTCGTGCCATCGTGACGATTTCAACGCCGGCGCGCCTTCGAAGCCTAAACCGGCTTCATGACACGACCGTTTGTCTCCATTCGTAGACGCACGCAACGCCTGGTCAAGTCGAAGCCTAAGCCGGCCGGACGTTTGCAGCACGTCCACAAACTGAGTATTCTGTTTCAATAAAGAGATAACGGAGACAAAACCAGTGCGCAACGACTGGATCAACGTACCCGCCGACTACAGCGACGTCATGCGCCGCGCGATGGAGTCGCTGTTCAAGACCTTCGAGAATTTGAGCGAAGGCACCTTCATCGTCGATGCGGACGCGCGCGTTGTCTGGATCAACAAGCGCCATGCGGCGCGTTTTGGCTTTTCCGATCCGAACGATGCGATCGGCCTCGACTACGAAGCCGTCATCCCGAACAGCCTGATGCGCGAAGTCGTCGCGATTGGCAAGCCGATCTGCTCGACGTGCTCGAAACCGGCCGCGAGCCGCTCATCGTCATGCGTCTGCCGCTGAAGGACGATACGGGCGCGACCGTCGGCGCAATCGGCTTTGCGCTCTTCGACGAGGTGAAGGCGCTCACGCCGCTCTTCGCGCATTACTCGCGCGTGCAGCAGGAATTGATTGCCACGCGGCAATCGCTGGCGCAGACGCGGCGCGCGAAATACACGTTCGCGAGTTTCGTCGGCACGAGCGCGGCGAGTCTCGAAGTCAAGCGTCAGGCGCGCCGCGCGGCGCTCGTCGATTCGCCCGTCCTGCTGCTCGGCGAAACCGGCACCGGCAAGGAACTGCTCGCCCACGCGATCCACGGTGCATCGACACGCGCGGCGAAACCGCTCGTTACCGTGAATGTCGCGGCCATTCAGGACACGCTGCTCGAAGTGGAGTTTTTCGGCGCGGCGTCGGGCGCGTACACCGGTGCGGAACGCAAGGGGCACATCGGCAAATTCGAACTGGCCGATGGCGGCACGCTCTTTCTGGACGAAATCGGCGATATGCCGCTGCCGCTTCAGGGCAAGCTGCTTCGCGTGTTGCAGGACAAGGAGTTCGAACCGCTCGGCTCGAACCGCATCGTGCGTGCGGATCATCGCGGCGACGTCGGCGGATTTGCCCGCGCTCGTCGCGAGCGGCTGGTTTCGCGCGGACCTGTTTTATCGGCTGAACGTGCTGACGATTCACGCGCCGCCGTTGCGCGAACGGCTCGGCGATATCGAAGCGCTCGCGTACGCCACGCTCGAAGACCTCGCGGGCGAAGCGCGCACGGGCCGCGCCGGACATTACGTGCTGCACGACGATGCGCGGCGCCTGCTCACGTCGTACGCGTGGCCGGGCAACGTGCGCGAGCTGCGCAACACGCTCGACCGCGCGCTGTCTTCTTTTATCGATACGGGTCGCGTGACGGCGTCGCAGGAGACGGGCGCCCTATCGTCCTACACCGACCCCATGAACGACTTCGAGCGCCGTTTTCTCTCCGATGCCTTGCGCGCCACCAACGGACGCGTCGCGGATGCGGCCGAGCGCATCGGCATCGGGCGCGCGACGTTGTATAAAAAATCGCGGCGCGCGGCATCGAAATCGTCTGAAAGGCTTGCGTGGCATACTCGCGAAATCGCGCTTTCCATGCGCACAGTCAACAATAAAGACCAAGGGGTGTGGGATGAAATCTGGAAAAGCCGCCGGACTTTTCGGCATGCTGATCGTGGGCACGGCGATGCTCGGCGGATGCTCCAGCACGCCGCCGCTTTTTTCCGCCGATGGCCGTCCCACGCAACAAATCACCTGTCCTGCATACGGCGGCTGGCGCAACTGCATGGACAACGCGAAGGCGCAATGCCCGAGCGGCTACGACATGATCGACCAGTCCAGCGCCGACAATCAGAACACGATGCTCATCGCGTGCAAGAGCGGCGCGAGCCAGTAAAGCGTCCGCACGCGACAAGGAATTTCGATGGATCAAGCCGGCTTCGATTCCGCGCGCCGCGGTGCGCACCACTTGCAACGTTATGTCGATTCGGGCGATGTCGCCGGCATCGTCACGCTCGCCTGGCACAACGGCGAGATTGCGTTGGCCGATGCCATCGGTTATCGCGACATGCAAAGCCGCACGCCGATGACACGCGACACGCTGTTTCGCATCGCGTCGATGACTAAGCCGGTCACGAGCGTCGCCGCGCTCATGCTGGTCGAGGATGGGCGCATCGCGCTGGAATCGCCGGTCAACATATGGCTGCCGGAGCTGGCGAATCCGCGCGTGCTGATCGATCCCGCGGGCTATGCGTATCACTTCACGGCGTCGGGCGAACTGGCGCGCGCGTATGAGCGCGTGTTCAACGGTTTCGAGTCGACGGTCGATCCGTCGCGCTGGCTTGGCCGTATCGCCGAATTGCCGTTGCTGTTCCATCCGGGCGAGCGCTGGCATTACGGCATTTCCACCGATGTGCTCGGCGCACTCGTGCAGCGTGTGTCGGACATGCCGCTTGGCGAGTTTTTCTGCACGCGTATTTTCGAGCCGCTCGGCATGACCGACACCGGCTTTTTCGTGACGCCGGAACAGGCGGCGCGGCTAGCGACATCTTATGTGGTCGGGGACCAGGGCAAGCCGGTCGTCGAGGATCATCCGTCGACGAGCCGCTGGCTGAACGCCGGGCGTTTTCAGAACGGCGGCGGGCTGGTTTCGACCGCCGACGATTACTGCCGATTCTCGCGCGCGTGCTGCTCGGACGCGGCCGCCTGCAAGTCCGGCAAGGCGATATGGACGAACGCACATGCACGGGCCGCGGCTCTTTTGTCGCATCAATTGGTCGATCTGATGCGATCCAACGTGCTCACGCGCGCAACGCGAGATTCCGGCGTTCGGCTATCCGATTTGGCGCGCGCAAGGGTTCGGCCTGGGCGTGTCGATCGTCGAAGATCCGGGTTTGCAGCTCGGCGCGGAGTATCGATCGAAAGGCACGTTCGCGTGGCCCGGCGCGCTCGGCACGACTTGGTTCGCGGATCCGGTGGAAAACCTGATCGGCATCATGCTAATTCAGCGGCGCAGCATCGAACCGTTTCCGGTCGCCAAACACTTTGAACGGACGATCTACGCGGCCATCGACGACTAAGGTTAGTGCTGCGTTTCGCGCAGCATCGTCACGTCGTAGCCGAGTGCGCGCGTGCGTTCCATCAGCGTGCGGTGTAGCTCGGGCGTCGGTTTCTGATCACGCGTGAGCAGCCACAGATAGCGCCCGCTCGGTTCGCCGACGATTGACCACGCGTAGTCGTCGGCGTGATCGAGAATCCAGTAATCGCCAACATAGAACGGCCCGAAGAACGACACCTTCAGCTTCGTGCCGTTCGATCCCGGCACGACCTTCGCGCGCCCTTCCGACGAGCGATACGGCCCGCTCAGGCCGCCTTGCCGGCATCCGTTGATGACGGAAATGAGTACGTCCTCGCGCTTCGCATAATTGGCCGTAACCGCTTCGCAGCCGCGCTCGAAGCGGTTCTCGTAGCGCGCGAACTCGTGCCAGTGACCGAGATCGCGCTCGAGATCGACGGCCTTCGAAGGTTCCGGCACGTTCTCGTTGCCGCTCTGACGCGCTCCGTTCGATGCACACGCCAGCAACGCCCCGATTCCGCCTCGCCACGAGCGCCGCCGCGCCGTAGGCCCAAGGTCGTCTGATTTTCATTGCTTTGAATAAGTTTGAGGATGCGAAGAGTGATGGTGCAGCAATCTTCATTCCGGGGGTTTTTGCGATCCCGAAAGTTCTCACCTTTCAGGCTCGGGCGCAGCCGGAGCGCCAGTAGGCCGTTCGGCTAACTGCTTGTTCGTACGATGTTTTTTCCCGCGATGCCACTGCGGACGCGATTGATCTGCGCATCGATCGGGCGGCTCCCGAATCCGCTCACCTTGCGCGCGCGGCGCATAGGACACGCGCGACGCCCCGTTTGTAGCCGGTCAACCGTGATCAAGCCCGAAACCCTTTGAGAACAAAGGTTTGAGACGAATTTCAAGATGCTTCGCCATCCGTAATATCGTCGAAACGTGAGCACAATCCGGTCCATCCGGCTCACCCTGACTTGCTTCCCGAAAACGCTCACCTTTTCGACAACGCGTATGCTTCGGGCACTTTTCAACCGCGCCGTCGTTCATGCCGCTTTTCACGATCATCCTGCCGATCTTCAGCCTCATCTTCGTGGGCTACGCGTGCCGCAGGTTCAACAAACTCGGGCCGGCCGCCGCGTCCGAACTGAATCGCTTCGTCGTGTTTCTCGCGCTGCCCGCGCTGCTCTTCGACATCATGGCGAAGACGCCGTGGCACACGCTCGATCAGCCTGCGTTTATCGCGGCGTTCGGCATTGGCTCGGCGGCGGTGTTTTTCGCGACGCTTGTCGTTCGGCTGATGCAATCGCGTCATCTCGCCGATGCGAGCATCGACGGGCTCAACGCGGCGTATCCGAACACCGGTTTCGGCGCGCTGCCGCTGTGTCTGCTCGCGTTCGGCAAGGAGAGCATCGCGCCGGCCGTCATCGCGACGATTCTCACCGTGTGCGTGCTGTTCGCGGTCGCAATCGTGTTAATCGAATTCGGCTTGCAGACGGAAAAGCACATCGGCGCGACGCTTTCGCGCGTGGGTTTATCGCTCGTGAAGAATCCGTTGCTGATCGCGCCGGTCGCGGGCGCGCTGGTCAGCGGTTCGGGCGTGAAGGTGCCGGAAGGTGGCGAAGCCTTGCTCAAGCTGCTCGGCGGCGCGGCGAGTCCGTGCGCGCTGGTGGCGCTCGGGCTGTTTCTCGGC
Source organism: Candidatus Burkholderia humilis (assembly GCA_001184405.1). Classification (GTDB taxonomy): domain Bacteria; phylum Pseudomonadota; class Gammaproteobacteria; order Burkholderiales; family Burkholderiaceae; genus Caballeronia; species Caballeronia humilis. The sequence goes on from LFMX01000014.1 coordinate 52,493, forward strand.
GGCAAAGGCGAGGCGCACAGCTTGAAGACGACGAGCGCGCTCGTCATGTTGAAACTCGTCGTGCAGCCGTTGCTGACGTGGTGGCTCGCGTTTTATGTGTTCGCGCTGCCGACCGGCACTGGCCCGTTCATGCTGGCGGAGTTTTATCGGCGGGAAGGCAACGTGACGTCCAGCGCCATTCTTTTTTCGACGATCGCCTCGCTCGTCACGGTCACGATTTGCCTGACCGTGATGCGGTGACGCTTAACAAAAAACGCCCGGCGCGAGTGCGCCGGGCGAAACCACCTTCGGTTCGATGGTGGAGGAGGTCCGGTCCGATCTGCTGTCTTTCGATTCCTCCGATGAAAATGCTACGCGCGCGATTATTGCGATCCGCCGCCGTTGCGCGCGCCCGCACGCGCTTGCGCATGCCGCTCCTGATACGGACGCGACTGCGGATAACTCAACGCGTTGACCGCATCCAGATCGCCCGCGCCGATCAAAGTGTTCTTCATGACAATGCTCCTGAATTCGCTTGCGCCGGATGACGCTTGAGAAAAAGTCTAAGAGCTTTCCTATCGGGCAGAAATGGCGATTGGGCCAACAGATTGTTGTCGAGACTGATGGAATGCCGGTGCGGTTCGCGCCGAACCTGTGCGCGATGTTTCGTTTACGAACCAAAACTAAACTTACTTTTTGGACTGGTTCCAAGTTATCCACAGAAGCTGTGGACAAGGTTGGGGATATCCCGGCTGAAACCGCATCGGAACGCGGCAGGAACTGGGTTGATCATTTGATTGCAGCAACAATCATCGGACGGCCGGATTCGCTTCATGGCAGAGCGCGGCGGTTGCGCCTATCATGTGCTGTCGCGCTGTCGCGCTGTCGCGCTGTCGCCGGATGGCGCACGTAGACACCTTTTTTCAACGTTCGACGGGGAGAGAAGTCATGGCCTACAAGATTGCCGTGGTGGTCGGAAGCCTGCGGAAAGAGTCGTTCAACAAGCAGCTCGCGCACGCGCTCGAATCGATCGCGCCGAAGGATTTCACGTTCGAGCATCTCGATATCGGCAGCCTGCCGCTCTACAGCCAGGATTACGATGCCGACTATCCGGAAGTCGCGCGCGCGTTCAAGCAGAAAATCGCCGAAGCGAATGCGGTGCTCATCGTCACGCCGGAATACAACCGCTCGATTCCCGGCGTGATAAAAAAACGCGCTCGACTGGGGTTCGCGTCCGTGGGGGCAAAGCGTGTGGGGCGGCAAGCCGGGCGCGCTGATCGGCACGTCGGTGGGCGCGATCGGCATGGCCATCGCGCAGTCGCATTTGCGCGTGGTGTGCGGTTATCTCGATATCGCGCTCTTGAATCAGCCGGAAATGTTCATCAAGCACGATGCGAGTCGTATCGATGCGAATGGGAACATCGTGAGCGAAAACACGCGCAAATTCTTGCAAGGCTTCATGGATAAATACGAAGCGTGGGTGCGCAAGCTGGCGGCGTAACCTGCAAAAAAACGGCTCGCATGACGTGAGCTGTTCTGTTTTCAAAAACTAAGACTCAAACGTGATGATGTCCCGTCACGCGATCCTAGCCGTGACGAATCGCCGCCTTGAAGCAATCCCACGCGTCGCCGTATTCCGGATGGCGGTTTCCCCAGTCGCGGCGCATCTCGTATTCCATCTGATCGTCCCACGCGCAGCTGCGGAAGCGGTCGTCGGCCGAGCATCGCGCCATAGCGATACACGCGCCCTGATAGTCCTCGTACGGCTCGCCGGTCGCAGAATAGCGCGCGTCGTAATCGGCGCGGAAATCTTCTTCGTATTCCATCGTTGGGCACCGTTTCCGGACCGACCGGACCGTTCACCTGCGTGCCGGCGGAGTAGCGCACCGGATCGGGCGATGAACCCATCGCGCTGGTCGATTGCGATTGCGTCTGCATGCCCGATTTCGCCTGATACGACTTCGCGGGTTCATCGAGCGGGCCGAGCCGCTCGTTCACCGGACGCCAGTCGGCGGCCGTGTCGGTGCGTACGCTCGGCAGCTCGCTTGTCGTATCGGTGCTGCGCAGCGGATCGCGGCCCGCGAGCGCATCGGCTTCGGACAGCGATTCGCTCGCCAGGCCGCTGCTGGTCGAAAGCGAGTCGCGGCCGGTCGTTGCGAGCGGATCACGGCCCGTGACCGAATCGCGGCCGGAGAGCGGATCGAGCGGATCGCGCGTCGAGCCTTCCAGCTTGTCCGATGTCGTCGGACGCCCGATCAGCGGATCATCGGTGGGATCGCTGATGTAATCGCGCGGCGCGAAGGCGGCTGGATCGCGGCGCGTCATCGGATCTTCGAGCGGATCTTCGAGCGGGTCGATCAGCGGTTGCGCGGCCGGATCGCCGAGATCGGCGCGCGGATAGGAGCGGGCGCGCATCGGCTGATTCACCGGTTTGTCGATCAGCGGATCGTTCACCGGCTCACGCCCCGGCACGGCGCTGCCGCGTCCGAGGCCGAGTTCGTCGAGCACGGAATGATCGCGCTCGTCTTCGGTGCGGATGTCGGGCGTCGTCGTGCCGTCGTGTTCCAGCGCGCTCCAGCTCGCCGCGCGATCGTCGATATCGATCGCGCCTTGATCCGACAGCGTCGCGCGGGCGACGTCGGCTTGCTCGGCGCTGGGGGTATCGACGGCGACGAGGATCGCGCCGCGACGCACGGCTTCCGAATAATGCGCGACTTCGGGCGGCTGATCGCGCCCGCCGAACAGCATGCTGAAAAAGCGCTCGATATTCGCGAGCATGCCCGGCTGTTGATGCGTTTCTGTGCGGGCGACGGACGGCTCGGCGGCGGCGTCGCGTTTGGGATTGGCCTGCAGCTCGATATCGGCGCGCGGAAAGCCCGCGGTGATGAGCGCCGAGCGAGCGTTCTCGGCCTGCGCGTAAGTGTCGAAAACTCCGATGAGGGTGTGTCGCATGTGCGCCTCCTGCGGATGGGCGGAAATTCCGGAACGCGGCGACGCGATTGTCGCCGCGAGTCTCTTCTGTCACGCAACGAGCGTGCCGGGGTTTCGTCCATCTGCGCAGGCCGCGCCTATGCCTTTCGGCTGATCGAATCGAACGGATGTTTTTACAACCGCGCGTACAAAACGTTATTTGTCGACGATTTTCGCCTTCGCCGCGGCCTGTTCGCGAATGCCGCGCAGCAGCGAATCGAGCAGCGCGATATCGAACGGTTTGGAGAGCACGCGCGCATCGACTTGCCGCGCGCGATCGAGTTCTTCCGCGCATTCCGGTGACGAGAATCACCGGAATGCGCGGTTCGAATCGCTCCAGCCATTCGGCCAGGTCGATGCCGTTGTGCTTGCCGGGCATGTGGATATCGGAAAGCACGACATCGAACGACGCCAGGTCCGTGGGCGCTGTTTCGAGTAGGCTAACGGCGGCATCGGCGTTGAAGACGTAGGTGACGCGGTGGCCCATCATCGTGAGAAGCGCTTCGGTGCCGGCGGCGACTTCCTCGTTGTCTTCGACGAGCAGCACGCGCAGACCGTCGTCCGGTTTCGCGGCGTGCTCGGGCGCTTCCTTCACCGCCGCGCCCGATGCGCTCGCTCGCGGCAGATACAGCCGCACCGACGTGCCCACGCCGATCGCGCTGTCGATGGTCGCCAGCCCGCCCGCGCGATCGCAGAACGCAAACACTTGCGGCAGGCCGAGACCCGTGCCCATGCCCTTCGGCTTGGTCGTGAAAAGCGGTTCGAACGCGCGCGCACTTCGGGATTCATGCCAAAGCCGGTGTCTTCGAGTGCGAGCTGCACGAAATTGCCGACGAGCGGAAAGCCGTCCTCGTGACGAAAACACCGGTTGTCCGCGCGCACGGTGAAGGTGCCGCCGTTGGGCATCGCGGCGCGCGCGTTCACGGCAACGTTGATGAGCGCGAGCTCCAGTTCGGCAGGATCGACGCGAATCGTCCAGATGTCCGGCGCGACCTCGATATTCAGCGCGACCTTCGTCCCGAGCAAGGCGCGCAGCAACTCGCGCCCGGCCGGCACCCATTTGCTGATCGCGATGATCTCGCTACGCAACGGCTGCTTGCGCGCGACGCCGAGCAACTGCCACGTGAGCGATTGGTCGCTCTTGAGTGCGCGTTCCATCGCGGTCAGTTCGCGATCGAGCCCGGGCGCGCCGTGCCGCCGCGCAATCTGCACATTCGTCGACATGATTATCAGCAGATTGTTGAAGTCGTGCGCGACGCTACCGACCAGATTGCCGAGCGCTTCCATCTTGCGCGCCTGCCGGTACGCGGATTCGATCGAGCGGCGCATCGACGCTTCCGCCTGCCAGCGCTCCCACGCTTCCTCTTCAGTCGCAAGCCGCTTGAGCGACTGAAAGATCACGCCCCACAACACGACGCACGGCGCGAACAGCGACAGCGCCAGCACCGACAGATGCGTTCACCATTCCGACCAGATCGTCGTGATCGGATAGCCGCTCGACACATAGACCGGATAGCCGCCCACGCGCCGGAACGCGACGATCTTCACCTGCTGATCCAGCCCCGACAGCATCTCGACGACACCGCTGCGCCGTCCCGCCGAATACGCCTCGCGCAGCGGCGATTGCGGCGCGAGCGACATGCGATCGGCCGGACGTGGCGGATACCGCGCGAGCACTTCGCCATCTGATCGGGACAGGCCGAGCGACACGCTCGGGTTGTCCCCCAGCAATTCGCGATAGAACGCGCTGAAGTACGACGACCGCAGCGCAATCGGCACGATGCCGTCGAATTTGCCCGCCGCCGTCCTGCGCGGCACCGCCGTGTTGAACACCGGCTCGCCCGCCACGCGTTCGATCATCACGCGCGAAACCTGTTCGATCGCTTTCTCGCTGCGCAGCCCGGCGAAGTCTTCGCGCGTCGTCACGGTGATATCGGGCACGGGGAACGCGCGGCTCATCGCGAGCAGCCGGCCGTCGCGATCGAACACGGAGGCCGCCGCCACTTGCGGATAGCGTCCGGCCATCGCCTTCAGGCGCGTGTGGATGGCCAGACCGTCGCGGCGGATCGCGGCGGCGTCGAGGCCATCGAGCAAATCGACGATGCGTTCGTTCAGCGTGACGTTGAGATCGAACACCTTGAGCGCGTGTTCTTCGGCGACGCGGGCGTTGCGGGCGACCGTATCCGATGCGGCGGCTTCGCGCGCGCGGTAAACGCGGTAACGGCGACATAGACGAGCGGCAGCACGATCGCCGCGATCAGCAGCGCATGCAGCGTCATGCGCTGCGCCGCGAAGTTGCGCTTGGGCACGACCGGAAAGGGCGGTTCCTCCTGCCACTGTTCGGCGGCAGCTTCGGCGTCGGCGTCCTCGCGTGGCAGCGTCATTTTTGGCAGCGGGTTGGCAATCCTTACTCGAACGCGGGCTCGGCCGAACGGCCAAAGCCCCGTCCGCTCGACGTCCCGCCGGTGTAACTACAAATAGCAAGCATGGACCATGCCGGTCGTTCGGCGCTTTGGATTGTCGCAGCGCGTGAAACGGATCGGCCTTGTCGAGTTAGCGAGAGAATTGGACGCGCAAACGTACACAAACGAAGGAAATCCAGCCGGTCGGCAACGAGTTGAGATAAATCACCCTACCTAAGGAAAATTTCGGAATGTTTCATTCGAAGAGCGGTCGATGTCGAGTTGCTTTGACATCTTGTAACACCGACAATCCGAATTGTCCAATGTATGCGCCACAGTTGCGCGCATCGGCGATGAAAACAGTCCCGTGACGCGCCGGGGAAGTTTGCGCGTACGCGGGTGACGGTAACGAGCGGCAGCGGTCTGCATCGAACGGATCGCGCCGGACTCCGCACGGAGGCCACGCATGACGCCGAATCAAGCGCTGGACGCGCGGTCGCCCGCCGCGTGGCGCGCGTATGTCCATCTGCGCCGTCTTCGTCTGCTCGGCATGGAGTGGCGTCGCGAACGGCGAGCGGTTGCATCGCCGCAACGCCGGGCACGCAACTCGGCTGACGCGCGTCAAGAACCCGGCTAACGCGCCGTAAACATGTCCGGTAGCGCGCCGTGAGTGACCGCTGCCGTGAGGCCGGGTCGCGCATCGCGCTCGAGCCTGAAAGCCCATCAGCCCGGATGTCCGCAGAACCGAACCGCTTACCGATCATGCCGTTGCCCATTGTCATTGCCGATGATTCCCTGCTCACCCGCAAGGTGCTGACGCGCGCCTTGTCCGAAGACTGGGATGTCGAAATTTCCTACGCGACCAACGGCCGGGAAGCGTTGGAGCTGTATCGCGCTGGCCGTGCGTCCGTGATGTTCCTGGACCTGACCATGCCCGACATGACCGGCTCTCAGGTCCTCGACGCCTTGCAGCACGAAGACCTGAACACGTTCGTGATCGTCGTATCCGCCGATGTCCAGCCGATGGCGCAGGAACGCGTAAAGGCGCTCGGCGCGATCGCGTTTCTCGCCAAGCCGGTGACGCCCGAGGCGCTGCGCCCCGTTTTGAAGGAGTACGGACTCCATGATTGAGCAAAGCACGCCGGCACTGAACGAAGATCAGCGTGATGCGCTTCAGGAAGTCGCCAACATGGCGATGGGTCAGGCCGCGACGCGTCTGTCGAAGCTGCTCGGCGCGTTCATCGAACTGTCCGTGCCGCGCGTGCGCGTGGTCGGCGTGTCCGAGGCGTCCGTCGCGCTGTCGGAGATGACCGGCATCACGGACACGGTGACCGCCGTGCGCCAGGGTTTTCGCTCCGATATCAAGGGCGAGGCGATCGTGCTGTGCAAGAGCGGCAGCGTCGATCAACTGTGCGAGCTCGTTGACGATCCGTACACCAAGTCCACCTACGAGGCGACCACCCGCGCCGAGCTGATTTTCGATGTCGCGACCGTGCTGATGGGCGCGCGCGTGTCGTGCATCTTCGACAATCTGGGCCGCGCGCCGATCTTCTCGCCGCCGGGCATGCTCGGCGAAACCTGTCGCTCGACGACGTTTTCCAGCCGACCATGCTCGCCTGGAAAACCGCGCTGCTGCTCGAGGTGAACTTCGCGCTCGAAGATCACAGCTTCCGCGCGCATCTCGTCATGCTGATGGCCGAGGACGCGATTTTGCATCTGAATCAGGCGCTCGACGCGCTGCTTTCCAGCCTTTGACGCGCGCATCATGGATCCGTTGAGGCACGTGCTGAGCGAGCTGGTCATCGAACGCGTGGGGTTCGGCATTTTCGTGCTCGACCGCGACCTGAAAGTGTCGATGTGGAACCGCTTCATGGCCGATCACAGCGGCAAATCGGCGGAACAGGTCATCGGCAAGTCGATTTTCGCGAGCTTTCCGGAACTGCCGCGCGTGTGGCTCACGCGCAAGATCGAGAGCGTGTTCCAGCTCGGTTCGTTCGCGTTCAGCTCGTGGGAACAGCGGCCGTATCTGTTCAAGTTCGATCACGACCGGCCGATCACCGGTGGCGTCGACTACATGCAACAGGACTGCACGTTCATGCCGCTCACGCACGAGCGCGAAGTGCGCGTCGTCTGCGTGACCATTTCCGACGTGACGCACGCAAGCATGATGCAGCGCGCCCGCGCCGAAGCCGTGGCCAAGCTGCAGGAATTCGCCGATCGCGACGGGCTGACGGGCTGACGGGCATCGCGAACAGGCGCTATTTCGATATGCGTCTCGCCGACGAATTCACGCGCTGGCAGTGTTACGGCGGCGACTTTTCCATCCTGGACCACTTCAAGCGCATCAACGATGAACTCGGCCATCTGGTCGGCGACACCGTGCTTCGCGTGATGGCCGAACGCGTGCAGAAAACCGTGCGCGTGCAGGACCTGTTCGGGCGCTTCGGCGGCGAGGAATTCGCGCTTTTGCTGCCGTGCACGCCGTTCGAAGACGCGATGATCGTCGCAGAGAAAGTGCGCCGCGCGATTGGCGAGACGCCCATCGACGTGCAGGGCGCGCGCGTCCTGGTGACGGCGCGCGTGGGCGTGGCGTACGTGCAGCGCGACGTGACGTGACGTGACGTGACGTGACGTGACGTGACGTGACGTGACGACATCGTGCGATGCGCTCATCAATGCCGCCGATGCCGCGCTGTACACGGCCAAGCGCGAAGGGCGCAATCGGGCGGTAGGCTTCGCGTAAGCCCGCGCGCCCCGCGCTGGCCCGCAGTTGTTGGTATACTCCAAACTGCTGCCGGCGCGCGCCGGCTTTTCCCATCGTCTCATTCACGAGCATCGCTCGAAGAGCCCTGTGGTTCCGCGCGCATCCGGCACTCGTCGAAACCGGCGTTCAATCTCTTAAAAATTGCCCTTGGGGGCGCTACAGCGGAGTCCGTCTTGGCCGTTTCCAACATCGTCGCCGACGAATCCACCGCCGAAGACGCGAAAAAAGCGTCCTCGGGGAGTTCGTTCTATCTCGCGCTGCGCATCCTCCCGGCCGCGCAGCGCGACGCGATGTACCAGATCTACGCGTTTTGCCGCGCCGTCGACGATATCGCCGACGAAGGCACGCTGCCGCGCCGCGAACGCGCGATCGCGCTCGACCACTGGCGCGAGGACATCGACGCGTGCTATCGCGGCGAACCGAAGCAATCGCTTGCCGCGCTCACGTGCCACATCCACGCATTCCACCTGTCGCGCGACGACTTCCAGGCCGTCATCGACGGCATGGCGATGGACGCCGCCGGCGATATCGTCGCGCCCGACGAACCCACGCTCGACCTGTATTGCGACCGCGTGGCCAGCGCGGTCGGCCGGCTATCGGTGAGAATATTCGGGATGCAGGACGCCGGCCGCCGTCTCGCGCACCATCTCGGCCGTGCGCTGCAACTGACCAACATCCTGCGCGATATCGACGAAGATGCCGCCATCGGCCGCGTGTACTTGCCGCGCGAGCTGCTGTCGCGCGAAGGCATTTCGACGACCGATATCGCGTCCATCGTCGCCGATGCCCGGCTGCCGCGCGTGTGCTCGGTCATCGCGGAACGCGCGAAAGTCCATTACGCGACCTCCGACACCATCATGGCCACGTCGCCGCGCGGCGACGTGCGCGCGCCGCGCATCATGTCGGCGGCGTATCGCACCGTGCTCGACGCCACGCTCAAACGCGGCTTCGACCTGCCGCGCACGCGCGTGCGCACGCCGCGTTCGCGCCTCCTGTGGATCGTGGCGCGCAATCTGATCTGAGCCGCGGCGGGTCATCGTCGTCGGCGCGGGATTGGCCGGGCTCGCGGCGGCAGTCCAGGCGCAGCGGCGCGGCGCGCGCGTCGTGCTGTATGACGCGGCCGATCACGCGGGCGGACGCTGCCGCTCGACGTTCGATCCGAAGCTCGGCATGACGATCGACAACGGCAATTATCTGCTGCTGTCCAGCAATCTTTCGACGATGGCGTATCTGCGCGCGATCGGCGCGACCGACACGCTGATCGGCCCGGCGCAAGCCGACTATCCGTTCTTCGATGTCGCAAGCGGCGGCGCGTGGACCATCTGCATGTCGCTGGGACGCGCGCCGCGCTGGATTTTCGATGCCGATGCGCGCGTGCCGAACACGCAGCCCGCCGATTATCTGTCGCTCCTGCCGCTCTTTTTCGCGAAACCGGGCCGCACGGTGGACGAATCGATCCGCCGTAAAAACCGTGTCTTCGATTTGCTGATCGAACCGCTTTTGCGCTCGATGCTCAACGCCGATTTGTCCGAAGCGAGCGCGTCGATGGCCGGCAACCTGCTTGCGCGAAACGCTCGCGGCGGGCGGGCAGGCGTGCTGTCCGCTGATGGCGCGCAACGGTTTATCGCATGCGTTCGTCGATCCGGCGCTGCGGCATCTGCAATATGGCGGCGCGGAAATCCGGCTGGGCGCGCGCATCGTGGGAATCGGGGTATCGGGCACGGATTCATTGGAACGTGTAAGCTCACTCGCTTTCGAGCATTCGGATGAAGTGAAGCTGTCGCCGGGCGATGGCGTCGTGCTGGCCGTGCCGCCCAAACCCGCGCGCTTCTTAGTGCCGGACCTCGCCGCGCCGGACGACTATCGCGCGATCATCACCGTGCATTTCGCGGTCGATGCACCGATCCAATTTCTCGGCTCGCAGGCGCTGACGTGCCTGGTCAACGGCGCGTCGAACTGGCTGTTTGCGAACGACGGCCGTCTGTCCGTGACGATCTCGGCGGCCGACCGTCATCTTGCGACGCCACACGAGGAACTCGCGCGCACCGTCTGGCAGGAAACGGCGAAGGCCGTGCAAATGACACAGTCGCCGCTGCCGCCGTGGCAAGTCGTCGTCGAGCCGCGTGCGACGTTCGCGGCGACGCCGTCGCAAGAGGGCTTGCGCGCGGCGGCGAAAACGCGCTGGAACAATTTCACGCTCGCGGGCGACTGGATGGCCACCGGCCTGCCCGCGACGCTCGAAGGCGCAATCCGTTCGGGCCAGAAGGCCGCGGATGCGCTGATGAACCCATCGATGGAAAGCAGATGAACGATTTATCCCTGTCGGCGATGGAGGCTGTTGCGTCGGGCGCGCCGCTCGACCACGCCGTCTCCAAAGCCACCGACGCACTGCTCGCGACTCAGCATCCCGACGGCTACTGGCTGTACGAACTTGAGGCCGACGCCACCATTCCGGCCGAATATGTGCTGCTCGTCCATTATCTGGGCGAAGAAGCGGACCCGAAGCTGGAAGCGAAGATCGGCCGCTATCTGCGCTGCATCCAGCGTGAAGACGGCGGCTGGCCGCTTTTCACCGATGGCGCGATGGACGTCTCCGCGACCGTCAAGGCGTATTTCGCGCTGAAGATGATCGGCGATTCGCCTGAGGCCGAACACATGCAGCGCGCCCGCCGCGCGATTCTCGCTGCCGGCGGCGCGGAAAAGGTCAACGTGTTCACGCGCATTTTACTGGCGCTGTTCGGCGTGGTGTCGTGGCGCGCGGTGCCGATGATGCCCGTCGAAATCATGCGTCTGCCGATGTGGTTTCCGTTCCACTTGTCGAAGGTGTCGTATTGGGCGCGCACGGTGATCGTGCCGCTGCTCGTGCTCAACGCCAAACGGCCGATGGCGCGCAATCCGCGCGGCGTGCGCATCGACGAAATTTTCACTGATCCGCCGGTGAACGCCGGCATGCCCGCGCGCGCGGGGCATCAGAGCCGCGGCTGGTTCGCGTTTTTCCGTGTCGTCGATGCGATCCTGCGCGTGGTCGATCCGGCGCTGCCCAAAGGCAGCCGCGAACGCGCGATCGATGAAGCCGTGCGTTTCGTCGATGAACGTCTGAACGGCGAAGACGGCCTCGGCGCCATTTTCCCGGCGATGGCCAATTCCGTGATGATGTACGACGTGCTCGGCTATCCGCTGGAGCATCCGAATCGTGCGATTGCGCGCAGGTCGCTCGACAAGCTGCTGGTCATCGACGAAAGCGACGATGGCGAAGCGTACTGTCAGCCGTGTTTGTCGCCGGTGTGGGACACGTCGCTCGCGGCGCATGCGCTGCTCGAAACCGGCGTGCCGAAGGCGCGCGCGGCGGTCAAGCGCGGTCTCGACTGGCTCGTGCCGCTGCAGATTCTCGATGTGCGCGGCGACTGGGTATTGCGCCGGCCGAACGTGCGGCCGGGCGGCTGGGCGTTCCAGTTCGCCAATCCGCACTATCCGGATGTCGATGACACGGCAGTCGTCGCAATGGCGATGGAGCGCGCCGATCGCGAAAACGGCACAGCGCTGTACGGCGAGGCGATTGCGCGCGGCCGCGAGTGGATCGTCGGCATGCAGTCGAGCGACGGCGGCTGGGGTGCGTTCGAGCCGGGAAACACGCAGTTCTACCTCAACAACATTCCGTTTTCGGATCACGGCGCGCTGCTGGACCCGCCGACCGTCGATGTCTCCGCCCGCTGTCTGTCCATGTTCGCGCAGCTCGGCGAAACGTCCGCGAACAGCGAGCCGGCGCGGCGCGCGCTGGATTTCATCGTCAGGGATCAGGAACGCGATGGAAGCTGGTACGGGCGCTGGGGCATGAATTACGTGTACGGCACGTGGTCGGCGCTGTGCGCGCTGAACGCGGCGGGCGTTGCATCGACGGATTCGCGTGTGAAGCGCGGCGCGGACTGGCTGACCGGCGTGCAGAACGCGGACGGCGGCTGGGGCGAAGACGGCGACAGCTACAAGCTCGACTATCGCGACTACGAGCAGGCGCCGAGCACGGCATCGCAGACGGCGTGGGCGTTGCTTGGATTGATGGCGGCGGGGCGGATCGGCGATCCGGCGGTGAAACGCGGCATCGACTGGCTGTTGAAGACGCAGAACGACGACGGACTGTGGGACGAAACGCGCTTCACGGCGACCGGCTTTCCGCGCGTCTTTTATCTTCGATACCACGGCTATCGCAAATTTTTCCCGCTGTGGGCGCTCACGCGTTATCGCAACATGACGCGCGAAGGCGACACGCGCGTGACGGCGGGCATGTGAACGCGCCGATTCTCGCCGTCACCGGCATGGCCTTCGAGGCGAAGATCGCGCGCGTGCGCGGCGTGGAAGCCGTGTTCGCGGCGCGCGCCGACTGGCTCGAACGCGCCATTTCCGATGCCTTCGCGCGCGGCGGTTGCGCGGGCATCATCAGCTTCGGAACGGCGGGCGGACTGGCGGCGGATCTGGAGCCAGGCGCGCTGATCGTCGCGGACGAAGTGTGCGGGCCGTTCGGGCCGCTGAAGACGGATGCGGCGTGGTCGGCGCGTATCGTCGAATCTTTCGCGGGCACGCCGCTCGCGCGCATCACGCGGCGCGGCACAATGGCGGGCGTCACCGCGCCCGTCAAGAGCGAGGCGGACAAGCGCGCGCTGAATCTGTCGACGAGCGCGCTGGCGGTGGATATGGAATCGCATGTCGCGGGCGCGATCGCGATGACGCGCGGCCTGCCGTTCGCCGTGTGCCGCGCGGTCGTCGATCCGGGGTGGCGCACGCTGCCGCCCGCCGCCACCGCCGGTTTGCGCGATGACGGCACGACGGCCATCGGCCCGATTCTGCGTGAACTGATGCGCGAGCCGCGTCAACTCGGCGCTTTGCTGCGCCTCGCCGGCGATGCGCGCGCGGCGAAGACATCGCTCGTGCAAGCGCGACATGCGCTGGAAGCGGCGCGGGCGTTGGTCTTTTGAACATCGCCAATTCGTCCGAGTGACGAGTTCGGTGCCCGGCATTTCTCCCATGCGCCGCTGACACAGCAACACGCGCGCGCTCATCCTTCCTGCGCAATTCCCATTGCATATCTGAGTTCTTCCAGCGTCGGCGCTGCGTGAAGAAGGCTGCGTCATCATCCTCGTTCAGCCAACAAATTTCCGATCACTCCCGGCAAAGACCGTACGCGGGCCTCTTTTGCGCCAAAGAAAAATAATCATGTTTTTTATTTGTAATAATATTTTTAAGAGAATATATTTTCCCCACAAATCCGGAAGGTTGAACGCAGCTAGCCCGGCGCAACGGCATGCCTCTCGAAAAGGTCGACGAAATGGTTGAAAAGGTCATCCCGGCACAGACAGAACGGTTCGATCGGGCTTGCATTGAATCCGGGGCGTTTCGAGGAACTGAAACGCGGCGCATCGATGGCGAAGTACTTCGGTCTCGACGTGCAAGTGATCGGGCCGTCGGACATCAAGGGCCTGTGGCCGATGCTGAATCTGGATGACGTCCTCGGCGGCGTGTTTCTGCCGAAAGACGGGCAGGTGAACCCGACCGACATCACGCAGGCGTTCGCAAAGGGCGCGCGCATGCGCGGCGCGAAAATCTTTGAGAATCAGAAAGTCGAGAAACTCCTCGTCGAAAACGGCCGCGCCGTGGGCGTGCAGACCGCCGAGGGCGTCATCCGGGCGAACACGGTCGTGATTGCAGCCGGCATGTGGTCACGCGAACTCGCCGCGCAGATCGGCGTCACGCTGCCGTTACACGCGGCGGAGCATTTCTACATCGTCACGGAATCGGTCAAAGGCTTGCCCGGCAATCTTCCCGTGCTGCGCGTGCCCGACGAGTGCGCCTATTACAAGGAAGACGCCGGCAAGTTGCTGCTCGGCGCGTTCGAGCCGGTCGCCAAGCCGTGGAGCATGAAGGGCATCGCGGAAGATTTCTGTTTCGACTCGCTGCCGGACGATATCGACCGTCATCGCCACGGCCCAGCTATAGCGTCGCATCCATTCGTTGACGCGCGATGCACGGCCCGCCAGATCGGCGGCAGGCGCAGGCGACGGCGGGCCGGCAATTTCGGCTTGCATCTCTGAAAAAGCGGCGCGCGGTACGTGACTCATGGTGCGTGGCATCGATCCGGCTTCGCTTACCCGCAAAGGCGCGAAGCGTTTTGAAAGCGTTTGTCGGTCAATTCCAACAGCAAAAAAGGAGCCAACCCGAATGTGCGCAGCAAAACGCGTCGCTAGGGCCTTATCGTCAACTCATACGGGGAATGACCATGCTCAAATGGGCTCTATTCTTTGCGATCGTGGCCATCATCGCCGGTTTGCTCGGTTTCACGGGCGTCACCGCTTTCGCCGATGTGCCGGACGAGGCCATCGTGCTGCTAAAGGCACAGCTTTACGACGCGGTGATCGTCGATCTGCAACTCAAGCGCGGTTCCGGCATGGACGTGCTCGCGTGGCTCAAGGAAACGGGCGCGCCGCGCGACGCGTTCGTTGCGGTGCTGACGAATCACGCGCTGCCGACCTATCGCGAGCGATGCCGCGCGTTCGGCGTGCAGCGGTTCTACGATAAGTCGCTGGAGTTCGATCGCGTGCTCGACGCGATGTGCGACTACGCGCGCGAGCGGATTTGAGCGCAAACTCGCTGCATCACGATGCAGCGAGTTTGCGCTCGCCACCGCGCCAGTGACTGAACGCGGCCAGTCCCGTCGCCGTCAGCCCGACGATACACACGCCCATCCAGCCCCATCGCGTGCCACGCGACCGACGCGAGCGCCGTCCCCGCCGCGCCGCCTATGAAATACGCGACCATATACACCGTGTTGACGCGGCTGCGCGCCTCGGGCTTGAGCGCGTAAATGTGCGACTGATTCGATATCTGCGCGGCCTGTACGCCGTATTGAGCACGATCACGCCGACGATCACCAGCCCGATGATGCTGCGCCCCGACATCGCAAAAATGACGAACGATACCGCCACCAGCGCAATCGACAGCGTAATGACCGCGCGCGGCCCGCGCTTGTCGGCCGATTTCCCCGCGACCGGTGCGGCCAGCGCGCCCGCCGCGCCGATGATGCCGAACAGTCCCGCCGCCTGCGGTCCCATATGAAACGGCTCGCCCGCGAGCAGGAGCGTGAGCATCGACCAGAACGCGCTGAAGCCTGCGAACAGCGCGCCGCCCGTGAGCGCCGCTTCGCGCAGGCCGGGATTTTCGACGGCGAGATGCCACATCGACGCGAGCAGCTTGCCGTACGAGAGCGTCGAGGTCGGACGGCTCCTTCGGCAGCCGCACGATCACGACGACCGCCAGCGCGATCGTCGCCACCACCAATGCGCCGAACACCGCACGCCAGCAGAATGCCGAGCAACAGCCCGCTCATCACCACGCCGACGGCGTGACCGCGCTCCGAAGCGGGCGCGAGTTCGGCGGAGAAGGGCACGGCCTGCTGCGCGAGCGCCGCGAGTTGCAGCAGGATCAGAAGCCGCCGGTCGAAGCGATTGCCGAGCGCATAGCCGAATTGCGTCGTGGCGGGCACTGCACCGATCATCGACGTGGACTGTGGAAACGTCGTGCGAAAGTCGTCGAGCAGCGGCTGATTGAAGTAGATATTCGCGACCGATACACCGGCGATCGTCGCGAGTAGCCAGAGCGTGGCGCGTGAGTAGTGCGGGTGGCGGTCGTGCGGCTCGGTGTGCGATGAAGCAGACATGGGCTCGAAGCGTCGTCGGAGAGAAAAAGGTGGCGCGCGGCCAGCCAACGATATTAGCGGAGACCCGCCGCCTTTGCTCGGATGCGCTCCGGCCGCCTCGGTCAAAAATCGGTGGAATAGCGCAGTCCCACGGTCATGCCGTGCTGGTTGCGCTGATACATGATCGCCCAGTGCGTGAGCGACGCGCCGATCAGCGAACCGACGGCATCGGCGGCGAGGTCTTTGTAGGAGAAACCGGACGAGCGGCAGGTGCCGTCGAAGACTTCCTTCGCGAAGCCCAGCGCGGTGCCGAGCAGCGTGCCGTAAATCACCGGATGATTCGTGTCGCGCATCACGTCCGCACCGAGCGCACCGAAGGGCGCCGACACGGCCATATGTGTGAGCTTGTCCGATCCGGTCCAGCTATCGGATGTCTGCACGCGCCAGCCGCCGCGCGGACCGCTGCAATCGAGACCCGCGTGCGCGAGCGTCGTCCCCGTCAGCATTAATGCGAACGCGCCGGCTAGCTTCATCATCGTCTTCATGAACTCTCCTACGGGCTCTTAGGCCTTTCTCTCAGGTGAGTCCTATTTTCCTAAGACAATTTCTCAAAGCGAATCAGCATTAACGATAGGAATACAGAATTTTAGTATTGAGTTATCGGAGATTGCGCATCGGATGATGCAATGTGATTGCTGGTGAGCAATGGAGTTGCTACGCAGTCCTGTGTAAGGATAGGGGATCAGAACAGCTGCGGCCCGCCGCCCTGTTCGATGCTCACGCAATGCGTGACGAGTCCCGTCTCCGGCCGCCACAGGTGCAGACCGAAAGCGGGCGGTTCCATGACGAACGCATCGGCGCTGTTCGGCTTGAGGTCCAGCGCGACCTGATGCGCGGTCGACGGCGCGCATCAGACGATCGTGCCGCCGAAGCGCGCGGTGATCGCGCGATGCACGTGCCCGCACACGATCCGCTCGACATTCGGATGACGCCGCACGAGCGCATCGAGCGCGCGGCTGTCGCCGGGCGCGAAACGAATGGCATCCATGAATCCGATGCCGCACGCAACTGGCGGATGATGCATGCCGATCAGCACCGGCCGGTTGCGGCTGGCGTCGAGTTCGGCTTCGAGCCACGCGAGGCGCAACCGGCCGAGATCGAGCGTATCGAGCGTATCGAGCGTATCGAGCGTATCGAGCGTATCGAGCGTATCGAGCGCGATGACGCGCACATCGCCGATATCGAATGCGTACTGGATAAAGCCATCGGCGGGAATCTCGGGCCGCTCGCCGAACACCGCGCGAAAGTGCGCGCGATCGTCGTGATTGCCGACGAACGCATGCCACGGAATCGCGAGACGCGCGAGCAGCGCACGCAAGTGCCGATATTCGTCGATACCGCCTGCATCGACGAGATCGCCGGTGATGAGCCGGCATCCGGGCGCGGATCGAGCGCGTTGAGCGCGTCGATGGCGCGAGTGAGAAAGGCGGCGGTGTCGATCGAGCCATAAGCCGGCGTGCCCGGAGGCGTGATGTGCAGATCGCTGATCTGGGCGAGGAGCATGGGGTCTCATCCTCCGTTGCGTGTCAGGCCGCCGCCTGCGGCGCGCTTACTCGTCGGCGGGCGCGGTTTTCTTCGCGAACACCGCGGGCGAGAGCCACTGAAAGCCCGTCAGCGTTTTTTCGTTGAACGTGCATTCGGCCGCGACCGGCGCTTGCAGCTTCTTCGTCGCGGGCGGCACGGGATCGGTTTCCATCGTGCCGCGTACGATCACGCGCGAACCCTGATAGGCCGCGCCCGAGCCGGTGATTTTCAGCGGCGCGCTGGCCGCGCCCGGATAGTCGGCGCGCATCCGGTTCTTGCAGGCATCGACGTTGACGTAATACGACGTGCAGCCGGACAGGAGCGCGAGCGGAAGGGCGAGCAAAAGGAAACGGTTGTTCATCGATGGATTCGGACGGGCGGCGGAGAAAGAAAGGACGCGGCGAAGCTTTATAGCACGCGCAGGCGAACGTATCACGGTAGTGCATTGCGCGGCGCCTTGTTTCGATACGCGAAGCGGTAGCACAATGGCCGGAATCGACGGAGGCGACAGTCATGCAGAAAGATATCGAAGTGGGCGATTACATGCTTTCGATGCATACCGTGCCGGCCCGGACGGACGATGACGACATCGAACGCTACACCATCCGCGTGCGCGTCACGCGAATCGACCAACAGCCGCTGCACGGCACGACGCTCGCCGACGATTCCGGCGACATGACGGGCGGCCACGGCCCGTTCGAGACCGTCGCCGAAGCGATCGCGTACGGCGAAGCGTGGGGCCGGCATTACGTGGCGCGCGTTCTGGGCCACGCGGTTTAAGGCGCGCGATGCGACGGCATCGAAATGGGGGAGGCGAACCCTCCCAAGCGAGGGTGATCACGCCCATCGCCGATGACTAGACTTGCCTCACCGACCACTTCATGCAGCCGATGTGCCGGTCGGAACGAGCCAGTCGTGGAGGCCGCCATGATGCCAGTTGCGCTGTATGTCACCCCGAATTACATCGCTTCGGTCCGTAAGGGAAGAGGACGAGACTGCTTCGGGGGCACGGTACGGTTCGTCGGCGTGGATGCGTTGCCGTTCGATATCGAGCATATCTGCGTGCTCGATCGCGACACGCCGATCGAGGCGCTGTTCGATGCGGTGAGGGATGCGGAGTTGCTGCTGGAAGCGGTGTGAGGGTTGTTGCTGCCGTTGCCCGCAAAAACAAAAACCCCGACGCGCCACGCTCTCGGGGTTTTTCATCGCAATCTGCGAACTGCGAACTACTTGGTACCTGGTACCTGGTACCGGGGACCGGACTTGAACCGGCAAGCCTTGCGGCGGCGGATTTTAAGTCCGCTATGTTTACCAATTTCATCACCCCGGCAGAACGGACGCGATTCTACCACTACGCCCGCACCCGCCAAAAACCGCACCCGTGCCCCGTTGCAGCCGATTCGACAAGATATTTCACGTCACGCATAATCGGCGGCACTGAATCCAGCGTAAGGAAGCACGAAGCCTTCAGCGATAGCGCCATCATCGCTATCGCGGATTTTGCCGCGTCGTCGCTCGTGCCCGGCACGCGCATCGAACGCATTTTGCTCGAGCACGAATGACATGCATGCCATGCGAGTCGGCCTCATTTCCGATACCCACAACCTCGTGCGTCCCGAAGCGCTTGATGCCCTGCGCGGCGTCGATCACATCGTGCATGCGGGCGATATTTGCAAGCGCGATGTGCTCGATGCGCTCGCGCAACTCGCGCCGCTGACTGTCGTGTGCGGCAACAACGATATCGCCGATGAAGTCGCGTCGCTGCCCGAGCGAGCGCGCATCGAACTGGGCGGTTTGACGCTCTATGTGGTGCACGATATCGCCGATGTGCCGAAGCAATTAGATGGAATCGATATCGTCGTGACCGGGCATTCGCACAAGCCGCTCGTCGAACAGCGCAATGGCCTGCTGTTCGTGAATCCCGGCAGCGCGGGACCGCACCGTTTCAAATTGCCGATATCGCTGGCGTTGCTCGAGATCGAAAGCGGAAAAGCCGAAGCGCGCATCGTTCAGCTGATCGCATAGAAAAAGGGCCGGTGTTATCGAAAACACCGGCCCTTCAAATATCCAAAGTAAGCGATCAAGCCCGCGCCGCGCCTTCCGGCAGATGATCCATCTCGTCGGCCACGCGATGACCACGCAGCACCGCTTGCGCTTCCGAGTGCGACGCCACCGCCGGCGGCGAGCCCTTCAGCGGCTTCTTCGCGGTTTCATGCAGCGCCAGCACCGAGATGATGCCGATCACCGACGCGCCCATCAGGTAGTACGCGGGCATCGTCAGCATGCCGGTTTTATCGACGAGCCATGCCGTGACGAGCGGTGTCGTACCGCCGAACAGCGACACCAACACATTGAAGCCGATCGCGAGCGCGCCATAGCGGATCTTCGTCGGAAACAGCGCCGGCAGTGACGACGGTATCACGCCCGTAAACACGATCAGGACCATCACGACGAGCACGATGAACAGGCCGTGCGTCTCGTTGAACTTGAGCGTCGCCGACAGATAGCTCGGCAAATACGACAGCGCCATATAGTCCGTCACGTTGAAGATCAGCACGAGGCCGACGCACTGAAGCAGCGGCTTCCATTGCTGAATCAGCGTTTCGCGGAACTGCTGCTTGGTCGTTTCGTGCGATACGGCTTCGGCCTTTTCCGCTTCACGCTGGAACGTGGGCGTTTCTTCGAGCTTCATCCGAATGTAGAGACCGATCAGACCGATCAGACCGAGCGGACCGGCGATCATGAATGGAATGTGCCAGCCTCACGACAGCAGCGTTTCCTGCGACATCACCGCCGTCAGCACCGCGACCACGCCTGCGCCGAGCATGTAGCTCACGAGCGTGCCGAACTCCAGAAAGCTCGACATGAAACCGCGCTTCTTGTCCGGCGAAAATTCGGCGATGAACGTCGCCGCGCTGCCGTACTCGCCGCCCGTCGAAAAGCCTTGCAGCAGCACGGGCGCCATCACGCCGATGCTGTCATAGCTCGGAATCAGCCCGATACAGAACGTGCCGACGGCCATCATGATCATGGTCATCGCGAGCACGCGCTTGCGGCCGATGCGATCGCCCAGCGGCCCGAACACCATGCCGCCGAGCGGGCGCACGAGAAACGCGGCCGCGAAGGTGCCGAAGGTCGCGAGCAACTGCGCGGCCGGGCTGCTCGACGGGAAGAAGACCTTGCCGAGCGTGACGGCGATAAGCTGTACACGCCGAAGTCGAACCATTCGATCGCGTTACCGATGGCCATCGCGTCGACTGCGCGCTTGAGGAGAGATTGATCGACGATTGTGATGTCGTCGATGGTGAGACCGGACGATTCGCCGGGTTTACTGCGTTTGCGCCAAAGGCCCTCGTGATGAGCGTTCATGTCGAAAAGACTCCGTGTTCAGTCCCGAACGCTCGCGAAGGAACGGTCGGGCGCGTCGATCAAGCGAATGACGACGCGTATTGCCGGGACAGTGCAGTTTCGTGACGGCGCCGCAAAGTTGCGTGAAGCGAAGCGCCAACGGCTCCGCCCAGCATCGATCTTAAAAAGATGCTGAAGATTCACTAGCAAACGCGATGCTGATGCCTTGCGACGTGAGTCGCGAAATTGCACTCGGATAAAACAAACGAATTTGACGTGCGGACGGCGAACGCAACGAAAGAGATCGTTGGGCTGCCGCGGATGAGCCGCGACGTCGGCGAAAACTTATGCTGAGACGAAAAAGGCCGGCGTTGTTGCTGAAACCGACGCGCCTCTTTGTATAAAAACTGTCACTGGCGTGCAAATGCCGTGAGTGGCATTAACACGTAAATGATGGTGAGTTGCTGTTGAAAACATTCAAGATAATAACACGATGGCAGACGATGTGCAAACTTACTTGTCCGCGCAGGCTTGCGCAAATCGCTCAATCCCTTGTCGGGCTTAGGATTGCGCCGATTTTCGCAAGCCTGCGCTCTGGACTAACCAAACCGGACATTTCGCACGAGCGCGGGCAAGAAAAAACCGGCCGCGCGGGGCCGGTTTTTCTGTGCGATCCATCGCGCTTTTTCAGCTTTGCGGCGGGATATAACCCTGCGCCGTATCCGCGCCTTCGCCGAAGAAATATTTCTCGGTCTGCTTGATCAGATATTGCCGCGCACGCGGATCGGCCATGTTCAAGCGGTTTTCATTAATGAGCATGGTTTGCTGCTTGAGCCAGCCTTGCCACGCTTCCTTCGAGATCGTTTCGTAGATGCGCTTGCCGAGCTCGCCCGGCAGCGGCGGGAAATCCAGTCCTTCGGCTTCCTTGCCGAGCTTCGCGCATTGAATCATTCGGGCCATCGTGTATTTCTCCTGTATCGGCGTCGCCAAGCGCCAGGCGCTCTGTGGGGGCGTATTAAAGCTGTTTCATCAGCACGAGCGATTTGCGCTGCCAGTTATAGAAGCGGCGGCGGTCTTCGGGCAGATCATCGACCGTGACCTTCACGAAACCGCGCTTGAGAAACCAGTGCTCGGTGCGCGTCGTCAGCACGAAAATGCGCGTGAGGCCGCGCGCGCGGGCGCGTTGTTCGATGCGTTTCAACAGGCGCTCGCCATCGCCCGAACCTTGCGCTTCCGGCGCGACGGTGAGACACGCCATTTCGCCGATGCGCTCCTGCGTGTACGGATATAGCGCCGCGCAGCCGAAGAGCACGCCATCGTGCTCGATGACCGAGAAATGGTCGATGTCGCGCTCGATCTGGTGCCGCCCGCGCCGCACGAGCGTGCCGTCCGTTTCCAACGGCTCGATCAGCGTGAGAATGCCGCCGACGTCGTCGGGCGTGGCTTCGCGCAGGCTTTCGAGGTTTTCGTACGAGATCATCGTGCCGACGCCGTCGTGCAGGAACAGTTCGAGCAGCACGCTGCCGTCGAGCGCGTACGGAATGATGTGCGCCCGCGCCACGCCGCCGCGGCACGCGCGTATGGCGTGCTTCAGATAGAACGCGGTGTCGCCCTGGAGTTCGCCGCTTTCGTGCAGACGATACGCATCGTCGAGCGACATTTCGCGCACCAGTTCGCCTTCGCCATCGACGAGACCGGGAATTTCCGTCACGAAGATGATCTTGTCGGCGCGCAGCGCGATGGCGGCGGAGGACGCGACATCTTCCATCGACAGGTTGAAGGCTTCACCGGTCGGCGAGAAACCGAGCGGAGAGAGCAGCACGAGCTTGTTGCTCGCGAGCGACTGGCGCACGGAATCGCCATCGATCTTGCGCACGACGCCGGTGTGCTGGAAATCGACGCCATCGAGAATACCGACCGGCCGCGCGGTCACGAAGTTGCCCGACACGACGCTGATGTGCGCGTGCGCCATCGGCGTGTTCGGCAAGCCCTGACTGATCGCGGCTTCGATATCCAGACGCACTTCGCCCGCCGCTTCCTTTGCGGACTCGAGCGCGCGCGCATCCGTGATGCGCAGTCCGTGCGAAAACGCCGATTCGACGCCGTGCAGGCTCAACTGCTCGTCGAGCTGCGGACGCGAGCCGTGCAGCAGCACGACGTGGATGCCCATCGCATGGAGCAGGCCGACATCCTGCACGAGCGCATTCAGGCGGCCTTCCTGCACGAGTTCGCCGCCGAACGCGACGACGAAGGTTTTGTTGCGAAATGCGTGAATATAGGGCGCGACGGACCGCATCCAGTCAACGAACTGGCCGTGGGGATTGGGGGCTTCCGGCTCGCTGGCGGCCGGCTGCGATGCCGCTTGTGTGCTCATCGTGAGGTCGGTTTGGGAATTCATAGCCGGATTATAATGTGATGTTATGCCGAATGTTTCCCGATCCTCGCGTCCCTCCCAAGCGGGCAAGTCTCAGTCCGCCGATCAATCTCTCGATACCCAGGAGCAGTTGAAGCAACTGCGCGATAACCTGCTGCGCGAAGCGCGGGAGGGAACGGGTGCGTCGGGGGAAACGGGCGGGCTGAGCAGGCCGCGCGCAGGTTTGCGGGAGCGCAGGATGCGTCGCGCGAGCGTGCGGATCGTTCGAAGCAATTGCCGCAAGCGGGTGCCGGGCGTCAGGCGTCGCAGGCCGAGCGCGCACAGCCGCCGCGCGTGGAAGCCGATACGGCGCGTGCTCGAACCGCTGAACACGTTGCCGCCCGCCAAGGCGGCGAGTCGAAAACGCCGCAAGGTGCGCAGACGCCGCGCGAGCAAAATCGTGCGCCACGTGAACAGCGTGGTCAGGCGAAGCCGCAAGTCGAAGGCGATCGTCCGACGACGCAGGAAGCGCAGCACGTCAAGCGTGAGAAACAAGCGCCGCGCGATGCCGCACGCGGACATCGCGGTCAGCCGAAGGTACGTGTCAAGCGCGACGAAAGCGCTCGTGCAACCAGGCAGCAGGCCGATTGCGGCCAGCCAAAACAGCAAGCGCCGCACGCGGAACGTGAAGCGCGAAACGAAGCGCGCGCAATCAGAGCGCGACGATACTCGCGCCGCGAAACAAAAGCCGCAACAACCGCGCCGCGAAGAAACCCGCACAAACGAGCGCCCAAGCCGCCCGCCGCGCGTCATCACGCCCAACCCGATCCCGCAGATCACCTTCCCCGAAGCGCTGCCCGTTTCCGGCCGCCGCGAGGAAATCGCGCGGGCGATTGCATCGAATCAGGTTGTGATCGTCAGCGGCGAAACCGGCTCGGGCAAAACCACGCAGCTCCCGAAAATCTGTCTCGCGCTCGGACGCGGTCTCGGCGCGGGCGGCAGCGGTCTCATCGGTCACACGCAGCCGCGACGCATCGCGGCATCGGCGACGGGAAGGCGTATCGCGGAAGAACTCGGCACGCCGTTCGGCGAAGTCGTCGGCTACAAGGTGCGCTTTACGGATAACCTCGCGGCGGGCGCATCGGTCAAGTTGATGACGGACGGCATTTTGCTTGCCGAAACGCAGACCGATCTGCTGCTGAAAGCGTACGACACGATCATCATCGACGAGGCGCACGAACGTAGCCTGAACATCGACTTTCTGCTCGGCTATCTGAAGGAAGTTCTGCCGAAGCGCCCGGATCTGAAGCTGATCGTCACGTCCGCGACCATCGACGCCGAACGATTCGCGCGCCATTTCGGCAGCGACGAAAAACCCGCGCCCGTGATCGAAGTGAGCGGGCGGCTGTATCCGGTGGAAGTGCGGTATCGGCCGATCGAAGAGGAAAGCGAGGCGATCAAAAACGCGCAAGGCACGGCGCCCAGGCGCAACGATCGCAAGGCTGATCGCGACCTGATGGAAGCCATCGTCGATGC
>LFMX01000125.1 GCA_001184405.1 Candidatus Burkholderia humilis
CTCAAACGGGCGGTCCGTTAAGACCGCTCGAGCGCTTACGGCATGAACGAACCGGCGCGATCGCATTGCGCCAAACGGACCGTAGTTGCGCGCGGGGGTGTATGCGCTCATCGGAGCGCTAATCAAGGTACTGCCGAATAGCGATAAAACGTTGCCGCGTGCAAGCCCGCTTCCGTGATTCACTGCCGGTTTCCTATGCGGACTGACACCGGCCGCGAAGCGGGCCGGTGTCAGCCGAAGGGGACCGTTACCAAGGTAGGCGAGAAAGCATGGATCGCATGGGTGCCAGGACCCGAATGGACTATGAGGGCACTCTCTACTGGACCCACGGAATCAAGAAAACCCACCACCGAAAATGTGCTGCGTGCGTGGCTGAAAAGCTGCTTTCTTTGATTACTTTCTTTGCAGCAGCAAAGAAAGTAATCCCCCCGCCGGGGAGACGGCTACTGCGCCGGGGAGACGGCTACTGAATAAAAACGCAAGAAAACAGCAGCCCTTTTGCACAAAGCACCGCAGGAGAAGCGAAAAAATCAGTCCTCCCGATACTCCCCGTCCCCCTGCCGCCGATCCTCATCGGCCCCCTGCGCACTAAACCACATCTCACAATGCCGCAGCAGTGCATGCACATCAGAAGGCGCACGCCCGCGAGCCGCAATATAACCTATCCGGCCGAACGAGATAAAACGCCGGGCGCGTCCGCCCATAATTATCGGTAAGCGAATGAGCACCCTCGCCAACCGTATCGGTAATTCGCCAAACGCGCACAGCACCAGAAAGAACAGACTCGATAGAAGCAGTCAGCCCATCAAGATCCGGATCGCGCATCGCATGCGCCACAGTAATCGTCGCAGGAGCAAGCGCAATATCATCCTCGCCATCAGGATTCACGAGCAGAAAAAGCGAAAAACACCCCGGATCGTGCAGATCGAACAGGCACCCGCTACCGGGAAGACCCCCGAGCGGACCATCGATCACATGCACGCGCGCATCCGGCGAGCGCGGGCATTACGTGATCGCGCATCAGACGCATCGGGCCATGCTCGATTGCCGCAGCACATCGCGCTCGATCGGATGCCGCTCCGCGTGATAGGTGTCCAAGAGACGCTCGGGCGCGCCGTCCGCGAGCATCCGCGCGATCTTCCAGCCGAGATTGAACGCTTCCTGAATGCCGGTGTTCATGCCCTGCGCGCCGGCGGGACTGTGCACGTGCGCAGCATCGCCCGTAAGAAACACGCGCTCGTTGCGCAGCCGATCCACCATCCGACTATGCAAATGAAAGTACGACGACCACGTCAGGTCCGATAAATCCACGCGATGATGCACCCGCCGCTCCACCAGCGCGCGACACTCCTCGATCGTCGGTCCGGCCTTGGCGTCACCCATACCCGCACTCGCGGGCGGCGTCGCAAGATCGGCGATCAGACGCGCGCGGCCATCGCCCATCGGAAAGAGCGCGGCCAAGCCTTCACCGGATGCAAAGATATGGAACTCGTCGTCGGGCCAGTCGGAATCGGCCTGACAGTCGGCGAGCAGAAAGGTCTGCTCGAACGTCTTGCCATCGAAACCAATATTCAGCCGATGCCGCACGAAACTGTGCCCGCCGTCCGCGGCGATCACATACGACGGCCGCAGCAATTCATCGCGCCCGTTCGGATGACGCAGCGTGGCCTGCACGCCCGCCGAACCCTGCGTCAGATCGACGAGTTCGACGCTGCGTTCGACGTTCACATCGAATGTGGCGAGATGCCCGGCGAGCAGACGCTCGGTCTGTGATTGATCGAGAAAGAGCAGATACGGATAACGCGTCTGCAGCGGATCGAAGTCCAGCCGCGCGAGACGCTGACCGTTCGAATAAAGATTGGCGACCCGCGCGCGGTGCCCTCGCTCCAGAAACGGCTTGACGATGCGATGCTGCTCGAACAGCTCCAGCGTGCGCGCCTGAATACCCGATGGCGCGTGAATACGGCGACGGCGACGCGGCCTTGTCGATGAGCCGCACGGGCACATGCGCGCGCGAGACTCATCGCGGCAGCCAGTCCGGTCGGCTCCGCGCAGACGATCAGAACGGGCGCCACGTCGAGCTTCTCGTGCGGCAAGCCCGGATTCACCTTTGGCGCAGACATACGGTCCTCCGTGTGACATCACGCGCTCTCTAGTGTACGCCGGTCTTCTTCGTGGCCGTCGTGCGTCGCAGCGTGCAACGCGTCAATGCGCGTGATGCCGTTCCTCGAGCACGCACGCATGACATGACATGCCATGCCATGCCGAACTCCACCTGCACGGTCGCGTGATGCATCGAATATTCGGCGCGCAGCGTGGTCACAACGCTTTGCACGAAGGCATCGCCCGGATGGCCTTGGGCATCACGAGATGCACGGTCAGCGCGTTTTCCGTGGTGGACAGCGCCCAGACGTGCAGATCGTGCACATCGTCGACGCCGGGAAGCTGCATCAGATATTCGCGGATGCGCTCCATGTCGGCGCCCGGCGGCACCGCGCCCATCGCGAGGCACATGGCGTCGCGCCCGAGTCCCCACGTACCGACGACGATCACCGATACGACGATCAGACTCATCAGCGGATCGAGTTAGCTCCATCCCGTGTAGAGAATGACGAGGCCACTTACCGCGACGGCGGCGGAAATGGCGGCATCGGCGGCCATGTGCAGAAATGCGCCGCGCACGTTCAGGTCTTCCTTGCTGCCGCGCATGAAAAGCCACGCAGAAAAGCCGTTGACGATCAAGCCGAGCATCGCGACGACGAACACGTCCAGCCCCGCGACCGGCGCGGGATTCAAGAGACGCTGGACCACTTCGAGCACGATCGCGCCGCACGCGAAGAGCAGCAGCGCGGCATTGCCGAGCGACACGAGAATCGACGAACTGCCGAGGCCGAACGTATAGCGCGCGTTCTGCCGGCGCGTGCCGAGCCAGGACCACGCCCCACGCGAGCAACAGGCCGAGCACGTCGGAGAGATTGTGGCCGGCATCGGCGAGCAACGCGGTGGAATGCGCAAGAAAGCCGTACACGCCCTGCACGACGACGATCAGCACTTCAGCCCGACCGCGGGCGCGAACGTGCAGCCCTACCCGGCCTGCGGCGCGTGATGGTGATGA
>LFMX01000126.1 GCA_001184405.1 Candidatus Burkholderia humilis
TGATGTCCTGCAGAACCGTGGTCATGGTCGTGCTTGTGATCGTGATGCGAATGCGTGTTCATTGTTCCAGGCCTTTCATTCGATTTCCGTCGCGCCCTGTTGCGGCTCCGCGACGTGTTCCAGCAATTCGCCAAGTATCGAACTGATATGACGGTCCGCGGCGACGCAAAACACCTGCTTGCTCTGACGCTCCGCCCGCACGATGCGCGCCGCGCGCAGCAGGCGCAAATGATGGCTCACGATCGACGCCGACAGCCCGAGCGATTCGGCGATCGCCCCGACTGCGCGTTTTTCATCGACGCACAGGAGCACGATGCGCAAGCGCGTGGGATCGCCGAGCAGGCGAAACAGGTCGGCGAGCGGCACGACGCACTCATCGGAGATGGCAACAGAGGACACGGAAATTGATGAAAACAGTTGAATATGTGTTCATATGTTAAGTACCATCGCGGCAACAAGTCAACCCGCATTCCGAAGAACCCCGGTCCCAGTGTGGGAAAATATGGAGTTTGCAAAAATCTCCCGTCATGGAAACCGTATTTGCCCGCGGTTTCGCGGCCCATCGTGACGGCCGCCTGACCGAAGCGGAGCGCGACTATCAGGCCGCGCTCGCCGCCGAACCCCTCCACGTCGATGCACTGCATTACTTCGGCGTGCTGCGCCATCAACAAGGCCAGCACGAAGAGGCGGCCGCGCTCGTGCGCCGCGCCGTCGATCTGCGCCCCGGCGATGCCGGTCTGCAACTGAACCTCGGCAATGCGCTGAAGGCGCTCGGCCGTATCGACGATGCAATCGAACGCTTTCGCAACGCGGTCTCGCTCGAGCCGAGCTTTCCGCTCGCGCAGTACAACCTTGGCAACGCGTATTCCGTCGCGGGCCGCCACGAAGACGCCGCCGACGCCTTCGAAAAAACGCTGCGCATCAATCCGAACGATGCCGCCGCGTGGAACAACTTCGGCAACGCGCTGGCATCGCTGAAACGGCACGCGGAAGCGTGCGGCGCGTTCGAACGCGCGCTGTCGCTGCGGCCGAACCACGCGGGCGCGCACAACAATCTCGGCATGGCGCTCAACGCGCTCGGCGATACGCTCGGCGCCATTACCCGCTTCCGCACGGCCGTCCAACACGAGCCGAAATATGCCGCGGCGCACTTCAATCTCGGCAATCTGCTCGATTCGCACGATCAGCCGAAAGACGCGATTGCGTCGTTCCAAAGAGCGCTCAACCTGCATCCGCGCTTTGCGCCCGCGTATTTCGGGCTGGGACACGCGCGCGCGAAGCTCGGCCATCATGCAGAAGCCGTCGCCGATTTCGAACGTGCCGTCGGGCTCGATCCGAAGTACGGCGTGGCGTGGCTCTGCCTCGGCAATTCGCATCTCGCGCTGTCGTCGCATCGCGCGGCCATTCGTGCGTTCGATGAAGCGTTGCGTCTCGATTCGACGATGCCCGCCGCGCATCTGAATCGCGGTTTGGCGCTGCTCGCGCTCGGCGATTACGCGCGCGGCCTCGCCGAATACGAATGGCGGCTCGCCACGCCCGGCAGCCAGCCCGCCCCGCCGATACCCCGCTGGAGCGGCGCGCCCATGCCCGCCGGCACGCTGCTCGTGCGCGCGGAGCAAGGTTTCGGCGACACGCTGCAGTTCGTGCGTTTCGCGGCGTTCGCGAAGTCGCGCGTCGGCACGCTGGTGCTCGAAGTGCAGCCTGCGCTCGTGCCGCTGATCGCGCCGGCGGCGCGCTCGCTTCGCATCGAACTGAAAAGCAAGGCGGACGGCGCGAACGTGAAAGCCGATGCGTTCTGCCCGCTGCTGAGTTTGCCGATCGCGCTCGGCATCACATCGCCGGACGCGGTTCCCGCGCGCACGCCGTATCTCGTCGCCGCCGCCGATTACCGCCGCAAATGGCGCGGATCGATCGGCGGACAGGCGCGGCGCAAGATCGGCATCGCGTGGTCGGGGCGATTGCAGCCCGGTGAGACGCGCTCGGCGCCGGTCGAAGCGCTCGCGCCGCTGTTCGCGCTCGAGGGCATCGACTGGATCGTGTTGCAGCCGTTTCTCACCGAACGCGAGCGCAACACGCTGCTCGCGCATCCGAACGCCAAGTCGATCCATCGTCTGGAAGGCCGCTTGTCCGATTTCGCCGATACCGCCGCCATCGTCGACCAACTCGATTCGGTCGTGTCCGTGGATACGTCGGTCGCGCATCTGGCGGGCGCGCTCGGCAAGCCGGTGACGGTCATGCTGCCGTTCGCCGTGGACTGGCGCTGGGGCGTCGATGCGGAGAAAACGTCGTGGTATCCGGTGGCGCGGCTCGTGCGGCAAAGCGCGCCGGGCGCGTGGGATGGGGTTATCGCGCGCGTGGTGTCGTCGCTTTCGTCTTAGTCGAAAAAAACCCACGCCGAAACGTGGGTTCTTTCAAACGGCGAACGCCTCAGGCCGTCTTGTACTGATTGCGCGCTTCCGGCGAGCGATACAGCACCAGCGTGGCGATCAGACCGCAAATCGCGGCCAGCCCCATCCACAAGCCCGGCGCAGCCTTGTTGCCCGTCGTGTGGATCAGATACGTCGAGATCGCAGGCGTGAAACCGCCGATGGTCGTCGCGAGACTGTAGGCCATCGAAAAGCCGGTGGTGCGCACATCGGCGGGCATCACTTCGGTCAGCGCCACGACCATTGCGCCGTTATAGCTGCCGTACAGGAACGACAGCCACAGTTCGACCATCAACAGACGCGCAAACGACGGATCCGCGACCAGCCACTGCACCGCCGGATACGATGTGAGAATCGTCAGAACGGTGAACACGATCAGCACCGGCCGACGCCCGATACGGTCCGACACCGCGCCCATCACCGGCAGCCACACGAGATTCGAGATCCCGACGCAC
>LFMX01000127.1 GCA_001184405.1 Candidatus Burkholderia humilis
AGCTGTAAAAGCGGCACAACCGCGCTGAGACTGGTTTCCCGGCCGTCGGCGTCCCGTAGCACCAGTTCGGCACGGCATTCGACGCCCACCATATGATCTTCCCCTTCCTATTGCCAAGATATATCACCCCGCCTATTGTTCCCTTTAAGGCTCGGCGCCTTTCATTATATTGATCTAATATGCATCAACAATACATATGCCGAGCGTTGGAGGAGCCCCATGACACACGCGCAGCTGTCCGTTGCTGCATCTGAAGAGCTGGTACGCCGTCACGCCGTGCAAGGCGCAACGTTGATGAGCGTCTTGCACGCCATCCAGGACGAAGTCGGCCATGTGCCGGAAAGCGCCGTCGCGCCGCTCGCGCGAGCGTTGTCGCTGTCGCTGTCGCGCGTGGAAGTCCACGGCGTCATCACCTATTACCATCACTTTCGAAGCGCGCCGCCCGTGCGCGTGACCGTGCAGTTGTGCCGCACGGAAGCGTGCCGCAGCATGGGCACCGAAGCGCTGAAAGATCACATCGAAGCACACACGGGCTGCACCTTCGACAATGGACACGCGGAAAACACGGAACTCGAATCTGTGTTCTGTTTCGGCCAATGCGCGCTGTCGCCATCGATGATGATCAACGGCGAACTTCACGCACGCGTGACGCCCGCCAAGTTCGATCGTCTCTATGCCGCCGCGCAGACCAAAGTTGCGGAGGTGACGGCATGACGCGCATCTACGTTCCTATCGATTCCGCCGCGCTCTCTTTGGGCGCGGATCATGTGGCAACGGCCATCGCGGATGAAGCGGCGAAGCGCGGCATCGACGTGCAGATCGTGCGCAATGGTTCGCGTGGCCTCTTCTATCTCGAACCGCTCGTCCAAGTGGAAACCGCGCAAGGACGCATCGGGTACTCGAATGTCGAGGCGGAAGACGTTGCGTCTCTTTTCGATGCCGGTTTCCACGAAGGTCAAGCGCACGCGAAGAACGTTGGCATCGTCGAGGAGATTCCGTATCTGAAGAAGCAGCAGCGTTTGACGTTCGCGCGCATCGGCATCACGGATCCGTTGTCGATCGATGATTACGTCGCGCTCGGCGGTCTGCAGGGCTTGCGCAATGCGCTCGACATGAATGGCGATGCAGTGGTCGAAGCGCTGATCGATTCCGGTCTGCGCGGTCGCGGCGGCGCAGCGTTTCCAGCGGGCATCAAATGGGGGAAGACGGTACGCGCGGCGTATGCGGACCAGAAGTACATCGTGTGCAACGCGGAAGAAGGCGATTCCGGCACGTTCTCCGACCGGCTCGTGATGGAAAGCGATCCGTACATGCTGATCGAAGGCATGATCATCGCGGGGGTGACGGTCGGCGCGACCAAGGGCTACATCTACGTGCGCAGCGAATATCCGCATTCGATCGCGACGCTCAATCGCGTGATCGATAAAGCGCGCGATGCCGGTTGGCTCGGCGCGAGCGTGCTCGGTTCATCGCATGCGTTCGAATTGTATGTCGCCAAGGGCGCGGGCGCGTATGTGTGCGGTGAGGAAACGGCGCTGCTCGAATCGCTCGAAGGCAGGCGCGGCATCGTGCGCGTGAAGCCACCGGTGCCCGCGCTGGTCGGTTTGTACGGCAAGCCGACGGTCATCAATAACGTCCAATAACGTCATTACGCTGGCGACCGTGCCGATCATCTTTGCGAAAGGCGCGGCGTTCTATCGCGACTTCGGCATGGGACGCTCACGCGGCACGCTGCCGTTTCAGATCGCGGGCAACGTGAAGCAAGGCGGTCTCGTGGAACTGGCGTTCGGCGTGACGCTGCGCGAACTCATCTACGACTACGGCGATGGCACCGCAAGCGGACGTCCCGCGCGCGCCGTGCAAGCGGGCGGACCGCTCGGCACGTATCTGCCCGAAAGCCAGTGGGACATTCCGCTCGATCACGAAGAATACGCGAAGGTCGGCGCGGTCGTCGGTCACGGCGGTCTCGTGATTCACGACGACACATCGAACCTCGCCGAACTCGCACAATACGCGATGCACTTCTGCGCGCTCGAATCGTGGGGCAAGTGCACGCCGTGCCGCATCGGATCGACGCGCGGCGAGGAAGTCATCGCGAAGATTCGTGAAGGCGATACATCGGTGAAGCAGATCACGCTGTTGCGCGAACTATGCGACACGATGGTGTCCGGCGCGCTCTGCGCGATGGGCGGCATGACGCCGTTCCCGGTGATGTCCGCGCTCGACCATTTCCCGGAAGATTTCGGTTTGCCACGCACGCCCGCGCAGAAGGCGGCGTAATAAAGGAGACGAACATGTCCAACACCATCAACGGCTGCGGCTCCGGCAACTGCGTGTGCAAGAGCGCGGCGTCCGTACAGCGCCGCGATCCGTTCGACGAAACCGATTACGGCACGCCGCTGTGTCACGCGGATATCGACGTGACGCTCGAAATCGACGGGCAAAGCGTGACGGTTCCGGCTGGCACTTCGGTGGTGATGCGCGCATCCATCGAAGCGGGCGTCAATGTGCCCAAGCTCTGCGCGATGGATTCGCTCGAACCGTGGGGTTCGTGCCATTTGTGTCTCGTGGAAATCGAAGGCAAGCGCGGCTACCCGGCATCGTGTACGACGCCTGTCGAAGCGGGCATGAAAGTGCGTACGCAAAGCGACAAGCTGCAATCGCTGCATCGCAATGTGATGGAGTTGTATATCTCCGATCACTCGCTCGACTGCCTCACCTGCCCCGCCAACGGCGACTGCGAATTGCAGGACATGGCGGGCGTCGTCGGATTGCGCGAAGTGCGTTACGGCTATGAAGGCGCGAACCATCTGAAAAACAAGAAGGACGAGTCGAATCCGTACTTCATTACGATCCGTCG
>LFMX01000128.1 GCA_001184405.1 Candidatus Burkholderia humilis
AAGTGCATCGTGTGCAATCGATGCGTGCGCGCTTGCGAAGAGACGCAAGACACGTTTGCGTTGACCATCACGGGACGCGGGTTCGAATTGCGCGTGGCGGCGAGCGAGAACGTGCCGTTCATGGAAAGCGAATGCGTATCGTGCGGCGCTGCGTGCCCGACTGCGACGTTGCAGGAGAAGAGCGTCATCATGCTCGGTCAGGCCGAGCATTCGGCGGTCACGACGTGCGCGTATTGCGGCGTCGGCTGTTCGCTCAAGGCGGAGATGAAGGGCAACACCGTCGTGCGCATGACGCCGAACAAGAACGGCCAGGCAAACGAAGGTCACGCGTGCGTGAAAGGCCGCTTCGCGTGGGGTTACGCGACGCACAAGGACCGCATCAAGAAGCCGATGATTCGCGCGAAGATCACCGATCCGTGGCGCGAAGTATCGTGGGAAGAAGCGCTCAATTACGCGGCGAGCGAGTTCTGCCGCATTCAGGACAAGTACGGGCGCGATTCGATCGGCGGCATCACGTCGTCGCGTTGCACGAATGAAGAAACGTATCTCGTGCAGAAGCTCGTGCGCGCCGCATTCGGCAACAACAACGTCGATTACGTGCGCGCGTGTGTGCCACTCGCCGACCGGTTATGGCTTGAAGTCGACGCTCGGTGAATCGGCGGGCACGCAGACGTTTGCATCGGTCGAACAGTCGGATGTGATCGTCGTGATGGGCGCGAATCCGACCGATGGCCACCCCGTGTTCGGCTCGCGTTTGAAGCGGCGCGTGCGTGAAGGCGCGAAGCTGATCGTGATCGATCCGCGTCGCATCGATATCGTCGATACGCCGCATGTGAAGGCGCAATATCACCTGCAATTGCGTCCGGGCACGAACGTGGCAATGGTCAATTCGCTCGCGCATGTGATCGTCACGGAAGGCTTGCTGAAGGAAGATTTCATCGCGGAACGCTGCGAAACGCGTGCGTTCGATCAATGGCGCGAGTTCGTATCGCGCGAAGAGAATTCGCCCGAAGCGATGGAAGCGACGACCGGCGTGCCCGCGCACAAGGTCCGCGAAGCCGCGCGCGTCTATGCCAACGGCGGCAACGGCGCGATCTATTACGGCCTCGGCGTCACGGAACACGCGCAAGGCTCGACGACGGTCATGGGCATCGCGAATCTGGCGATGGCGACGGGCAATATCGGGCGCGAAGGTGTCGGCGTGAATCCGCTACGCGGGCAGAACAACGTACAGGGTTCGTGCGATATAGGCTCGTTCCCGCACGAGTTGCCGGGGTATCGGCATATCGGCGATGCAGCGGTGCGTTCGCTCTTCGAGGAAGCATGGAACGTGAAGCTGCAGGACGAGCCGGGCCTGCATTCCCAATATGTTCGATGCCGCCACGCACGGCACGTTCATGGGTCTGTATTGCCAGGGAGAGGACATCGTTCAGTCTGATCCGAACACGCAGCATGTGGCGGATGCGTTGTCGGCGATGGAATGTATCGTCGTGCAGGATATTTTCCTGAACGAGACCGCGAAGTATGCGCACGTTCTGCTGCCGGGTTCGACGTTCCTGGAAAAGGACGGCACGTTCACCAACGCGGAACGCCGCATTTCGCGCGTGCGCAAGGTGATGCCGCCGCTTGCCGGTTACTCGGACTGGGAAGTGACGATCAAGCTGTCGCGTGCGCTCGGCTATGAGATGAACTACGCGCATCCGTCGGAGATCATGGATGAGATTGCGCGTCTCACGCCGACGTTTCATGACGTGTCGTATGAACAGCTCGACGAACTCGGCAGCATTCAGTGGCCGTGCAACGAGAAGGCGCCGGACGGCACACCGACGATGCACATCGACGAATTCGTGCGTGGCAAGGGTCGTTTCGTGATCACGAAGTTCATCGCGACGCCGGAGAAGGTCACGCGCAAGTATCCGCTGCTGCTGACGACGGGGCGCATTCTGTCGCAGTACAACGTGGGCGCGCAGACGCGTCGCACAGAGAATTCGCAGTGGCACGACGAGGATCGGCTGGAGATTCATCCCGTCGATGCGGAGGATCGCGGTATCAAACAGGACGACTGGGTGGGCATCGAATCGCGCGCGGGGCAGACGGTGCCGCGCGCGAAGATTTCGGAGCGCATGCAGCCGGGCGTGGTCTATACGACGTTCCACTTTCCCGAGTCCGGGGAGGAGGCTGTTGATAGCGTCGCCGATCATATTCGGTGGTTTTGGGAACCCCGCATGAGGTCTGCCATTCTGGCGGCGGTTGATGATCCTCAAGCTTTGGATTCTATGGAGCCTATTCTTCGTGAAGCTTTAATCAAACATCGGGCTGATTTGATGCCTAAGGCGGCGGTTGTATAAGGTTCGTTTTTTGCCTCTCGGCGGCTGGCGTTCTTCGTTGGCCGTCGTTTTGTTTGCTCCTTCTTCGTGCAAAGACGCTGCTGTTTTCTTGCCTTCTTATTCAGTAGCCGCCTCCCCGGCGGGGGGATCACCTTCTTTGCTGCTGCAAAGAAGGTGATCAAAGAAAGCAGCTTTTCAACCACGCACGCAGCAGGCGTCGTGTGATGGGTTTTCTCCATTCCTTGGGTCCAGTAGAGAGTGCCCTCATAGTCCATTCGGGTCCTGGCACCCATGCGATCCATGCTTTCTCGCCTACCTTGGTAACGGTCCCCTTCGGCTGACACCGGCCTGCTTCGCGGCCGGTGTCAGTCATCAGCGGACACCAGCAGTGAATCACGGAAACGCTCTTGCACGCGGCAACGTTTTGTCATTATTCGGCAGTACGTTCGCTTATGCTTTGCGAACACGAACGCCATCGGCACACCAACCTTAGTGGCGGTGACTTTGGCGTTTGCTCAAAG
>LFMX01000129.1 GCA_001184405.1 Candidatus Burkholderia humilis
ACTCAGTCTCCCCGCAGTTGATTGCCATCGCGTGCAATACCTCGGACAAAGGTTATCGTTTGACGTCGTTTTCGTCGCCCATGTTCGCTTGGCCACCGACCGCGTTTTCCGCAGCGCGGCAATATTCTGCTTTATCGTTACGGCTGGCGCACGGACAAGCGCCTTCGGGGAAAGCATGCAGAAAGGTGATTCGATCGGGCGGTTCCGTGCAGTGTGGTGGTGGTTCGCGTGGGCCTTTCTCGCCGCGTTGATGCCGCTTCAAGCGCGCGCCGCCGCGCCCTTGCCTTCGGCCGATTGCCATGCGGGCACGCTCATCACGGTCGTTGCGCATCTGGATGACGATCTGCTGTTCGTGAATCCCGGCATCAGCGACAAGCTCGACGCAGGCTGGTGCGTGACCACCGTGCATCTGATCGGCGGCGCGAAGTTCGATTACGTCGTGCTGCGCGAAACCGGCACCAAGCTCGCGTACGCGCGCATGGCCGGCGTGCCGGATGCGTGGACGGAATCCACGGTGACGTTCGCGGGCAAGCCCGTGCATCAGATCACGCTCAAGGGCGATCCGCGCGTGAAGCTGCTCGAACTGCATCTGCCGGGCGGCGCGGTGCGCGGCGGCAAGGTGCCGCTCGGTCTCTTGTGGGAACGCGGCCAGACGCTTCCCACCTATCCGATACATTCCGATGGCACCGGCTCGACGACTTACGATCGCGCGCAACTGATCGCGACGCTGCGGGCGATTCTCGAGCCCGCCACCGAGATCTACACGCTCAATCCGGATACGGTCGCGTTCATGGAGCATCCGGATCACATTCTGGTCGCGCGCATTACGCGCATGGTTGCGCAGAGTCTGAATCGCGTGCCGATCGGCTATCACGTCACATATCCGACCGGCGGCCTGCCGAAGAATCTGAACGCTGCGCAGACGCTCAAGAAGCGCGATGTCGTCGGCAGCTATTTCGCCATCGATGGAAACGATGCCGGACACGTCTTCGGCGAATACATGTGGGACGGCAACTGGGTTGCGCGCCGCTACTTCAGCATGTCGCGCGCGAACACGCCGGGCGCACAATTTCAGGTGCGTCCGTTCCAGCTCGTCAATGAATATTCCAGCCGATGCATGACGTCCGCGGGCGCGGGTAAAGCGCCCACGCTCGAAGCGTGCAACAACAGCGCGCAGCAGAACTGGTTCTGGCAGGCCCGGCGAAAAGAACGACGCGCTGCTCGTGAACGCCGCGACACGCGCGTGCATCGCAGAACGGGATTCGAAGCTGACCGAAGGCGAATGCAATCTCACCGATACCGCGCTGCACTGGACGCCGTGGGAATTCGGCTTCGTCTACACGCCGCAAAATCACTGTCTCGGCGAAAAGGACGGTGCGCTCGGCGCGAGCCACTGTTCGATGCTGACGGCCGAATACCGCTGGTCGCCGTCGTCGAATACGGTGTGGACGGACACGCGTCAGGAAAGCGCGCTCTACGGCGACGTCAAGGGCGCGGGCCTCGAAAGCACCGTCTACGTGCAGCGTCGCAAGGACGGGCCAGGCTTCAACGTGTGGGTCGCGAAAATGTCGCGCTTCGACAATGCGTCGCCGTAGTATCTGAATGCCGCGCCATTCGATCCGCAAGCCACCGCGCCCATGTGTCAGGCCGACACGCTGTGCTTCGACAGCGCGCGTTTCCTGCTCGGTGATTTCGATGGCGACGGCCGCGCGGACTTGATGGTCGTTGCGCCGCGCGAAAACGGCACGGCATTCTGGCTGCTGAAAAACGCGGGCACGCATTTCGAAGCGCCGCGTCTGTGGCTGCAGACGAGCGCGGACTTCACGCCGGACAGCGCGCAGCAATATGTCGCCGGAAATTTCACCGGCGACAAGCGCGCCGACGTGATGATCGCGCAGAAACGCAAGGACAGCGGCATCGACTTGTGGGTCATGAAGTCCAACGGCATGCCGGGCGCTGCGCCCGCGTTATGGCTCGATGCACGCACGCTCGATGCCTCCGCGCGCTTCCTTCCCGCACGTGTCGATGGTTCGCCGCTCATCGGCCTCATCGCGATGGAAGACGTCAACGGCACGCTCGCGCTGTCGCAGATCGCGAGCACAGGCAGCGCGTTTTCGGCGAGTTATCGCACGAATACGGTTACGCAGTTGCGCGCGGGGTTTACGAAAATCGTGGCGGGCGATATCGACGGCGACGGCATCGACGATCTCGTGCTGCTCGAACCGCTCGGCGGCGCAACCGGCACGCGCGTCTGGACGATGAAAGGCGGCAAGACCTTCGACGCGCCGCACGAAAGCGCGATGCTCCCGCAAGTGTCCTACGCCGATTCGATGCCCACGCTGATTCATCGCGACGAGCACGACACGTCGGCGACGCTCATGCTGTTCAAGCGCGCCAATGTACGGCTTCAGGAGTTCTATTACTCGGGCGGCGCGCCGAGTCTCACCGGCTATGACTTCGATACGGCGTTCGATCTCGGCCGCGTGCAAATTTGGGGCGATTTACCGGGGCTTTTCTCGGAGTCGCTCTGGCTGAAGTCGCTCGCGTATTGGGGCAAATAAAAAGCGCGCCGCCCTTCAAAAAGGCGGCGCGCTCTTCTCTGCAAAAGCGCTTAACTCAATCCCACGCGCAAGTTCAACACATCGCGCGCAATTGCCAGATAACGATCCGCCGTGCTCTGCAACGTCAGCCCGTTGAGCCGCCGCGTGGTGCGCGGTTGCGTCAGCGCATCGAGCAGTGCGCGGCCGTAGGCGTCGCTGTTGCTCGTGT
>LFMX01000130.1 GCA_001184405.1 Candidatus Burkholderia humilis
CGAGCAATTGCACGCTCGGGAAATTCGTCGCGAACATGAACGACGCAATCTCGCTCGCCACGACCGGAATGCCCGACGCCAGCGCCTCCAGAAAGCTGATGCTGTGCGCGCCTCGAAGCTCGACGGCATCGCGAAGACGGTCGATTCACGCAAAATCTGCGCGACATTGCTCTGCGGCCCTTCGATCATCACGCGATCCTTCAACCCCAGCTTCGCCACGCGATCGACGACCGCCACGTGATACTCGAGATTCTCGATCACACCGCACAGCAAGAGCCGCGCATCCGGCTCCACGCGCGCGACATGCGTGAACGCGTCGACGGTCTGCAACTGATTTTTCTCGGGGATGTAGCGCCCGACCTG
Source organism: Candidatus Burkholderia humilis (assembly GCA_001184405.1). GTDB lineage: Bacteria > Pseudomonadota > Gammaproteobacteria > Burkholderiales > Burkholderiaceae > Caballeronia > Caballeronia humilis. The sequence continues at coordinate 364 of LFMX01000130.1, forward strand.
CACGATCTGCTTGCACTTGGCCCGCACCGGCAGCGACTCTCATCCATGAAACGCGAGACATCGACACCATTGGGCACGACGATCATCGACGGATGCAGTCCGACCTCCTGCACGTAGTTATCGATATTTTTCTGCGATACGCCGATCACCGCCTTCGCGTGGCTCGACAGCAGACGTTCGGCACGCAGCAGCGCACGGTTGGCGAAATCGTTTGCGCCGGAATGCATGACCCAGACGATCGGCACGCGCGTCGGCAACGCGCGCACGTAGAGCGCGGGAATGGTCGCGTACGCGAAGATGATGTCCGGCTTGAACGAGCGGATGGCGCGATGCAGAAACAGCAGACGCCCGAGCTTCCCGGAATTCTTCGTCGGGAAGATGCACTTGACGCCGTGCGCGCGCAATGCAGAAAGTCTTCCTGTTCGGGCATCAGCGACGCGATGCAGACATCGTGTCCGTCGCGCTGATGGCCGATCGCCACGCCCTTTGCAAGTACCTCCGCTCCCGATAATCGGGGCGCCAGTATGACCTGGGGAATTCGCATGTATGCAGTTCCTCGGCTGATCCGAAGTGCGCCCCGTGATCACGATACTGCCTGCCTCACGTAATCCCGATGCCGTTTGCCGTGTGATATTTTCTCGTCAATCTGGCATCCGGAGCACTTCCTGTTCTTGTCTTTTTAGATTTAAAAGAGTCGTGCCGCACACAAACCGAAACGCGGCACGCCCGGTTAAAAATGTCCGCCATCTCGTAGTGTTTTTCGGTCTGGGGCGGAAATACTCAGAACGCTATGCGGCGAGGTGCACATGCCGCGTGAATGACAAACAACAGTCGGAGGAAAGATGCAAAGACGTGAAAAGAAGCGAAGGTCAAACAAGCCGCGATGCAGGCGCATCGTGGACAGAAAAAATCAGTTGGAGCCGGTATTGAAATTCGGGCACTTCAGATTGCAGCTGTTCGGATCGCCATTGTCGGCGCGGCGGCGCATCGCGGACGGATCTCCCTTCTGATATTTGTCGGACGGCGCGGACGCGGCGAACTGCATCTGCGGATGTTCGTTCAGGCGGAACTGATCCTGAAGAATACCGCCCGGCATGCCCGGCGAATTTTGCGCGAAAGCGACAGGCGCGAGATAAGCGGCACCCGCAATGAGTGCGGCGGATAAGGAAGCGAGCAGCGTAACTTTCATGGCGGTATTTCGCGCGGACATCGGCGCGTCAAAAAACAGGTGAATGCGAAGGCAAGCCGTTAGGTTAACCCAATTCACCTTAAATGACAGATTTTGACGAGCGCGTTTCTTTTACGAAGCGTTTCCATCACGCCCTATTTAGAGATTCACGCCGCGCAAACCCGTGTCGATATCGACGACCGAGCCGCAATGCGTCGGATCGTAGCCATCCAGATGCGCGACGCTGTCCCAGAACGACTCGCTGCGCAAAATGCGCAAAACCGACGCGAAACGCGTTTCGTCCAGCCGCGCGCGCAGGCGAAGAAATAGTCTTCATCGACGATCGGAATGAAATCGAGCGCGAAATGCTGCGCCGCCGGCTGCACGCCGAAGCCGAGATCCGCCATGCCGCTCGCGACGAACGCTGCGATGGCCGAATGCGTGAGTTCGGTGGTTGCATAACCGTTGATCTGATCCGGATCGACGCCGACGCTGCGCAGCGACAGGTCGAGCAGCATGCGCGTGCCCGAGCCCGGCTGACGGTTCACGAAGCGCACATCGCCGCGCGCCAGATCGCTCAGACCGGTGATCTGCTTCGGATTGCCCTTCGGCAGAAAGAGGCCCTGCGTGCGTCGCGTGAGACGAATGAGCTGATGCTTTTTCGGACGAGATACGGCCGGTAGATTTCCGCGCACGTCGATCGAAACGGCCCGATCGGCAAGTGAAAGCCCGCCAGTTCGCACTCGCCGCGCGCCAGCACGCTTACGGCTTCCGCGCTCTCGCGATATTTGATGTCCACCGGCACGCGCTGATCGCCGAGCGCACGCACGAGCGTCGCGACCGCATAGCCGTGCGATGCATGAATGCGCACCTGCGTGACCGCGCCCGCGAGACGACGGTTGAGGTCCGCGGCGACATCGTTGGCGACGGCCTGCAACGGAGCTTCGAGCCGCTCGCCGCACACACGCTGCGCGTGCAACACCGACTCCCCCAGTTCTGACAAAACCGACCCGCGCCCGCGCGATTTCGTGATGAGCGCGCCGCCCAGCCGCGCCTCGATTTCGCGCAACAAACCCCACGCGTAACGATAGGACAAACCATTAGCGCTCGCGGCGTTCGCGATGCTGCCCGTTTCGGAAACG
>LFMX01000131.1 GCA_001184405.1 Candidatus Burkholderia humilis
CGCGCCAGCGATCGACGAAGTAAATCAGCAAATCGCCGATGCTTTTGATCGCCGGAATATTCAGCTCCATCGGCCCGGTTTTATTGTCGAAGCTCTACGCGCCGAGATCGAGCGCGCGCTGATACGCCTTGGCCGTATCGGCGACGCGAAACGCGATCGCGCAAATCGACAGTCCGTGCAGGCGCGCGAAGCGTTGCGCGAAGGAATCGGCTTCCGCGTTCACGATGAAATTGATCTCGCCCTGCCGATACAGCGTCACATCCTTATGCCGATGCTTCGCGATCACCGTGAAACCCATCTGTTCGAATAGCCGCCCGAGCGCGACCGGATCCGGCGCGGTGTACTCGATGAATTCGAAGCCGTCGGTCCCGACGGGGTTGTCCCAGTTCATGCATGTCTCTTGATGTCGTTCAGCGTGCAGAACAGTGTAGACAAGCGGACGCGGCACATGCTTGCGAAACAAATCGCGCATCGTGACAATGGCGCACGATACTGCCAGCAAAGCGCCAAAGGGAGACAGAAGATGGCCGAAGCCGAACTCAACACGATCGACCGCAAGATTCTCGTGATCCTTCAGGAAAACGGCCGGCTGTCGAATCAGGAGATTGCGGATCGCGTGAATTTGTCGCCGAGTCCGTGTCTGCGGCGCATTCGGCAGCTGGAAGAATTGGGCGTGAATTCGCGGATACGTCGCGTTGCTCGATGCCAAAAAGCTCGGCCTCGGCCTTTTGGCCTATATCAACGTTCGGCTGGAAAAGCACGGCGGCACGCCGTTAGCGGCGGGCACGCCGAATCCGCCGACGCACGCCGACCTGTTCCGCGATGCCGTGCGTTCGTGGCCGGAAGTCGTCGCGTGCGACGCGATGACGGGCGAAATGGATTTTCTGCTGCGCATGCAAGTGCGCGATATGGATGATTTTTCGCGCTTCGTGCAGGATCAGTTGCTGCATCACCCTTCGGTGATCGACGTGCGCTCGAGTTTTTCGCTCGAGCGCATCAAGGAGACGACAGCGTTGCCGCTGCGTTGAGAAGACTTACGCGGCGTTGCCGGTCGGCATGAACGCCTTGAAAACCTGCGACGCGCGATGCGCCTGACGCTTGATTGCGTAATCGAACACGGCGGCTTGCTCCTGAAGCATTTCCGCCATGATGCTCGTCTGATCGGCCGGTTCCAGCGACAGATAAGCATCCGCTTCGCCGTACGCGTACTCGATCTTCATGCCCGACTTTTTCGCGATGTGCATCATCGTCGAATTGCGGGACAGGCAGTGCATGTAGAGCTCGGTCACGTGCGTGTTGCGGCTGCGCATGGCGACGCGCTCGAACAGCCGCGAACCGATGCCACGTCCGCGCGCGCTTTCCAATACGGAAACGCCGAACTCCGCCGTGCGCTTGTCGCCTTCGGCAGGCAGATAGGCCAGATGGCCGACGCCGACCAGTTCGAGCGCATCGCCGAACACGCCGAACACTTTGTCGTCCGCGAAATTCAGATTGCGCACGTAATTTTCGATGACGTGATCCGGCACGATCTGCCCGAAGCGCAGCAGGCGGTCGTCTTCGTCAAGCGCGAGAAAGTGCTTGAGCAGGCGCTCACGATCCGCCGAGGACAGTTCGCGAACGAGAACCGGCAAGCACGCGGCGTCCAGCGGACGATCACTCGCGATGATCTGCTCAGCGGTGCGGTTGATGGCTAGTTCCACGATTGTTCCTCCTTCATTCATCTTGCTGCAAAGCAGGACGAATTTTACCGGAGACAGGAGAAGTGGGTACGGAAAAACCCTTAAAACTCGGCTGATGATACGTTCTAAACAGTTAATTAAAATTATTAGATTCGTTACAAATCAGTGAGTTAAATCGATTGCATAAAAACAACGGATGCGACGCACAAACATGCGCTGCAATGCAAAATTTTCATGCGTCGCCAGCCAGTCCGTGTTCGATCATGCCGACAACCTGTTCCGCAAACTCCGTGTAGCCGAGCTTGCCGCCGGACTTGAGCCACGTGAACGTCCAGTTGATCATGCCGAAGACCATCATCGTGAGCGCAGTCTGATTGTCCTTGGTCACGCGATTCGGATAAGCCCGCGCGAGCTGACGCGCGAACGCGGCGACGATATCGCGCTGACGGTCGAGCACGATTTCGCGCTGAGCATCTTCGAGATACTTCACGTCGTTGAGCAGCGCCACGTGCCGACTATGCGACGTTTCGTACTCGATGAGAAACGCCCGCACCAGTTCCGCGAACGCCTGCCGCTCGCCGAAACCGCGCCGGTGACTCGCGCCTTCGACTTCCGCGATGATCAGCATCAGCCGTTTGGTGTAGCGGTCGAGCAGATCGAAAAGGATCGCTTCCTTACTTTCGTAATAGTGATAGAGCCGCGCTTTGGACGTGCCGCTCGCAGCGGCGAGGTCGGCCATCGACGTGCTCGGATAGCTCGTCTGCGCGAATTTCGCGGCGGCAAGTTCGAGAATCTGTTCGCGTTGGGTCTCGTGATCGGGCGCTTTCGTACGGGCCATGTCGGATGTGTGTGTTCTTTTTGGTATGAATTCAGCGGCGCAATTCGGCCTCGACAATTTCCGATGGCATACCGCGAATCTTCAGCCGTCCGGCCGTGACGAGCTCACGGCATCGCCAGT
>LFMX01000132.1 GCA_001184405.1 Candidatus Burkholderia humilis
AGCCGACCGAATCGCTCAGCACGAAATCGAAGCGCCGCACCATCGCCTCGCCGACGATTTTGCGCGCCGGGCGAAAGTCGGCGCTGGCGGCATCGAGCAGGGCTTCATCGACATCGGTCCAGGTGCCGGACACCAGCATGTTGTCGCGCAACCGCCGGTTTTCCGCGCTCGCGTACTTCGCTTCCTGCCATTCGAGCGCGAGCCGGCTGACGCGCAGCACGGAAATGGGCGCGGCGCTCGGCAGCTTCGCGAGGAGTTGCATCGGCGAAAACATGCCGATGGTCGTCGCGCCGTCCGGACGGCCGACGCGCTCGGGTTGCGCGTCGGATGCGGGAATCGACAGATCGGCGGTGGTGAGTTTCGCTTCGTTCAGACGCTGCGGCGCATTGCGCAAGTGGTAGGCGACGCGGCGCAGCATGAGTTGATCGGCGGCGCTCTGGCCGTGCCAGATCACGATTTGCTGATCGCCGCGCGCGAGTCGGCCGAAGAGCGCCTGCTGTTCCTCGAGCTCGTCTTCGAAATCGGCTGAACTGTTCAGCACTTGCCGCCAGAACGTGGCGCGCGCGAGTTGCGAATAGGGGTCGATGCGCGCGCCGACGGTCATCGACGCAAAATGAATTGCCAGCATTTTGAGCCATTTCCGGCGCGCGGCGCCTCCAATGCACGATCCAAGCCGCGCCAAGACCAAGCGATCAGGCAGAATCTCAGCTTCGCCCGAAGCCATCGCCGAATGAAACTCCGAGTTTTCGCCGCGATCAGCGCGGCCGCGCTTGCCGCTCAATTGGCGTTCGCGCCCTGCGTGCTGGCCGCGGATTACGCCGCCGCACCCGGCACGCCCGAGCATGAACGCTGGGTCAGCGCCTGGGGCACGACGCTGCAATCCATCCCGCAACTGGCGAACTTGCCTCCGCTTTATCGCGCGCCGGAAGTCGGCGGTCGAACCGTACGACAGGTGATCTATCCGCAGATTGCCGGCAAGCAGCTGCGTTTGCGTATCAGCAATCTCTATGGCACAGAACCGCTCGTGATCGAATCGATGAGCGTCGCGCGCGCGGTGTCGGGCAGCAATGCATCGATTCGCGCGGGCAGCGGGCGAGCGGTGCTGTTCGGCGGACGCAAGAGCGTGACCGTCGCGCCGGGCGGCCAGATCACAAGCGATGCCGTGAATTTCGATGTCGCCGCGTTCCAGCCGCTCGCGATCAGCAGCTTGATGGGCAAGGATCAGAAGCTGGTGGCATGGCATCGGGTATCGAATCAGGTCAATTACGTGTCGACGCCCGGCGACCACACCGACGACACCGCCGCCGGCGCGTTTCGCGCGCGCTTCACGCAGTACGCGTGAGTGACGAACGTCGCGGTGGAGAACCCGGACGCGCAGGCGGTCGTCGCGATCGGCGATTCCATTACCGATGGCCTGCGTTCGGCGCTCAATGCGAATCGGCGCTGGCCCGACGTGCTCGCCAAACAGAGTGGCGGGAAACTGGCGGTGCTGAACGCAGGCATCAGCGGAAACCGGCTGACCAGCGCCTCGCCGTGCTACGGCGAGGCGCTGGTCAGCCGCTTCGAGCGCGACGCGTTCCGGCAGCCGGGCGTACGGGCGATCATCGTGCTTATCGGCATCAACGACATTAATTTCATGGCGATGCCCGCGCGCGCCAGTCTCGATTGCGACGCGCCGCACACCGAAGTCAACGCCGATGCGCTGGTGCGTAGGTATCAGCGGCTGATCGCGCAGGCGCATCAGCGGGGCATCAAGAACTGCGCGACCCGGCTCGTCCAAGCACCTTGCAACGCCGCTTCGATAGTGGCGACAACATCCATCCAAGCGATGCCGGCGCCGCGATGGCCGCCACCGTACCTGCAGACGTGCTGCCGGGCGTTTCGAAACCGGGACATTGAGCCGTCGCAAAAAATTCGCTTCATCACCTTGTCATTCGTGTTTGCTTGGCCTATCATTCCATTCTTCGTTGCAAGACGAGGGCCGCTGCGAGAAACGAAACAGACGGCCTCCGAAGTCGGCAGATTTTGAAGCGAAAAAATGGTGTTGACAAGGAGAAAAAGATTCTTCATAGTTTTATTGTTGTGCTGCTGATGCAGCGACGCAAGACGGTGGCAAAGTTGAACTGTCTGCGGTGTGCTCTTTAAAAACTAACAGCCGATAAGTGTGGGCGCTTGATGCGAGTGCGGCCGGTCCTTAGGGTCTGGTAAAGCAAAAGTATCAAGAGTCTCACACGAAGTATCAGAGGAAGGTTTTTCCACGCCACCTCCACCTTGATGGCTATGGACTTCGCAATCATCTGCTTGCTCGTCCGACCGGGTAGGCCTCGTATCTGGTTTCTGTTCGTCAGGTCGTGGCCTTTGCTACACGCTTCCTTCAGACCCCGCTTCGCGACGACGCCCTTGCGTTTCACTAGCCCTTCACCACCATCAGGTTGGACAGGGGACTCGCACCCCCCCCAAGCTGTTGCGCATGCTCAGCGCACAAAAAAACCCCGCGCGAAGCGGGGCAAACATCCTTGAGAGACGTAGCTATGGCAGAGACAACCGCAGCTACGCTTAAAGAATAAGCAAATCGAAGACTGCTTCGAATCAGATCGATCCTATTAAGTTTGCTTCACGTCATATATTGGACGAAAT
>LFMX01000133.1 GCA_001184405.1 Candidatus Burkholderia humilis
ACGGTTACGACGAGCGCGTCGATTGCCGACAGCTTCAGCACTTCCTTGCCGAACGTCGGCGTGTACGCGGTGATCATGTAGAACGACACCGTCGTCATGATGACCATGCCCATGCCCGCCAGCACGATGCCCCAATTCGACGCGATCGAACGCGCGATCTCGCCCATGCCCGGACGATGTTTCTTCGCGAGAAACTCGTCCGTCTCACGCAGCGAGCGGCGAATGATGAACAGGAACGGCACGATCAGACAACCGCCGATCAGAAACGGCACGCGCCAGCCCCAGGCGGTCATCTGATCGGCGGGTAGCAGACGATTCATGAACACGCCGATGAGCGCCGCGAACACCACCGCGACCTGCTGGCTGCCGGACTGCCACGAGCAATAAAAGCCCTTGTTGCCCTTGGTCGCAATCTCAGACAGATACACCGACACGCCGCCCAGCTCCACGCCCGCCGAGAAGCCCTGCAACAGCCGCCCGCCGAGCACGATGATCGGCGCGAGCGCACCGATGGTCGCGTAGCCCGGCATGAGCGCGACGCACGCGGTGCCGATCGCCATCAAGGTGAGCGTGAGGATCAGGCCCTTGCGCCGCCCGTGATGGTCGATGTACGCGCCGAGCACGATCGCGCCGACGGGGCGCATCAGAAAGCCCGCGCCGAACACGGACAACGCGAGCATGAGCGAGGCGAATTCGTTGCCGCTCGGGAAGTAGGTCTTGGCGATCGCGGAGGCGTAATAGCCGTAGACCATGAAGTCGTACATTTCGAGGAAGTTGCCGCTGACGACGCGAAAGACCGTCTTGAACTTCGACTCGTTGGCAGGTGCTACGTGGGCAGATGACATGGGACTATCTCGAAAGCTGGCTGATGGGCGCGTTGGTTTCCGCAAAAGCCGACCCGGACGGAAACGTAGATCACGCGCCGCCTGTTTATTAGGGTTTACCCGTAAATGAATTGTAATGATCGGCTCGGCTCAATCTTAACGCCTGAGGCCGGTTCGCTGCACGGAACTTCGGTCTATTTTGCCCAATTAAACATTAAAAATATATTGCATATGTCTATCTCTTCGCTTTCGTTCCGCCGCGCGACGCTCGAAGACACCGCACTGATTGCATCGATGCACGCGCAAAGCTGGTCGACGGCGTATCGCGGCATGCTGCCGGACGCGTATCTCGATAACGAAGTCAAAAGCGAGCGCGCGGCTCACTGGCAAACGCGCATGCCGGAAATCGAAGCCGGCGCGGGCTGCGTGTTCATCACGCAACAGGGCGATGAACCAGCGGGTTTCGTCTGTGTGATCGCACCCGACGATGCCGGCAGCGTGCTCGTCGACAATCTGCACACGCTGCCGGATCACAAAGGGCTCGGCGTCGGCAGCGCAATGCTCGACGAGGCCGAGCGCTGGACGCGCCTGCGCGGCGCGCGTGAAATGGGGCAAACCGCCACACATTTGCTCACATTATAGGCAAAACCGTAATGAATCGATTTGCGCGGCGGATCGTCAATGATCGCGCGGTTCTTCGAAGGTTTCGCGCAGCGCGATTTGCATCGTCGCATGGATTTTGACGCACCAGCGCCACAGGACCGTCAGCAGCAACGCCGCGAATAGCAGCACCGCGACCATCAGGCCGAACGGCGGAAGGATGCCGACCGACAGTGCCGCGACCAGCAGAAACACGCCGAACATCGCGACGATCGGAATCAGGCCGGACACCGCCGAGCGGATCGCGCGCGTGAAGCGTCCGGCTTTCGCGGGCTGCACGCTGACTTCCGCGAGCAGCAGCGCGAGCGATTCGAGCTTGCGATACACCGCGACCAGAAACGGCAGCGCGACCAGCAGCGCCGCGCCCCAGATCACCACGCGCTGCGCATTGTCCGTCTCCAACCAGCGCGCAAGATAGCCCGATGTGAACGGCGCCGAATACGACGCGCCGAGAAAAATCGCCGCGACCAACGCGAGATTCACCGCGATCTGAATGACGATGCGCTTGGTCATCGAAAAGAGCGTCGGGCCACCAGACGCGGGCGTGAGGCTCGCGAGCCACTGCGAATACAGGCCGAAGGTGTGGGTGAGCAGCGCGGGCATGGCGCGCGCGAGCCGCATGGTGATGGGATCGGCGGCGCGGATCAGATACGGCATGAAGAGCGTGGTGAGCGCCGACACGGCGACCGCGATCGGATAGAGAAAGCTGCTCGTGACTTTCAGCGACAACCCGAGCGACGCGATGATGAACGAGAACTCGCCGATCTGCGCGACGCTCATGCCGACGCGCATCGACGTGCGGCCGTCCTTGCACGCGAGGAACGTGCCGAGTCCGCACGATACGATCTTGCCGAGCACGACCGCCAGCGTGATGACGGCGATCGGCCAGGCGTAATCGACGAGCACGGTCAGATTGAGCAGCAAGCCGATAGTGACGAAGAAGATCGCCGAGAACATGTCGCGCACCGGCGCAATCAGATGCTCGATACGCGCGAGACTTTTCGCTTCCGCCATGATCGCGCCGATCAGAAACGCGCCGAGCGCGATCGAATAATCGAGCTTCACGACGAGCAGGCAAAAGCCGAAGCAGAAGCCGAGCACGGTGACGAGCAGCATCTCGTCGCTCTTCGCGCGCGCGACGTAA
>LFMX01000134.1 GCA_001184405.1 Candidatus Burkholderia humilis
TCAAGCGCGCGCGGCACGATCAAAATGCCGACCACGAGCGACACGGTCATGAACAGCAGAAGCTTGCCAAGCGTCACGACGGCGATGCCCGCGCTCACCGAACCTGTTTGCGCGATGCCCGACAGCAGCACGAGCATCGCAATGGCGAGAATGTCTTCGACGATCAGAATGCCGAACACAAGTTGCGCGAACTTCTCGTTTTTCATGCCGAGTTCGGACAGCACCTTCACGATGATCGTCGTCGACGAGATGGCGAGCATCGCGCCGAGAAAGAGCGAATCCATCGCGTTCCAGCCGAACCATCGGCCGATTTCGTAGCCGATCCAGATCATCAGCACGATTTCAGACAGCGCCGCGACGAACGCCGTCGCGCCCACTTTGAAGAGCTTGCGCAGACTGAATTCGAGTCCGAGCGAAAACATCAGAAACACGACGCCGAGTTCGCCGAGCGTCTGAATGGTCGCTTCGTCGTGAATGAGGTTGAACGGCGGCGTGTACGGCCCTATGATCACGCCCGCCACGATATAGCCCAAAACGACCGGCTGCCGCAGACGGTGAAACAGAACCGTCGCGACGCCCGCGATGGCCATGATCACCGCGAGGTCCTGAATAAAGCCGATCGCATGATGCATCAACCGTTTCCTTACAAAAATATTATGGATTTTACGATGTTACCGCACAGCATTGAATTCGCGTGGATTTCGGCTCGCGGGCAAAGGTGTACGCAATCGGGATAGGGGCAGGCCTCGCGGCCCGGCCCCTCCCACACCACCGTGCGTACGGGTCCGTACACGGCGGTTCGGATCAGTTAATTGGCGCTGGACCGACCGACGGCAGGCCCAGCGAACGCGCAATCCATCGACGCCATGGCGATGATCTACATGGCCATCACGCTCGTCTGGGTGCTGATCGCGCTGCAGTTCGTGAGTCCGACGCAGCTCGTGTCGCGCGTGAAGGAGCAACGCTAGTCGGAGCGTCGAAGTTTTAGCGTACGCCAGGGCACGCTCTTTGAGTGATGCCCGATGCACTGGCACGAAGATCGATTCTAAGGGTGTAAACGCAGAACATGCGGAATGGATCCAATCTTGCTGAGCCGAGCATCACAATTCCAGCGTCCGCGCAGAACGCATCTCTCGTACGCCAGTTCGGAGGCGTCTGTCCCGGGCGCGTTTAATGATACGTTAGAGACGTCGGTTCTTTCTTTGAGAATTATTAAACCATCCGTCTAATAGGGCCACTTACCTAACCAAATGAATGCCGTTTCGGACCAGAATGGGTTGCCGCCATGCGAAGTTCATGAGAGGCGACTTGGTGATATGCGCAAAACGTAATTGAGGTGCGCTTCTTGCGAACGAACCTCATGACAACGACAACTACAATGTGCGCATACTGCAGATAAAAAAACGCTTCGAAGTAAAGGGAGCAACGTCACTGTGTCGCAGGGCTTTTAGATTGATTGTGGTTCGATCGATCGATCGTTCTACGGGTCAACTTGCTGGAGTTGGCGATGAGATATGCAATCAGACGATGTGTCACATACATTGCATTTCACGCGATTTATCTTCTCTGAGTATGAGGTGCTTTTTTCGGTTTTTGCGATTGGTCACGATACGGCGCGTTCGCACTATCCCCCCGACTCCTCTGCGACACCTTCGGCGGCACATCGGTGAATGAGTTGGACCTACTCGCCCTTTTTCAGCGTAATCAGACCGCAATTGAGAGAGTGGTAGCGCGCAAGCGGTGCTCAGTAAGCGGTTCCCGCATCACGCTAACGGCAAACGACTTCGATATTTTATGATCACCGCTCGACAGACGGTGAGCTCGGATTGAGGCGGTTTGAGCCATCATAGTGCGACACGGGCGTATGACCGCAGTTGGATGGACCGAGGCATGGGAGGATACAGCTTGCAATGTGTGGCGTTGATGGGTTGACTACTGTCAATTGTGGGAAGCGTTGACCGTCGTCTCCTGGAGTCAAGGCGTACAAGGTTCCGAAGTTTCACTAACGGACCGCCCCGTGCGCATTGAGCAGTTCCGCTGGAATTCGGACGAAAAGGATCGGTCTGCTGTCCGCCATAAAGACGGCGGTCGAGGAAGCTGCAAGATAGTTTCCACCTGATACCAACAATCTCATGGTTCGCGATCGCTCCGTCAACTGATGAAAAAGCGCTTGCAGAGACGACGAGGCGGTTCCAATATTGAAATTGGGTTGGCTTACCGTTTAGAACTTGATTGGTGATCAGAGAGTCGGATATGCGAGTGCAAGGTTAGTGCCTTTGCGGTGCGATCGTTTATGAGGCAGAGGTGGAACCGGGAACCGCCTCGATATGTCATTGCGCCGACTGCCAACGTCAGTCGGGTTCTGAACATTACCGCTCTTGCAGAGTCATTCCAGCTGCTCAAGGGTGAGCCGAAGAAATGTGTGAAGATTTCGGTTAGAGGAACCCAACGCATGCCCGCGTTTTGCGAAAAATGCGGGGGTCCTGTTTACTCCTCAGCGGTAGAGAATGTGCGAACCTATTCCCTTCGGGTCGGAGCGCTTGAACAACGAGATGAAGTCCAGAAGCTTGCCCGGCAAGATTTGGACGTGCAGAAGATTGGCTTGGCTTCCGCA
>LFMX01000015.1 GCA_001184405.1 Candidatus Burkholderia humilis
GCCGGCGATTACTACGGCTTTTCGCTCGCGCTCGGCAGCGCCGATGTCACGCTCGCGTCGCTGGCGAATGCGTATCGGACGCTGGCGAACGGCGGTATCGCGCGGCCGGTTTTCGATCTGGCGGGACATGCCGCCGCGCCCGCCGGAACGCGCATTTTCAGCGCGAACGCGAGTTTCATCGTCACCGACATCCTCGCCGACAACAACGCGCGCACGCGCACGTTCGGCTTCGACAGCGTGCTCGCCACGCGCACCTTCAGCGCGGTCAAGACCGGCACGAGCAAGGACATGCGCGATAACTGGGCAGCCGGTTTCACCTCGCGATACACCGTCGGCGTGTGGGTCGGCAACGCGGATGGCGCGCCGATGTGGGACGTCTCCGGCGTCACGGGCGCCGCGCCCGCGTGGAACGCCATCGTCAATTATCTCGGGCGGCGCGGCGGCAGCGTTTCGCCAGGCGCGCCGGAGGGCGTCGTGCGCACGCACGTCGCGTATCAGGACGAAATCGAACCCGCGCGCGACGAATGGTTCGTCCGCGGCACGCAGATGAGCGCGATCGGCCTGACGAATGCCGCGCACGGGCCTGTGCCGGCGAAAAACGGCGCCGCGCGCATCGGCGCGCCGACCAACGGCACCATTTTCGCGCTCGATCCCGACATTCCGCCCGCCCGGCAGCGCGTGTGGTTCGAGCGCGCGGGCGGCGGCCGCGCATCGTGGCGGCTCGACGGCAAACCGTACGGCGATGCCGAGCGCGCCGCGTGGCTGCCGTGGCCGGGCCGCCACACGCTCGAACTCGTCGATCCGCACGGCAACGTGATCTATACAGCCGGTTTCGAAGTGCGCGGCGCGTTTGCGAAAACGGCGCGGCAGGCATCGAAATAATCTGCTGGAATGCGCCGAATCTTGGCAGCACGAAGCGTCGCGCGGGCCAAATCTGCATGCGGTCAGCAGAAAAAATGCAACGTCATCCGATCGGCGTTTCGCAACGTTAAAGATTGCGCGCGCATTGTGCACGACGCGGGGTCATGCACAATGTGAGCCGTCATCGTTCGGGACGCTTTTTTGCCCTATGCTTAACGGCATCTTTCGAAAACGTCCTGAACTTATCGATTCGTCATTTTTTCCAAGCCTGGAGTGCCGTCATGCTGAAAAAGCTGCTGATGCTGCGCCTTGCGTTGATGCTGTCCATCGGTCACGCGTTCGCCGCCGTGGACGTCAACATCGCCGATGAAGCCGCGCTCGATTCCGTGAAGGGGCTCGGTCCGGTGAAGTCGAAAGTGATCGTCGATGAGCGCGCGAAGAACGGTCCGTTCAAGGACACCGACGATCTCGCGAATCGCGTGAAGGGTCTGGGCGCGAAATCGGTGGCGAAGCTGGAAGAGAATGGGCTGACGATCGGCGGATCGTCGCTGCCGCCGACGGGCAAGACCTCGAAGCCGACGTCGACGTCGGGCGGAAGCACGGCGGCATCGGACGCATCGACCGCAAGCGACGCGAAACCAGCCAAATTCAAGCACAGCAAGAAGGACAAGGCCGCGAGCGCCGCGGCCGCCAGTCAGTAAGTCTTTTTAGGAACCCCGCAAAGGCGTCGCCGAACCGGACGGCGCCTTTGCCGTCAAACTGCCATTGTTCAACGGCATTGTGCGCATCAGCCGTCTTGACGTATGCAGAACGATGGCAAGCGCACCCCCCCGCAACCCTCTCGTAGTGAGACTGTCATGAGCCTACCTCGATATCCTCGCCTCCACTCTCGGCAACTCGTCGCAACAGAACGGTCAGCCCGCGCAATCGGGACAAGCCGCGCTGATCGCGGCGGCGCTGCAGTTCGTCACAACAGCCAGCCGGGCGGCATCATGGGCCTGGCTCCAGTGCTTCCAGCAACACGGCGCGGGCGATGTCGTCCAGTCGTGGATCGGCACGAGCGAAAACAAACCGATCGATCCGGGCACACTGACCAATGTGCTTGGTCATGACAACGTTGGTGCGCTCGCGCAGAAGGCGGGTGGTGTCGGGCGATCAGTTGTCGGGCATGCTGGCGGCGGTGCTGCCGCATATCATCGATCGCGCGACGCCGAATGGTCAGGTGCCGCCGGGTCTGCTCGATTTGACGGATGTGCTGGGTTCGCTGGGCAGACTGGCAGGGTTGTTTGGCAAGAGCGAAGGGCCGAAGCAAGGCTGAGATCGCTTGATGTTTGATTGAAGGAACCCCGCCATCGTGCGAGGTTTTTTGTTGGCTTAAGCGGAGAGTATGCGCACGAATGCCGGAATGCGGCAGAGCTCTGACGACTCGGCTTGAAAATGTGTGCCGATGCAGATCAAGCCGAAGTCACGATACATCGGCTTGCTCTTTCAATCGGCGTCGCCGCTCGCTACGTGCAGCGCGCGCGTGCTGGCCAGTCTGTTCGCGCGCAAAGAGCTGTCCGGCATCGTCCGGGATGTCCGCGGCGAGATGCACGCCTAGACCTTCGAGAACCTGAAAAAGCTTGCCCCAGTGGACGCTTTCAGCGCCGTTCTCGACTTTGCCAAGAAAACTTTCGCTGACGCCGATACTGCCCGCGGCATCGTCCTGACGAAGGTTCTGTGCTTTACGCGCGGCGCGCAGGGCTACGCCGATGTCGCTTGCGGTCCGTATATCGAATTGCATAAAACGCATGGATAACACATGCGTTTCCGAGCGTCTCTATGAAATCCTTGCGATCTCAAGGATTTCCACTACAAACAAAAAAGGGCAGCGAATCTCTCCGCTGCCCCTCTCAACTCACCGCTAACCTCAGTGCACGACCCGATCAAACACGATCTTCCCGTCCCGCACATCCACCGGAATCACGTCCTTCGGCCCGAACCGCCCAGCAAGAATCAGCTTCGCGACCGGATTCTCGATCTCCTGCTGAATCGCGCGCTTCAACGGCCGCGCGCCGAACACCGGGTCGTATCCGACCCTGCCGATCAATTCCAGCGCCGCTTCCGATACATCGAACTGCATGTCGAGCTTGGCCAGACGGTCATGCAGCAACTGCAACTGGATCTTCGCAATCGCCTCGATATTCTGACGATCGAGCGCATGGAACACGACGACATCGTCGATCCGGTTCAGGAATTCCGGCCGGAAATGCAGCTTCACTTCTTCCCAGACCGCGTCCTTCACGCGTTCCTGCGGCTCGCTGACCATGCCCTGAATGACTTGCGAACCGAGGTTCGACGTCATCACAATCACCGTGTTCTTGAAGTCCACCGTGCGGCCCTGTCCGTCTGTCATACGGCCATCGTCGAGCACTTGCAGCAGCACGTTGAATACGTCCGGATGCGCTTTCTCGATTTCATCGAGCAGGATCACGCTGTACGGCTTGCGATGCACGGCTTCGGTCAGATAACCGCCTTCCTCATAACCGACGTAGCCCGGCGGCGCGCCGATCAGCCGCGCGACGCTGTGCTTCTCCATAAACTCGCTCATATCGATACGGATGAGATGATCCTCCGAATCGAACAGGAACGCGGCCAGCGCCTTGCACAGTTCCGTCTTGCCGACGCCCGTCGGCCCGAGAAACAGGAACGATCCATACGGACGATTCGGATCCGAAAGGCCCGCGCGCGAACGGCGAATCGCGTCCGCCACCGCGCCGATCGCTTCGTCCTGCCCAATCACGCGCTCGTGCAGCTTCGCTTCGATCTGCAGCAGCTTTTCGCGCTCGCCCTGCATCATGCGCGCAACCGGAATGCCCGTCGAACGCGACACCACTTCCGCGATTTCCTCCGCGCCGACCTGCGTGCGCAGCAGACGCGGAAGCGTCGGATTGTTCTGTTCCTGCGACTCGGCCTGCGTCACTTGCTTCAACCGCGCCTCGAGTTCCGGCAGCTTGCCGTACTGTAACTCGGCGACTTTTTCGAGCTTTCCTTCGCGCTGCAAACGCGTGATATCCGCGCGCACCTTCTCGATTTCTTCCTTCAGTTGCGCACTGCCCTGCACCGCCGCTTTCTCGGCCGTCCAGATTTCTTCGAGGTCCGAATATTCGCGATTCAGACGCTCGATTTCCTCTTCGATCAGTTGCAGCCGCTTCTGCGATGCCTCGTCCTTCTCCTTCTTCACCGCTTCGCGCTCGATCTTCAACTGAATCAGACGGCGATCCAGCTTGTCCATCTCTTCGGGCTTCGAATCGATTTCCATCTTGATGCGCGACGCCGCTTCATCGATCAGATCGATGGCCTTGTCCGGCAAAAAGCGATCCGTGATATAGCGATGCGACAGTTCCGCCGCAGCAACAATCGCCGGATCGGTGATTTCGACGCCGTGATGCAGTTCGTACTTTTCCTGCAAGCCGCGCAGAATGGCGATGGTCGCCTCGACTGACGGCTCATCGACGAGCACTTTCTGGAAACGCCGCTCGAGCGCCGCATCCTTTTCGATGTACTTGCGGTATTCATCCAGCGTGGTCGCGCCGATGCAATGCAGCTCGCCGCGCGAAAGCGCCGGCTTGAGCATATTGCCCGCGTCCAGCGCGCCTTCGGCTTTGCCCGCGCCGACCATCGTGTGAATTTCGTCGATGAAAACGATGGTTTGCCCTTCGTCCTTCGCGATATCGTTCAGCACGGCCTTCAGGCGTTCCTCGAACTCGCCGCGATACTTCGCGCCCGCGAGCAACGCGGCCATGTCGAGCGACAGCACACGCTTGCCCTTGAGCGTTTCCGGCACTTCACCGTTCACGATGCGCTGCGCCAGCCCTTCGACGATCGCCGTCTTGCCGACGCCCGGCTCGCCGATCAGCACCGGATTATTCTTCGTGCGGCGCTTAAGAATCTGAATGGAACGACGGATTTCGTCGTCACGGCCGATCACCGGATCGAGCTTGCCGGCGCGCGCGCGCTCGGTCAGATCGACGGTGTACTTTTTGAGCACCTCGCGCTGGCTTTCCGCGTCCTGGCTATTGACTTGCGTGGCGCCGCGCACGGCGTTGATCGCCGCTTCGAGCGCCTTGCGCGTCACGCTGTGCTGCTTGGCGATACGCCCGGCTTCGCCCTTGTCGTCCGCCACCGCGAGCAGAAACATTTCGCTGGCGATGTAGGTGTCGTTGAGCTTTTGGGCTTCCTTGTCGGCGTTGTTCAGCAAACCGGCAAGATCGCGGCCCACCTGAACGTTGCCGTCCGTGCCCTGCACTTGCGGCAGACGCTTGATCGCGTCGTTCACCGCCGTTTGCAGCGCCTGAACCTGAACGCCCGCATGCGAAAGCAGCGAGCGCGACGAACCGTCCTGCTGCGACAGCAACGCGGCAAGCAGGTGAACAGGCTCGATATATTGATTGTCATGACCGACGGCCAGGCTTTGGGCGTCGGAGAGCGCTTCCTTAAACTTGGTGGTAAGTTTGTCGATTCTCATTTTTTGACTGCTCCAAATCTGAATACGTCCAAAATGAGGCGCTTTTCGCCAGTTTCAAGCATGGTTTTGCTCGATTCCAGCGATTTTTTTGTTTTTCGACAACGTGCCGCGCTGCGCGAGGGCGTGACAATAGAGACCGCCGCGTTCAGGTTTCGTTCGTGGATACGGCGAGACCGCCGCGCGAGGTCAGCTTGCCGTGCCGGCCGGAATCAGCGCGTAAGCGTTCACGGGAACGATCGGCACGATGCCGAGCAGCCGCGCCAGTTCATTCGCGGGGCGCGCAAGTTCGCCGACCGTGTGTTTATCGAGTTCGGCGAGGAAAGCGTCGCGCGCGGCGGCGAACACGCTCTTGAGGCGGCAAGCCGGTTCGATCACGCAACCGCGCTGACTGTCATCGGTGGAGAAACAGCCGACGATCGCGAAATCGCTTTCGGTCTTGCACACGATATCGCCGATCGTCAGCGTGCGCGAACGCTCGGTGAGACGCAAGCGGCCATTGCGCCCGCGCACGGTTTCGACCCAGCCGAGTTCGCCGAGCTGCTGCACGATCTTCATCAAATGGTTTTTCGAAATGCCGTACGCCTCCGAGATTTCCTGGATCGTCGACGGGCCGGAAGGCCGAACCGACAGATAGAGCAGAACCCGCAGCGAATAATCGGTGTAATCGGTGAGTCGCATGATCTCGCGCGATAAAGGTTAGGCGCAAAGGCGCATCGAAAAGGTTGTCCCTGAATATCGGCATGGCCGCGCGAGACGATATCGATCCAAAAGATCGCATTCCGTACACGATGGCATGCCATACGGACGACTCAAGACGCACGTTTCTCGTTCGCAAACAAAGCGTCATTTTGCTTCATCTTGATATTCTTCGTCAGAAATATCTGATTCAATTGTTTCTGTTTTTGCCATGCCGACGTAATCATTTCGTAACGAACACCGAACAATCTGCTCAATCTTCCCCTCGCGAACGCGAGCCGAACGAAGCCAATATTCGCGCGCTGGTCGAAGCGTTTTACGGCCGTGTCGATGACGACGCGCTGCTCGGACCGATCTTCGCCCACGAGCTCACCGGCCGATGGGACGAGCATCTGGCGAAGATGATGACGTTCTGGTCGAGCCTCGTGCTCGGCTCGAAGCAATATCGCGGGAATGTGCAGGAGGCGCATCGGCCGCTTGCGGATATCGAACCGCGGCACTTCGCACGAAGTTCATCGGTAAACCGAAGGATTAGCGCGGTCCAGCGCGTAAGCGCGGCGTCGTCGGATTCGCGTGCATCGACCCAGCGCTCGCCGGCTTCCGTTTTCTCTTTCTTCCAGAACGGCGCCTGCGTCTTGAGGTAATCCATCACGAAGGCGCAGGACTTGAACGCCTCCGCGCGATGCATCGCGGTGGTCGCGACGAGCACGATCTGATCGAGCGGCTTCAACTTGCCCACGCGATGCACGATCAGCACGTCCGAGCCGCGCCACCGTTCGCGCGCCTGCTGCGCGATCGCTTCGAGCGACTTTTCGGTCATGCCGGGATAGTGCTCGAGCTCCATCGTTTCGACGGACGCGCCTTCGTTCAAATCGCGCACCGTGCCGACGAAGCACGCGACCTCGCCCACTTTCGGATTGTCAACGCGCAGCGCGGCGACTTCGGCGCTGATATCGAAATCGGCTTCCTGCACGCGGATTTTCGCAAGCGTCATGTCAGCCCCCGTCACCGGCGGGAAAAACGCCACTTCGCAGCCGTCGGTGATGCGCTTCGATGCATCGGTCATTACGTGATCGCAGGTCATGCGCAGCGCGCGGCCTTCCGCGAGTGCCTCCGCCCACGCGCCGCCGCGCAGGCGTAACCACGCGCGCACATCGCCGACATTGACGACCGTATCCGGCACCACGACCGTCTCGTTCGCGACGCCCAATGCTCGCGCCCGCTCGCAAAAAACCTCAGTTCGACTTTCATGCTTGCTCGTGTGCCTTTAGCGCATCAATTCTGAAAATGGGATAAAGCGCACCGTTTCCCCGGCGCTGATGGCGTGATTCGACGGATTGTCGATCAGCCCGTCGCCCCAGACCGTCGATGTCAGCACCGCCGAACTCTGATTCGGGAATAGGTCGAGGCCGCCCGCATCGTTGACGCACGCGCAGGAATTCGTTGCGGCGATCGCCTTTTTTCTGGCTGAAGTCGGCGCGCATCGACAACACGCGTGGCGCGACATCGCTTGCCCCCGCGAGCCGCAACAAAAACGGCCACACGAACAGCAAAAAGGTGCAGAAGCTCGACACCGGATTGCCCGGCAGACCGATGAAATACACCTCACCGAGATCGCTCGGCAAGCCGCCCGCCGCTTCGCCGCGCCGCACTGCGCCGAACGCGAGCGGCTTGCCGGGTTTCATCGCGATCTGCCACATTGAAATATGGCCTTCCGCTTCCACGGCGGGCTTCACGTGATCTTCCTCGCCGACCGATACGCCGCCGCACGTCAAGATCAGATCGTGGCCGAGCGCGGCGCGGCGTAGCGTTTCGCGCGTGGCGTCGAGCCGGTCCGGCACGATACCGAGGTCCGACACTTCGCAGCCGAGCGTTTCGAGCAGGCCGCGCAGCGTGAAGCGGTTCGAGTTGTAGATGGTGGCGCCGGGCGCAAGCGGCTCGCCGGGCATGCGCAGTTCGTCGCCGGTGAAAAACACCGCGACGCGCACTTTGCGCACGACTTCGAGCGTCGCGCATCCGACCGATGCCGCGAGGCCCATCGCCTGCGGTGTCATGCGCGTGCCCGCAGGCAGAATCACCGAATTGCGTTCGATGTCCGCGCCCTGCTTCGTGATCCATTCGCCGAGCGTGGCGGCTTGCGCGAAGGACACGCGGCCATCGCCGGATGCATTCGCCATTTCTTGCATGACGACCGTGTCCACGCCCGGCGGGACGGTCGCGCCGGTGAAGATGCGCGCCGCCGTGCCTTCGGCGAGCGGTTCGGCGGCATGTCCGGCCGGAATGCGCTGCGATACCGGCTGCACGACGGGCGCGGCATCGCTTGCGGCGGCGAGATCGGCCGCGCGGACCGCGTAGCCGTCCATCGAACTGGTGTGCATCGGCGGGACATCGAGCGGCGACACGACATCGACGGCGAGCACGCGTTGGCCCGCATCGAGCGTATCGATACGCTCGGTTTCCGGCACGCGGCGCGCGGCGTCGAGCAACAGGCCGAGCGCATCGGCGGTGGCAAGCATCGGCGGACGATTCGGTACAGCGGATGCAGCAGTTTGGGATGACATGAGCTTCGCTATGAGCGCGGAAAGGGGAACGGCCTGCTTTCAAACAACTATTGTAGCGACGGACATCTACGCTGGCGCGGCACGGTGCGAACACCGTCGCATAGAGAGAGAGAAGAAGACCCATCGCGCGCACGCCATACACGCCATAGGCGCGCTGCCTCAAATGCGCCGCAAGCCGGTGTTAAACTCGCATGACACTTCCCACGTCCATCCCCATGAAATTCTGTTCCGTCTGCGGCCACGAGGTCGGTCTCAAGATCCCGGCTGGCGATAACCGCGAGCGCTACGTCTGCAACCAGTGCGGCACCGTTCACTATCAGAACCCGCGCAATGTCGTGGGCACGGTACCGGTCTGGGACGACAAGGTGCTGCTGTGCCGCCGCGCGATCGAGCCGCGTTACGGTTTCTGGACGCTGCCCGCCGGCTTCATGGAAATGGACGAAACCACGAGCGAAGGCGCGGCGCGCGAGACGCTGGAAGAAGCCAGCGCGCGTGTGGAGATTCAAAGCCTGTTCACGCTGCTGAACGTGCCGCACGTGCATCAGGTGCATCTGTTCTATCTGGCGCGCCTGCTCGATATCGAAGTCGATGCCGGCGAGGAAAGTCTCGAAGTGCGTCTTTTCGAGGAAAGCGAAATTCCGTGGGACAAGATCGCGTTTCTGACTGTCGGGCAGACGCTGCACTTTTTCTTCGCCGACCGCGCCGCCGGTAATTTCACGCTGCATACGGGCGATATTTTCCGCACGCTGCGCGACTGCTGATCTTTCATCCCGATCACGCGCGCATCGCTCAGCTATGGTTCCGTGGCTCGCTTTCGACGATCCCTTTCCGCCCGTCGAGCGGCGCGCCGGGTTTGCTCGCCGCAAGCGCCGATCTGCTGCCTGCGCGCCTCGTCGATGCCTATCAGCGCGGCATTTTTCCGTGGTACTCGGACGGCCAGCCGGTGTTCTGGTGGAGCCCCGATCCGCGCATGGTGCTCCATCCCGCCGAATTCAAAGTATCCGATTCGCTCAAGGAAACGCTCAAGCGCGTAATGCGTGACGACATCTGGCAAATCCGCGTCGATGACGACTTTCCCGCCGTGATGCATGCGTGCACAGAAACGCCGCGCGAAGGTCAACGCGGCACGTGGATCACGTCGGATATCGTGGAGGCCTACACGTCGCTGCATCGCGCGGGCAAGGCGCACAGCATCGAAACGTGGTACGACGGCGAGCGTGTGGGCGGACTGTATGGCGTGTCGTTCGGGCGTATGTTCTTCGGCGAATCGATGTTCGCGCACAGGACGGATGCATCGAAAATTGCGCTTTCGGCACTCGTCGGACACTTGCGCCGCCACAAAATAGAGATGATAGACTGCCAGCAGAATACGTCGCATCTGGCGTCGCTGGGCGGCCGGGAGATTGCCCTCCGCACGTTTGTCGGACATGTGAAGAAGGCCGTCGAGCAAGCGCCGATTCCCTGGCATTTCGACAAAACCGTTCTTTCCGAAGTGCTCACGCGACCGGGCGCAAGTCCTGCTCATACAGCACACGAATAGCCGATCGCACGCGCCTTGAGGCAGCGCGCCAGAGAAGTCCCATCAGGCCGATGAGGC
This sequence comes from Candidatus Burkholderia humilis, assembly GCA_001184405.1. Taxonomy (GTDB): domain Bacteria; phylum Pseudomonadota; class Gammaproteobacteria; order Burkholderiales; family Burkholderiaceae; genus Caballeronia; species Caballeronia humilis. The sequence continues at coordinate 10,223 of LFMX01000015.1, forward strand.
CAATGAGAGCCGCCAACGTGACACATCCGAACGAGCTGCCGCTGTCACCGCTTTCCGCGCTGCAATTCTATGCAACAGCGCCCTACCCTTGCAGTTACCTGGAAGGGCGCGTGGCGCGTTCGCAAGTCGCGACGCCGAGCCATCTCATCAATTCCGATGTCTACACCGAACTCGTGAAAGCCGGTTTCCGGCGCTCGGGCGTATTCACATATCGCCCGTATTGCGATGGCTGCCGCGCCTGTGTGCCGGTGCGCGTGCCGGTGGCGCACTTTACGCCGAATCGCGCGCAACGGCGCGTGTGGAAGCTGCACGGCAATCTCGTCGCGAGCGTCGCGCCGCTGGATTACGACGAAGAACACTACGCGCTTTACATGCGATACCAATCCGCGCGTCACGCGGGCGGCGGCATGGATCGCGACAGCCGCGATCAGTACGAGCAGTTTCTGCTGCAAAGCCGGATCAATTCGCGGCTGGTCGAATTCCGCGAACCCGGCACGGCGGACCAGTCCGGCGAATTGCGCATGATCAGCATGATCGACATTCTGGGCGACGGGTTGTCGTCGGTTTATACGTTTTTCGAGCCGGATATGCCGAAGACAAGCTACGGCACCTTCAACATTCTCTGGCAGATCGAGCAGGCGAAGAGCCTCGATCTGCCGCACGTGTATCTCGGCTACTGGATCCGCGAAAGCGAAAAGATGGCGTACAAGGCCAATTTCCACCCGCTGGAAGGTTTGGTCGATGGCCGCTGGGGCGTGCTCGATCCCGCGACCACTCATTCCGCCGGCGCCCTGCCGATGCCCGGCCGCATGAATGCCGCCAGCCAGCCGAAGTAGCGGCCGCCCGTCATGACCGCGCCGGTCGCGCGCGCCGAACCCGCTAAAATAGGGGGTCTCAAAAAATAACGCCGTCGCAGGCTTTCATTTCGTGTTCAGCTCCCTTTATCCGTTCGCGCGTTCGCATCTGTTCAAGATGGACGCGGAAGACGCGCATCACCTGACGCTGCGCATGCTCGGCGCCGCCGGCCGCACGGGCGTCGCCAATCTGCTCGCCTCGCGCGGCCCCGATTCGCCCCGCACCGTCATGGGCCTCACGTTCCGCAATCCCGTCGGGCTCGCGGCGGGACTCGACAAGGACGGCGCGTGCATCGACGGGCTCGCCGCGCTCGGCTTCGGTTTTATCGAAGTGGGCACGGTCACGCCGCGCGCGCAGGCGGGCAATCCGCGTCCGCGCATCTTTCGCCTGCCTGAGGCGAACGCGCTCATCAACCGGATGGGCTTCAACAATCACGGCGTCGATCAATTCGTCGCAAACGTGCAGGCGGCGCAGTATCGCGGCGTGCTGGGGCTGAATATCGGCAAGAACGCGGATACGCCGATCGAGCGCGCCGCCGATGACTATCTGTACTGCCTCGAACGCGTCTATCCGTTCGCGAGCTATGTGACGATCAACATTTCGTCGCCGAACACGAAGAATCTGCGGCAGCTTCAGGGTGCGGGCGAACTCGATTCGCTGCTCGGCGCGCTGAAGGACAAGCAGGCACGGCTGTCCGATCTGCACGGCAAGCTCGTGCCGCTCGCGCTGAAGATCGCGCCCGATCTCGACGACAAGCAGATCAAATCGATCGCGGGCACGTTGCTGGCTCACAAGATCGACGGTGTGATCGCCACCAACACCACGCTCTCGCGCACCGTCGTCACCGGTATGCCGCACGGCGACGAAGCGGGTGGATTGTCGGGCCGGCCGGTGTTCGATGCATCGAACGAAGTCATTCGCAAACTGCGCGCGGAAGTCGGAACCGAAGTGCCGATCATCGGTGTCGGCGGAATTTTCTCGGGCGACGATGCCCGCGCGAAACTCGCGGCGGGTGCATCGCTCGTGCAGATTTATACGGGGCTGATTTATCGCGGACCGGCGCTCGTGAAGGAATGCGTCGAAGCGCTGGCCTGAGCAATTTAGAAATAAGCAAACGATATGACGCGGCGATTGCAATTTCACTATGATCGCCGTATCTAAAAAAATGCACTGCCCATCAAGAGGAAAACAACGATGAAACTGTCCACGCTCAAGAAGCTCGTCGCCGCCAGCCTGATCGGCGCGGCATTCACCGCCGTCACGACCGCAGCGCACGCGGAAGACCTGCTCGATCAGGCCAAACAGCGCGGCACGCTGCGCATCGGTCTGGAAGGTACTTTCCCGCCGTTCAACTCGAAGGCGTCGAACGGCGAGCTGGTCGGCTTCGATGTCGATATCGCCAAGGCCGTCGCCACCAAGATGGGTCTGAAGCCCGAATTCGTGACGACGAAGTGGAGCGGCATCATCGCCAGTCTGCAGGCGGGCAAATTCGATGCGATCGTGAACCAGGTCGGCATCACCGATGCGCGCAAGCAGACGCTCGATTTTTCGCCCGCGTACACGTACTCGTACTCGAACGCGCAGCTGATTCAGCGCAAGGACGATACGCGCGAATTCAAGTCGCTCAAGGAACTGAAGGGCAAGAAGCTGGGCGTCGCCCTCGGCACGAACTATATGGACATGGCGAAGGCCGTGCCGGGCGTCGATGTGAAGACGTATCCGGGCGCGCCGGAATATCTGCGTGATCTGGCCGCCGGCCGTCTGGATGCCGCGCTCAACGATTGCCTGATGCTCGCGTATCTGACGAAGAACTCGAACCTGCCGCTGCGTCCGGGCGCGAATGTCGGCGTGGGCAATCCGTCGGGCATTCCGTTCAAGAAGGGCAATCCGAAGTTCGCGAAGGCCATCGACGACGCCATGACGCAGCTCGAAGCCGATGGCACGTTCACGAAGATTTCGAACAAGTGGTTCGGCATCGACGTGACGAAGCCGGCGAAGTAAGGCGCTTGCCATTCAATGCGACGGGCGGCACCGTTGAGCGGTGCCGCCCTTCTCTTTTTCGTGCGCGGTTTATGATATCGTGATTATTTCGCTTGCGCATTGAGTTTCGCTTCTATGTCCACCACTTCCCTGCTCGTTGAATCCGCGCCCGTGCTGGCGCAAGGCGCGCTTCTGACGATCAAGTTCGCGCTCTTTTCGATGTTCTTCGGCCTGATCGCGGCCGTCGTGCTGGCGTTGATGGGCATCAGCCAGAACGCGCGCTCGTCGCGATCGGACGCGCCTATGTCAGCGTGATGCGCGGCACGCCGCTGCTCGTGCAGATCTTCGTGATCTACTACGGCTTGCCGAGCATCGGCATTTCGCTGGAGCCGACGCCTGCGGGCATGATCGCGCTGTCGGCGAATGTGGCGGCGTATCTGTCGGAAAGCATGCGCGGCGCGATTCTGGGCATTCCGAGCGGTCAATGGCTCGCGGCTTACAGTCTCGGTTTGTCGCGCAATCAGACGCTGCGGTATGTGATCGGGCCGCAAGCGTTGCGTATCGCGGTGCCGAGTCCGTCGAACAGTCTGATCAGTTTGATCAAGGATACGTCGCTGGTTTCGGTCATCACCGTGATCGAACTGTTGCGCAGCGCGCAGGAAGTGATTGCGTCGACGTATCAGCCCTTGCCGCTCTATCTCGCGGCAGCGTTCATGTATTGGGTGCTGTGCAGCGTGCTCGAATTCGTGCAGCGCAGATTCGAGCGACGACTCGCATTGCCGGGACGACATTGAACGAAAGGCCGCTGCGTGCGGCCTTTTTTTGCGTCAGTCGGTCTCGAACGGAAAGCGCAGTTTCAGATCGCGGCGCGCGGCATCGATGATGGCGATCATGCGCATCGACATCGCGTGGGACATGATCGGACTTTCGGTTGCACCTGCGCGCAGCAGTTCGCAGAAGTGCGCGGTTTCGTAGTTGAGCCCGCCGCCCGTGAACGGCTCGTCGAGCTCGACCTTGCGTCCGTCCGTATACGCGATGGTTGCACGCACCGGGTTGCACCAGTTCGCTTCGATGACGACGGTGCCGAGCGTGCCGCCGATGAGCGCATCGCCACGGCCTTGCAGATCGAGCCCGCAGAAAAGCTGCGCGATGCCGCGTTCGTGACGCACATTGAGGCTCGCGAACACATCCACGCCTGTGCTGCCCAATCGGCCGATGGTCTGCACATCGAGCGCTTCGCCCAACCAGTCCACCGCGAGAAAAGCCTCGTAAATGCCGATGTCGAGCAGCGCGCCGCCGCCCGCTTCCATCGAAAACGACGGATAATCGAGCGGCACATTGGCCATCGAGCAGCCCGCGCGCACGAGTCCGATTTCGCCGATCGGATCGCTCGCGAAATGCTCGCGCAAGCGGCGATACAGCGGATAGAAAGGCGGCTTCATCGCTTCCATGAAAAGCAGCTTCGCGTCGCGCGCGACATCGATCATGCTTTGCAAGGCGCGCGCATTCACGGCGGCGGACTTTTCGCACAGCACGTGTTTTCCGGCGGCGAACGCGCGCAATGCGTATTCCGGATGGCTGTTCTGCAAGGTCGCGATGTAAAGCGCGTCGATGTGCTCGAGCAGCGTGTCGAAGTCATCGAAGGCGCGGGCGTTGAAAGCATCGGCGAGCGCATGCGTGGGTTCCGTGCGCCGCGACCACACACCCGCGAGTTGTGCGCCCTCGACATGCGCGAGGCTTTGCGCAAAACGCCGCGCGATATTGCCTGCGCCCACGATGCCCCAGCGAATCGTCTGCGGCCTGTTCGTATCGATCAAGGAAATCTCCTGCGATGTGTTCGTGCGACACATTGTGCCTGATCGCGTCGAACGCCGAACTCGCAGGAGGCAAAAATGACGAAAGCCGGGTGTGTCCCGGCTTTTCGCATTACAGCAATTGCACTCAGGCGCCCGCGGACTCGTTGATATTCGTCGGCGGCGGCGCGGGTTGCGGGCTCGTGCGCTCCAGAGAAAACGCGCGGCCGACTTCTTCCGCCGCGAGGTCGACGAGTTCGCGCGTCGCGCTTTCAGCGGCCGACGGATCTTTCGCTTCGATCGCTTCGACGACTTTGCGCTGCGCGGCAAGCGTGGCTTCACGCACGGACTCGATGCCATCGACGATCGGATTCACCGTCACCAGTGCGCCGCGCACGATTGCTGTCATCTGGCGAAAGAATTGGTTGCCGCTGGCGGCAACGATGCGCGTGTGCAGCACTTCGTCCGCTGCCTGATATTCTGGCTCGCCCACTTGCAAACGCGTGAGCGCTTCGAAGGCATCGCGGATGCCGGAGATTTCGTCGGGCGTCGCGCGTGCAGCAGCCAAGGCAGCGGCGCGCGGTTCGATCAGCATGCGGAATTCGATTACATCGCGCAGAAAGGTCTGATCGGGTTTTGCGCGAAAACGCCAGCTCACCACGTCTTCGTCGATGAGACGCCAATCGCTCATCGGACAGATCCACGTACCCGTCTTGGGCCACACGTCCAGCATATGCCGCGCGAGCAGCATGGAGAGCGCCTCGCGCATCACGGTGCGGCTCACGTCGAACTCTTTCGAGAGAATGTCTTGCGGCGGCAGTATCGCGCCATATTTCTGCTCGACGATTCCGGAGACGAGTCCGTCCATGACTTTCGCCACCAGCGATCGCTCTTTGTTTTCATCCATCTCGCTTCTCCCCTTTCCGCCTGTCCGTAGCCCGTGTGTGTACTCGCTCCCGCACCGCTCTCGCAAATCCCCTTGCGACAAGGCACAACGACTTCCCAACAGGTCGATTCGTCATCCTTGATACGTTCGTCTTCGCTGCCGTGAAAACCAGTTAGGAAATTCCTGACAGGGTATTCCCTTTGAACTATTCCCTTCAAAGCCTTCAGCGGACAACGCGTTGTTTTTACCGCTTTGCTCGCGCGCTTTCGCGCTTGCGGCGCGAGCTTAACAATTGCGATCCGTGATTCAAGGACCGCTCATGAATTGCATTTGAGCAAGCAACTCGTATGCTTTCTGTGCGCATTCGAACGCTCGACCGATGCCATCGCCCTTTTGTATGACCCGAGCCTGTAATAAAGGGTATGAATCTTTCAGTTCGGCCATCTTTCATTCTGGCCGTAGATTTAAGGCTTTTTTCGCGATTCACTTACACCGCGCCATCCGGTGCGCGGGTGCGGCGTGCATCGATGCGCATTTGCCGGATGCGCATCGACTCGCGTTCGGCGAGCGTGTGCTGATACACCGGCCATGTATTCGCTGCCGACGCGTTCGACGGACAGCGTCTGCAAATTCTGCTGCGCGCGTGCGGCGAGCTGACCGCGCGCTTGCGAATCGAGCAGCAGCCAGCGCAGCTTCGCCGCGATCTGCACGATATCCGCCATCCTCGACGAGCACGCCGGCCGCGCCGCCATCGAGCAATTCGGGAATGCCGCCCACGCGCGTCGCGACGATTGCGCAGCCCGCTTCGCGCGCCTCGGCGATCACGAGCGGGCACGGATCCTGGCGCGATATCAGCGCGAATATATCGGCGCTCGCGAGATACGCGCGCGGGTCCGCGACGAAGCCCGTGAATGCACGTAAGGCGCGCCGCCGAGTTCGACTGCGAGCGCTTCCATCGCGGCGCGATCGGGTCCGTCACCGACGAGATAGAGATTCGGCTCGGGCATGAATTAGCGTTCATGCGTGGATTGCTCGCGCACGAGCGCAAACGCTTGCAACAGCTCTGCAATTCCTTTTCGTCGATACATCCCCGCCTCGCACACGATATTCGGATGCTTCAGACGCACCGCGCGCGCGGCCGGACGGCAGATGAGGCGCGGCACACCCACCGCGCCATTGAGCACGACCGAAAGCCGCTCCGAGCCGATTCCACGCTCCTGCAGCGTCTTCGCGACCGCGTGACTCACGCGACCATGCGATCGCCCGCGCGCACCAGCGATGTGCTCTTCTGCAGTTCGTGATGCACCGTGGTGACGAGCGCGAAGCGCCGCCGCATGCTGCCGAAGCGCGAGATCAGCGCGCCGGTCATCATGTGCGCATGGACGATATCCGGATGGAATCGATCGATGAGACGATTGAAGCCCGCGATCATCGACGGCACGCGCCAGGGCTGACGCGACTGCTGCAGCGGAATATGCGTGATGCCGTGCCGCCGCAAAAGCGGCTCGAACCCGCCGCCGGACGAGGCCACCACCACGTCCTGACCCATGCGCGCCTGCGCACAGGCAAGGTCGACCATCATGTTGACGGTGCCGTTGCCGATCGTTTGCGCGTGGTTGGCGAGGTGGACTATTCGCATGAAAGAAGCAGGTTGCACGCAGACCGTCGCTTGAGTTCGGGTCTGCGTGATATCGCGATGATGGGGCGCGCCGTGTTTTCAAGGTCCGGCGTCAAGACGGATGTTTAAAGCAATTCGAACGTGTTCGCGGATGCCTGGCTCACCATCGGCTCGCGTGACGACTGTCGGCTCTGGCTCTTTCTCGTCAGACCGATGTACGGCATGCCGTGTTCGAGAAACGGCGCTTCCGTCTTGCGAAAACCGAATGCTTCGTAAAAGCCGCGCAGACTCACGGGCGCGGTCAGGCGCACGCCGCGTCCCGGCCAGCGTTCGGCGGCGACTGCCAGCACGCGTTCGATCAGCACATACGCGGTGCCATCGCCACGGCGTAACGGACTCGTCAGAATCTTGTCGACGACCACTTCGGGATCTTCCGCATCGCCCTCGTGAATGCGGGCATACGCAAGCACTGGCATCGCGCGGCTCATGTCTTCGGTCGCGAATACGTGAACGCCGGTTTCGTCGCGTCCGTCGGGATCGAGATGCACATGAAACTGCTCGACGACGAACAACTCACTGCGCGCGCAGAATCAGGTAAAGCTCACGCGCAGTGAGTTGTTCGAAATCCAGGGTTTTCCAGTTCATTATTGTTCTCCACGCGTGGGGCAGGCTCGCAGCCCGCATTACGACGATTCAACGTTACGTCCTGCCCCGCCAAGATTCCGTGCGGCATCGCACCGACGATCAAGCTTGCGGCCCCGTCAAATAGGGCTCACCACACGAAGCCGCGTCTCGGGGAAAAGACGCCTTTGACCAAGAAAACGCCATGAAGTGCCCACTTTCATGCTCTGTTCGCGCCGGCCGCTCGCGCGACGATCATGCATGCCTTGCGCAACATTTGGCCTCGTCATGGTTTGAATAGCGCTCGCGTCATTCGGCACCTTCATGGGAAAATCACAATGCATACTGCCATCGCACGCGAACCTGGCGCACGTATAACCACACTTTCGCGCAGCACTGCACGCGGTATCGGACGCAAGCCCTTTCTGTCCGAGGTAACGGTATGAGCGCGTTCCACACCAACGGTGTGACGAGTTCCGGAGCGAGCCGTTCGTGCGTCGTATCGCTCCGATCCTTTACGCATGCGCGCACGGCGTCATCATGCGCATGCGCTGCATCGCGGAGAGCGCATCTGGTCCGATGGCGACGGTCTCGTCGATCTATGATCGAGCTGTTGCACGGCAATGGCTTCGAGCCGCGCGCCGCGCTCGCGTTCAGCGTCGCGCAGGATTTCGAGGACGATCAATTCACGCTGGACCGCATGCCGCCCGAGGACATCGAAAAGCTGTATGGCACTGCAAGTGCAGGCGCCTTCCGTATTCGATTCGCTCGAAGATCGCGCGCTCGTGCAAGTGCGTCGCGGCAATACCGTGCTCGTTGAAGTCGATGCGTTTTTCTTGCCCGATACTCGCGCAAGCGCATATCACCGTGAGCATGCGAAGATGACCATCGGTATCGATGTGATCGATCCGCATGCGCGACGTATCGGCTATTTTCATCACACGGGTTATCACCTGCTCGATGGCGATAACTACGATGGCGTGCTCAAACCCGACGCCGCCGCGCATTCCGCCGATCATCACGCGCTCTTTCCGCATGCGGAATTCGTCAAACGCGTACGCGATGCACTCACGGGTACACCGCTCGCGGAGGTATCGGCCGATCTGTTGTGCGCGCATCTGTTGCGGCGTCCCTTGCACAATCCGGTCACGCTATATCGCGCCACGTTTCCCGCACATGTCGATACGATGCTCGAACGCGGCGCGCATTACGCGCAACTGTATGCGTTTAACGTGATGCGACAGCTCAGCGTGAACTTCGAATTGCTCGCTCACTATCTGCAGTGGATGTGCGAGCAAGGCTTCGATATTCCGGTGCAGACATACCAGCGCACGCAAGATCGCAAGCGAAGTGATGGTCCTGCAATGCCGTCTTGCACGCGCGCTATCGCGCGGCAAACGCGAACTGTGCGAAGCATCCTTCGACGTGCTCGAAGATGCATACGACCGCGTTGTGCCACCACTTGCGAAAATCGTCTGTTGATCATTTCATTGGGCGACGTGCACGGTATCGGCATTCAATCGTCCGAAACGCAAGCACATGTTCACCTCTCCGATGTTTTCGTTTTTAGCCCTGTTTTTAAGGGCCTTTTAATACATCGTGCCTACGCAGCACATGTGACGTGATGATGTCCTCACGCGTTTCGCTTGCGTTCGCAATCGTTCGATTTGCATCGTCTATCGACGTGATTTTGAGAAGCAAACGTTTTACATCAACAGCGCGTTTCCAAGCGTTTGTCAGCGTAATGCGCGGTCCGACACATGTGCCATGTAGGCGACGCTTGCCTGAAGCCTCAAGATCTGATGCATCCGGCTGAGCCACAACGCACGCGGAACGCTTAAATAAAGACTCCAACGTAACGCTTTAACGTTTGCGGCATACCTTTGGGACCATGCGATGTAGGCGCGCGATGCCCCGGCCCGCAAGACATCGAGAAGCATCGAACCCGTCCGGAACGAAAGTGCCTTTATTTAGGGTCTCAAAGCGATGAACACAAATGAATCAATTTCGAAACTCCCTACGAAAGTAGGGGTCCTGTCGAAGGAATGTCGTGGCGTGAGGCTTATCGCACGGTAGCGAAACATGCCCGAACCTTCGTAGGGGGATTGCGCTGACGATACGAACCCGGGTCCGCAAAGATTCTTTAGACCAGCAATGTTCAATACTGAAACAAAAATGAAGCGCTGCACTGCATCACGCATGGACCCTGCTCATAAGGGGCCCACCGGTGCTGCAATTGCGCGTTATGGCACAGTCCTCGCTATTAGAGAAGCGCAGCCTGACTCACGCACACTACCAAAATAACTCACGTGTACCGAACTGCTACGGGGCTGGGATGAAACGCTTCTCGATAGGCCGCTTGCGGTGTAAATCGAACGCTCATGCCAGTAAATATAAAAGTGAAGCGCAACGCGCGACGTTACGAGAGATCAAATCATGCTGACCCTCCAGTCCGATCTGCACGGTAATCATCTGCTTGGCGCCCTTCCGGCGAACGAATGGCAAGCGCTCACTCCGCATCTCGAACTCGTACAGCTTCGCACGGAGCAATTGCTGTGCGACTCGGGTCAGCGTATTCATCACGTGTACTTTCCGACCACGGCTATCATCTCGCTGCTTCATACGATGGAAGATGGCGGCTCGGTCGAAATCGCCGCGGTCGGCCGTGAAGGCATGACGGGCGTGCAGGTGCTCACCGGTGGCGAAACGATGCCGACGCGCGTGCAGGTGCAATGCCCCGGTTTCGCGTATCGCATGAGTGCGCAAGCGTTGCGCGAACAGTTCGGCCGCTCGGACTTTCTGCGTCACCTGATGCTGCTCTATATGCAAGCGCTGCTCACGCAAGTTGCGCAGACGGCCGCGTGCAATCGCCATCATTCGCTCAACAAGCAGTTGTGCCGCTGGCTGCTGATCGAAATCGATCGCACGACATCGAACGAATTGCAGGTGATGCAGCAACTCATCGCCGACATGCTGGGCGTGCGACGCGAAGGCGTGACCGAAGCGGCGGGCAAGCTGCACGATGCCGGCCTCATTCATCACAGCCGCCGCTGCATCAAGGTGGTGGATCGCGAAGGGCTCGAAGCGCGTGCGTGCGAATGCTACGGGCTCGTCAAGCGCGAGCTCGATCGTCTGCTGCCGCGTCTGCGCGCACAGGAAGCCGCGTCCGCCTCCAGCGTGTGAGCGTCCGATGCGCAACCGTCCGACCGAAGTCTTCGCCATCACGGCGCGCTGCCTCGATGTCGTGCTGATCGTCGCGGACGGGTTGATCGCGCACTCGATGCGCTTCTCTTTGCTCGATATCAGCGATGTCGAACGCCTGCTTATCGCGTTCAACAGCGTGCTCACGCTGCTGCTGTTCCCCGCGTTCGGCGTCTACGAAACCAGATGTTGCGTCCCTTGATTCCGTACGCCAGAGCATCCAGTGCATCATGCTGGCTGCGTCCGGGCCGGAATCCATAGCTAAAACCCAGAAACTCCGCCTCGTATATCGGCGTGAGAATCATGACGGTGGAGGGGGCGTCGGTTTGGGCGGGGTTGTGGCGGCGGCCGCGGTTGGGCGGGCGGGGGGGGCGGGGGGTTGGGGGGGGGTTGGGGGGTGAGTTAAAGGGGTGTGAGGGGGGGGGGCCGGGGCGGGGCGGAATTCTCAAACGTCGGGAACGGTACAAACGGTTCAGTCAGCGGCACCGGATCGAACAGCGCAAGCGTCACAATCGATGCAGCCGCTGCCTGCGGCGAGCGCGCCGCGCAACGCACATCAAGCCGACGCGGGCGATCAGTCCGTGACGCCCGATCTTTTCGATTCGATCGCCGAAGCCGATTTTTTCGGCTCGCCTGAAACGCTTGAGAACGACGAAGGCTACGCCGACCTCTTCGACACCTTGCCCGAAGACTGGAACCCGCCGCCTGAAGTCGAAGTGACAAGTGATGACGCGCCGCTCACCGACAGCGTCGTCTGGCTCGCGCGCAACTATCGTTTTGGGCTGGATTCTGACATCGGCCGTTTATCGATCGCTATTCGCGACGGAAATGCGCAAGCCGCGCTGAATGCGCTCGACATCGTGAAGCACGTACAGGACAGGCCGGGCGAACGCGCTGCCGTACTCCACGACGACGCAAATCCGATGCTGTCCGAAAGCGTGCTCTCCCGCCTGTCGCGCGGTTTTGCGCCGTACGCCGAAGCTTTGTCGTCGCTGCTCGAAGGCTACACGCAAAACGAAGCCGAACTCTTCGACGCGCTCAACCGTTTCCGCGTGCTCTGCGCGACGCGCAAAGGCCCGCGCGGCGTTGATGAAGTCAACGCACGCATCGCCGCGAAAGTGCGCGAGCGGGCGGGCATCGCGATTGCCTTCGGTGCGCAGTGGTTCGCGGGCCGGCCGGTGATCATCACGCGCAACGACTATGCGCTGGGCCTGTTCAACGGCGATATCGGCATCGCGCTTCCCGGCGTGGAAGGTGCGCTGCGCGTGGCGTTCCGCATGGCCGATGGATCGTTGCGCTATGTGTCGCCCGCCGCGCTGCCGCCGCATGACACCGTGTTCGCGCTGACCGTGCATAAGTCGCAGGGTTCGGAGTTCGAGCACGCGGCGCTCGTGTTGCCGGGCACCTTCGCGCGCGAACTGATCTACACGGCGATCACGCGCGCCAAGCGTCGCGTCGACGTTTTCGGCTCGGCGGAGATCCTCGCGCAGGCGGTCGTCGCGCCCACGCGGCGCGATTCCGGGCTGGCTGCGAGAATGCATCGTTTGAGCGCGATGCATGCAAGCGTTCGATAAGGAGCACGATGGATGACCGACAATCTCACGGTGCTGCCGAGCGAAATCGAACTGACGGCGGTGCGCGCGCAGGGCGCGGGCGGGCAGAACGTCAACAAGGTATCGAGCGCGATTCATCTGCGCTTCGACATCCGCGCGTCGTCGCTGCCCGGGCACATCAAGGCGCGTTTGCTCGATCTCGCCGATAGCCGCGTCACGCGCGACGGCGTGATCGTTATCGCGTCGTAAAGCGCCTTCCAGTTCCGCTCGATGGACACGCTGATCGTCACAGCCGGCATCATCGCTTTTCTCCTGAAATCGTAATTTCGGGCGCGCCGGTCGAGAACGGTCCGAAGATCAGCGTCTTCAGCGTGCCCTGGACCAATCACGCGCGCCAGCTCAGCGAAGATACAGTAATTGCCGATCAGCAAGTAAAGCAGAATCTGGATCGCCCAGAACTGCGGCCAGTTGATATGCGTGTGCGCAGCGGCGAGGCTGTGCGTCTCTTTCCAGAAATCGAACAGGCGCTCGAGATAATGAAAAATGCTCGCGATGATGCTGTAGATCAGCGTTTTCCACGCGGCATTCCAGATGAGCGGGCGCTCGGGGAATCGGTTGATGAAGGGCAGCATGTTCGCGATCAACACGGCCTTACCGAGTATCAGCGACGCCACGATCACCGAGACGGACGTCGGCAGGGAAATGCCGGTGCCTTTCACCATCAACGCGCGAATGATGACCACGGCATGCAGGATGACGAAGAAAAAGAGCGCGGGCGGCACCATCTTCATCATTTCGTGTTTGGCTTTTGCGAGAAAGGCTTTCATGGCGCCTCCAGAATCGAAAAGCGCAAAGCTGAAGTGAGCTTGCGCCGCGTCGAAAACGGCAACCGGTTGAGCACGCCGGTGGCGAACGCTGTGCCGAGCAACACGACCGCGCAGCCGCCGAGCATGACGTGCGACACGGGCTCGTGCAGAAAGAGCGCGCCCCACAGAATGCCGAACAGCGGAATGACGAAGGTGACGGTCATCGCGTGGGAGGGGCAGGCCGCGGTGATCAAGTGGAAGTAGATGAAATACGCCACGCCCGTGCAGCCGGCCCAGCGCCAGCACCGCTTCCCACGCATGCGCGGAAACGGGCGCGGACGGCCACGTGAGCAGCATGATCGGCGTGAGCACGAGCGTCGCGCCGATCATGCTGCCGGCGGCGTTGGTCATCGGATCGACGTCCATCAGGTATTTCTTCGCGAAATTACCCGCGACGCCGTAGAGCGCTGACGCGAGCAGCGCGGCAGCGGCGGCGAGCAGGCCCGCGCCGATTGGTGAGGTCGAGCCGTCGTGCGGCGTCGCGATCTGGTTCCACACGAGCACGAACACGCCCGCGAAGCCGATCGCCATGCCGATGGTGCGCGTGGTCGTCAGCCGGTCCTTGAGCCACAGCCACGCGACAAGCGCGCCCCAGAGCGGCGTCGTCGCGTTGATGACGGATGTCGCGCCCGCCGAAAGCGTCAGTTCGGCGAAAGCGAACAGGCAAAACGGCGCGCCCGAATTCAGCACGCCGACGATCAGCAGCGGCAGCGCGCGCTTTTTTATCGTCGCGACGGTGTGCGCGAAGCGGCGGCGGGCGAGCAGCATCGCGATCAGAGAGAGTGCGCCGATCGATACGCGCAGCGCCATCAGCGGCGCAACGCCGAATTCCGCGACACCGATGCGGATAAACTAGAAACGACGCGGCCCACAGCGCGGCGAGGACGATCAATTGAACGAGATTGGCGGGTGACATGGCGATGGGCGGACTTCGACTGCTGATGAAAGTCCGCGCATCCTAACACCGCGTCACGCGCCGGAAAACGCTTCGCGGAAGAGAGCGCAAGAACCGGGAGTTTTCCTAAAACACGCGTTCAGTGTGGCGGAATCATCCACGTCAGCACGTTTTGCTGCAACCAGACGAGCACGCCAAGCAGGATCGTCAGCAGAATCGAATGCTTGAAGGTGCGCGCGAAGACGAGGCCTTCCTTGCCTTTGAGTTCGGTCGTCGCCACGCCCGTCGAAATGTTCTGCGGCGAAATCATCTTGCCCATCACGCCGCCGGACGAATTCGTCGCGGCCATCAACACCGGATTCAGATTCAGTTGATGCGCGGCGACCACTTGCAGATTGCCGAACAGCGCGTTGCCGGAGGTATCGCTGCCGGAGAGGAACACGGCGACCCAGCCGAGGAACGCCGACACCAGCGGAAAGAACGGCCCCACCGACGCCACGCCCAGACCCAGCGTGTAGTTCATGCCCGAGTAGTTCATCAGATACGCCAGCCCGACGATGGTCGCCACCGTCAGAATGGCGATGCGCGTCTGCACCCACGTATCGACGGCCGCCGCGAAGAACTCGCGCGGCGGCAGCTTGACCATCGCGGCGGTGATGATCGCGGCGACGAGAATCGCGGTGCCGGTGGCGAGCGGCTGGAAGTCCCAGATCGCGCCGTACGGCTGGTTGTAAAGCGTGATGTAAACCGCTTTGTCGAGGTCGGGCCACGGGACTTTGACATCGCCGATCAGGAAGATTTTGGCGACCGTTCACACGATCACGACCACCGATGCCACGATCCACGGCAGCCAGTCCTGGCCGCCGGAGACGGGGGGCGCTCGTATCAGAAAGGCGATCGACGTTGACCGCTAAATTGTCGTCGGGCGCAGGCTTCCAGATGCACAGGAACGCGATCGTCAGAATGAGCGACACGAGCGAGGACAGCACGTCCGTCAACGCATAGCTGATGTAGTTCGATGTTACGTATTGCGTGAGCGCAAATGCGCCGCCCGAGACGAGCAGCACCGGCCACACGCGCATCATGTTGCGAAAGCCCGCGTAGATACCGATCACATAGAAGGGCAAAAAGAATGCGAAAAGCGGCAACTGGCGGCCGACCATTTTGGCGAGCGCATCGGTCGGTAAGTGCGTGACTGCGCCGAGCACGGTGATCGGCACGCCGAGCGCGCCGAATGCGACCGGCGCGATGTTGAAGATCAGCGTGAAGGTGAGGGCTTCGAGCGTCGGAAAGCCGAGCAGAATCAAGAGCGAACTCATGATGGCGATCGGCGTGCCGAAGCCCGAAATGCCTTCGAGCAGTGCGCCGAACGAAAAGCCGATCACGACGAGTACGATGCGCCGGTCGTTCGGCAGGTTATCGACCATCCAGAGGCGAAACGCTTCGAAGCGCCCCGAGCGCTGTGCGACGTTGTACAGCAGGATCGCGGCGAAGACGATCCACATGACCGGCCAGAGCGCGAACACCGCGCCAGCCGCGACCGAATCGACGGCCAGCCCGACCGGAAAATGCCAGCCCGCAATGGCGATGATCAACGCCAGCACGAGCCCCGCGAGCGACGCCCGCGGGACGGCGCGCCCAGCCGAGCAGAGTACGAGCACGATAGGCAGCGCCGCGACGATAAACGACAGCGCGAGCGAATTGGCAATGGGCGTGAGCAGCTGATGGAACATCGGGTCTCCTTTTTATGGCGGCAAGGCGTGAATGGCGATGCAGGTGGAGTTCGATGTTGCCGTTTGCCCGGATCGTGAAAATTATTTGTTAAGCAAACGCATAACACGCTTATTAAGAATAGGGGAGGAATCGCGGCAGTCAAGAAGTGAATCGGCGTTCACTGCTTGTGATATGGACGAGCGAACACGGCGCGTTTCAAGCTACGCGCCGCGTGCACGCTTAGCCTTCTACGGGCGATGCCGCGTCTTGCGTCGTCGATGGCGTTTGCCGGAACACCCAGATGGTCAGCAGCGCGAGCGACGCGAGCATCTACAGCAGGAAAAACATGAAGGCCATCATGGTCCACTCCCCGATATTGAGTGCCGCTGTCACGGAGCGGCGCAGTATTAGCGCAGGCGAGAAGCCAGATTCGTGCCAGATGGCTGGCGATATCGGTCAAGGGCTTGTCGGAAAAGGAAAGTGTCGCGGCGCACGAAACCATTGCGGAATCGAAGTGCCGGAAATTGTTGCAGCGGTGACACGCGAACTATCGGCTGCGCATGCCGGTGCTGCTGCGCGGGATGCCGCCCTGCCAACCGCCGCCTCCGCCGCCGCACCATCCGCCGCCGTGCCACATCCTCCACCGCCGCCATGCTAGCCGTTGCCGCGCCAGCCGTAGCCACGACCCCAGCAGCAACCGCCGCCGCCCCAGTATCCGAAGCCGATCGAGATCGCCGGATAGCCGTAATACGCGGGATAGGCCGCGTACGGATAAGTCGCGTAGGCTATAAGCCGGATACGGATAGTACGAGTAGGCGGGCGTCGCGTAGTAATCGGCAAAGTAATCTGCCGATGGATGACGCCGGCACCAGTGCACTCGCCGTCGGCACGCCCGCTGCGGAAGCCGTCGACGCTGCGCCCGGTGGCATCGTGAATTCGCGTTGAGTGTAGGCGGCGGGCACGACGGGCGCGTAATAGCCGCCCGGGTAAGGCGGATAACCGTAATAGCAGCCGGAGAGCAGCAGTCCGCCGGCAAGCGCCGACATCGTGGCCTTGAGCGTGATGGAAAAACAGGCGGGATTTATGACACTGCTCCTTGCTTACAGCTTGCCGGACTCGTCAGCTTTAGTCCATTGAGAAGCAGCTTACTCGCACGGCAGTGAGCGCCACCGGACGTCGTGTATCGAACCATTGCTGATTGCAGATTCCGTAGCAAACTTGAAACACTGCGCTGAAACACGACGGACGCGCGAGCCGCATTCCGCCGATCACCGCGCCGCCCGCCGCGCCGACGCCCGCGCCGACAGCCGTATCCCGTTGCCGCGTGGTCATGTCGCCGCAGGCCGTCAAGTCTCCGAGGAGTGCAACGACCATTGCAGCGGCGCCGACCTGTTTGATGTTTTTCATGTCGACTTTCCAATATGATGACGATGTGAACCGTCGTCAGCTAGCCGAAGGTTCACCTCTTCGGCAGGAAAAGTGCCCGATTCGTACGAGGGTGCGAATCGCCCGCCGCTTATACCTTCTGGCGCGATGAGGCGAAAAAAACGGCCTGCCGCATGTGTCGTGCGACAGGCCGTTATCAGGCGCGATGAAGCATTACGTCGGCTGATAAATCTCCGAGCCTTTCTTCACGAATTCGATCGCTTTCGTCTGCATGCCGTGCGCGAGCGCATCGGTTTCGCTGACGCCTTGCTTGGCCGCAAAATCGCGCACGTCCTGAGTGATCTTCATCGAGCAGAAGTGCGGGCCGCACATCGAACAGAAGTGCGCGACTTTCGCCGAGTCCTTCGGCAGCGTTTCGTCGTGGAATTCGCGCGCCTTGTCCGGATCGAGACCGAGATTGAACTGATCTTCCCAGCGGAATTCGAAGCGCGCCTTCGAGAGCGCGTTGTCGCGAACCTGCGCGCCCGGATGACCCTTCGCCAGATCTGCCGCATGCGCCGCCAGCTTGTACGTGATGATGCCGGTCTTCACATCGTCCTTGTTCGGCAGGCCGAGGTGTTCCTTCGGCGTGACGTAGCAGAGCATCGCGGTGCCGAACCAGCCGATCATCGCAGCGCCGATGCCCGATGTGATGTGGTCGTAACCCGGCGCGATATCGGTCGTCAGCGGCCCGAGCGTGTAGAAGGGCGCTTCATCGCACCAATCGAGTTGCAGGTCCATGTTCTCTTTGATGAGCTGCATCGGCACATGGCCGGGGCCTTCGATCATCACCTGCACATCGTGCTTCCACGCGATCTGCGTGAGCTCGCCGAGCGTCTTCAGTTCGCCGAATTGCGCTTCGTCGTTGGCGTCGTAGATCGAGCCGGGACGCAGGCCATCGCCGAGCGAGAACGAGACATCGTATTGCTTCATGATTTCGCAGATGTCTTCGAAGTGCTCGTAAATAAAGCTTTCCTTGTGATGCGCGAGGCACCACTTCGCCATGATCGAGCCGCCGCGCGACACGATGCCCGTCATGCGATTCACCGTCAGCGGCACGTATTGCAGACGCACGCCGGCGTGAATCGTGAAGTAATCGACGCCTTGCTCCGCTTGCTCGATGAGCGTGTCGCGGAAGATTTCCCACGTCAGGTCTTCGGCCTTGCCGTTGACCTTTTCGAGCGCCTGATAAATCGGCACGGTTCCGATCGGCACCGGCGAATTGCGGATGATCCACTCGCGCGTTTCGTGAATATGCTTGCCGGTCGACAGATCCATCACCGTGTCGCCGCCCCAGCGGATCGCCCACGTCATCTTGTCGACTTCCTCGCCGATCGACGACGTCACCGCCGAATTGCCGATATTCGCGTTGATCTTCACCAGAAAGTTTCGGCCGATGATCATTGGCTCGCTTTCCGGGTGATTGATATTCGCCGGGATGATTGCGCGGCCGCGCGCCACTTCCTCGCGCACGAATTCGGGCGTGATGGCGTTGAGCGCATCCTTGCCGAACGCCTGTCCGGGATGCTGACGGCCCATCATTTTGGCGAGCTTTTCGCCGTTCGGACCGCTGTTTTTCAGGCTTTCCAGATACTCTGCGCGACGCTGGTTCTCACGAATGGCGATGTACTCCATCTCCGGCGTGATGATGCCCTGCCGCGCGTAGTGCATTTGCGAGACGTTCTTGCCGTCGAGCGCACGACGCGGTTTGCGATGCAACCCCGGAAAGCGTAACTCGGCCGTTTTCGGATCGGCGGCGCGCTCGCGGCCGAATTCGCTGGACAGGCCGCTCAGTTCTTCCGTGTCGCCGCGTTTGTCGATCCACGCGCCGCGCAGCGCGGGCAGACCGCTGCGAATGTCGATGTGCGCATCCGGATCGGTGTACGGACCGGACGTGTCGTACACGCAGACCGGCGGATTCATCTCGCCGCCGAAGCCGTCGGGCGTATCGGATTGCGTGATTTCGCGCATCGGCACACGGATGTCGGGCGTCGAACCAACGACGTAGACCTTGCGCGAGTTCGGCAGCGGCGCGATGGCGGCGGCATCGACGACGGCGGTCTCGGAGATGAACTTCGGATTGGCATTCATTGCTGTATCTCCTGTAGGGACATCAAAATTCCAGCTCGGGCGAAATCGCGCTCGGCTGATTCAGGAGCTAAACAGGGAGGAACGAGACGGAAAGGTACGGGTTCGGAAGAAGTGGCGTGGATGCAGCGAAGCCTGGAACCCGAACGCTTCCCTGCGCTGGCATTATCCAGATCAGGTTCAAAGGGTATTTCTCACCCACGCCGCACGAAGCGTTTCAGCCGCAAAACCTGACTAAAGCCGCGATGTGTAACGCAGGACCCCCACGTTAGCAGCCGCAACCATACACCGCGGCGTGGCGTCTTGGCAACCAAGAGAAAACTTCGTCGTTTTCAGCACATTTCGCTGGCGGCGCTTACTGCATAATGTCGCTCGCGCCGAGTTTAGTAGTTTCCCCAATCGTGTTTTCCCGGACGGCGGCCAGCGTTTTGTGTCCATGCCGTTTCGTATTGCGTGTGTCCTGGCCGCTGATTACCTGGCGCGGCTCGTTTCCCATTCCCCCGATTCTTTCCTTTCCGGCTCGCAATCGAGCCGGGCTTGCGTGGAGTAACGCATGTCCGCCGTTCCGCCGCCGCGTTTGCCGTTCAGTTTTCCCGATCGCTTTCCGTTTCGCGCGCCGCGCTCGTTCAAGGGGCAGGTTGCGCTTGCGCTGGCCGTCGTCTATCTCGTGTGGAGATCGACGTATCTCGGCATTCATCTCGCGCTCGATTCGTTTCCGCCGCTGATGCTCGGCGGCCTGCGCAACCTGTTCGCGGGCATCGGATTGTTTGCGATCGCGGTGCATCGCAAGGCGGCGTGGCCGAGTGCGCGTGAGGTACGCAATGCGGCTATCGTCGGCACACTGCTCGAAGGCTTGTCGAGCGGCATGATGGCCTGGGGCATGCGCACGGTCGGCACCGGCACCGCCGCCGTGATGGTCGCGACTGTGCCGCTCTTCGCCACGATCTTCACCGCGCTGTCCGGCCGCGCTGTCGCGAAGGGCGAGTGGTTCACGGTGGCGTTCGGGCTGGTCGGCATCGTATTGCTCAATCATGGCGATTCATCGCCGAGTTCGACCTTCGGCACGCTCGCCATTCTCTGCGCCGCGATCTTCTGGGCGCGCGGCGCGCATCTGGCGAGCCGTCTTCCGCAGCCTTCGGATTTGCTGATGTCCACGTCGCTGCAAATCGGTTTGGGCGGATTGATCGCGACGATCATCGCGCTGGCGTCGGGCGAGCGGTTGACGAACGTGGGCCTGGGCGCGGGCGTGTCGTTCCTGTATCTCGTCGTGATCGGTTCGATGGCCGCGTACGTCGCGTACAATTTCCTGATCCGCAATACGAGCACGATCGTCGTGACGAGTTGCCTTTACGTGAATCCGGTCGTCGCGGTGCTGCTCGGCGCGGCGCTGCTGGGCGAAATCATCACGCAATGGACGGTGATCGCGACCGTCGTGATTCTGCTTAGCGTCGGCTTATCGTTCTGGTTCGACTATCGCCGTCGCGGACTCGTCTAGACCTTTCTTTCCTCGCCGCTTGTAAAAGCACATCGAGCGGATGGCGCGTGAAAGCCGCCATCCGCATTTCCCGAGCATTTCCTCTAACGAATCACAACCGCGCGCCGCACAAGGCTGCGCGGCCGGTTCGCGCGCGTGCGCACCGTTCAGGGCATGTGATTTGCTTAATGCCCGCACCCGCATCGGCGAATCTTTAAATCATTCAGCGCGCCGCCGCGGGCGAGGAAGTCGCACGGGAGAATGCCAGCGATTACACGACAAGACGCGCCGCGCGTTCGAAACAGCACATCACGAGTAAAACAAAGGAAGGTGGCAACATGAAGCTCATCCGCACTGTTACGGCGCTGGCCGCTGTCGCAACGCTACTGTCCGCATGCGGCGGCAGTTCCGACGTGTCGGCAAGGAACTCGGTCTCACCCAGGCGCAAGTCCACTTCATTCACGCAATTCCGAGCGGCCCGAACGTTGACTTCTACGGCATCGGCAAAATCCTCCAGCCGAATCTCGCTTATGCGACGGTGACGAACTTCGCGAACATCGGCACGGGGCAGCACACGTTCCCCTACGCGGCGATCAACACGACCACACAACTCGCGTCCGACGCGAGCATCACGAACGCGGCGAAAGGGCACGAGTACACCGTGATCGCGCTGCCGGATGCGGGCTTCGTGCCGTCGATCGCGGTCATCTACGATCTGTTCGACAAGGGTCTGCTCTCGGGCAGCGCACGTGTGCGCGGCTTCAATGCTTCGGCGAGTGCGCAGAATGTGGATCTGTATCTGGTGGCGCCGGGCGCGAACATCACGACCATCAGCCCGACGTTGGCCGGCATCGGCTACAAGAACGCCGTGCTCGCGACGACGCAGGATTCGATCTACGTGTCGCGCGGCACGTATCAGATCATCGCGACGCTGCCGGGCTCGAAGACGCCGATCTACACGTCGAAATCCTTCGATCTGGTCAACAACGCCGACTGGCTCGTGACGACGCTGCCTTCGGGCAACGCGTTGTCCCAGGTGATTCCGAACAAGATTCGCGTGCTGGTGGCGCAGGGCGGCAATACGTAACAGCCGGCGCTGGAGTTGCCCGACACGCTTTTGATTTGAGCGGCAAAAACGCGGCGCGGCGGAATCATCCGTCGCGCCGCTTTTTTTCGTTCGGCGCAAGGGCAAAGACGCAGGCAAAAAAAGCCACCCGAAGGTGGCGTAAAGACAGGGAACTACATCAACGCAATCAGAAGTCTTCGCGTGTTACTCGTGTTTTTCAGCCGAATTTGTAATGGCGTTCCGCCCTTCGAGATGTCCTGGCCCGCGCCTGCCATAGTGTTGCAGCCTGCGAGGACGAGCGTGCCGCCGATCAGCAGCAAACCGATGAGTCGAGTCATGTGGAATCCCCTTGAAGTTGAGTAGTGCAGTATCTAACCGGCTCGTATCCGGAAACCGCACCGGTGTTATCAATCATAAAAAAGCGCATGAGGCGCGGCTGTAGGCATGCTCGCGTTTTCGTGTCAGCGCGTTCTGCATTTCGCGTAGGCATCGTCTTACGTAATACTCGTTTGCGCTTCCAGCGGCATCGACATGCGAATGCTCGTGCCGTGCGGCGTCGCGCGTTCGATCTCGAAGCGCCCGCCGCGCGTCGTTCACCGCTGCACGATCGTCTCGTTGCAGCAGGCGCGGTCATGGGCGAAGTGGCGGGATGGGAACGCGCGAACTGGTTCGCATCGCCCGGTCAGGAGGCGGCGTACCGATACGACTGGGGCAAGCAGAACTGGTTTGACAACTCAGCCAAAGAATGCCGCGCCGTGCGCGATGCGGTCGCACTTTTCGACCAGACCTCGTTTGCGAAATTTCTCGTGCAAGGTCCGGACGTGACGCGCGCGCTCAACTGGATTTCCGTCGCGGATGTCGACGTTCCGGTCGGCAAGATGGTCTATACGCAGTGGCTCAACGAGCAGGGCGGCATCGAAGCGGATCTCACGATCACGCGAACCGGCGCGCAGTCATATCTGGTCGTGACCGCAGCCGCGACGCAGACGCGCGATTTCTCGTGGCTTCAGCGCATGATTCCCGCGGGCGCGCAGTGCATCGCGACGGATCTAACGTCGAGTCTCGCGGTATTCGGCATCATGGGGCCGAATTCGCGTGCCTTGCTGGAGAAAGTGTCGGGCGCGGACTTGTCGAACGAAGGCTTTCCGTTCGCGACATCGCGGGAAATCGAAGTCGGCTACGCACGCGTGCGCGCGAGCCGGATTACCTTCGTGGGCGAACTCGGCTGGGAACTGTATGTGCCGGTCGAATTCGCGCTTCACGTCTATGAACTGCTGATGAAGGAAGGCGATGCGTTCGGTTTGCGGCTCGCGTGCTACCACGCGATGAACAGTTGCCGTACCGAGAAGGGTTATCGTCACTGGGGTCATGATTTGACGATCGAAGACAATCCGCTCGAAGCCGGTCTGGGCTTTTGCGTGGGCTGGGAAAAGGAAGGCGGTTTCATCGGACTCGAAGCGCTGCGCAAGGCGAAAGCCGCCGGTCCGCTCACGCGACGCATGGTCCAATTCAAGCTGGATGATCCGGGCAAGTTGTCTATCACGAGGAGCCGATCTGGTGCGATGGGAAGATCGTTGGCTCCATTTCGTCGGGCATGTTCGGGCATCGGCTGGGCGCATCGCTTGGAATGGGTTATGTCAGCCATCCCGAAGGCGTGACTGTGCAATGGCTGGCGAACAGCAAGTTCGAGATCGAAGTGGCTTGGGAAAAGGTCCCGGCTACCGCAAGCCTCACGCCTTTTTACGATCCGGCGAACATCCGGATCAAAGGCTGACTCGGCTCACGTTCAAAAAACACGCCAGAATTTTTTCATGCTAAATTTTCGCGTAGGTTTTTCCTAGCTTTGAAGCGGAGATTGAAATGGTGCAACCGGCGCGCGAGAGCGGAGACCTGTCCGCAGACGACGATATCGCTCTGGACCGGTTCGCGCTGGGCAACGAGATCCGCAAACTGCGCAAGGCGCGATCGAAAACACTCGCTGAAATCGCCCTGGCGACGGGCCGTTCGATCAGCTTCATTAGCCAGCTCGAGCGCGGACGGGCTGAAATCTCGATTTCCGATCTGCGGCGCGTTGCTCAAACGCTCGGCGTGCCGCTCGGCTGGTTCTTCGTGTCCGAAACGAAGCCGACCGAGGAAGTCGGACGCGTCGTCAGGAGCACGTCGCGGTGGCGGCTCGGCAGCGCAACCGATGGTCTGGTGGAGGAGCTGCTTTCTCCGAACATCGGCGGCGCGTTCGAAACCTTTCTCAGCACGTTTGCAGCAGGCGCGTCGCTTGCCGAGCCGGCCACGCGCGATACCGAAGAGGAAGGCTACGTCGTCAAGGGACAACTCGATATCTGGATCGGCGGTCATCACTTCGAATTGGCGACCGGAGACAGTTTCCGCATTGAACGCGAAGAGTTTCGCTGGGCAAACCGTGGCGACGTCGACGCGGTGGTCGTCTGGGTCATTTCTCCGCCGACTTATTGAGGCAGAGCGAAGGCGTCGGCGCACTTTCGGCGGGTTTCGGCGTTCGGCAATTGATCAGGCATACATATTTAACGTGGAGCCGATATGGGCAAGATCGTTGTGATTGGCGCGACCGGTACGATCGGACGCGCCGTCGTGGTATCGCTGGGCGCGCGCCATGACGTGATCGAAGTGGGCGCGACGCGCGGTGCGTTTCGCGTCGATTCGACGAGCGTGGAGAGCGTCAACACGCTGTTCGAATCGATCGGCAAGGTGGACGGCGTCGTCACCACGACCGGGCGCGTGCACTTCGGACCCTTGTCCGGCATGAACGCCGAAGCGTTCCAGCTCGGCTTGCGCGACAAGCTCATGGGCCAGATCAATGTCGTGCTCGCGGGACAGGCGTGGATGAACGATGGCGGATCGTTCACGCTGACGAGCGGCATCAGCGCACACGAGCCGGTTCGGGAAGGCGCGAACGCGTCATGCGTGAACCTCGCGCTCGAAGGCTTCGTGATGGCCGCTGCCGCCGAGTTGAAGCGGGGCATGCGGATCAATCTGATCAGCCCGACTATTCTCGAAGAATCCATTCCGGTGTTCGGCGATTACTTCGTCGGCTTCGAGCCGGTCAGCGCCGAGCGCGTGGGCATGGCGTATCTGCGCAGCGTGGAAGGACCGGGAACGGGGCGGGTGTATCGCGTTGGATATTGATGACTGAACGGTTCGGCACGTCACACATTCCATAGGAGAAGCGATGGCCGCAAGCGCGTTGAGCGAGCGTATCCTGATCGATTCGCCGCATGAAGAGCCCACCGTATCCGGCTGGTACCTGACCTCGGGCCCGGAGTTGCCCCTGAACCGTTTGTCGCGCGACATCACGTGCGAGTGTCTCGTGATCGGCGCGGGCTGGATGGGTCTGCACGCCGCGCGCCGATACGCCGAGCTTCGCCCGGACGCGAAGGTCGTGCTCGTCGATGCCGAGCGCATCGGCAATAACGCGTCGGGGCGTTGCATGGGCTTTGCGATCGACCTCGCGCATAACCCGCGCAACCAGCATTTCGCCGAGGATGAGAAGGGCAATCGCGAAGAGCTTTTCGTCAATCTCGAAGGCAATGCTTATCTGAAAGACGCGGTGGAACGGCTCGGTGTGGAGTGCGACTGGGATCCGCAAGGCAAGTATCACAGCGCGGCCACCGAAGGCGGCATACAGGATTTGCGCAATTTCTCGGTCGCGCTGGATCGCATGGGGCAGACGTATCGCTGGGTCGAAGCGGGCGAAATGCGCGAGATGACCGGCAGCAAGCATTACATCAAGGCGATCCATCATCCGGGAACGATTCTGCTGCAACCCGCGAAGTATCTGAAGAACGCGACGCGTGCGCTTCCCGGCAACGTGGACGTCTACGAAAACATGGCGATCCGTTCCGCGCAGTTTTAGGCGATGTCCAGCACGTGTTCGAGACCAAGGACGCGATCATCAAGGCGTCGAAGGTCATCATTTGCGCGGCGGGTTATCTGACTCGGTTCGGTTTCTATCGCAACTCGGCCATTCCGGTTTATACGTTCGCCAGCATGACGCGTGAGCTCACGCAAAGCGAACTGGTGCGGGTCGGAAATCAGCGCGCATACGGTTTGATTCTGGCCAACAGTTTCGGCACGACGGTGCCGCGTACGCTCGATAACCGCCTTCTGCTGCGCAACGTCTACGCGTATGCAAACAACTTCAAAACCTCACTCGACGATGTGATGCGCGCGCGTTCAACAACAAGTCGCGTTCGATCGCCGCTGGCCGGAACTCTCGTCGATGGGATTCGAATCGAGCTGGAGCAGCCTGTTGACGCTCTCGCAAAACGGCGGAATGGTGTGGGGCGAATTGCTCAAAAACCTCTACGGCGCAGCCTTCTGTGACGGCACGGGTGTGTCGCGCGGCACGGCGTTCGGCAAGGCAATTGCGGAACTCGCGAACGGCGAGACGTCGCGAACCATCGACATTATGAAATCGAGAGCGACGCCGGCTCGCGCGTATCCGCGAATCATCACGTCGGTTGGGGTGAATTACGTAACGGGCAAGCGCTTCAAGGAAGCGGGCCTGGAAGTCTGAATTCAACGGAGCAGTCAACGGAGCAGGAAATGGCGCAACTCGCTGGTGTCAACCTTGCAATGCAAACCCCGTTCGATGAAGACGGGACGATCGACTATCGTGTCTTCGAAGAACTCGTCGACAAGTATGTGGATGCGGGCGTGCATGGCATCGTCTTCGGCTCGGGAACGGGGCAGCATCCGTATCTCACCGAAGCGGAGTGCAACACGCTCTATGAAATCAGCGCGAAGCGCGTGAACGGACGATGCAATGTCATCTGCCAGACGTCGGCGCTGAATGTGGACGAAGTCATTCGCCGCTCGCAGCACGCGGAATCGGTCGGTGCGAATGCCATCATGGTTTTGCCGCCGTATCTGGAAGGCCCGTCCGACGATGACGGTCTGTTCGAGTTCTACAAGGAAGTCGATGCGTCCATCAGCATTGATATCGTCGGCTACAACATTCCGCAAGCGACCGGAATTGCGGTTTCAGTATCGCTGCTCAAGCGGCTCATCGAGCTGCCGAACTACAAGTACATCAAGGACAGCGCGGGCGATGTCATCACGCATCAGGAGTTCATCGGCACGGGCGCCAATGTGCTCAACGGCTGTGATCCGACCACGATTTTCGCGTTTCTGGCCGGCGCGAAAGGCGCGATCTGGGGCGCGGCCAACTACATGCCTGCCGAGGCGGTGAAGCTGTACAACCTCGTTCAGTCGGGCGATGTTGCCGCCGCCTTCTCGCTCTGGGAAAAGATGCTTCCGTCGTTGCTGTTCATCTGGCGCACGGAATATGTCGCTTCTGTGCTGCATGCCGCGCAACTGCGCGGCTTCGGCACCGGCCGCGTCAGAAAGAAAGCCGCTGCGCGGATTGCGAACGGAGCAGGCTGAGGCGCTTCGCCATGCGCTGGCTCCGCTCGGAAACTGAGCGGAGCTGACGTCATCGAGCCGGAGATTTGGCCTCCGGGTCCTCATAACTCGGCAAGCCCAAATTCTTGCTGCTGCCGCCGGTCGCGTTCGGTGCAACAGGCGTCGCCGTCGCGCTCGCGCCTTCATCGCCGTAATCCGGCAAGGTCGATGCCCCGCCGCCCGTCAGCAAATACTGACGACGCTGCTGGTACGCATCGCGCACGAACGCGTATTTGTCGAGCGCGGCTTGCGACAGCAGATCCGTCGCGCCGATCAGATCGGTCCGCGCGCTGACGAAGTTCAGCCCGTACAGCGGCCAGCGGATTTCCGAATCCGTATAGCTGATCGGATTCACGCGCCAGTCGACCGCCCACATCGTCGCGTCGCGGAACGAACTCGGTCCGAGCAGCGGAATCACGAGATACGGTCCGGACGGCACGCCGTAGTGCCCGAGCGTCAAACCGAAATCCTGATGATGCTTCGGCAGACCCGCAGGCGACGCAATATCGATCAAGCCGCCGATTCCGAACACCGAGTTCATCGCGATACGCATCAAGTCCTGCGTGGTATCCGTGATCTTCAGTTGCAGCAGATTGTTCGTGAAATTGCTGAAGTCGCCGAGGTTCGAGAAGAAGTTGCTCATCGCCGTGCGGAACGGGCTCGGCGTGTAGTCCACGTAGAATTGCGCGACCGGCTTGGCGACGTAGGTATCGAGCATGTCGTTGAACTTGAAGACGGTGCGGTTCATCAGCTTGAGCGGGTCTTTCGGATTGCGGTCCGGACCGGTGGCGCAACCCGTCGTCGCGAGCGTGGCCGCGAGCGCGACGCCCATCCCCAATTTTTTTGCTCTGCGGGCGGCGAAAGCCGTTGTTATTCTTCGATTCCTCTTAGGTTGTCATGCCGCTGTGCCGCGCGAAGTTTTGCCCGGTCCGCCACGCGCACCCGGCGCGGCTTGTCCATCAGCACGGGCTGGAACACGACCGCGCCGATCAGCGTGCAGAACAGCGACAGCGCGAGCAGCTTGCCCATGCTGGATGTACCGGGATGATGTGAGAACCACAAGCTGCCGAACGCCGTCGCCGTGGTCGCGGCGCTGAACATGACGGCGTGCGTGAGGCTCGACTGCAGCAGGCGCGTCTGGCCGGAGCGCCATGCCATCACGAAATAAATCTTGAACGCGACGCCGACGCCCAGCATGAGCGGTAAAGCGATCCACAACAGCACGGTAATGGCGATCAGCGAATAGAGCGCGGCCTGCTCGAATGCCTTGACGATCAGATCGGCCGAATGGCGAATCGAAATCGGCCTGCCGATGGCGTTCGGCTCGGCGTGCTGGACGGCATCGGCGAAATGAGCGAGCAGCGTGTCGTCGCCCGGATCGGCGTCTGGCGGCACCTTCGGCGATACGCTCACCAGCGCCTGGCCTTTCGCGTTGATCAGATCATCGGCGATGGCGGACGGTAGCGTCGCGCGCGTGATTTCGGTCGGCGTGAGCAGCGCGCGCATTTGGGCGAGCGCGATGCGCAGGGAATCGGCCATCGCGTGCTCGGCGCGGTCGCGCGTGGCGGCATCGGCATCGGCATCGGCATCGGCGAGTTTGGCGAGCGTCTGCGACAGATGCTTCGCTTCGTCCGCGCCCGCGCCGGGGTGATCGTCGGCGGCAAGCGAGAGTTGGCCCGACAGACGCTTGAGCGCCGCGACGTGCCCGCATCCGTCATCGGCGAGGCGGTTTGCTGATTCAGCGCGAGCAGCAATTGATCGACGGCGGCTTTGATTAGCGCGAGTTTCGCGGGTTGATCGGCGGGAATCAGCGAGGATAGCGTCGTCGCGCTGCCGACTTGTGGCAGCTTTTGCAGTTTCGCGGCGATGCGGTCGGCATCCGCGAGCGAGGGGCTAAGCACCGAGACGTTGTTGACGGCCGCCTCGGGCGAATCCTTCAGCGCGGTCAGCGTGGCCATCGACTCCGTATGCGGATCTTTCAGATGCAGCGGATTGAAGTCGAAGCGCAGATGCGTGAGCAGCGGCAACGCGCCGATCACCACGACGAGCGTGCCGATCAACACCGGTTTGCGATGTCTGTCGAGGAATTCATCGACGGGCGCGAGCGCCGGAAAGCCCGGCGAATGTGCTTCGCCCGGCGGCGCGAACACTTTGATGAGCGCGGGCAACAGCGTCATGTTGGTGACATACGCGACGAACATGCCGACGCCCGCAATCAAACCGAGTTCCGACACCTCGCGATACGCCGTCGGCAAGAACGAGAAAAAGCTTGCGGCGGTCGCGGCGGCGAGCGTGAGCGGCACCGCGACATGGCGCGCCGTTTCCGCCAGCGATACATCCAGCCGCTTGTGCTTATGCCGTTCCTCGCGATACTTCACGCCGAACTGAATGCCGAAGTCCACGCCCAGGCCGACGAACAGCACCATGAACGTGACCGAAATCATGTTGAGCGCGTGCACCATCATCAAGCCGAGCGCGGCGGTGATCGCCAATCCGACGAACAGCGTGATGAACACCACGACGATCATGCGCTTCGAGCGCAGCGCGACCCACAGAATCATCAACACGACGAGGAAGGTGAGTATGCCGTTGAGTTCCGCGCCGTCCTGTACGGACGCGAATTCCTCGTCGGCGAGCGGCTGCGCGCCCGTCAGACGCACGCGCGCGCCGTACTTTTTGTCCAGCCCGAGTTCGGCGAACTTCGCGCGAATCGCATTCGATGCGCACGCCGCCGCCTTCAGCGCGTTGAAGTTGAGTTCGGGAATGACGGTGACGAACGCGCGCCCCGGCTGATTTGCTTTGGACGCGTCCGCGACATCGCGCCAGGAAAAGGCAGCGGGTTTGTTCGCGAGCACGTTGTCCAGCACGTTGGCGCTTTTGTCCAGCAGATGCGACATCTGCCCGAGCGTGATCTGCCCGAGCAAGAGCGGCACGTTGAGCGTCGTATTGAGCGTGCTCACGAGACCGGTGAGCGTCGGATCATGCGCGCGCGAGCTGATTGACGAGCGGACGCGCCTGAACGAGCTGCTTCGTGACTTCATCGACCTTTGCGGTTGGCAGATAAAGCAGACCGTTGTGCTCGAAAAATTCGCTGCCTTCCGGTTGCGATACCGCCTTGAACGCCTGCGGCTCTTTCGCAAGCGCGGCGGCGAGTTCCGTCGCGGCGGCGCTGGCGAATTCCGGCGCGGGCGTTTCGACGACGATCAGCAGCGTCTGGCCGCGCTCCGGAAAAGCCTGATCGATGGCGTGTTCGCGCGCGGCCCAGTCCGGCTCGTTTTCGATGAGCTGGCTGACATCGGTGCTGATCTTGAAGTTGTGGACGACATAGATCGCCGCGCTCAGCACGCCGAGCAGCACGGAAATGGCGATGATCCACGCCGGCCGGCGAATGGCGAGCGTAACGAAGCGAGTAATGTTGGACGTCAGCATAAAGACGCTACTTGTGTGTCCTGTTATTTTTTGCACACTGCGAGAAAGCAAGCTGGCGAAATGGGTGCGGCGCAAGTATACCGGTCGTGAACTGTTGCCCGGCGGCGCTGTCGATATACTGGCTCACAGCTTGACCGGCGGTCCTGGCCAACACCGCCGATTGTTTCCTCACTAAGAATAGAGAACAAGCGCCATGAAACGCTATTTGTTGATTTGCTTCACTTTCCTCTTTGCCTCGCTCTGCTTTTCCGGCACAGCTCTCGCACAAACGAGTCCCGACGCGGTCGTGAAGGCGGCCGTCGAAGGCACCGTCAACGCGATGAAGGCCGACCCGCAAGCCAAGAGCGGCGATATGGCGAAGATCACACAACTAGTCGAGACGCGCTTTTTGCTCGCGACGGACTTCCAGCGCACCACGCGCATCGCCGTGGGCAAGGCTTGGCAGAGCGCCACGCCCGAGCAGCAAAAGCAGCTTTACGACCAGTTCCAGACGCTGCTGGTTCGCACCTACGCGGCGTCGCTCGCGCAATTGCGTGATCAGGACGTCAAGTTCAAGTTCGATTCCCCCAATGTCGATGCCAACGCGAAAGACACCGTTGTCGAATCGCACGTGATTTCGACGGGTGGCGACAATCCGGTGCGCTATCGCCTGGAAAAAACGCCGCAGGGCTGGAAAATCTACGACATCGACATGATGGGCGCGTGGCTCATTCAGGTCTATCAGCAACAGTTCGCCGGTCAGTTGCAAAAGGGCGGACCGGATGCGCTCATCAAATATCTGCAGGAACACAACGCCCGTTCGGCGGGTTGATCGTTTCTACACGCGCCGGTGTTCAATGGCAAACTTGATCAATTCGGCCTGACCGTCGATATCGAGCTTGCGCTTCATGTTGAGCCGGTGCGTTTCCACCGTGCGCACCGACAAACCATGTTGCTGCGCAATCTGCTTACTCGATAAACCCAGCGCCAGCGCATCCAGAATGTCGAGTTCGCGCGGCTTCAGGTGTTCGAGCGGCGTCTGCATCGACTGTGCCTGAATCATGCGCGCCGCCACGCCCGCGCTGAAAAACGTCTTGCCGGCGAGCATGGCGTCGATTGCCTGGATGATCTCCGTCGTGGGTGAATCCTTCAGTACATAGCCGCTCGCGCCCGCGCGCACCGCCTCTCGCACATATTCGACGTTGTCGTGCATCGACAGCATCAGCACGCGCACGCCGGAAAAGCGTTCGTGAAAGCGCCGCGAGCTGGATGCCGCTCATGCCCGCCATGCCGACGTCCATCAGCGTGAGATCGGGCGGGTTCGCTTCGTCGGCGGCGAGCGCGAGCGCTTCGTTTGCGTTGCCCGCTTCGCCCGTCACACGCAGATGCGGCACGGCTTCGAGGCGCGCGCAGGCCGTCGCACGAGCGGGTGGTCATCGACGAGAATCTGGCGGGCGGGTTCGGTCATGGGTCTAGTCTAGCCTTGCGGATTGGGCGCAGCGAGCGGCAACGGCACAGTCGCCACGATAGCCATTCGGCCGAGTTGCGATTCGATATGCAGTTTGCCGCCGAGCGTGTCGAGCCGTTCGCGCATATTGCGCAAACCGATGCCGCGCGTGGGATCGGCGAGCACGCTGAACACGTCGAAGCCTTGCCCGTTATTGGTGATTTCCAGCGATACCGCGTGTTTCGCGATATCCAGCGACAACACCGCGCGCGACGCCTTCGCGTGCCGCGTGATGTTGTTGAGCGCCTCCTGCGCGATGCGAAAGAGCACGGTGTTCGCGGTGTCCGGCAACGGCTTGCCCTTGTTCGCGGATTCGAAACGCACTTCGAGTCCGTCCTGTCCGTCGAGTTCGCGCGCGAGCTGTTCGAGCGCGGCGGCGAGGCCGAGATCGTCGAGCATCGTCGGACGAAGCGCGTGGGAGATGCGGCGCACTTCGCGCAGCGTGCTGCTCAAACGTCCGAGGCTCGTCGAGAGCGCGGCTTTGGCATCCGGTTCGCGCGACTTCGCGCGCTCGAAGCGCAACAGCGCGGATTCGAGCAGCAGCTTGACCGATACCAGCATCTGACTGATGCCGTCATGCAGTTTGCGCGACAATCGCGCGCGTTCCTGTTCCTGCGATTCCACTACTTGCCGCGCGAGACGTTTGAGCTTGATATCGGCGCTGCGATGTTCGCTGATATTGAGCACCGCCGCGCACACCGCGATACTCGCCAGCGCCGCCAGCGCGATCGCGCCGATCCACATCACCGTGTGATCGATGTTCGCGGCGGCTTGGGCATCGATGCGCGCGAGCGTCGTTTCGACATCTTCCAGATAGATGTCGGTGCCGATCATCCAGCCCCATCGCTCCAGGGGGCACGACGTAGCCGAGCTTCGGCGCGAGCCTGCCCGTCGATGGCCGCCGCCACACGTAACGCACGTAACCGCCGCCCTTCGATGCCTCCTTGATCAGCGCTTGAATGATCAGCGCGCCGTTGGGATCGCGCATCAGCCAGAGATCGCGGCCGACGAGATCCGGCTGGCGCGGATGCATGAGCGAGGTGCCGTGCATCGTATAGACGAAGAAGTAGCCGTCCTGGCCGAAGTCGAGACGTTGCAGCGCGTCGAGCGCGAGCTGGCGGCGTTGCGCATCGGTAAGCGGACGTTTGCGGGCGCGTCGTAATACGGCGCGATCGCGCTCTTTGGCGAGCTCGACGTAATGGCGCAATTCCTCCTGTTTGCTCGCCATATACGCTTCCTGCGTGGTCGCGTGCTGTGCGTGCGCGAGCGACGTCGCCTGCTGACGCACGCCGAATTCGATACCGCCGATCGCGAGCGCGAACGGCACGATCGCCAGCAGGATGATCTTGACTTTGAGATTCATGAGGGTTTTCCGCTACGTGAAGCCACGTAGCGCGCTTACGTATTGTTGCGCTTGTAAGCGCCGGAGCGAAAGCGAATACTACCGGTCAATGCGCTATCACGGCGCATCCAACGTAAAACTAAGGAGACGCCATGAATCGGGCTTCCGGATTCCTGGTCTGGATCGCGCTGGCGCTATTGGGCGCGTTTGCATTCGGCACCATCGCGCTCGCGCACGGCGAGCGAATCAGCGCACTGTGGATCGTCATTGCGGTGGTCTGTGTGTATCTCATCGCTTACCGTTTCTATTCGCGCTTTATCGCGGCGAAGGTGCTGCAACTCGACGGCTTGCGCATGACGCCTGCCGTTCGTCATAACGATGGCCTCGACTACGTGCCAACCAACAAGTACGTCCTGTTCGGCCATCACTTCGCGGCAATTGCAGGTGCGGGTCCGCTCGTTGGCCCGGTGCTCGCGGCACAAATGGGTTATACGCCCGGCATGCTGTGGATTCTCGCGGGCATCGTGTTCGCGGGCGCGGTGCAGGACTTCATCATCCTGTTCATCTCCACGCGCCGCGATGGCCGTTCGCTCGGCGATCTCATCAAGATGGAACTCGGCACCGTGCCCGGCGTGATCGCGCTGTTCGGCACGTTCCTGATCATGGTGATCATCCTGGCGGTGCTCGCGCTGATCGTCATGAAAGCGCTGACGAATTCGCCGTGGGGCACGTTCACCGTCGCCGCGACCATTCCGATCGCCATTTTCATGGGCCTTTACACGCGATACATCCGGCCCGGGCGTATCGGCGAAGTGTCGATCGTCGGCTTCGTGCTGCTGATGCTCGCGCCGTACTTCACGTTCACCGGCGTGCAGCTCATGTGGATTCTGATCGGCTATGGTTTCGTCGCGTCCGTGCTGCCCGTGTGGCTGCTGCTCGCGCCGCGCGATTATCTGTCGACATTCCTGAAGATCGGCACCATCGTTGGTCTCGCGATCGGCATTCTGATCGTCGCGCCGGAATTGAAAATGCCAGCGTTCACGAAGTTCGTCGATGGCAGCGGCCCGGTCTGGGCGGGCAACCTGTTCCCGTTCCTGTTCATCACGATCGCGTGCGGCGCGGTGTCCGGTTTCCACGCGCTGATCTCGTCGGGCACGACGCCCAAGATGGTCGATAACGAAGTGAACATGCGCTTTATCGGCTATGGCGCGATGCTGATGGAATCGTTCGTCGCGATCATGGCGCTGGTGGCCGCGTGCGTGATCGAGCCGGGCATCATCTACTTCGCGATGAACAGCCCCGCTGCGCTGCTTGGCACGACGCCCGAAGCGGTCGCGCAGACCGTGTCCGGCTGGGGCTTCATGCTGACGCCCGACATGCTGACATCGACGGCAAAGGCGGTCGGCGAAACGACGATTATCGCGCGTGCCGGCGGCGTACCGACGCTCGCGGTCGGCATGGCGCACATTCTGAGGTGATCGGCGGCGAAACGATGATGGCCTTCTGGTATCACTTCGCCATTCTGTTCGACGCGCTCTTCATCCTGACCGCCGTCGATGCCGGCACGCGCGCGGGCCGCTTCATGCTGCAGGATTTGCTCGGCACCTTCCATCCGGCGCTGCGCCGCACGGAATCGTTGCCGGCGAATCTGATCGCAACCGGTCTGTGCGTGGCCGCGTGGGGTTACTTCCTGTATCAGGGCTGGTCGATCCGTTCGGTGGCATCAACACGCTGTGGCCGCTCTTCGGCATCTCGAATCAGATGCTCGCGGGTATCGCGCTGATGCTCGGCCCCGTCGCCCTGTTCAAGATGAAGCGTGAGCGTTATGCATGGGTGACGCTCGTGCCGACCGTGTGGCTGCTGATCTGCACGCTGACTGCCGGCTGGCAGAAGATTTTCGACGCCAATCCGAAGGTCGGTTTCTTCGCGCACGCGGGCAAGCTGAAGGACGCATTCGATGCAGGTAAGGTGATGGCGCCGGCGAAATCGCTGGCGGAAATGCAGCGCATCATCATCAACGACTATATCGATGTCGCGCTCTCCGGTCTGTTCATGTTCGTGGTGCTGAGCATCGCGGTGTATGGCGCGATGGCGGTGATGCGCGCTCGTCGCAAGGCCCGACCGACGGTGCGCGAAACGCCGTTCGAAGCGATGCCTTCGGGCGCGGCGGCCGTTCGCTCGGGCCATTGAGGAGCACGCCATGTTCAGCGATCTTCGACAAGCAGGCGCTATCTCGGCCAGACGATGCGCCTGATGGTCGGCTTGCCGGATTACGACGCGTACGTCACGCATATGCAGACGACGCATCCCGACAAACCAGTGATGACGTACGCGGAGTTTTTCCGCGAGCGACAGGAAGTACGGTACGGTTGCGCGACGGGGAAGTGTTGTTGAGCTGATGCTGCTGGGCGGTGGTGAAAAAAGAAACGCGACGGTGATGAGCCGTCGCGTTTCTTTTTGAATCTTGGGTTCTTCACGCATATTGCGTCGTGGACGCGAAACGAACAGCCGGCTTCGAGTTCGAAGGAACGTTTCCATCGATCGAGGAGGATCATTATCGTGACCAGGAAGGGCAAGCTGAGAATCGGCCAACAGGGAAACGCCGGTATGCGAAGTAACGCGGCGCTAGAGGAACTGAGCGGCAGTGTTTTATGGTACGAGGAACGGTTCGAACCATTGGCCGAGGATGATTGGAAAGTCTTCGATCCAAACTACGATTGGGACTTGCCGCAATCAATGAGGCCGCCGCAAGACTCAAAATAAAAAAAGGCGGATGACCCAAAATCATCCGCCCTTCATCCTTCAATCCCGCTCAGCGATAACTCAGTTCGCCACCGCTGCCGTCTTCGATCCCTTGCCCTTCTGCGTGCGTCCGATCTCCTCGAGCTTGATCTCCACATGCTTCGAGAACACGAACTCGGCCGGACGCTGCTTGTCGATCGGCAGTTCCTTGGCGAACGCGCCCGTCGTGTGCGGACCCGACAGCGCAATCTTTGCCGCCTTCAGCGGATGCGCCACCGTATCCATCACGGCCGTCGCTTCGAAGCCGCAGTGGACCATGCAGTCCGCGCACTTCTCGTATTTGTCCGTGCCGTACTTGTCCCACTCGGTGGTTTCCATCAGTTCCTTGAAGGTCTTCACGTAACCCTCGCCGACCAGATAGCACGGCTTTTGCCAGCCGAACACCATGCGCGCCGGGTTGCCCCAAGGCGTGCACTGATACGTTTGATTGCCCGCGAGGAAATCGAGGAACAGCGTGGACTGGCTGAACGACCAGTTCTTGCCGTTGTTGCCGCGCTTGAAGATTTCGCGGAACAGATTCTTCGTCTTGTCGCGATTCAGGAAGTGCTGCTGATCCGGCGCGCGCTCGTACGCATAACCCGGCGACACCGTGATGCCATCGACGCCGATCGGACCGAGCGTATCGAAGAACTTCGCTACGCGTTCCGGTTCGGCATCGTTGAACAGCGTGCAGTTGATGTTCACGCGAAAACCCCGGCGCTTCGCTTCCTTGATGGCCGCGACCGCCTTGTCGTACGTGCCCGGTTGCGACACCGAATGATCATGCGCTTCGCGATCGCCATCGAGGTGAACGGACCAGACGAAATACGGGCTCGGCTCGTAATCGTCCATCTTCTTTTCCATCAGGAGCGCGTTCGTGCAGAGATACACGAACTTCTTGCGCGCCATGATGTCCTTGACGATCTGCGGCATTTCCTTGTGCAGCAATGGCTCGCCGCCCGCGATCGATACGACCGGCGCGCCGCATTCATCGACCGCGCCGAGACACTCTTCGAGCGACAGACGCTGATTCAGAATGGGATCCGGATAGTCGATCTTGCCGCAACCGTTACACGCGAGATTGCAGCGGAACAGCGGCTCCAGCATGAGCGCGAGCGGGTAACGCTTCGTGCCCGTGATGTGCTGCTTGAAGATGTACGCGCCGACGCGCGCTTTTTGAAGCATCGGAATAGACAATTGCTGCGCTCCTTATTCTTCGCGAACGGCGGTCGCTGCAACGGCGGCGACCGGCTGAATCAGTTTCGCGGGGAGTTTGAATTCGACCTTTTCCTCGCGGCCCGACATCGTCGTCACTTCGACGTGTCCGATGGTGCGCAGGGCATTGATCACATGTTCGACCATTTCCTCGGGCGCCGACGCGCCCGCCGTGATGCCGATCGTCTGCGCGTTGGCAAACCAGTCGGCCTTGATCTCCGAACCGTCCGCGACGAGATAACTCGGCATGCCGCTTTCCGCGCCGATTTCGCGCAGGCGGTTCGAATTGGAACTGTTGGTGGCGCCGACCACGAGCAGCACATCCACTTGCGTGCTCAGCTCGCGCACGGCGGCTTGGCGATTCTGCGTCGCATAGCAAATATCACGCGTGTCCGGTCCGACGATATTGGTGAAACGGCGCTGTAAGGCATCGATGATGCCACGCGTATCATCCACCGACAGCGTGGTCTGCGTGATGTAGGCGACGGGGGTATCGACGGCGAGCGCGAGCGTATCGACTTCGGCTTCGCTTTGCACCAGCACGACCTTGCCCGGAATCTGACCGATCGTGCCTTCGACTTCGGGATGCCCCGCGTGGCCGATCAGAATGAGCGTGCGCCCCTGCGATACATACTGTCGGCCCTGCACATGAACCTTGGTGACGAGCGGACAAGTGGCGTCGAGCACATCGAGGCCGCGCGTCTGCGCATCCTGTTCGACCGTTTTCGCGACGCCGTGCGCGCTGAAAATGGCGACCGCGCCGTGCGGCACTTCATCCAGTTCTTCGACGAAGCGCGCGCCCTTGCCGCGCAGATTGTCCACGACGTGACGGTTATGCACGATCTCGTGACGCACATAGACGGGCGCGCCGTGCCGTTCGAGCGCGCGATCGACGATTTCGATCGCGCGGACCACGCCCGCACAAAAGCCACGGGGTTGAGCAAGGATGATACGCATATTCGAACGAACTCCGACTCGCTCGGGTTTCGGCGGGGTTTATGTTCAAGCCGGGCGAAGCGCGCGGACTTGCGCTTCTCGGCTTCGCCTGTGATTACGATGAAAGACGACGAACTCCGGCGTGCACAATTCCAAGATCCGGGGAAAACGACACAAATTCTTCGTTATGCGCGCTGGGAATGACAATGTATTCTAACGCGTTCCCTTTTTGGGTGCTTGCTGCACGGCGCCTGGCGAAAAGACGCCGCGTCCAAATACGGCGAATCACGGAACCCATTAAACTGTCCGGCTTGGCGAGTCGCCTGCGCGCTCGCTTTTCGGCCGATTCCGCGTGCAGTTTTCCGCGCGGTGGCCGCTTCGACACGAGCGCGTCGTGTGTTGTCCACGCAACGCCCGCGTGAGCATTCCGCGTGTGTTCGCCGCGACGACGGCGCGCGCCTCATCGATCTGAACACTTACCTCATGCTACTGATTGCCTGGCTGTCTTTTCTGATCTGGATCGTCCTGCTCGCCGCTCGCGGCGGATTTTGGCGCGTTCAGCCCGCGCCCGCCTTGTCCGCGACGACCATCCACGCGCTCGGCAACGCCGAAGTCGCGCGGCACGGCGCGTGGCCGGGACTCGTCGCCGTGGTGCCGGCGCGCAATGAAGCCGACGTGATCGGCCGCGCGGTCGGATCGCTGCTGAAGCAGGACTACGCGGGCGCTTTCCACGTGATCGTCGTCGATGACCACAGCAGCGACGGCACCGCAGCCGTCGCCGTGGCCGCCGCCCGCGATCTCGGGCTCGAAGACCGGCTGACCGTGTTGACCGCGCAGCCGCTGCCGCCGGGGCTGGTCGGGCAAGGTGTGGGCGCAGTCGCAGGGCATCGCGGCGATCGACAAACTCGGCCTGCCCGCCGAATTTCTGCTGCTGACCGACGCCGACATCCACCATCCGGCCGATGCCGCCACGCAACTCGTCGCGCGCACGATTCTCGAAGACCGCGATCTCGTCTCGCTGATGGTGCGCCTGCGCTGCGATTCGCTGTGGGAAAAGGCGCTGATTCCCGCGTTCGTGTTCTTTTTCGCGAAGCTGTATCCGTTCACGTGGGTGAACGACGAGAAGAAGACTACGGCGGACGCGGCGGGCGGCTGCATGCTCGTGCGACGCTCCGCGCTGGCGGAAGCGAGCGGTATCGAATCGATTCGTCAGGAATTGATCGACGATTGCAGTCTCGCGCAGCGCATCAAGCATCGCGCGGGCGTTCGTGATGCGCGGCCGATTCGCCTCGATCTCGCGGAATCCAGCGAGTCGCTGCGTCCCTACGATTCGTGGCGCGAGATCTGGAACATGATCGCGCGCACAGCGTTCACGCAACTGCACTATTCGCCGTTGATGCTCTCGAGCACGGTCATCAGCATGTTCGTGATTTATCTCGTGCCGCCGCTCTTCGCGCTGGCCGCAGGCGCGCGCGTGGCCGGCGTGGTGCGCGTGGGCGCTGATGTGCATCGCGTATGCGCCGATGCTGCGTTACTACCGGCGATCGATGCTGTGGGCGCCGTTGCTGCCGGCGGTCGCGCTGTTATATGTGAGGCGACGATCGGCTCGGCGGTGCGCTACTGGAACGGCAAGGGCGGACAGTGGAAGGTGCGCCTGCAGGCGCCGACGCAGGAAGGCTCGTAACGCCTATTTTTTCGTCAACATGGCATACAACTCGATGACCATGTTCGGCGAAAACTTGAACGGCACCCAGCCGTGACCGCCGTGGCGCATGAGCAGCAGGCGGTCGCCGTTTGCGTATTTTTGCGTCGCCATGACGGGGTTTTTGGTAGCGGCGAATTGCCAGCCGGGCACGACGCCCATCGGCTGCTCAGGCGACATCGACGCACGCACGTTCGACAATTGCTCGATCAAAGCCGACACGCTTTCGGGATTCAGGCGCACCGAATGGCCGGCGATCGTCATCTCGATCAAATCGCGCTTAGGGCGCGAGACGGTCAGCGAGTGCGTTCCGTCCTTCGCGGTTTCTTCAACCGCCGGTTCAGCAGACGGTTTGGCTGTTTCGTTCGATGCGGCAGCCTGGAGGAGCGCTCAGGCTCGACTCCAGCGTGCCGAGCTGGTCTTGTAGATTCATGCGAATGGGTCTGGGTCTATGGCTTGCCTTGCGAGCAGGCAACGAGCCGAAGATTCTACCTGCTCGAATTTGGCGAGGCCGGCACACGTTGTAACCAATTGCACGGAACGTGCGGATTACACGACAGATCGCTTGCGTTCCGTATAGAAGCAAAAACCGGCATCCCGTGAAGGCGATGCCGGTTCCGCGTGAAACGTACGACCTTACTTCGCGTTCGCCTGCGCTGCGTCGATGGCGGCGTTCAGCGTCTTGCTCGGCCGCATCGCGGCTTCGAGCTTGGCTTCGTCCGGCTTGTAGTAGCCGCCGATATCGACTTCCTTGCCTTGCACGGTGGCAAGTTCATCGACGATCTTTTGCTCGTTGTCCGTCAGCGTTTTCGCGAGCGGCGCGAAGATACCGGCGAGCGCCTTGTCTTCGGTCTGATTCGCGAGTTCCTGCGCCCAGTACATCGCGAGATAGAACTGGCTGCCGCGATTGTCGAGCTGACCGGTCTTCGGCGACGGGCTCTTGTTGTTGTCGAGCAGCTTGCCGGTCGCGGCATCGAGCGCCTTCGCAACGAGCTTCGCACGCGCGTTGTCGTTCTTGATGCCCAGTTCTTCCAGCGATACAGCCAGCGCCAGAAACTCGCCCAGCGAATCCCAGCGCAAATGGTTCTCTTCGACCAGTTGCTTGACATGCTTCGGCGCCGAACCGCCCGCGCCGGTTTCGTACAGACCGCCGCCCGCCATCAGCGGAACGATGGAAAGCATCTTCGCGCTGGTGCCGAGTTCCATGATCGGGAACAGATCGGTCAGATAGTCGCGCAGGATGTTGCCAGTGACCGAGATCGTGTCCATGCCGCGGATCACGCGTTCGAGCGCGTAACGCATCGCGCGCACTTGCGACATGATCTGGATGTCGAGGCCGGTCAGGTCGTAATCCTTCAGATATGTTTCGACCTTCTTAATGAGTTCGGCTTCGTGCGGACGATACGGGTCGAGCCAGAACACCGCCGGCGTGCCCGAGTTCTTCATGCGCGTGACGGCGAGCTTGACCCAGTCGCGGATCGGCGCGTCCTTCACGAGGCACATGCGCCAGATATCGCCCTTTTCGACTTCCTGCGTCAGCCCTTCGATGACTTCGTTCGTCGCGTTATCGACGATGCGCGCCGTGCCGTCTTCCGTGATTTCGTACGTCTTGTCGTGCGAGCCGTACTCTTCGGCCTTCTGCGCCATCAGGCCGACGTTGGGCACCGTGCCCATCGTCTTCGGATCGAACGCGCCGTTGGTCTTGCAGAAGTTGATGATTTCCTGATAGATGCGCGCGAACGTGCTTTCCGGAATCAGGCACTTCGTGTCTTGCGGACGGCCATCGGCGCCCCACATCTTGCCGCCGGCGCGGATCATCGCGGGCATGGAGGCGTCGACGATCACGTCGTTCGGCGCGTGCAGATTCGAGATGCCTTTTGCGGAATCCACCATCGCCAGCGCCGGGCGATGTTC
Organism: Candidatus Burkholderia humilis; assembly: GCA_001184405.1. Lineage (GTDB taxonomy): Bacteria > Pseudomonadota > Gammaproteobacteria > Burkholderiales > Burkholderiaceae > Caballeronia > Caballeronia humilis. The sequence goes on from LFMX01000015.1 coordinate 52,498, forward strand.
GTGGCACGCGTGCATATCGCGGATGATTTCATCGCGCTGCGATTCCGGCAGCGTTTCGATCTTCGTGTACAGATCGATCAGACCGTTGTTCACGTTCACGCCGAGTTCTTCGAAGAGCTTCGCGTGCTTGGCGAACGCGTCCTTGTAGAACACCTTGACGGCGTGGCCGAAGACGATCGGGTGCGACACCTTCATCATGGTCGCCTTGACGTGCAGCGACAGCATGACGCCGGTCTTGAACGCGTCTTCCATCTGTTCTTCGTAGAACGCGACGAGCGCCTTCTTGCTCATGAACATGCTGTCGACGATCTCGCTGTCCTGCAGCTTGACCTTCGGCTTAAGCACGATGGTTTCGCCGCGCTTCGTGACGAGTTCCATGCGCACTTCACGCGCTTTATCGTTCGTGATGGATTTTTCGCCGTGATAGAAGTCACCGTGCTTCATGTGCGCCACGTGCGTGCGCGAGGCCATGCTCCACTCGCCCATGCTGTGCGGATGCTTCTTCGCGTAGTTCTTCACGGCCAGCGGCGCGCGGCGATCCGAATTGCCTTCGCGCAGCACCGGATTCACGGCCGAGCCGAGGCACTTGCCATAGCGTGTGCGGATGGCTTTCTCTTCGTCGTTCTTCGGCTCTTCGGGATAGTCCGGGATCTTGTAGCTCTTCGACTGGAGCTCCTTGATCGCGCTCGTCAGCTGATGCACCGACGCGCTGATGTTCGGCAGCTTGATGATGTTCGTGTCGGCGTCCTGCGTGAGGCTGCCGAGTTCGGCGAGGTTGTCCGGGACCTTTTGCGCATCGGTCAGGAACTCGGGGAATTCGCCCAGAATGCGGCCGGCGACGGAGATATCGCTCGTCGTCACGTTGACGCCGGCCGGCGCGGTGAAGGTACGGATGATCGGCAGAAAGGCGCTGGTCGCGAGCAGCGGAGCTTCGTCGGTCAAGGTGTAGATGATGGTAGGTTGCTGATTACTCATCGCTTGTCTCGACATCCGAAAACAGGTTGGAGAAAACCGCCGGCGTTGTTTACCGCTCCGGCAATAAACCGCTATTCTGCCTGATTTTGCGCAGCTCGCGTGTGAATCAGGGCTTACAAAAAGCGTCAAAATGGCGCTTTTTCGTTTTGTATCATGGGGTTAGGAATTTTTGGGTCTTATGGAAGAGTTGTCATTTCAGGGTGCGATTCAATGGCATCTCACCCCTTCAAATACCCATTCCCCCTAAACCACTCCAGCGCATCCCTCAACCCGTTCCGATACGGCTGCGCCGTATACCTCAATTCCCGTTCCGCCTTGGCCGACGTGAAATACATCTTGTTCTTCGACATGCGCAACGCATCGACGGTGATCATCGGTTCCTTGCCGCTGAATTTGGCGAACAGTTCCGCGCCGACCGCGACCGGATAGAGCGGCCCGCGCGGCAGGCGGATGGTTGGCGCCTTGCGCCCGACAAAGCGTGCGATATCCGTCAGCATCTGCTGCAGCGGCAGATTTTCGCCGCCCAGAATGTATCGCTCGCCGATGACCCCGCGCTCCAGCGCCAGAAAATGCCCGTTCGCGACATCATCGACATGAACGAGATTTAGGCCCGTATCCACGAACGCGGGAATCTTGCTCGTCGCCGCTTCCACGATGATGCGCCCCGTCGGCGTCGGACGCACGTCGCGCGGGCCGATCGGCGTCGACGGATTGACGATCACCGCCGGCAGCCCGTCGTGCGCGCCCATGCGCTCGACCGCGCGCTCCGCGAGCACCTTGCTGCGCTTGTACGCGCCGATCGTGCTTTGCGCGTCCGACGGCTTGGTTTCATCGACGATTGCGCCGGAACTCGTCACCTTCAACGTCGCGACGCTGCTCGTGTACACGATGCGCTCGACGCCCTCGGCCAGCGCCGCGCGCATCGTCGCTTCAGTGCCTTCGAGATTCGCGCGCTCGATTTCGCCCGGGTCCGGCGCCCAGATGCGATAGTCCGCCGCCACGTGAAACAGAAAGCGGCAGCCCTTGAGCGCGGCGCGCATCGACGCTTCGTCGCGCATGTCGCCGACGACGATTTCCGCATCGAGCGATTCCACATTCTTGCGCGGACTGGTCGCGCGCACGAGCACGCGCACCTTGAATCCGCGTTCGATGGCGAGCCGCGCCACCGCCGAGCCGACGAAACCCGAGGCGCCCGTGACAAGCACGCGAGAGCAGGAAAAATCAGTCATTCTTACCTCGTCGTTGATGCGCGCACGGTCGCTCTTCGTAACGATTGCCGCACGCAAAAATGCCGCAAAGCCATATGTGACAAGGACTTGCGTCGCATGCTATGGTCCGTGGCTGCGCGCGGACGCGCCGCGCGAATTTCGAAACAATACCCGGTGAACGATGCCTCAAGACACTCGAAACCACGCTTCGTGGATTTATCTCGCCATCGCGCTTGCGCTCGCCGTCGTGTTCGCGGTCGATCTGCTCACGCCGATGCGCGTCGCGATCTGGGTCTTCTACATGCTGCCGGTCGTGCTGTGCGTGTGGGTCGATCGCCCGTCCGTGCCGATCGTCACCGCCGTCGTGTGTGCCGTGCTGATGATCGCCGGTTACGTCTACGCGCCCGTCGATGTTACCGCCAACCGCGACGCGCTGCAGATTAACCGGGCGCTCGGCATCTTCGTGTTGCTGGTGTTGTCGGCGGTGGCGCATCTGTATATCAAATCGCGCCTCGCCGTTCAACGGACCGCGTGGCTGCAGCAGGGCATCGTGCAGATGAATCTGCAATTGCGCGGCGAACAGTCTCCCGCTTCTATCGGCGTGAGCATCTTGCGTTCGCTGGTGCCGTATCTGAATGCGAAAGTCGGCGTGGTCTATGCGCTCGACGGCGACACGTTGTCGCGCGTGGCCGGCTGCGCCTTGCCCGATGACAACGGCGCGCCGCGCAAGATCGCGCGCGGCGAAGGGCTCGTCGGTCAGGCCGTCGAAGACAAGCGCATGCTCGAATTGCGCGATGCCTCCACGTACTATCTGAAAGCGGGATCGGCGCTGGGTTCCGCAGCGGCATCGCAAGTGCTGATCGCGCCGCTCATCGCCGATGGCGAAGTGGCGGGCGCGCTCGAACTCGGTTTCGTCGGCAACGAAGGCCGTTTCGACGATGCGCGCGCGATGGTGGACGCGGCGTCCGAAGCGATCGGCATGGCGTTGCGATCGGCGCGGTATCGGCAAAGGCTGGTCGAATTGTTGGAGGAAACGCAGCGGCAGCGCGAGGAACTTCAGGTTCAGCAGGAAGAACTGCGCGTATCGAACGAGGAACTTGAAGAGCGCGGCCGCGCGTTGGAGGATTCGCAGGTGCGGTTGGAGCAACAGCAAGTCGAACTCGAACAGACCAACGTTCAGCTCGAAGAACATACGCAGCATCTCGAACGGCAGAAGGCGGAACTGCTTTAGGCGCAGCAGGAATTGACCGCGAATGCGCTGCAACTGGAGCGCGCGAGCCAGTACAAGTCCGAGTTTTTGGCGAACATGTCGCATGAATTGCGCACGCCGCTGAATAGCTCGCTGATTCTCGCGAAGCTCTTGCAGGACAACAAGGCAATCTTACCGATGAACAAGTGCGCTTCGCCGCGACGATTCATTCATCGAACAGCGATCTGCTTTCGCTCATCAACGACATTCTCGATTTGTCGAAGGTCGAAGCGGGGCAAATGGATGTGCAATTTGCGCCCGCTGCCGTCGATTCGATTCTCCACACGCTCAAGCAGACTTTCGCGCCGGTCGCGGAGAGCAAGCATCTCGCGTTCGTCACCGAGCATGGCGAAAACGTGCCGCAGTATTTCGTCACGGATAGCCAGCGCCTGCTGCAAGTGCTGCGCAATCTGCTGTCGAACGCGTTCAAGTTCACCGAGCGCGGCAGCGTGACCGTCACGGTTCAGCGCGCGGGCGACGATGCGTTGCGTTTCGAAGTGCGCGATACGGGCATCGGCATCGCGCGGGAAAAGCAGGACATGATTTTCCAGGCGTTCCAGTAAGCCGATGGCATGACGAGCCGCAAATATGGCGGCAGCGGTCTGGGACTTTCCATCTCGCGCGAGTTTTCGCGTTTGCTCGGCGGCGCGGTGCATGTATCGAGCGAACCGGGCAAGGGCAGCGTGTTTTCCGTGACGCTGCCGATCGCGGCGCGCGAAGGCACCGTGACCGCCAAGCTCGATACGATCGGGCATATGAGCCAGCCGGAGCCGGCTGCGATCGAACCGCCGCCTGTTGCGCCTGTCGTTGTGATGCCGGAAGTGCAGCCGATATCCGATGACCGCGCGAATCGACATCGGCCGGATCGCGCGATTCTCGTCATCGAAGACGATTTGCTGTTTGCGCACATCCTGCATGATCTTGCGCACGAACTCGACTTCGATTTCGTGCACGCGGCGACCGCGACGCAAGGCGTCGAACTCGCGCGCACGATGCAGCCGAACGGTATTCTGCTGGACGTCGGCTTGCCGGATCAGTCGGGTCTGACCGTGCTCGAATGGCTCAAGCACGACCCGCTCACGCGCCATATTCCGATTCATATCGTCTCCGCCACCGATCATGCCGATGTCGCGCTGCATCTCGGCGCAATCGGCTATACGCTCAAACCGAGCGCACGCGATGAACTCGCGCACGCCATCCGCAAGCTCGAAGCGCGCTCGTCGCAAGGCATGCGGCAAGTGCTTGTCGTGGAAGACGATCCGGCGCTGCGCAAGAGCATTCACGTGTTGCTGGCGAGCGAAACGGTGAGCATCGTCGAAGCGGGATCGATTGCTGAAGCGCTCGATGAAATGAATCACCGCGCATTCGATTGCGTCGTGATGGATCTCGCATTGCCAGATGGTTCGGGATACGAACTATTGGAGCGCGTATCGACGAGCGGCGAGTTCGCGTCGCCGCCGGTCATCGTGTACACCGGGCGCATGTTGTCGCAGGAAGAAGAGCAGCGTCTGCGCCGTTACTCGAAATCGATCATCATCAAAGGGGCGAAATCGCCGGAACGTCTGCTCGATGAAGTCACGCTGTTTCTGCATAGCGTTGAAAGCACGCTGCCGCCCGAACAGCAGCGCATGCTGCGCGCGGCGCGTCAGCGCGACGACGTGTTCGAAGGCCGCTCCATCCTGCTGGCCGAAGACGACGTGCGCAATATTTTCGCGTTGTCGCGCGTGATTGAACCGCTCGGCGCGAAGCTCGAAATTGCGCGTAACGGACACGAAGCGCTCGAAGCGCTCGCGCGTCATAGCGATATCGACCTCGTGCTGATGGATGTGATGATGCCCGAGATGGATGGCCTCACCGCGATGACTGAAATCCGCAAGCGGCCCGAACATGCGCGCTTGCCGATCATCGCGCTGACCGCGAAGGCCATGCCGAGCGATCGCCAGAAGTGTCTCGAAGCGGGCGCGGACGATTACATCTCGAAGCCCATCGACGTGGACAAGCTCGTCTCGCTGTGCCGCGTGTGGCTGCGGTAACGATAATCATGACGAACGACATGAGGCTCGACGAAGACGCGACGTTCGACATCGAACTGAAGCTGATTCTCGAAGCGATTTACCTTAGATATCAGCACGATTTCCGGCATTACTCGGTGAGTTCGCTGCGGCGCAGGCTTGCGCAGGCCGTGACCTATTTCGATGTGCCGACGCTGTCGCACTTGCAGGCGCGCATTCTTCGCGATCCGGCGCTGTTCGCGCGGCTCTTTCAGTACCTCACGGTGCAGGTGAGCGAGATGTTCCGCGACCCGCAGTATTTCCGCGCGATCCGCGAGCAAGTCGTGCCGATTTTGCAGACGTATCCATCGATCAAGGTATGGGTCGCGGGATGCAGCAGCGGCGAGGAATTGTGGTCGCTCGCGGTGTTGTTCGCTGAAGAGAAGATTGCGGACCGCACCGTTTTTTATGCGACCGATATCAACGCCGAAGCCTTGCGTGCGGCGGAAAATGGCATTTATCCGCTGGAGCGCATGGCGGGCTTCAGCCAGAACTATCTGGCCGCAGGCGGCAAGCGTTCGCTGTCGGACTACTATCAACGCGGCCTACGGCGCGGCGAAGTTTTCGCAGACGCTCAAGTCGCGCGTGGTGTTCGCGGATCATAGTCTTGCAACGGACAGCGTGTTTCTTGAAGCGCATCTCGTTTCGTGCCGCAATGTGCTGATTTATTTCGATCGTGCGTTGCAGGATCGCGCACTCGGGCTCTTCAGCGATTCGCTCGTGCGTCGCGGCTTTCTCGATTTGGGCAGCAAGGAAAGTCTGCGCTTTTCGAAATACGCTGACCGCTTCGTGGATTTCAATTCGCGCGAGCGTCTTTATCAGAAGGTATAGCGATGAACGGCTCGATCGATGCAATCGTGATCGGCGCATCGGCGGGCGGCGTCGAGGCGCTGAATCAGTTGTTGCCGCGCGATTTCGCGGTGCCTGTGCTGATCGTCGTGCATGTGCGGCACGGGCAGCCGAGTCTGTTGCCGGGCCTGTTCGCGGAGCGTTGCGCATTGAAGGTCGTCGAGCCGTTCGACAAGGACGAAATCACGCGCAGCATGGTGTATTTCGCTCCGCCGGGGTATCCACATGATGGTCGAAGCAGAAGGGGATGAAGCGCCGTCGATTGTGTTGTCCGTCGATCCGCGGGTGCGCTTTTCGCGGCCATCGGTGGATGTGCTGTTCGAAACTGCGGCGCATGCGTATGGCGAACGTTTGCTCGGCATCGTGCTGTCGGGCGCAAACGATGACGGCGCACGCGGCGCGCGCCATTCACGATGCGGGCGGCACATGCTGGGCGCAGGATCCGCAAACGGCATTTGCGCCCGCGATGCCGCGCGCGGCCATCGAAAGAGGCGCGGTGCAACACGTCCTGACGCTGGACGACATGGCGGTGCGCCTGCAACGCATCGTCTGCAAGGAATAAGGCAAGGAGTTCATAGATGACGCAACCCATCCACGTGCTGATCGTCGACAACATTCGCAATAATATCACCGCGCTCGAAGTGTCGCTGGCGCGGCCGGATTTGTCGGTGCTCAAGGGCCGAATCGGGACCGGCTGCGCTCGAGCTGTTGCTCAAGCACGAAGTCGCGCTCGCCATCCTCGATGTCAACATGCCCGGCATGGACGGCTTCGAACTGGCCGAACTGATGCGCGGCAGTCCGCGCACCGCGCATGTGCCGATCATCTTTCTGACCGCGACGGCGCAGGACGCGAGCCGCACGTTTCGCGGTTACGAAGCGGGCGCGGTGGACTTTCTCTACAAGCCGTTCGATTCGCGCATCCTCAATTCGAAGGTCGATGTCTTCATACAAATGGAGCGTCAGAAACAGCAGCTTGCGACGCAACTCGCCACCGTGCAGCAATTGCTCGATTCGAACGAAATGCTGATGGCCGTGCTCGGTCACGATTTGCGCACGCCCTTGAGCGCCGTGATTGCATCGGCGGAATATCTGGCGCGCTTCGTGAAGGACGAGAACGTCGCGAATATCGGCACGCGTATCAAGTCGAGCGGCATGCGCATGGTGTGCATGGTCGATCAGTTGCTGAACCTCGCGCGTCTGTGCGGCGGGCGCGTGACCTTGCAGCCGCGCGCGGTCGAGTTGATGACGCTGGCGAGGAACATCATCGAGGAATATGAAGCGCGTGTGGGCAAGGGGTGCATGTTCCTGTTGCCTCAGGGCGATACGCTTTTGCAAGGCGATGGCGATTTGCTGTCGCAAGTCCTGTCGAATCTGATCGGCAATGCGCTTCAGCATGGACACGAAGGCTCGGCTATTCAGGTCAGACTCGAAGGACGCGAGGAGGACGTGTGCATCATCGTGCAGAACGCCGGTGAGATTCCTTCCGATGTCATGCCGACCATCTTCGCGCCGTATCGCTCGGGAAGACGTCAAAGCGATTCGAGCGGCCTTGGGCTCGGCCTTTACATCACGCGTGAAATCGCGCAGATGCATGGCGGCGATGTGAAAGCCTATTTCACCGCCGATACCGGCACGCGATTCGAAGTCACCTTGCCACGTGTGCCGCGTCCGCATTCGGGCGATCGGCCGGATATGGCGCAGCCGTTTCGCCTGAGCTGAGACAGGCCGCGCGAAGCATGTCTACAATGCCGCGTATGAACGACTGACCCAAGGGGAATACAGAATGCCTGGCCCGGATCTCGATACGAGAATCGAAACCTATTATGTGCATGTGAAAGGCGTGGTGCAGGGCGTCGGCTTTCGGCATCACACCGTGAGAAAGGCGCATGCGATCGGCGTGTGCGGCTGGGTCGGCAATCTCGAAGACGGCACGGTCGAGGCCATCATTCAGGGCGCGGCCAATCAGGTCGATTTGATGCTCGAATGGCTGCGACGCGGGCCGCCGCATGCCCGCGTCACCGAGTTCTTCAGCGAAGAGCGCTACGTCGAAAAGCGTTACGAGCGCTTCGAGCAGCATTAAATTGCGCTTAACGCGTGACGAGCAGACTCTCCGCGAATTGCCATTCTTCATCGAGCCATTGATGCGTGCATTCGAAGCCCGCATCGGCGGTGATCGGCGCGACTTCTTCAGCCGAATACTTGTGGCTGCTTTCCGTCCAGATCGTTTCGCCTTCGCGGAACTGCACATGCAGATCGGCGTCGCGCATACGTATGGATAGCGCGCGTTTCGCTCTCAAATGCATTTCGATGCTTCGCACATCCGGATTGAAACGCGCGACGTGCTCGAAGGCCTCGATGGGAAACTCTCCGCCTAATTCACGATTGATTCGTGCAAGCAAGTTAAGATTGAACGCCGCCGTTACGCCGATGGGATCGTCATACGCGGCGATCAACGTCGGCAGCGGTTTGATGAGGTCGGTACCGAGCAAGAGCGCATCACCGGGCTGAATCATGCCGCGGATCGAACGCAGAAATTTCGTAGCGGCGAGGCGCGCGAAATTGCCGATCGTGCTGCCGAGAAAAAGCACGAGCAGACGTTCACCTTCGTTACGCTTGACGCTCACTTCCGACAGCCCCGCCAAGTAATCGCGCTCGTGTCCGACGATCGACACGCGTTCGATATCGCCCAATTCGCGGCGGCACAATTGCAGCGCGGTGCGCGATATTTCAATCGGGTGGTAATCGGTCGGTTGCTTTTTACACAGCGCTTCAAGAATGCGGCGCGTCTTGCGGCCGCTGCCGCTGCCGAGTTCGGCCACCTTCACATTACCCGGCATGGCCGCGACGATATCCGTGGCGTGGTCCTTCAAAACACGCTCTTCGGCGCGCGTGACGCCGTATTCGGGCAGCGCGGTGATGACTTCGAAGAGCGACGAGCCGACATCGTCATACAGATACATCGAAGGCAACTCTTTCTGCGGCTGCTTGGACAGACCGTTGAACACGGCTTCGGCAAAAGCGTTGGGAAAGCGGGGCGACAGGGCTGGTTGAATCATGACGTCTCCATCGATGCGGCGTTTTCTTCACGCACGGCTTCCAGATCGAAAGCGATGCGCGTGCGAGGCTGCGGATGCTGTGACGTGAGCGGCTAGCGTTTGAAAAGCACGAAACCGTCAGGGTGGCCGATCATGATGACCGGGGCAAGACATCGAAGGACAACCGTATGAATGACAAAGTTCATTCGATTGTTCAAGCGGAGTTCTTAGCAAAAAACGCGCACGCTTAGCTCTTGCTCTGAAGCGTTTTTGAAAAACGGCCGTCCTGCACGTTTAGAATGTGCGGCTTTCGGCCAGCATTCGTTCTCGATGAATCAGCATGTACTGGGACGCGGCATTGCGCTTTCCGTCGCCGCATCGACACTTTTCGCGCTCATGTCCGCCTATACGAAATGGCTCGCGCCGCTAGACGGACTCCATATTTTCGCATGGCGCGTCGTCTGGACGTTGCCGGGCACGCTTGCGCTCGTGATCTTGCGCAAGCGCTGGCCGCACTTGTCCGCGCTTTGTTCAAGGCTTGCCCAATCGCCATTATTGCTTGCGGGCTTTGCGATTACTTCGGCGCTGCTCGGCTTGCAATTATGGATATTTCTTTGGGCGCCTTTGCATGGCCGCGCGCTGGAAGTATCGCTGGGTTATTTTCTCTTGCCGCTTGCGATGGTGCTGCTTGGACGCTTTTATTATCGCGAGCCGCTCGATGCATTTCAGTGGGCAGGCGTGGCGGCCGCGTGCGTGGGCGTCGCGCATGAGCTGTTCGTGACGCGCGCGTTTGCATGGCCGACGCTCGTCGTCATGCTAGGTTATCCGCCGTATTTCGTTTTGCGGCGCAAGCTGAATGTCGATCCGCTCGTGTCGTTCGCGATGGAAATTCTGCTGATGACGCCGCTTGCCATCGTCATCTTTTCGCGCGCGACTCGTTCGCCGTCGTCACTGGAAGACCGCATTTGTGGATGCTGTTGCTGCCTGGACTCGGCGCGTTATCGACGATCGCGCTGGCGTCGTACCGGCGTGCAAGTCGTTATTTGCCGCTCGCGCTCTTCGGCATTCTCGGCTACGTGGAACCGGTGCTGCTCGTCGGCGTGGCGGTAATGTTGCTCGTCGAGCCGTTTTCATCGCGCGAATGGGGCACGTATGGACCGATTTGGATTGCCGTCGTGCTGACGGGCGTGCATAGCGCGCGTCTTTTGTAACGCTTGAGCAGACATTTGCCTGTGAGTGAACATCATGCGGGCGCGGAGCATGAAGTCGTAGCGGAGGAAGCGGAGCGCGTGCTTTAGCTCATCGTCGCTAAAGAAAAAGGCGAGTCCGAAGACTCGCCTTAACTAAAACGCACCGGATATTTTTAAGCCCGGCTTCCGGTGCGCGATGCGATGACGCCAGCCTCCCTTACTGCTTCGCCGCGTTCACCTTCGCATCGGCGGTCGCCTTGTTTGCGTCGCTTTGTGCGTCGACTTTTTCCTTGTCGGCTTTTGCTTGCGCCACGTTGGCATCCTTCGTTGCGTCCTGCTTTTTCTTGTCGGCCTTCGACTGTGTAGCGTGCTTCTTCTTGTCGGCTTTCGCCTGTGCCTTGGTGGCATCACCGCGCGCGCCGGACGCCTGCTCCGGCGTGGTCGCCTGCGCTACCTTCGCGGCTTCCTTGTTGGCATCGGCCTAAGCGGACGCCTTGTCTTTATTCGCGGATGCCTGTGCTTTCGCGGCATCCTGTCCGGCTTCCGCCTTCTTCTTGTTCGCAGTGGCCTGAGCCTCGGCCTTTTCGTGATTCGCCTTTTATTGCGCCTTAGCGATGTCGGTCGCGGCGGTTTGCGCGAACACGGTGGAAACCAGCATGGCGGATGCGAGAGCAGCGACGATCTTCTTCATGGGTGCGACTCCTGTAGTTCTTGGATGATGCGCAACATGGAACGCAGCGCTGCCGATGAGAACGCGGCCGCTTCGGGCGCCGTTGACCGTGATCTGGTGACAAAGTGTAAGCAGGCGCATGCAATTGCAACAGCATTCGGCTAAAGCGCCTAAAAGTGTTACTGGCAGGCGCATTTCTCAAACTCTGTTACATCTTCGCTAAGCTAGTTCGATATCCGAAATAAATAAAGTTTGGGCGGGGTATTTGTAATCATTGAAATGTACCGTTACCAACTGCATCAGTTATTTCTTAGACGTCTGCTTAAGATGATTTCCATGAACCCGGCTAACGGGAATTGGAGAAGCTCATGAAATGAGCAGCACTTGTTCTGTTGATGATCGGTAGTTTGACTGTGGCGGGCCAGGCATCGGCGCATGGTCGCGGTGGCTACGGCGGCTATAACGGACACGGCGGCGGCCACGGCAATGGCGGCGCGATCGTCGGGGCGCTGATCGGCGGCGCAGTGCTGGGCGCATTGGTGTCATCGGTGGCGAATGCTCAACCCGCTTATGCCCAGCCGGTGTATCAGCAGCCCGCGTATGCGCCGCCGGTTTATGCACAACCGGCGCCGCCGCAAGCAGCCTGCTATGACAATTATCAGCGCGCGTATGTGCCGTGCGCAGGCGGCTACGGTTACTAAAGCGGTATGCGCATCGGACGCCGCACGTCGCTTGCGCGATAGAGACCACGTGTGTGGCAGCGGCGTGCGCTGTCAGCGAACGACCCCTTTCTCTGGAGACTTGCAATGAAATTGACGACGAAGCTGGTGATTTCGGCCCTCGTGCTCGGCCTGTCGGGTGGCGTCTATGCGCAGGGCGGTGGCGGCGGTGCCGCGGCCGGTTCGGCAGGCGGCGGGAACGGCTCAGGCAGTGCGGGCAACACGGCGGGCAAGGGCGTCGGCATGGGCGGCACCGGCATGGGCGGATCGAACGATGGCTCGACCGGCACCGGCATGAAGAACGGCATGGGCAACGACTCCATGCAGGACGGCACCATGCAGAAGGGCGCGCCGAACAATCGGATGAACTCTAACGGTATGAATTCGAACGGCGGCACGTCCAAAGGTTATTAAGCCGAACGATGCCGTTCTTTAGCGCGCTTCTTGGTGCGATCGCCGGAAGGAAGAATTTGCGGCATCCGCCACGCGGCGGCGCGCGCAATTGCTAAGGGAAATTGCTTAAAGAAAGTGCTAAGGGCTAAGCAAAACCACGACAAGAAAGCTTAGTCGCTATCGGCGGATGTCTTGGCAACCGGTTCGAACGTTTTAACGTGCACGCTGACTTTCTCGGCATATGCGCACGATCCGCCATAGTTCTTTAGCGCCGCATCGACATCGCCTTGTGCGGATTGAATGTAGCCGTGCAGGACGGCCGATCCGACCTCGATATTGTCTTCCGCGTCCATCAAATCCTTATTGCGCACCAGGCTCTTGTGCGCAGCAGGCACGACCTGCATGAGTCCGCTTGCGTTATTCGGGCCTTTAGCTGTTTCCTTGAAGCGCGATTCGATGGAAATGATGGCAAGCAACAGCGCCGGAGGAAGCGAATATTTCGATGCCGAACTCATGACCGCCGACGCGATCGTCTGAGCCTTTTCTCGCGCGAGACCGAACTTGCGCGACAGCATGTCGGAAATCTTGTGATTTCCCTGCGCTGCTTGAGTGACTTGCGCGTCTTGCGCAATTTCTTGAGCGGTGGCTGCTTGTGAAAGGCTGAGCAATAAAAAAGAAAGAATAAATAGTCGGCGCATCGGTCTTGGGGATCAAAGCGATACCGGATTATATACGCATCAATTTCCCTTGCGGATCATGGACTTGCTTTAAATCTGAAGATTTATTTTGCTTATCGGTATGATTTACGTACGCTCCATATTTTGCGAGCGTTTGGCGGCCGGCGCGGATATGCCGGCTCCCGCATCGTGGAAAAGCCGCAGAAACATCGGCAAGGAAGCGAGAACGACGAGCACCGTGACGATAAAACCGCAGGCGAGTTGCCAGCGCTCGGTGTCGGCGCCGTCGCTAAAGAGCATGGTCGCCTGAATGGTGCCAGCGGCAACGGTTACGCCGACCGCTTTCATCAATTGCTGCGCGGTGCCTTGAAATGAAGTGGCGGCCGCAAGGCGCGGCTTGGGGATATCGGCGAAGGCGAGCGCGCCCATTGTCGCGAAACTGAGCGAGCGGCCCAGGCCGCCGATGAGCAGAAGCAGAAAGATGGCGTACGCAGGCCACGCTTGCGACATCGTTGAACATACAGCGAGCACGGCGGCAAAGCAGACGCTGCCCGCGCACAACACGGTGCGCACGGAAAAACGGCGCAGCGCCAACGCGGTCATCGGGCGCAAGCAAAAGGAGCCTAAGGCGCTGGCGAACGTGACGAGGCCGCTCGTCGTCGCGCTATAGCCGAAGCCAGTTTGCAAGGTGAGCGGCACGAGAAACGGCAAGGCGCCTGCCCTCGCGCGAAACAGACTGCCCGCGACGGTCGCCGCATGAAAAGTGGGGATCGATAGCAAGGAAAAATCGATCGCGGGATTGTCGACCTTGCGGCAATGAAGCACCGTCGCGCGAAACAGCATCAAGCCGACGGCAACGCAGATCCACGGCACGCCTGCAGGCAGTACGCCGCGTCCGGCGCTTTCGATGCCGATCATAAAAAGACTGAGCGATGTTCCCGACAGTAGCATGCCGCGCAAATCCGGCGGATTGCGATGCTCCGGCGCGGACGGCGGCAAGAGTTTCCATGTCAGCACGAGACCGGCGATGCCGACCGGTACGTTGACCCAAAAGATGCTGCGCCACGACAGCGCATCGTGAGAAAGCCGCCGAGCGGCGGACCGAGCAAGGGACCGACGAGCGCGGGCATCGTGAGCCACGTGGTCTCTTCACGTTTGACGCCGAGAAAGAGAATCAGGCGGCACCGGTACCATCATCGCGCCGCCGAGACCTTGAACGATGCGCGTCGCAATCAGTTGCGGCAATGTCATCGCGGCTGCGCAGGCCACGATGCCAGCGTGAACGTCGCGGTCGCCCACATGAACACGCGGCGCGCGCCGAAGCAATCGGCGACCCAGCCGCTTGCCGGAATGAACACCGTTAGCGCGACGAGATACGCGGTAATCGCGCTGCTGAGATGAACGGGATCGATGTGAAGCTCATGCGCCATTGTCGGGATGGCGGTGGCGACGATCGTCCCATCCATGTTCTGCATGAAGAGCGCGCTGGCGACCACGGCGGCCGTCACGCGAAAATTGTCTTCCTTCACCATGCGGGCAAGACGCGTCGAGTAGAAATTGAGTGCATGCAACCCAGTCTACTCGATCCCTCTTTAGCGACGCAGTTCGTGCTTAAGAAGCGCTTTAGCGATTTGCAAATAATGCTTAAGCGGTGGCGTCACGCGCGCGGCGTCTTTAGCGTCGGCGTCCCAACGGCGTAGCGCGAGCGCGTCTTTGGCAAAAGGTTTGTCAAGAAACGTTTGCGCTTCGTCATCGCTGAAAATGCCGCCTTGCAATTGTAGGCTGCGCACGGAATCCACAGAAAGCCTGGCGTGATACGCATCGTCGATGGCGTACAGACAGCGTTTGGCATCGACGTGAAGACGAATGGGTTCGAGCACGGCATCGGAGAAAAGCGGGCGCAGAAAGGGCAGCGCTACTGATGCAGATCGTCGATGCCGCGTTGCGTAGGCGTTTCGCCTTGCAGATTCATCAGGTGGCCGAGGTCATGCAACAACGCGGCGGTAATGAGTTCCGGCGATGCGCCTGCCTCTTCCGCCAGCGATGCCGATTGCAGCGCGTGTTGCAGTTGACTCACCGGTTCGCCGCTATAAGCCATCGCACCGTGGCGCTCGAAAAGATGCTGAATGTCGTCGAGAGAAAGCGCTATCTTAAGAAGCAAGCTGAGCCCTAAAGCGGTAAATTGTGCTTCCTTTGAATGACGAATTGATGGCATGCCGCCAAGCGAAAGGTCCCCGTTTTTCGCGTGATACGATGCTCTGCGTCCCGTCTCCAACGCACGCATGCATGGCAACGTTATACGAAACGCTAGGCGTCGATGAGCACGCCACCGAGGAACAGCTCAAGCGCGCCTATCGCAAGGCAGCGATACGCTTTCATCCTGATCGCAATGTCAGCAACGAAAAGATTGCGCACGAGAAATTTCAGGAGCTGAAGGAGGCGTACGCCATTCTCTCCGATCCCGCGCAGCGCGAAGTCTACGACCGCATCTTTGCCGAAGAGATGCAGCGTTTCGAAGCGCGTAGACAGCAGGAAGAAGCGGAACGCGAAGCGCGCGAGGCCAAGGAGCGCGAGGCACGCGAGGCGTTATATCGGGAACGTGTGTCTGTGGCGATGCAGTTCGCATCGAAGGGACATAACCGGGACGTCGTGTTCGGCGTTTGCTAGGCCAAGCATGCGATGAATCCACCGCGCGCCAGATTGCCGATAGTGCGATCGCGCTGCATGAATCCCGCTTTGCCGCGCAAGAAAAAGAAGAAGTGCCGGAACAGAAAGAGCACGCCGAAGAAGAGAAGAATGCTAGTCCACACGATGCAGCCAATCCGCTCGGCGCGATGTGGTTCCAGTTTCTCAACAACCTGAGGTTCTAAGAGACGCAGTTCAGGCTGCCAACCGCTCGCTACGCATATTGTTCTGATGCGGCGCGGGCGGATACGGACACCAGTGTCCGTCGTCATGACGGAAGAAGAACAGCCGCCGCCAAGCCGCGCCTTGCGCGGTCTGCACACAGACATAACGACTGCCGCCCACCCGGGTGCGGCTGAATTGTGTCACATGAACCGGCACACTGCCCGGCGCAAGCCATTTCTCAACTTGATAACGAAGGGACTGCTCATACGCGCTTTTCATCTAAGTCTCCACACGCGGCTTCCATATCCGGGCTAACGGCTTTATTCACCCACTGCTTTAAGCCCTGCACATGAAAATAACTGCCGCAACGCACCACTGTCTTGACAAAGCACTTGAACTCTACGCCCGTAATCCGCTAGCAAGGCGTGCTTTTGCGAAATAGCAACACGATGAAATTTCGCTTGGCGCTTGCTTACATGACAGATTCATCGTCGTGCAAGGTGGTGTGCGAACGGTCATATCAAATGCCCGATGTGTGCGTTACCCGTCATTGATACTCAAGCTTATTGAAGCGAATGCCATGCCTGAGCATGCGTCTCAAAGCGGACGCGCAAAGCTTAGTTCGTGGCCGTCGGGGTCGGTGAGATAAAAATAGCGCTCGTTCCAGGGCGGATCGCGCGGCGCGAATTGCGGTTCGATGCCTTGTGCCTTTGCCTGACGATAAAACGCGTCGACATCCGACACGTAAATGACGACGCGGCCCCACCACTGAACGGGGCCGTGTGTCTCGCTGGTGAGATTGAGAAATGAACTGCCGATCGCAAACGACGTGAACGCTTCGTTCGCGCCGCCATAGAGCATGCGAAAGCCGAGCGCTTCGTAAAAGCGCACCGCGTGTGCCATGTCGTGCGTGGAAAAGATGATCGCGCTCAGGCTTTCGACATGCGCGCGGTCATCGTGATTCGATTCGGTCATGCGTTCGATGTCATCCCGGATGATGGTGATGCGACATGATCGGCAGCACCGAAAGATCCGGATGCGTACCGTCGATGATGCTCTTGCCGACATGCCGCGCTTCGTCCACCGCATCGTCCGCGGACTTGTAGGCGTCGTCGCCATCGGCATGAAAATGCACGGCTTCGAAAGGCGCGTCCGCATGCGTGCCGCGCCGGCACACATGACCGATATAAACGAAGTGATCGATACTGCGCGGCGGCGCATGCTCGGGTATCGCTTTGAGTTGCGGCAGCACGTGTATCTCGAAGCCTTCGTATTCGAAGACATGCCATCGAGCGGAATCGTCGGACATGGCGGCCTCCTTCGTCAATGCTCGCTCATGCTTGAACGTTACTCCACTTACGACCGCGACGCATGACGCCGATCTCCCGCGCATACAGCGCGGGAGATCATGCGTTTTCAAAGGATCATCGGGCCGCCGATGCGGCCTTCCCAGATCGCGTTGTTGAGATCGAAGGTGTCGAGCGTCGTGGTGGCGGGGCCGCCGTTGACGAGACCGACAATCTTGTCGCGTCCACTGGCAATGCGCTGCATCTGCGCTTGCGTCAGCGTGTTGGTATGATCGAGCGGAAGGTCTGCAATGACGAGAGGGCGATTCATGATGGTTCTCCAGAGGGGTTGGAGCACGACGAGTGCTCGCCATCGTTTTTGCAAGGCCTATGCCAATAGGCGGGAGCATCGGCGCGACAAGGACCATATCGCGCTTGATGCAATGCCCGTGCGTCTGTATGTTGGTTAGGCGCGAACATTCAGACATGCGATGTTGGAGAGATCATGACCGTCGTTCATCGTTTGTGGTTGGCATGCGTGCTGTCGGCAGTGATGTCGATTGCACAGGCGCAGGATGCGCAGCCGTCCATCGTGCTGGATTGCAGGCTGATCGACGACAACGCCGCGTATACGATGCCGAAACCAATCGCATCCAGTCACAGCGTTTATCGATGATCAGCAACGCGCTGCGCGACGACCTGCAACAGCGCGCGCTCTTTCATATTGCCGATACCGCGCCCGTAAGCGAGCTGATTGCATCGCTGCAGCGCACGCAGGACATGAGCGCATGCAATGGCTGCGAGCTTCGTGTTGCACGCGCTCGGTGCATCGCGCGTCGGGGTGTGCTGGGTGCAGAAGATCAGCAATCTGATTCTCAACATCAACCTGCGCGTGGAAGACGCGCAAGGCGGCGCGATGCTGTTAGCGCTCCGTCGATATGCGCGGCAACACGGACCGTTCATGGCAGCGCGCGGCCAGAGCGCTCGTCGATCTGCTGGCAAGCGATGCTTCGGCGACGCGGTGATTGAAGTGAATTCGGGAATTTCTCCCGACGGTATGCATTGCCAGCACAACGCGTATTGGGCTAAGTTGAATAACCGCGAATAATTCAAAACGGATGCTGGAGACGAACATGCAAGTCAGATTCGAGGCGCTGCAGATGCTGCGTATGGTGTGCGCGTCGGCGCTTGCGCTCGGTGCGGGCGTGGCGCACGCCGCTGCGACCGCCTATGTGACGAGCGAAAGCGCGGGTGTCGGCGTGATCGATCTCGACACGCTCACGCTTGCGAAGACGATCGATATCGGCAAGGACGGTCCGCGCGGCTTGAGCCTGAACAAGGACGGCACGCGTCTTTATGTGGCGAACAAGGCAGCGAGCGATCTGTCGGAGATCGATACATCGACGGGCAAGGTCACGCGCCGCGCGAAGATTGGCAAGAATCCGGAGTTCGTGCGCGTGTTCGGCAGCTATGCATACGTGACGTATGAACCGGGTGAAAGCGGCGGACCGCCCAAGCCTGGCGAGCCCGAAAAAGACGACGATGACGCCAACTCGCCGCCCGCGGAAATCGCCATCGTTGATTTGAAAATGATGAAGGTCATGCATTCGGTCAAGAGCGGGCACGAAACAGAAGGCGTCGAATTTTCGCCGGACGGCAAGCTCATGCTCGTGACCAACGAAGGCGATGACACGATATCGGTTTATCGCGTGGGCACGGGCAAACCGGTGCGCACGGTGAATGTGCCCAAGGGTTCGCGGCCGCGCGGAATCAAGGCATCGCCGGATGGCAAGCAATATGTCGTGACGCTCGAGAACACGAACAAGTTCGTCGTGCTCGATGGCGCGAGCCTCAAGATCACGAAGACCGTCGATACGAAGACGGGCCCTTACGGCATATCGTTCGATCCTTCCGGCAAGCATTTGCTCGTGGCCGCCGCGCGCGACAAGACGCTTCAAGTCTTCGATGGCGCGACTTTCGCGCATCAGACCGATGTGCCTGTCGGACAGCGATGCTGGCACTTCAGCTTTGCGCCCGATGGCGCGAAGGTTCTGCTTGCGTGCGGGCGTTCCAATGCGGTCTATGTGATCGATGCATCGAACTACAAGGAGATCAAGCAGATCGGCGACCTGCCGCTTGCATGGGGCGTGGTGACGTATCCGCCGAGCGCGGGATCGATCATGGGCCGATGAGCATGCATGACATGAAGCGCGGCCATTTCGTTTTGTGCCGCGCATCATTGCGTAATCCGCAGCATGGTGCACGCAGGGCTGCTGCTAGTATCGTTGAAGGGAAGGGACAGGACAGGCACGCCAGCGAGGTCCATCATGCTCACATTGGCCGCGGCTTTCCATGAAATCTTCGCGCAAGCGCACGCTCATCGCTACACAAGGCGGCTCGGGAAGTTGTCACTGGCTGCCCGCGACGATCGGCAAGGATGGCGAGTTCTGTTGCGATCAGCACGGGGACGTAAGCATCGAACTCGAAGAAGAAACGATGGATGCCATCCGTCTCTTCGTCGCGGGATCGTTGTCTTCATGCGCGCTGGTGGCGCGGCTCGGCGAAGCGTTGGGCGTGGGCGCGCTCGTCATGGGCCCCGAGTCCCCGAGCGATGCCATGCGCATGCTCGATCAGCTCAAGGCCAACGCGCTGGGGCGCTTCGTCGAGAACTATCTTGCGGAGCTGCAACAGCGGCGGCCTGCGAAGGTGTATCCGTTCAGGCCGCGCTGATTGCATGCGTTACTTCCACGCGTAACGCATGCCGACCCAGATGCCGCGCGGCGCACCGACGCCGAGAAACTGCTCGTTGATCGTATTGCCGTTGTTGAACGTGTGATTCGGTCCATCGAAGAAGTTCTCGCCGAGAATCGCGAAGTTCGCATAGCGCTTGTTCAAGAGATTCTTGACGGTCGCATAAACCTGCAATTGCTTGGTCACGTTGTAGGTCGTATCGAGATCGATCAGGAAATAGCCCGCGATACTGCCGTTCACGTCCTGATTGTTCTCATCGCCACGCGCGAAGATATTGCTGCGATACGTGAGATTCGAATCCACATTCCATTGCGGCAATACGTTGTAGTCGAGCCGCACCTTCACCGTATTCGCCGGAATGCCCGGAATGCGATCGCCCGAATGCACGGTGATATTGCCGTCACCGTCCGCACTCGAATTGCTTGCGTTGCTTTCCGTCCATGTCGAGCGATACGTCGCATTCACGTAGCTATAACTCGCGGTTACGCCAAATGCGCCCCATTGCGTGCGGCTCGCGAGTTCGAAGCCCTGCCGACGCGTCTTGCCCACGTTCTGAAAATAGCCGAGCGTGCTGGCCGCGCCCTGACTGCTGACGAATTGAATGTCATCGGAAAGCGTCGTGCGATAAGCGGCCGCGCTCCATGTCGTGTTGCGCCCGAGCCGTCCGCGCGCACCGATCTCGAACGTGCGCGATATCACCGGCTTCAAATCCGGATCGGCGATGAAATCGTTCGGCAGCGAGCAGGGCGCGTTCGGGTCCGCGCATGCGAGTTCGATGGCAGTGGGTGAACGCATGCCTTCGTTATACGTGGCATAGGCCGTGAAATCAGGCGTCGGATTCCAGTTGACGCCCACTGCCGGATTGAAGTGCGAGAACGTGTGATTTCCATCGAGCAGCGGCTGCACGCCGCTTTCATCACCGATGGTGGCCTTCGACGAGTTATAGCGGCCCGCGAGCGTCATCGACCATTGCTGCGTGAACGAGAAGGTGTTTTCGAAGTAGATGTCCCAGTTCTCGTTACGCGTCTTCGCATCGGTTTGCGGCACGAACGGACCGGTGCCGATGGTCGCGCGGCTATCGGTAAATTCGGCGAACTGCGATGCCTGCGTGAAGTGTGAGTTCGCGAAGTCGCCCGCCGCGCCTAGCACGAGCTGATTGTCGCGGCCGAGTATCTTGTTGAGCAGTGTGAGCTGAAGGCTTGCACCATAGCTGTCTGTGACAATCACCGATTGATCATTGGTGGCTTGTGCGAGTTCGTCGGCATCATCGCCATCGGGATCGAAGTCATCGTTGACATTCGAACTCACGTTCTTGTTGCGATAGTGCTGGTAATACACGTTGCCGCTCAACTGCACGTTCGGCGTGAAGTAATGTTCCGCGTTGACCGTCAAGTAGCCGAGCTGGTTTTCGTTGGTGTCCGGGAACGTGTACGCTTGCCGAAAGTTATCCATGAAGGAGCGTGGAATGGTTTGCGAACCGTTCAGCGTGTTGTCGGCACCGCCCATTGAAACGAAGACGGTCGTATCGGCATCGGTATAACGTAGCTTGCCGAAGGCTTGGCGCAGACGGCTCGAATTGTGATCGGCCCAGCCATTGTCGTTGGTGACATTCGCGGTGAAGTAGTAGTCGAGATGATCGCCGAGCACGCCGCCTTGTTCGATCTGTGCCGACTTGCGGCCGAACGAACCGTAGCTCACATCCGCGCTGCCGCCCGGATTGCTGCGGCCGTTCTTCGTCGTCACGGCAATCGCGCCGCCGAGCGTGTTTAGGCCGAAGGTCGGATTCGAGCCGGGGATGACCTGCATCGTCTGGATGGCGGTTTGCGGAATGAGGTCCCAGTTGACGACATCGCCGAAGGGTTCGTTCACGCGCACGCCATCGAGGAACACGGACAGACCTTGCGGTGTGCCGAGCAAAGGCGACGTCGTGAAGCCGCGATACAAAATGTCCGCTTGCGATGGATTGCCTTGCGCATCGTTGATATCGACGCTGCCGACGTTCTTCTGCAGATAGTCGGTGATGGTTGGCGAATGCTGTGCATCGATCTGCGCGCCCTTGATGGTCTGCACATTCGCGGGCACTTTTTCGAGCGGCGTGCCGATGCCGACGAGCGGCGTGGTGCCGACGACCACCACGGTCGGCAACTCGGTGCCCGGCTCGCTCACCGCTTGCGTCCATGCGCCGGCAGTAAGGCTTGCGAACGCGCCGCCGAAGACGAGCCGCAATCCCGCTCGGGGTTTGAACGGATGCGCGGCGCGCGGCTTGCGAGGCATGTTGTTTATTGTCTCCTCCGACGAGTCGCTTTTTATGCCTTGTTTCAAGGGGTTTTTATTTCAGTGAAAGCGTCGCATAAGAATTCCGAAGCGGGCCGGGAGCTTTTCCCGATCGCACAGGGAAGCGTTCCCAATCGCACATTTAAGCGCGCACCGCGCGAAGCGGGCGTGCCTAGAATGCATTCCGTGATGCCGACCGACACCTTGCCCTCCACCGCCGACACGCCGCTCGAACGTTCGCCGCATTCGATTGCGTGGCGCGATCTCGCCTGCATCGTTGCGGTGACGATCATCGCCGGAATGCTGTTTGCCGCGTTCGACATCAGCGATCTCGCCTATCACTGGACGCGTAGCGCCGAACGTTTCCAGCTCGATGAATTGCCCGCCACGATGCTCGTGCTTGCCATCGGCTTGGCGTGGTTCGCGTGGCGGCGTTATCAGGAAGCGCAGCGCGAGGCGCAGTATCGCCGTGAACTGGAGGAAGAGGCGGAGCATCTGCTCGCGGAAAACCGCCGGCTCGCG
>LFMX01000135.1 GCA_001184405.1 Candidatus Burkholderia humilis
TTCAATTTTTTGGATCGATCATGAAGACGTTTTCCGCAAAAGCCGAAGAAGTGACGCGCGAATGGTACGTGATTGACGCGACGGATAAGGTTCTCGGCCGTGTCGCCAGCGAAGTGGCACGCCGTCTTCGCGGCAAGCACAAGCCTGAATTCACCCCGCACGTCGACATCGGTGATTTCATCATCGTCGTCAATGCCGGCAAGCTGAAGGTCACCGGCAACAAGACCACGGACAAGAAGTACTATCGCCACTCGGGTTATCCGGGCGGTATTTACGAAACGACGTTCGGCAAGATGCAAGAGCGTTTCCCGGGCCGCGCGCTCGAGAAGGCTGTCAAGGGCATGCTTCCGAAGGGTCCGCTCGGATACGCGATGATCAAGAAGCTGAAGGTTTACGCCGAAGCAACGCATCCGCATACGGCTCAACAGCCTAAAGCGCTCGAGATCTAAGGGGAGCCCACATGATCGGTAACTGGAACTACGGTACGGGCCGTCGCAAGAGCGCCGTCGCTCGTGTCTTCATCAAGTCGGGCAAGGGCGAAATCATCGTCAATGGCAAGCCCATCGCCGACTATTTCTTGCGTGAAACGTCGCTGATGATCGTGCGCCAGCCGCTCGAACTCACGAACCACGCCACCACGTTCGACATCAAGGTCAACGTGAACGGCGGCGGTGAGACGGGTCAAGCCGGTGCGGTTCGCCACGGCATCACCCGCGCGCTGATGGACTACGACGCTACGCTTAAGTCGCAACTGTCGAACGCAGGCTTCGTCACCCGCGACGCACGTGAAGTGGAACGTAAGAAGGTCGGTTTCCACAAGGCACGTCGCCGCAAGCAGTTCTCGAAGCGTTAATCGCTTTGGCGCTTGCCAGACACGCTCTGGCAAGGCTGCTGCAAAACCGCCCGCACTGCAAGGTGCCGGCGGCTTTTGCGTTTTGGCGCAAGCAAGCTGAAAGACGTCGAATTTGCATATAGCCCATTGATTCCATGGACATTCGGCACGATATTGAAATCAGCCCTACAATAGCCGTTAGAAGCTTAATTGGAGATTTCGAATGAGCGCTGTCAGCGACACCCCCACGACCGAAATGCCGTTGCCGTTCGTCTTCACCGACGCGGCTGCGGAAAAGGTCAAATCATTGATCGATGAAGAAGGCAATCCGGATCTAAAGCTGCGCGTGTTCGTGCAAGGCGGCGGATGCTCGGGTTTCCAGTACGGTTTCACCTTCGATGAAGAAGTCAACGATGACGACACCGTCACCGAGAAGGGCGGCGTTCAGCTGCTGATCGACTCGATGAGCTATCAGTATCTCGTCGGCGCGGAGATCGACTACAAGGATGACATCAACGGCGCGCAGTTCGTGATCAAGAATCCGAACGCGACGACGACGTGCGGTTGCGGATCGTCGTTCTCGGTTTAAGTTTTTTGACGCGGTAGAAAAAACGGAGCCTTTCGCGGCTCCGTTTTTCGTTAACGTTCATCAATGCGGATAAATCGCGCCCAGCACGCGGCTCGCCCGCCGCGTCCGTCACCGACCGCCAGATTGCCCGGCTCTCGCGCCACGCAGCGCATCGCGAGCCACGCGAAGGCAAAGGCTTCCACTTGCTGCGGCGGCACGCCGAGCGCTTCGGTCGTCATCACAGGAACGCCTGACACACCGCTGTCATCGAGCAATTGCTGGAGCATTTTCAGCAGCACAGGATTGCGCGCGCCACCGCCACACACATAGACCGCGCGTGCATCCGGCGCGTGACGTGCGATTTCGCGAGCGACCGTCGATGCAGTCAGCGCGGTGAGCGTGGCTTGAACATCGGTGGGAGCGAGGGTAGGGAAGGCGGCAAGCTTCGCATCCATCCACGCCGGGTTGAACAGATCGCGCCCGGTGCTTTTCGGCGGCGGTTGATCGAAGAAAGGTTCGTCGAGCATCGCGTTCAGGAGCGGCGTGTCGATCGCTCCTTGCGCGGCGAATTGCCCGCCGTCGTCGTACGCGCGTTTCAGGTGGCGAAACGCCCACTCGTCGATCAGCGCGTTGGCCGGACCGCAATCAAAGCCGCGCACCGTGCCGTCTCCCGACAAAATCGTGATATTGCTGATGCCTCCGAGATTGCACACGACGCGCGTTTCGCCCGGCGCACCGAACATCGTCGCGTGAAAGGCAGGCACGAGCGGCACGCCCTGGCCGCCCGCGGCGACATCGCGGCTGCGAAAATCCGCGATTACGTCGATGTTCGTCATTTCCGCGAGCATCGACGGATTGTTGATCTTCCGAGTGTAACCCTTTTCGGGCCGATGCCGCACCGTCTGGCCGTGCACGCCGATCGCGCGCACTTTCGTCGATGAACAGCCGCTCATGCTCTGCAACTCGTGACAGCAGACGGCGTAGCGCGTGGCGAGCGCGTTGGCGGCGAGCGATTCGCGTTCGATTTCGTTGTCGCCCGGCGATTGCAGCGCGAACAGCGCATCGCGCAGACCTTGCGAGAAGGACACGTGCGCTTCGCCGAGCACGACCGGCGTTTTGCCCGCCGCGAACTGCACCGCGACGCCATCGACGCCGTCCATGCTGGTGCCGG
>LFMX01000136.1 GCA_001184405.1 Candidatus Burkholderia humilis
TTCTATCACTTCGACAAGAACGACGGCACGATCTACGACCGCAAGTCGCGGCATCTCGTGTCGAGCACGCGCTTCGTTTTCAACTATGCGATGGCGTACAAGCATTACGGTCTCGATGAATATCGCGGCGGCGTGCGGCATGGCATCGATTATCTGCGCGAGTTTCATCGCAATCCGCAGACGGGCGGCTATGCGTGGACGCTCAACGGCTGCGATGTCACCGATGCCACGAACCATTGCTATGGCCTCGCGTTCGTCATGCTCGCGTATGCGAAGGCAATCGAGGCGGGCGTCGATGAAGCGCGCGCGTATCTCGCGGAAACGTGGGATTTGATGGAGATGCACTTTTGGGACGCGCAATTCGGTCTCTACAAAGACGAAGCGAGCGCCGACTGGCAAGTCTCCGACTACCGAGGCCTGAACGCGAACATGCACACGTGCGAAGCGTTGCTCGCCGCCTTCGAGGTGACCGGCGAGACGCGTTATCTCGATCGCGCCGCCTTGCTTGCGGACAACATAGTGAACCGTCAGGCGAAGCTCGCGGGTGGGCTGATCTGGGAACACTACAAGCCAGACTGGTCGATCGACTGGGACTACAACAAGGGCGATCGCAGCAATATCTTCAGGCCGTGGGGCTTTCAGCCGGACCATCAGACGGAATGGGCGAAGCTCTTGCTGATTCTGGACCGGCATCGGCCGCAGGCGTGGTATCTCACGCGTGCGCGCGAGTTGTTCGATCGCGCGCACGAACGCTCTTGGGACAATGAACACGGCGGCATGGTCTACGGTTTCGACACCGAAGGCAAGTTCTACGACGAGGACAAGTATTTCTGGGTGCAGGCCGAATCGTTCGCGGCGGCGCTGCTCGCGGATCGCATGCAGCGCGAGGGCGACGATGCATCGGCCGCGCGTTACTGGAATGAATACGACCGCTTGTGGACTTATAGCTGGCGGCACTTTGTCGATCACAAGTGGGGCGCGTGGTATCGCATCCTCACGCGCGACAACCGCCAGTACAGCGACGAGAAAAGCCCTGCAGGCAAGACCGACTATCACACGATGGGCGCGTGTTACGAAGTGCTCAACGTCGTGCGCTGAATTCTTGAGTGATCAAAGTTAAGGAGCTGAACGATGAAGACGAAAGCAGCAATCGCATGGGAAGCAGGCAAGCCGTTGACCATCGAGGAAGTGGATCTCGAGGGTCCGCGCGCAGGCGAAGTGCTGATCGAAGTGAAGGCGACGGGCATCTGCCATACCGATTACTACACGCTATCCGGCGCCGATCCTGAAGGCATCTTCCCGGCGATTCTCGGCCATGAAGGCGCAGGCGTAATCGTCGATGTCGGTCCCGGCGTCGGCACCTTGCGTAAAGGCGATCACGTGATTCCGCTGTACACGCCGGAATGTCGCGAATGCAAATTCTGTCTGTCACGCAAGACGAATCTCTGTCAAAAGATCCGCGCAACGCAAGGCAAAGGTCTCATGCCCGATGCGACATCGCGCTTCTCTCTGGACGGAAAGCCGCTCTTCCACTACATGGGCACATCGACGTTTTCGAACTACATCGTCGTGCCGGAAATCGCTGTGGCAAAAGTGCGTGAAGATGCACCGTTCGACAAGATTTGCTACATCGGTTGTGGCGTAACGACGGGCGTCGGCGCAGTCGTGTATTCAGCGAAAGTCGAAGCGGGCGCGAACGTGGTCGTGTTCGGTCTCGGCGGTATCGGATTGAACGTGATTCAGGGCGCAAAGATGGTCGGCGCGGACAAGATTATCGGTGTCGATATCAATCCGGGTCGCATCGAGTTGGCGAAGAAATTCGGCATGACGCACTTCACCAACCCGAAGGAAGTCGAGAACGTCGTCGATCGCATCGTGCAATTGACCGATGGCGGTGCGGACTATTCCTTTGAATGCGTCGGCAATACGACGTTGATGCGTCAGGCACTCGAATGCACGCACAAAGGTTGGGGACAGTCGTTCATCATCGGCGTGGCGGCGGCGGGGCAAGAGATCAGCACGCGTCCGTTCCAGCTCGTGACCGGTCGCGAATGGAAAGGCTCGGCGTTCGGCGGCGCGCGCGGCCGCACCGATGTCCCCAAGATCGTCGATTGGTACATGGAAGGCAAGATCAATATCGATGATCTGATCACGCATCATCTCAAGCTCGATCAAATCAACGAAGGCTTCGACCTGATGAAAAAAGGCGAATCGATCCGTTCCGTCGTCGTGTATTAACCGAGTCCAATCGTTACTTCCGTTCGCTGGGCCTGCCGTCGGTCGGTCCAGCGCCAATTAACTGATCCGAACCGCCGTGTACGGACCCGTACGCACGGTGGTGTGGGAGGGGCCGGGCCGCGAGGCCTGCCACTATCCCGTCCTTTGTCGCCCGGACGCCGCGCAGCAAACCTTTGACTCATCGGCAGAGATCCCTTTATAGTTCAAGGCTCTCTTCGCCACACGCCCGCGAAGAGAGATTTGTGAGAGCCTGCACGCGTCCGGTTTCGGCCTGAACGCACTCATATAAGCAGGGCCGAGCAAGGAAAAGTCAGGGCAAA
>LFMX01000137.1 GCA_001184405.1 Candidatus Burkholderia humilis
GGTGTCGTGGGGCGATGTCTCGCATCTCGCCACCGGCACGGATGATGACAACTTCCGCAAGACCGCCTAGTCGTTTTTCACATCCCAAAGATCCCGAACCGGCTCCGCATCCGGCGCGACGATCCCAAAATGCCGATACGTCAGCGCCGTTGCCACCCGTCCGCGCGGCGTGCGCTGCAAAAAGCCCTGCTGAATCAGATACGGCTCCAGCACATCCTCGATCGTGTCTCGCTCTTCACCGATCGCCGCCGCCAGATTGTCGACGCCCACCGGGCCGCCATCGAACTTGTACATGATCGCTTCGAGCAGTTTGCGGTCCATCAGATCGAAGCCGACGGGGTCGACGTCGAGCATCTTGAGCGCGGCGTCGGCGACGTCCGCCGTGATCATGCCGTCCACCTTCACTTCGGCGTAATCGCGCACGCGGCGTAGCAGGCGGTTCGCGATACGCGGCGTGCCACGCGAGCGCTTGGCGATTTCCAGCGCACCTTCGTTGACGATATCCGCCTTCAATAGCGACGCCGAACGCGCCACGATCCGCGCCAGTTCGCTTGCGTTATAAAACTCCAGCCGCGACACGATACCGAAGCGATCGCGCAGCGGATTGGTCAGCATGCCCGCGCGCGTGGTTGCACCGACGAGCGTGAACGGTTGCAAATCCAGCTTCACGCTGCGCGCGGCCGGACCTTCGCCGATCATGATGTCGATCTGATAATCCTCGAGCGCCGGATAGAGAATTTCCTCGACGACCGGCGACAGCCGATGAATCTCGTCGATGAACAACACGTCGTTCGCTTCGAGATTGCTCAAAAGTGCCGCGAGATCGCCCGCGCGCTCCAGCACCGGCCCCGACGTCTGCCGCAGGTTCACGCCCATTTCCCGCGCGATGATATGCGCGAGCGTGGTCTTGCCCAAACCCGGCGGCCCGAACAGCAGCACGTGATCGAGCGCTTCGGAACGCCGCTTGGCCGCTTCGATAAAGATTTCGAGCTGGCCGCGCGCCTTTTCCTGACCGATGTATTCATCGAGCTTATGCGGGCGCAGCGCGCGCTCGAACGCTTCTTCGTTCGGAGAGATGGGCGAGGCCGAGATGACGCGTTCGGCGGCGAGTTTGTCGGTTTCGATCATTTTTTGATTGTAACGCGTGCTTATCTGCTGCGAAGTCGGCCGAACGGCCTAGGCTCCTAAGCCTTCGACAGCGCCTTCAACGCCAGCTTGATGCCTTCCGAAACGCCCGTTCCCGCCGGCACATTTTTGATCGCGGCGAGTGCTTCCTTCTCCGAGTAACCAAGCGCGAGCAGCGCGTTCAAAATGTCCGATCCGTGATCGGACTGCGACACCGCGCCCGCCATCGCGCCGAGATCCGCGCCGAGTTTGCCCTTCAGTTCAAGCAGCAGCCGTTCCGCCGTCTTCTTGCCGATGCCCGGCACGCGCGTCAGCCGCGCGGCGTCCTGCGTCGTCACGGTTTGCGACAGTTCGTGCACGCTCATGCCCGACAGTACCGCCAGCGCCATGCGCGCGCCGATGCCGCTGATCTTCAGCAATTCGCGAAACGTCGAGCGCTCCTGCGCGGTGAGAAAGCCGTACAGCAGATGCGTGTCCTCGCGCACGATCATCTGCGTGAGCAACACGACTTTTCCGCCGGCGTTAGGCAGGTTGTAGAACGTGCTCATCGGCACGTCGATTTCGTAGCCGATGCCGTTGCAATCGACGAGCAAATGCGGCGGATTTTTTTCCAGCAGAACGCCGGCGATGCGACCGATCATGTTTTCGTGTTCATAGAAGTGAATTAGCCGATGAGCCGACCGCGCCGCACGTGCAAGCCTTTTTTCGCAAGCGATGGCGCAATGCCGCTGAGCGTCGCGAGTCCGGTCCCGCCGTGCGCATGACAAATGGCCATGCCGAGCGCATCGGCGGCGTCGGTGCTCGGCACGCCGGAGAGACTCAGAAGCCGCACGACCATCTGCTGCATTTGTTCTTTCGTCGCGCGTCCGTAACCGACGACGGCCTGCTTCAACTGCAACGCCGTGTATTCAGCGACGGGAACGCCGCTCGCGACCAGCCCGCAAATCGCGGCGCCGCGCGCCTGCCCGAGCAAAAGCGTGGACTGCGGATTGACGTTGACGAAGACCTTTTCGATTGCTGCCTGATCCGGATTGTGCTGCGCGATCAGCGTGGAAATGCCGCTGAAAATTGTGTTCAAACGCGAAGGCAGATCCGCATCGGCCGTCTTGATGACGCCGCTCGTCACGTAGTTGAGCGTGTTCCCCGTTTTATCGATGATGCCGAAGCCAGTCACACGCAGGCCGGGGTCGATGCCAAGAATTCTCATGCGTTCGCGGCTGATTAAACAATCACGGCTGGATCAAAACAAAAGGCCTGCTTGCGCCGTGCTCAGCGCAAACAGACCTCATGTTATATGGATTTACGCGTATTAATGACGGAAATGACGCGTACCAGTCAGAACCATCGCGATATTGTGTTCGTCCGCGGCGGCGATCACTTCGTCGTCGCGCATGGAACCGCCCGG
>LFMX01000138.1 GCA_001184405.1 Candidatus Burkholderia humilis
ACATCAAACCGAAGTACACGCCGTCGGCCTTGCCGGTTTCGATTGCCTCGGTTTTCTTTCCCACGCTACGCTCCTGTCGTTGCTCGCTGATTAGGCGGGATTATCCGCGCAACGGGGCGAATCGGGAAATCTCGTGCGCAATGCCGATGATCCAAAACGGCGCGGATCAGCCCTGCATCGCGTAAAATCTGTATCCTGAACAAGCAATTGCGCGCGAACACGCTGTTTTCGCGCATCGGCCGCGGCGCGCGGTGTCTCTTCCGGCCACGCCGGAATTAAGCGGGCTGACGCGTCGCCCGCCACCTCATTTTCATTTCACAAGCCGCAAGCATGACCACTGAATCCAACGCTTCATCGGCGCAAGCCTTTCCGATCACCGACGAGGTGAAGAACGCGCGCGCCATCGCCAAACGCGGCTGCGACGAATTGCTGATCGAAGACGAATTCGCGCAGAAACTGGCCCGGAGCGCCGCGACCGGCAAGCCGCTGCGCATCAAGCTCGGTCTCGATCCGACCGCGCCGGACATCCACATCGGCCATACGGTCGTGCTCAACAAGATGCGCCAGTTGCAGGACCTCGGGCATCAGGTGATTTTTCTGATCGGCGATTTCACGTCGCTGATCGGCGATCCGTCCGGCCGCAACGCCACGCGCCCGCCGCTCACGTGCGAGCAGATCGAAATGAACGCGAAAACGTATTTCGAACAGGCCGCGCTCGTGCTCGATCGCAAGAAGACGGAAATTCGCTACAACAGTGAATGGTCGATGCCGCTCGGCGCTGACGGCATGATCAAGCTCGCGTCGCGTTACACGGTCGCGCGCATTCTCGAGCGTGAGGATTTCACGAAGCGTTTTCAGGGCGGCGTGCCCATTTCGATTCACGAATTCCTCTATCCGCTGATGCAGGGCTACGACTCCGTCGCGCTGAATGCGGATCTCGAACTCGGCGGCACGGACCAGAAGTTCAATCTGCTGGTCGGTCGTGAATTGCAGAAGCAATACGGTCAGGAACAGCAGTGCATTTTGACGATGCCGCTGCTCGAAGGCCTCGACGGCGTCGAGAAGATGTCGAAGTCGAAGAACAATTACGTCGGCATCAGCGAAAAGCCGACGGATATGTTCGGCAAGCTGATGAGCATTTCCGATGTGCTGATGTGGCGTTACTTCGAACTGCTGTCGTTCCGTAGCATCGCGGAAGTCGAAGCGTTCAAGAAAGAGACTGAGGCAGGCCGCAATCCGCGCGATTTCAAAGTCATGCTCGTGCAGGAAATCGTCGCGCGTTTCCATTCGCAAGTCGATGCCGAACGCGCGCTCGATGACTTCAACCATCGCGCGAAAGGCGGCGTGCCGGACGATATTCCGTCCGTGACGATTGCGGGCGCGCCGCTCGCCATCAGTCAGTTGCTGAAGCAGGCGGGACTGGTGCCATCGACGAGCGAAGCGCTGCGTAACATCGAGCAGGGCGGCGTGAAGATCGACGGCGCGACCGTTTCTGACAAAGCGCTGAAGGTGGACGCGGGCGAGTTCATCGTCCAGGTCGGCAAACGCCGGTTCGCGCGCGTCACGCTGACGGCCTGCTCGCGCTGATCTGCGCCGAGCGCGGCGACAACGAAGCCGCCGCCGACAAGCTGCTCGCGAAGATGCTCGGCTACCGCGTGTTCAGCGACGACGCGAGCAAGATGAATCTGTCGGTGCAGAACGTGAACGGCGGCACAGCGGCTTGCGCCCGAGTTTCACGCCCGCCGCGCCGCCGGACGAAGGCAAGCGTCTCTTCGATTATTTCGTGACGCAGGCGCGCGCGAAGCATCCGGTCGTCGAGACTGGTGAGTTCGGCGCGGACATGCCGGTGTCGCTCGTCAACGACGGGCCGGTGACATTCTGGCTGCAAGTGCGGCCCTGATTTTCTGAATCCCTCATTTCTCTATGACGACGACGCAAGTTCTGTTCATTCGACACGGCGAGACCGAGTGGAACGCCATTAAGCGGATTCAAGGGCATATCGATATTCCGTTGTCCGCGCATGGCTTCTTGCAAGCTGAGCAGCTTGGTGAACGCCTTGTGCGTGATGGCCGTCTGGATGCGGTTTATTCGAGCGATCTGCAACGCGCGCGGCAGACGGCAAAGCCTTTCGCGGATGCGCTCGGGCTGGACGTGCGCTTGTCAGAAGGCTTGCGTGAGCGCTTTTACGGCGCGTTCCAGGGTCACGACAGCGACGAGATCAACGAAAAGTTTCACGCCGAGTATCGAATGGCAGACGCGCGATCCGGGCTTTTCGCCGCCCGGCGATGGCGAATCGCAGCGCGTGTTCTATCACCGCGTTGTGTACGCGATGGAGCCGATCATCGCGGCGTATGCGGGCGGGCGGATCGCGGTCGTCGTGCATAGCGGCGTCCTGGATTGCATCTATCGATTGGCGATGAAACTGTCGCTGCAGGAACCGCGAGCATGGCCGCTGCTGAATTGCAGCGTGAATGTGGTTGGATTACGAAAGCGGCAGCGAAGCGAAAGT
>LFMX01000139.1 GCA_001184405.1 Candidatus Burkholderia humilis
AAGCTCGAGCGCTATAACGGCGTGTCGTCGATCGAAATTCAGGGCATGGCCGCGCCGGGCCATTCCACCAGTCAGGCCATGAAAGCGATGGAAACGCTCGCGGCGAAGCTGCCTGCGGGCATTGGCTTCGAGTGGACGGGGCTGTCGTATCAGCAAATCCAGTCCGGCTCGCAGGCGCCGATTCTCTACGGCATCTCCATTCTGGTCGTGTTCCTGTGTCTCGCGGCGCTGTATGAAAGCTGGTCGATTCTGTTTTCGGTCGTGATGGTCGTGCCCCTTGGCGTGGTCGGCGCGCTGCTCGCCGTCACCTTGCGCGGACTCGAAAACGACGTGTACTTCCAGGTCGGCTTGTCGGCGAAGAACGCCATTTTAATCGTCGAGTTCGCGCGCGATTTGCAAATCCACGAAAAGATGGGACCGATCGAGGCGGCGCGTCTTCGTCTGCGTCCGATTCTGATGACCTCGCTCGCCTTCATTCTCGGCACGATGCCGCCGGCGCGGGCGCGGCGAGTCAGCACGCGATCGGCACGGGCGTGATCGGCGGCATGGTGACGGCGACTTTCCTCGCCATCTTCATGGTGCCGATGTTCTTCGTGGTTGTGCGCACGCACTTCGGCGGCGACAAGGAAGACGCGGCGACGGCGATCGCCAATTACGAGAAGCATCGTCTGAACGGCACCGGCAAGCAGGAACATTGATATGCGTATTTTTTCTTTGATTGCGGCAGCCGTGGCGCTGCTCGCGGCCGGTTGCACGATGGCGCCGACGTATCAGAGTCCGGCGCAGCCCGTGCCCAACGCGTTTCCGTCCGATGGCGTGTATGCGTCGCAGCCGGGCGCATCGAATGGCGCGCGCAGCGCCGATCACGTCGCGGCGGCGGATATCGGCTGGCGCAACTTTTTCGCCGATGCGCGATTGCAGCGGCTCATCGATATCGCGCTGAAGAACAACCGCGATTTGCGCGTGGCCGTGTTCAACGTGCAGGCGGCGCAGGCGCAATACCGCATCGTGCGTTCGGAGTTGATGCCGACCGTCGGCGCGGTGGCGAGTCAGTCGAAGCAGCGCACGCCGCGCGATTTGTCGCTCTTCAACCAGACGATCTCGAACACGTACAACGTCGGTTTGAACGGCGCGTGGGAAATCGATCTGTTCGGGCGCGTGCAGAGCCTGAAAGATCAGGCGCTCGCGCAGTACTTCGCGACGGCGTATGCGCGCAAGGCGGCGGAGATTTCGCTGGTGTCGCAGGTGGCGACGCAGTATCTGCAAGTGCTCGAAGCGGACGATTTGCTGCGCGTGACGCAGGACACGCTGAAGACCGCGCAGGATTCGCAGAAGCTGATCAAGCTGCAATTCGATAACGGTACGGCGTCGGAGCTGGATCTTTCGCAGTCGCAGACAATCGTCGAAACGGCCACGGCGAATCTGCAGGCGCAGGAGCGTGCGCGGGCCCAGATGCGCTCGTGCTGCTGATCGGCGAGCCGATGCCGGACTATCTGCCGCGCGGCGCATCGCTCAACGGTCAGGACTTGCTGACGGATATTCCTGCGGGCTTGCCGTCCGATTTGCTGACGCGCCGGCCGGACATCATGGAAGCCGAGCAGAATCTGCTGGCGGCGAATGCGAATATCGGCGCGGCGCGGGCGGTGTTCTTTCCGAGCATTTCGCTGACGGGCAGTTTCGGGGCGCTGTCGCCTTCGTTGGGCGGTTTGTTCAAGGCGGGTTCGGCTGCGTGGAGTTTCGCGCTGGCCATTACGCTGCCGATTTTCGAGGGCGGGCAGAATCTGGCGAATCTGGATTTGGCGAATATCCAGAAGAACATTCAGATCGCGCAGTACGAGAAGGCGATTCAGTCGGCGTTTCGCGAAGTCACGGACGGGCTGGCGGCGCGTGGCACGTACGATCAGCAGATCAGGGCGCTCGAACGGGACACGGCGGCGCAACAGCGGCGGCTGGAATTGTCGACGTTGCGGTATCGGAATGGCGTCGATAGTTATCTTGGTGTACTGGAGGCGCAGCAGGATCTTTACGCTGCGCAACAGACGCTGATCACGGCACGCACGCAGCGGGGGGCGAATCTGGTGACGCTGTATCAGGTGCTGGGCGGCGGGTGAATCGAGCAGACCGGGGATGAACCGCGCGATGCGGACGCGGTGGCAATGAGGTGAGTGTGAAGCCCCGGGAGCGGATGATGGTTCTCGGGGCTTTTTTTGTTGCTTGCAGCGCACCAAAGGAAATGCCCCCGCTGGGGTCACGACAGCAGAGGCTCTGATTGCCAAGTGTGGGACGACGCCGTCAAGCTAAGCGAGGCTTGCCGATCCTGTCGAAACGAGTCATTGAGCGCCAGCGCGGAAATCTTAATGGGCTTTCTCACGGCGCACGGCAACAGCATTATTCTTCAATACACATCTTCCCGCGCCGCCTATCCTGCCTGCTCGTCCCCCGCAGAAAGGAAGCGCAAA
>LFMX01000140.1 GCA_001184405.1 Candidatus Burkholderia humilis
AGATCGAGCCACATGGCAAAGTTCTTTATCGATCGCCCGATCTTCGCGTGGGTGATCGCCATCATCATGATGCTCGGCGGTCTCGCTTCGATCACGAAGCTGCCGATCGCGCAGTATCCGACCATCGCGCCGCCGAACATCCAGATCACGGCGGCGTATCCGGGCGCATCGGCGCAAACGGTCGAAAACACCGTCACGCAGGTGATCGAGCAGCAAATGAGCGGGCTGGACGGTCTGGTCCACATGTCCTCGACATCGGATGACACCGGCACCGCGACCATCACGCTGTCGTTCGCGGCGGGCACGAATCCGGACATCGCGCAGGTTCAGGTGCAGAACAAGCTGCAACTGGCCACGCCCAACCTGCCGCAGATCGTGCAGCAGCTCGGTCTTTCTGTGTCGAAGGCGGGGAACAGCTTCCTGGTCGTGCTCGCGTTCGTCTCGGAAGACGGCAGCATGAACCGCAACGATCTGTCGAACTACGTGGCGTCGCAGATTCAGGGGCCGATCGGCCGTCTGAACGGCGTCGGCACGACGAGTCTGTTCGGCACACAGTACGCCTGCGCATCTGGCTCGATTCGAACAAGCTGACGAATTACGGCCTTACGCCGGTCGATGTGAAGAACGCGCTGCAAGCGCAGAACGTGCAGATGGCGGGCGGTCAGCTCGGCGGCACGCCCGCGGTCCCCGGCCAGTCGATGCAGTCGACCATCACCGAGGCGACGCTGTTACGCATGCCGGAAGATTTCGGCAACGTGCTGCTGAAGGTGAATCAGGACGGCTCACAAGTGCGCATCAAGGATGTCGCGCGCGTCGGGCTGGGCGGCGAAAACTACAACTTCGAGACGCAGTACAACGGCCGTCCGGCGGCGGGCTTCGGTATCACGCTGGCGACGGGCGCGAACGCGCTCGCCACGGCAAATGCCGTGCGCGCGAAGATCGACGAGTTGTCGAAGTACTTCCCGCCGGGCATGGTCGTCAAGTATCCGTACGACACGACGCCGTTCGTGAAGCAGTCGGTCGCTGACGTGATCAAGACGCTCTTCGAAGCTATCGTGCTCGTGTTTCTCGTGATGTATCTGTTTCTGCAGAACTTCCGCGCGACGCTGATTCCGACCACCGCGGTGCCGGTCGTGCTGCTCGGCATGTTCGGCATCATGGCGGCGGCGGGTTTCTCCATCAACACGCTGTCGATGTTCGGTCTGGTGCTCGCCATCGGCTTGCTGGTGGACGATGCGATCGTGGTTGTCGAAAACGTCGAGCGCGTGATGAGCGAAGAAGGGCTGTCGCCGCGCGACGCCACGCGCAAGGCGATGGGCCAGATCACCGGCGCGCTGATTGGCGTGGCGCTGGTGCTGTCGGCGGTGTTCGTGCCGGTGGCGTTTTCGAGTAGCTCGGTCGGCGCAATTTACCGCCAGTTCTCGCTGACTATTGTCTCTGCGATGGGCCTGTCCGTGCTCACCGCGATGATTCTCACGCCCGCGCTGTGCGCGACCATCCTGAAGCCGCTGCCAAAGGGCCACGAAGAAAAGAAGACCGGTTTCTTCGGCTGGTTCAACCGCGTCTTCAACGCGAGCCGCGACAAGTACCACACGGGCGTTACGCACGTGATCCGGCGCTCGGGGCGTTTTCTGATCGTGTATCTCGCGATCATCGCGGGCGTCGCGCTGCTGTTTACGCGTCTGCCTTCGGCGTTCTTGCCCGACGAAGATCAGAGCACGATGTTCGTGCTCGTCGCATCGCCCGCCGGCTCAACGCAGGAACTGACGCATCGCGCGCTCAACGATGTATTGGATTATCTGCTGAAGAAGGAAGGCGATATCGTCGAAGCGGCGTTCACCGTGAACGGTTACAGCTTCGCGGGGCGCGGCCAGAACTCCGGTCTCGTGTTCGTTCGGCTGAAGGATTTCAAGCAGCGCACGCAGGCGAGCGCGAAAATTCAGGCGCTCGTCGGTTGCACCTACATGCATTTCGCGGAATACCGGAACGCGCTCGTGTTCCCGGTCAATCCGCCGTCGATTCCGGAACTCGGCACGGCGTCGGGCTTCGACTTCGAACTGCAGGATCGCGGCGGCGTCGGCCACGACAAGCTGATGCAGGCTCGTGCGATGCTCCTCGGCGTGGCCGCGAAAGATCCCGTGCTGATGCAGGTGCGCCCGAACGGCCTGAACGACACGCCGCAGTTCAAGGTGACTATCGACCGCGAAAAGGCGGCGTCGCAGGGCGTCACGCCGTCGCTGATCGATCAGTCGTTCTCGATCGCGTGGGCATCGAGCTATGTGAACAACTTCCTCGATACCGACAGCCGCATCAAGAAGGTGTATCTGCAAGGCGACGCGCCGTTCCGCATGTCGCTGGAGAACATCAACACGTGGTACGTGCGCAATGATTCCGGTTCGATGGTGCCGTTTTCCAGTTTCGCGAAGGGCGAGTGGTCCTACGGCTCACCG
>LFMX01000141.1 GCA_001184405.1 Candidatus Burkholderia humilis
GCCCGCCGCCCAGTTGATGCCCACGCCCATCAGCGACAAACCGATCACCGCGATCACCGTGCCGACCACGACCGGCGGAAAGAAGCGCAGCAGCTTGCCGATCATCGGCGCGAGCAGGATGCCGATCACGCCGGCAGCGATGGTCGAGCCGAAGACATCGAGAATGCCGAGCGACGGATTCCTGCCGATGGCGACCATCGGGCCGACCGCCGCGAACGTGCAACCCATGATGACGGGCAGGCGAATGCCGAAAATCCACAGGCCGAGCGTTTGAATGAGCGTGGCGACCCCGCACGAAAACAGGTCGGCGCTGATTAGAAACGCGACCTGATCTTTCGAAAGGCCCATCGCCGCGCCGAGAATCAGCGGTACCGCGACCGCATACATGACGAGCACGTGCTGAATTCCGAGCGTGAGAAGCTACCCCATGGGCAGCCGCTCATCGACCGGATGGACCTTTGCATCCGTCGAAGTCAAAGCCATGTCTCTCTCCTGGATACCTTTCTATGGAATGACCTCCAAGTTAAGTGGATCAAATTGTGACAACAAGACCACGCGGCGCTATATAACCCGTTCGCAGGGCGCGATATGGGCAATGCGTTCCGCCCACGGCGATGCCGCGCACAATCCCTTTGCACAAGGGCTTTGACGTTTGACGAGGCGATTTCGTGACAAGCTGGAAGGCCGTGTTCTTCAGACGCTCGTTATGATGTGCATCACAGCGCGAATATAGTCAGTTTTTGGCGTGCATCACGCGATGGCGGGGTAAACACGCGATTTACGCGTTTTCCCTAAGGCTGTTTTCTCACCTCAGAAAGCTCGATATCCCATGCGTTTTCTCGGCATCGATCTCGATACAGGTTCCCTCAAACTCGCCATCGTCGATGAAGACGGCCGCGAGATCGCGTCGTCCGGCGCGGCGTACGCGGTTACGAGCGCGCAGCCCGGCTGGGCCGAAACCACGGTCGATGCCTGGTGGTCCGCTCTCGTCGATGCCGCCGCGCGTCTGCCCGCGTCCGAACGCGAAGCGGTGAGCGCGATTGGCTTGTCCGGGCAGATGCACGGCGTCGTGGCCACAGCCGCCGATGGCCGCGCGTTGCGCGCCGCGATGCTTTGGCCCGACACGCGCGCAAGCGGCCTGCTCGACGCGTGGCCCGAACCGCAGCCCAATCCCGTCGCGCCGGGCATGGCCGGGCCGTTGTTGCGCTGGCTCGTGCTGAACGAACGCGCGGTCATCGACGAAACGCGCTGGGCGCTCCAGGCGAAAGACTGGCTGCGCGTGAAACTCGGCGGCGCGTTTCTGACCGATCCGTCCGATGCCTGCGCCACCGCGCTCGCCGTGCCATCGGGCGAATGGAACGAGGCGTTCATCGGCACGCTCGGCCTGCCGCGCGCATGGTTCGCGCCGCTGGCGGCATCGCACGAACGGGGCGGCGTATTGTCGGAGGCGGCGGCATCGACGCTGGGTTTGAAAGCGGGCATTCCGATGGCCGTCGGCGCGGGCGATACGCCGTGCGCCGAAGTCGGCAGTGGCCTCTCGCTCGATGGCGACGCGCTGCTCACCACCGGCACCGGCGGCCAGATCGTCGTGATGTGCGATGAAGCGCCTGCGCCCGTGCGCGGATTGCATACGTATCGCGCAGCGACGGGCACGTGGTATCGCATGGCGGCGATGCAGAACGTGGGTGTTGCGCTCGAGCGGGTGCGCGAATGGCTCGGCTATGCGTCGTGGCCCGAAGCCTACGATGACGCGTTTTCCAGCGATGCCAGCGCGTCCGTGGTATTTCTGCCGTATCTGAGCGGCGAACGCTCGCCGTGGATGAACCCGGCCGCGCGCGGCGGCTGGCTTGGCCTCGGTCTGAACGATACGCGCGGCAAACTCATGCGCGCCGCGTTCGAAGGCGTGGCATTCGCCTTGCGCGCGGATCTCGATGCGATCCGGCAAAGCGGCACGCCGCTCACGTCGATGCGTCTCGCAGGCGGCGGTTCCATCGATCCGCGCGGGCGTCAGCTGCTCGCCGATGCGCTGCACGTCGAGCTGCACGCCGTCGATTGCCCGAACGCGGCGCCGCGCGGTGCCGCGATGCTCGGCGGTATGGCGATCGGACACTGGCGGGCGGGCGAACTCGGTGCACTCGCCGCGACACCCCAAGAGAACGCCGCGCTGGACGAAAGGCATGCGCGGTTCATCGCGCTTTATGGGCGCGTCGAGAGCTGGTTCTGACATCGCTTTCGATAGCGCTTAAACTTGCGGCTCAATCTCTCGCGCAACATGAAGCGGTGCCTCGTGTTGCGCGGTCCCAGACGTTCTGGTCATCAACATCGCAATCAGCCATGTCGCCCTCTGCAATGACGAATCCCGATTTCCGCTCGCGCGAATTCCTCCTCGATCACGCGCTGCGCACGATGACTTTCTATCATCCGCACTGCATGGATTCGGCAGGTGGT
>LFMX01000142.1 GCA_001184405.1 Candidatus Burkholderia humilis
TGGATAACTTTCTCGCGATGAGCGGCTTCGCGCTCGCCGCATCGATCTCTCCCGGTCCGGTCAATCTCGTCACGCTGAGCAGCAGCATTCAGCACGGACTCGGCGTCAGCATGCGGCACGTGACCGGCGCGACCGTTGGATTCACGCTATTGCTTCTGCTGATCGGCCTGGGCATCCATGAACTACTGACTTATCTGCCGAACCTGATTTCAGTGCTGAAATGGCTGGGCGTCGCGTTCCTGCTCTACATGGCCTTCAAACTCGCCATCGACGACGGCCAGCTCGGCACGCAAAAAAAACGGCAACGCGCCATCGTTCCTGCCCGGCGCGGCGATGCAGTGGCTCAATCCGAAAGCGTGGCTGGCATCGCTCGCCGGAATGGACGCGTACGCGGGCAGCGAACTGCATCTCGCCTGGCAGCTCACCGGCCTCTACTTCGTGATCTGTTATGCGTCGCTGTCGTGCTGGGCGGCGGTCAGCGTGTGGCTGCGCCGCTATGTCGATAATCCGAAGCGCATGTAACTTCTCAATCGATCGATTGCCGCGCTGGTCGTCTTCAGCGCGATCTGGCTGATCGTCGAGTGAGAAGATATTGGCCGGGCGTCGCGGCCACCATGCGTTTGAACGTGCGCTGCATATGCGCCTGATCCGCGAAACCGGCATCGGCGGCGATATCCGCCAGCGCCCGCCCGCGCTTCAGTTGCGCGCGGCAATATTCGATACGCCAGTTCATCTGATAAGCATGCGGCGTCATGCCGTATCGCGCCTTGAATGCGCGAATGAGATGCGACGCCGATAAACCCGACACGTCGCAGAGATCCTGATGCCGAGCGGTGCGTTGCAATGCTGCCGAATCGTGTCGGCCACGCGCGCGAGGCTCGGCTGAAACGATGCTCGAAGCCCGTGATCCAGCCGCGAGCCGCATATGCATGTCCGCGAAGAACGTCAGCGCGGCGCATTCCTTTTCGAACGCGCCGGCGGATTCATCGAACAAGGTTTCGGTAAGGCGATTCAGCCCGAGAAAAAGCGCGCCGTCTCTCGTCGACGTAACCGCATACGGACACCAATCCCGATCGCTCTGAACGCTTTGAACGCGCGTGAGCCAGAGCGCATCGACATACAACATGCGATACGACCACGGTTCGGCATCGACGGGATTGCACGCGTGCACATCGCCCGGATTCATCACGACAACCGAACCCGCGCCAATGCACTCCGCATGCTTGCCGTTCACATACGTGCTCGTTCCGCCCGTGACCGCGCCGATTGAAAACGCTTCGTGCATATGTGGCGCGTAGCAAACGTCGCGGCCGTCGAAGATTTCGTGCGCTTCGATGTGCGGCAGGGCATCGCTGCGTCAGAATTTTGGCACCGGCTTCGGTCGTGTTGATTTGCGCGTGGACATGGCATCGAGAATAACTTAAACGTGCGCGCCCATAAAAAAACGCCGCGAGTCTCCTCGCGGCGCTCAACGCAAAGCCCTCGTCAAACTCGTTTCAAACTCAGTGCCCATCCCCCGCGTGCGCCGCGCCTTCGAACTCATGGGCGGTGTCTTCGCGTGCGTCGCGACGCGCATCGCGTTCCTTGCGCACGCCGTTGAACACAATATTCAGCACCACCGCCGACATCGACGCCAGCAAAATGCCGCTTTGAAGAATCGGCTCGAGCGC
Source organism: Candidatus Burkholderia humilis (assembly GCA_001184405.1). GTDB lineage: Bacteria > Pseudomonadota > Gammaproteobacteria > Burkholderiales > Burkholderiaceae > Caballeronia > Caballeronia humilis. The sequence continues at coordinate 1,671 of LFMX01000142.1, forward strand.
GTGCGGCAGTTGCGAGAAAAACTTCGGCGCAACCACCGGCACCATGCCCACACTCACCGCGACGATAAACAGGTTGTGGTGATTCTTCGTGAAGTCCACGCGCGACAGCGTCTTGATGCCGTTCGCCGCCACCATCCCGAACATGACGATGCCCGCGCCGCCGAGCACGAACGGCAGCACCGACGCGACGACCTGCGCCATCTTCGGAAAGAGGCCGAGCAGGACGAGAATCACGCCGCACGTCGCGCAGACGAAACGGCTTTTTACGCCCGTCACGCCGATCAGGCCGACGTTCTGCGAAAACGACGTATGCGGAAACGAGTTGAAGATGCCGCCGATCAACGTGCCGAGGCCATCGACACGCAGACTGCGCACGAGCGCTTTTTGATCGACCGGACGCTCGACGAGATCGCCGACCGCGAGGAACATGCTCGTCGATTCGATGAAGGTCACGAACATGACGATGACCATCGTCGCGATGGAGAGTGCATCGAAATGCGGCATGCCGTAAGTGAAACGGCAGCACGATGCCGACCCACGGCGCATGCGCAACGCCATCCATATTCACGCGGCCGAGCAGCGCGGCGATGACAAAGCCCGCGACAATGCCCAGCAGCACCGAAATATTCGCCAGAAACCTGCGCATGAACTTGTTGATGAGCAGAATCAACGACAGCACGACCAGCGACAGCAGCAGGTAAATGGGATTGCCGTAGTCCGGATTGCCCATGCC
>LFMX01000143.1 GCA_001184405.1 Candidatus Burkholderia humilis
TACTCCGCGTCGCCTTTATAGAGATCGGCGCGCGTGCGGCCATGCACGGTCAACATGGAAATGCCGGCGCTTTCCGCAATACGCGCAATGGTGATCGCGTTCTTGTTCTCGCGATTCCACCCCGTGCGGATTTTCAGCGTGACGGGCACGACATCCGGCCCCACGCCGACCGCCTGCACGACCGCTTCCACGATGCGCGCCACCAGCGGCTCGTTTTGCAGCAGCGCCGAGCCAGCCGCGACGTTGCACACCTTCTTGGCTGGACATCCCATATTGATGTCGATGATCTGCGCGCAGTTCGTGACGTTATGACGCGCGGCTTCGGCGAGCATTTGCGGATCGGCACCGGCGATCTGCACGGAAATCGGCTTGACCTCGCCCGCGTGATTGGCGCGGCGCATGGTCTTCTCGCTTTTCCACAACTGCGCGTTCGACGCGACCATCTCCGACACCGCGTACCCCGCGCCCATGCGCTTGCAGAGCTGGCGGAACGGGCGATCGGTGACGCCTGCCATCGGGGCGATGAACAGGTTATTGCGCAGGACGTGAGAACCGATGGTGGGCATGAAGGCTTAACGCTCCGCGCAGGCAACAGCGGTGAGGAATCGACCGCAAAACGCGTCAGGCGGATGCAACGTTGGTGAAGGGTCAACATATATTTTAGCGCGAACAGCGTGCTGAAATTAAGAGCAATCGCATGCAAGTCTTTAAATTTTCTATGGAAGCGCGCTCGTTCATAGAGGATAAGTTAGACGATTCAACCCATACGATTGCCCTTCATGGTGTGCTAGCGACGCTGCCCGAACATCATTTGACGCGCAAGCGCCGTTTTCACCGAAGGCAAAAATTCTAGCGCGGTAAGCGCCAGACCGCGAACGGCGGCGAGCGGCAGGAAATCGACCGTGAAAAGACGCGCGAGCGTATCCGTCGCGCCGATGGTCAACCGCCGGTCCAGCGCGCGTCGCTGCGCGAAGTGCGCCAGCGCGATCGGGCGCGCGCCGTCGGCCGAGACCGCGTCGCAGAGCGCGCGAGCGTCGCGCAGGCCGAGATTCAGTCCTTGACCCGCGACCGGATGCAGCGTTTGCGCCGCATTGCCGATGGCCACCGTGCGTCGGTCGATGAGCGTATGCAGCGCCGTCAGCCCGAGCGGAAACGCCGCGCGCCCGACGATGTGCGTGAACGCGCCCATGCGTGTGCCGAAGGCTTCGCCGAGTTCGGCGAGCAATGCATCATCCGACAGCGCCATGCGCCGCGCCGCCTGTTCCGGGGATGCGCACCAGACGAGCGTGTAATCCGCGTGACGCTGGCTGCCGCAGGGCAGCAGCGCGATCGGCCCTTCGTTCGTGAAGCGCTCCCACGCGACATTAGCGCGCGGGTCCGACACGCTCACCGTCCCGACGATGGCCGTCTGACCGTAATCGCGCGAACGGCGTTCTGCCGATGTCACTTCGTCGCCTTTATAAAGTCCGCCTTCTGCATTCACGAGCACCTTCACACGAATCGTGCGTTCGCCATCGGCAGACTGCAGCGGCAGCGTCACGCCATCGTTATACTGAAGCGGCGCGAGCGCGGACGTATTCGTGAGCCAATCCACTTTCGCCGCGCGCACCGCGTTCGCGAGCGCGCCGACCAGCGAGCCATATTTCACGACGTAGCCGAGTTCGGGCAACTCATGTTCGTCGTGCTCGATCAGCGTGCGCCCGAAATGCCCGCGCTGCGATACGTGGATACGGCGAATCGCCGTGGAGTCCGCGGGAAAGCCGAGTTCCTGCAGCATCACGCGGCTGCCGTGCGAGAGCGCGAGCGCCCGCGGGTCGCTGGCGGCGGCTTCGGGCGTGCGCGAATCGATGAGTGCGATCGACAGACGCGAAGTCGCGCTGCGCCGCGCAAGCCACCCGGCGAGCGCAAGACCGACCGGCCCCGCGCCGACGATGGCGATGTCGTAATCGAAGTGCGCTGCTGGAGTGTGGACGTCGCTCATGATCAGTTTGCGTTGGATTCGCGCATCAGCGCTTCGATCTCGTCGGCGTCGACGGGGACTTCGCGCGTGATCAGCTCGCAGCCGTTTGCGGTGACGACCGCGTCGTCCTCGATGCGAATGCCGGTGTTCCAGAAACGCTCGGGCACGTCTTCGGCGGCGCGCACGTAAAGCCCCGGCTCGATGGTCAGCACGTTTCCGGCGACGAGCGTGCGCCACGGCTTCGCACCTTGCTCGTCGAGCGGCCCGTCCGCCTCGCGATATTCACCGGCGTCATGCACGTCCATGCCCAGCCAATGCCCCGTGCGATGCATATAGAAACGCGA
>LFMX01000144.1 GCA_001184405.1 Candidatus Burkholderia humilis
CTGGATCACGCAGCTCGCGCCCGCGTTCACGACGACATCGAGTCCGTCGCGGAACGGGAAGAACGCATCCGATGCCACCGCCGAACCGTTCAACGTCAAGCCTGCATTTTGCGTCTTGATGCCCGCGATGCGCGCCGAGTCTACGCGGCTCATCTGGCCCGCGCCGACGCCGAGCGTCATGCCGCCCGCGCAGAACACGATGGCGTTCGACTTCACGAACTTCGCGACGCGCCACGCGAACATCAGATCGTCCATTTCCTTCGGCGTCGGATGGCGCTTGGTCACGACGCGCAGTTCGTGCGGCTGCACGTTCTTGGCATCGAGCGATTGCACGAGCAGGCCGCCGCCGACGCGCTTCAGATCGAACGCATTGTGGCCGTCGCCCAGCGCGATCTGCAGCAAGCGCACGTTCTGCTTGGCCGCGAACACGGCACGCGCCGCTTCGCTGAATGCAGGCGCAATGAGCACTTCGACGAACTGCTTGGCCACCGACTGCGCCGCTGCTTCATCGACTTCGCGATTGAACGTGATGATTCCGCCGAACGCCGAAGTCGGGTCCGTCTGGAACGCCTTCGAATACGCTTCGAGCGCGTTCGCGCCGAGCGCCACGCCGCACGGATTCGCGTGCTTGATGATGACGCAGGCGGGTGCGTCGAACGTCTTCACGCATTCCCATGCGGCATCTGAATCAGCGATGTTGTTGTATGACAGCTCTTTGCCCTGCAACTGCGCGTAGTTCGCAAGCGCGCCCGCCGGTGCCGACAGATCACGATAAAACGCCGCGCTCTGATGCGGATTCTCGCCGTACCGCAAATCCTGCGCCTTTTCGAACGCCATGTTGAACGTGGCCGGATACGTATTGCGGCTCGCGTGCTGGAGTTCTTCGGTCAGGCTCGTCAGATAGTTCGTGATCGCGCCGTCGTACTGCGCGGTGTGCGCGAAAACCTTGGTCGCGAGGCGAAAGTTCGTCTTGTAGCCGACCGAATTGCCATTCGCGCGCATTTCGTCGAGCACGGCCGAATAATCAGCCGGATCGACGACCACCGTTACATCACGATGATTCTTCGCCGCCGAGCGCAGCATGGTCGGCCCGCCGATGTCGATATTCTCGATCGCGTCCTCCAGCGAGCATTCTTCCTTCGCCACCGTCTGCACGAACGCATACAGATTCACGACCAGCAAATCGATGGTCGGAATGTCGTGCTTTTCCAGCGCGGCCATGTGTTCCGGCAGATCGCGGCGCGCGAGAATGCCGCCGTGAACTTTCGGATGCAGCGTCTTCACGCGTCCGTCGAGCATTTCCGGAAAGCCGGTGTAATCGGCCACTTCGGTCACGGGCAGGCCCACATCGGCGAGCAGTTTCGCGGTGCCGCCAGTCGAGAGAATCCTGACGCCGAGTTTCGACAGCGATTTGGCGAAATCGACGATGCCGGATTTATCGGAAACGGAGATGAGCGCTTGCTTGATCATGATGAACACTGAAACCGAAAAGGGAAACCAGGCCGGACCAAGGCGCGCGCCTCAGTCCGATGAATCAAATCAATCCGTGCTGCTGAAGCTTCTTGCGTAGCGTGTTGCGGTTGATGCCGAGATATTCGGCCGCGAGCGATTGGTTACCGCCCGCCTGCTCGAGCACCACTTCGAGCAGCGGTTTTTCCACGCATGAAATCACCATGTCGTAGACGTCGTGCGGATTCGATCCGTCCAGGTCCTGAAAATAGTTGTCGAGGCTCTGGCGGACGCATTGTTCGATGTTATGTCTGCTCATGCGGCAATCAGTCGGTCTGTTGTTGTGTTTTGCCCGCCGCACGATTCCTCTTCGGCCGCGGCCGCGTTTTCGGACTCGTTGTCGTCATCCATATAGACGAGACGGTCCGACAACACCTTTTGCGCGTCGAAGAATTCGTTCACAGCGAGCAATTGTTCTTTGGTCGTGTCGAGCGTATTCATCCGGTGCCGAAAGGTGTTGGCGCCGGAAAGGCCGCGAGTGTACCAGCCGATATGCTTGCGCGCAGTCCGAACGCCCGTGAATTCCCCATAAAAAGCGTAGTGATCTTCCAGGTGCTCGTTCATCACCTGTTGAATCTCGTCGATGCGCGGCGGCGGCAGGCGCTCGCCCGTCTGCAAAAAGTGTTCGATCTCGCGAAAGAGCCACGGCCGGCCCTGAGCCGCGCGGCCGATCATGATGCCGTCCGTGCCCGTCACCGCGAGCACGTGACGCGCTTTCTCGGGCGTGGTGATGTCGCCGTTTGCGACCACTGGAATGCCGATCGATGCCTTTACGGCCGTGATGGTCTCG
>LFMX01000016.1 GCA_001184405.1 Candidatus Burkholderia humilis
ATCCATTTGTTGCGTCAACAGCAGGTCGACGTGATCGCCCGGCTGAATCAAACCTGCGTTGCCGGACACGTCGTCCACGGCAACCGATACCGCGCGCATGTCGGGCTTGAGCGTCGCGGCGAGAAAGCCCGGCGCGCTCGGCAAAATGACATCGGCATCCGTGAGCACGGCGCCGCTTTCGACCGGATGGCGCAAGAGCGCGCCCTTCAGCTCGGGCGCATTCGGCGTGCCGGAGATGATCGCGTTGGGCGGCACTTGCGTGACCGGCAGGGATTTCCACGCGAGGTCTTCATCGCGCAGCAAGAGACCTTGCGGCAATTGCGCGGCACTGACTAGCACCTTTTCGGTGGTGACGGCCGTCGGGGCGGGGCGCGAGGCGCTCGCCACCACGACGCGCACGATCATCGCGATAAGTAAGGCGCCGACGAGCAGCACGGCGAATTTAATGATGTTGGATATGAGTGCGCAGTCCTATCGGGTCGCAAGGTAAGGCAAAGGCGCGGGAGCCACGATCACGAGGCCGCCGCCGAGCGAGAGGGCCACGCCGTAGGGAACGCTGCGTGCGCCGGAAAACAGAGCGAGCGCCCGAAGCGGCATCAACTGCTGCACGGGATTCATGGAGCGCGTTGCGAGACTGATCAGCGACACGAAGGTCCCGATCACGGAAATCAAGGTCAAAGCGGGCAGCGATAAAGACAGGCCGGCCCACAGAAAGATAACGGAGGCGAGTTTCGCGTCGCCTCCGCCCAGCATCTTTGCCGCGAACAACGCAGCGCAGAACAGAAAAACGCCAGTGGCAAGCAACAAATGCACGATGACATCGTCGATCGGCATGCCGCGCGCGAGCGCATCGGCAAAGAAGAGCGCACCCACCGACAGCACGATGTTGGTCGGCAGACGGCGATGGCGCACATCGATCACTGCGAGCCACAGCAGCACGCAGAGCACGATCAGGCGGATAGCGAGAGACAAGAGTTGCACGATGGTCTTGTTGTTGAATGGGCGGAAGGTCCAGTGCTTGATCGGGCGTCACACCCGATCAAGCACTGGTGCCCGCGCTCGAAACCTTGCTGAACAGGTTCGTGAACATCGTGCTGATGCTGCTGTTGAACTGCGTGGCTACGGCGCTCAGCGCCAGCACGACGATGCCCGCCAGGACGGCGTATTCCATCGCGCTGACACCGCGCTCATCGCGCTCATCGCGCTCATCGCGCACGAATGCCTTCGAATGCCTTCATCAATTTGCGCATTTTTCTTCCTTGATAGGTTAGGTAGAGGTCGGCCCGGCAGACTTTGGGGTACCGGACACGACGTATCCTAGCTATTCAGGCAAGAAATAACTTCGCCATTTAGAGGGTGGAAATGGCCTCAATTCGACGTTTAAAAAAGCAAAAAAACGTCGCCATACGGCATTCGCGCGGAAAACTTGATAGAGAGGAATTTTTCTTTTCGAAGAAGAACTGCGCGCGACCGGTCATTTCGCGCGGTCTTCCGAAGCGTTGAAACGCGACGGAAAACGTTTGCGGGATTCGATCGTCCGGCGAACCGCGAAAGGGTTCGAAAGGGTGTTGTGTCGAATCCACGAAAGCCCCGCGTTTCGGGCTTGATAGGGATTTGTACCAGCTAGTGGCGCGGACCGGACGTTGACCGCGCGCTAGAAGTTACACCAGATTACTCGCCGCTGTCCACTGACTTTGCGGAGTTTGCAAAGAGTGTGGCGCGCGGCGATTCGCCTTGTCTCGTCATGCAAACTTGGGCTTGGCTTTTATGCAAAACCCTGCACTATCTCGTTTTGATTGAGCGTGATTATCGCCTTGTTCCGGAAAATCAGGCAAGTCGATATCGCGTGGCGGCGAACGTAAATTCCCGCGCGCTTCTTCAGCGAGTTTTTCATAACGCTTGCGGAAAATCGTGAGTTCTTTCTCGTCGAGTTCTTCGAGATCGAGCAGCGCGTTATGCGCCTTGTCGATCACGCGGATCAGTTCGTCGAGTTTGATCTGCATAGCGGCGGTATCGCGGTTCTGCGTGTTCTGAATCAAAAAGACCATCAGAAACGTGACGATGGTCGTCGACGTATTGATGACGAGCTGCCAGGTATCGCTGAAGTGAAAGAGCGGTCCGGAAACCGCCCATACGATCACCAGCACCACCGCGATCACGAATGTCGATGCGCGGCCCGCGACTTGCGCGAGTGCATTGGAGAATTGGAGGAACCACGATTTCTTCATCATGCGTCTCCTGGTTCTTTCGCCACTAAAATGGTGCGCATGAAGAATGCAAAGCCCATGCCCATCGATTTTTCCGCGCCATCCAATGAAGTCGCGCAACGCCTGATCGGAGCAATCGTCACGTTCGATGGCGTTGGCGGACGTATCGTCGAAACCGAAGCGTACGACCGCGAAGATCCCGCGTCGCATAGTTTTTCCGGACCCACGCCACGCAATGCGTCCATGTTCGGGCCGCCCGCGCACGCCTACGTGTACCGGTCGTACGGCATTCACTGGTGCTTGAATTTCGTGTGCCGTGAAGCGGGCCACGGCGCGGGGGTGTTGATACGCGCGATCGAACCGCTCGTTGGCCTCGATCTGATGCGCGAGCGGCGCGGTCTCGAACCCGTCAAGCTGTTGTGTTCAGGGCCGGGACGCGTGGCGCAGGCGCTCGGCATCACGCAGCAGCACAACGGCATGTCGCTGCTCGAAGCGCCGTTCGACATCGAAGCGCCGGAACAAGCGTTCGAGATCGTGACGGGACCGCGTATCGGTATCAGCAAGGCGATGGACGTGCCGTGGCGCTTCGGGCTTGCCGGTTCCAAATTCGTCAGCAAGCCATTTCCAAAGGCATCGACGTAAAGCGTCACTCCGCCGGGCGCAGCTTCTTCACTTCATCGTCCGATGGCTGCACGCTCGCGCCATCGACATAACGGAACGACGTCATCACGCCCTTGCCGTCCTTCAGCGCCGTCACGCCGACATACGCGCCCATCGTCGATTGATTGTCCTGCTTGCGATAGATGATCGGGCCGAACGGCGTATCCACGGGCAAGCCCTTGAAGGCGGCGGCGAGCTTGTCGGCATCGGTGGAATTGGCTTTTTCAGGCTGTTGGCGAGCGACATCATCGCCGTGTAGCTGACCACGGAACCGAGGCGCGGATAGTCGTGATACTTCGCCTGATACGCGGCGACGAACTGCTTGTTCGCGGGCGTGTCGATCGAATACCACGGATAGCCCGTGACGATCCAGCCAACCGGCGCTTCCGCGCCGAGCGGATCGAGATAGTCCGGCTCGCTCGTCAAGAGCGAAACCACCTTGCGATCTTTGAAGAGACCGCGCGTGTTGCCCTCGCGCACGAACTTGCCGAGATCGGCGCTGAAGAGCACGTTGAAGATGGCGTCGGGCTTTGGCATCGGCGATTGCCTGTGTGACGGCGCCAGCATCGATATTGTTAAGCGGCGTCGCTGCTGCTGTAGCGCCTCTCTTTTTCCCTTTGATTTGCGCTCAGTGCGCGTGCGTCTGCACGCGTGATTGCGCTCGCCCTTCTTCGTGCGCGCTTGCTTTGATATGCAAGCGCCGAGGGAACGTGCGCGCCTTGAAAAAAGAGAGAAACGAAATGGAACGCATCGACGAATTCCTGCGAAAACATCGCATCACCGAGATCGAGGCCATCATTCCCGATATGGCCGGCACCGCGCGCGGCAAGATCATTCCGCGCAGCAAGTTCGAATCGGGCGAATCGATGCGTCTGCCGCAAGCCGTGATGATCCAGACCGTCACCGGCGATTACCCTGAAGACGCCATCACCGACGTCACCGATCCCGACATGGTCTGCGTGCCGGATGCATCGACCATTCGGTTGATACCGTGGGCCACCGACCCGACCGCGCAAGTGATCCACGACTACGTGCATTTCGATGGCACGCCGGTCGAGATTTCGCCGCGCCGCGTGCTGCGGCAAGTGCTTCAGAAATACGCGGAAAAAGGATGGAAGTCCGTGATCGCGCCCGAGCTCGAGTTCTTTCTCGTCGATGTCAACCGCGATCCCGATCTGCCCTTGCAACCGCCGATCGGACGCACAGGCCGCGTGGAAACGGGACGTCAAGCATATTCGATCGATGCGGTCAACTAGTTCGATCCGCTCTTCGAGGACATCTACGAATACTGCGAAGTGCAAGAGCTCGAAGTGGATACGCTGATCCACGAAGTCGGCGCGGCGCAGATGGAAATCAACTTTCTGCATGGCGATCCGCTCAATCTCGCGGACCGCGTGTTTCTCTTCAAACGTACCGTGAGCGAGGCCGCGCTGCGCCACAAGATGTACGCGACCTTAATGGCCAAGCCGATGGAAAACGAACCCAGCTCGGCCATGCATGTACATCAAAGCGTCGTCGATGAAGCAAGCGGACGCAATCTCTTTGCCGGTCGCGAAGGGGAGCCGACAGGCCTGTTTTATAGCTATATCGCGGGATTGCAGAAATACACGCCCGCGTTGATGCCGATCTTCGCGCCGTACATCAATTCGTATCGGCGGCTGTCGCGCTTCATGGCTGCGCCCATCAACGTGCAATGGGGTTATGACAACCGCACGGTCGGCTTTCGTGTGCCGTATTCATCGCCGGTCGCGAAGCGTGTCGAGAACCGCATACCGGGCGTCGATTGCAATCCGTATCTCGCGATTGCCGCGACGCTTGCTGCGGGCTACTTGGGCATGACCCAGCATCTCGAAGCGACGGAACCGCTTGCGCGCGATGGTTATCACCTGCCTTTTCCGTTGCCGCGCAATCTCGATGAAGGTCTCACGCTGATGGCCGCATGCGAGCCGCTCAACGACATGCTGGGCGAGAAATTCGTGCGTGCGTGTCTCGCGCTGAAGGAGACCGAATACGAAGCGTTCTTTCGCGTCATCAGTTCGTGGGAACGCAAGCATCTTTTGCTGCACGTCTAAGGAGCGCACATCATGAACGGTCGACTCCATACTACGACACATTATCGAACGCTCGATGCCGCGCATCATCTGCATCCGTTCTCCGATATGGGCGCGCTTAAATGCGCGGGCAGCCGTGTGATCGTGAAGGTGGACGGCGTGTATTTGTGGGATTCGGATGGCCGGCGCATCATCGACGGCATGGCGGGTCTGTGGTGCGTAAATGTTGGCTACGGACGACGCGAACTCGCCGATGCCGCTTACGCGCAATTGCAGGCATTGTCGTACTACAACACGTTCTTCAAGACGACGCATCCGCCGGTAATCGAGCTGTCCGCTTTGCTTGCCGAAATCGCGCATCCGTTCAAGCGCTTTTTGTACTGCAATAGCGGATCGGAAGCGAACGATACGGCCTTGCGCGCGGTACATCGATATTGGACTTTGAAGAATCAGCCCGCTAAGCGCTATGTGATTGCGCGCAAGAATGCGTATCACGGTTCGACGATTGCGGGCGCGACGCTCGGCGGCATGCGTTACATGCACGAACAGATGCCGTCGAAAGTCGAGCACATTGCGCATATCGATCAGCCTGACTGGTTTGGCGAGGGCGAGGGCTTGACGCCGGAAGCATTCGGCCTCGAACGCGCGCGGCAACTCGAAGCGAAGATCATCGAACTGGGCGCGGAGAATGTGGCCGCGTTCATCGGCGAGCCGTTTCAGGGCGCGGGCGGCGTCATCTTTCCGCCTTCGACATATTGGCCGGAGATCCAGCGCATTTGCCGTCGATACGACGTGCTGCTGATCGCAGATGAAGTGATCGGTGGATTCGGACGCACGGGCGAATGGTTTGCGCATCGGCATTTCGGTTTCGAACCCGATGTCATCACGATGGCCAAGGACCTCACGAGCGGCTATGTGCCGATGGGCGCGGTCGGCCTGTCGGATCGCATTGCCGATGCAATCGTCGATGGCGGCGAGTTCAATCACGGCTTTACGTATTCGGGGCATCCGGTGGCGGCGGCGGTCGCTGTGGCCAATCTGAATGTGCTGAGAGACGAAGGCATCGTCGAACGCGTAAAAAACGATTCGGGGCCTTATTTTCAGGCTTTTTTGCGCGAAACGCTGAGCGATCATCCGATCGTCGGTGAAGTGGCCGGCGCGGGACTGGTTGCGGGCATTCAGCTCTCGCCCGAGCACACGATGCGCGATGACATCGGCACGCTATGCCGCGACTTTTCGTTCGACAGCGGTCTCGCCATGCGCGCAAGCGGCGATCGCATGTTGCTGTCGCCACCGCTTGTCGTGACGCATGCGGAAATCGACGAGATCGTGTCCAAAGCGCGCAACGCGATCGATGCAACCGCGCGCGCTATTTAGCCTTGTTAGCGAAGTATTCCGCCGCCATTTGCCGAAACGCGGTGACGGCGGGATTGTCCTGATCGACGCGCCACGCCATGCTCATTTCCGCCTGCACGGTATGGCCGGCGATATGCCTGAACTCGACGTTGTCGTAATGAAAACGTTGCGAGGAAAACGGCAAGATGCTCACGCCCAGGCCCGCTCGAACGAGCGACAGAATGGTCAGCGTCTGATCGATATATTGCGTGAAATGGGGCTTCACTTCTTCCGTCGTGAACATGCCCATGATGCGCTCGTAGAAGTATTTTCCGTGCGTGGGCGAATGCATGATGAACGGCTGATCGTTCAATTGCTTCAGTTCGATCTGTTCATGACGGCGCAGTTCGTGACCTGCGGGCAGCGCAACGATCAGCGGTTCTTTATCGACAAGAAGAATTCCAGTTGTTGACGCGAAGGCAAGGGCCTTAAGAAACCGAGATCGATTGCATTCGCAGCGAACGCCTCAATTTGCGCGACGGACACGAGTTCGAGCAACACGACATCGATATCGGGGAACGCGTGTTTTGCGGCCATCAACAACTCGGGAATGAGCTCGTAGCCCGCTGCGCCCGTAAAGCCCAAACGCACTCGCCCGGTCTTGCCCTTGCTTGCGCGACGCACCGTGCTTTCGGCTTGCTCGGTGAGATTGAGCAGACGCGTGGCATCGGCGAGAAAGGTGCGGCCTTCGGTCGTCAGTTTCACCGTGCGGCCGATGCGCTCGAACAGCTTGACGCCCAGATTCTCTTCGAGCAGATGAATCTGTCTGGAAAGCGGCGGCGCTTCTGCGTCATATGCAGAAGCGCCGCCGCGCGCCTGAAATTCAGCTCCGTCGCAGCGGCGACGAAGCAACGCACTTGTCCGAGATCGAGCATTCGTAATCGACATGAGCACAATAGCCGGTCGTTATTATATGTTCGATGCGGATAAGCGTTTTTGCTTTAAGTCGTGAGGCTGCCTTCGGGACGCTGGCCTGCAAGACCGCTGGCAAAACTCGCCAGGACCATTTCGCCCATCGTCGTGCGCGATTCCACCGTCGCGCTCGCGCGATGCGCCTGCACGACGACATTGTTCATGCCGAAGAGCGCTTCGGGCACGTTGGGTTCATCGACGAATACGTCGAGGCCCGTGCCCGCGATCACGCCGCCTTTTAGCGCTTGCACCAGGTCTTCTTCGACAACCAGCTTGCCGCGCGATATTGATGAGATAACCCTCGCGGCCCAATGCATCCAGCACGGTGGCATCGATGATGCCTTTCGCTTTGTCGGCCGCAGCCGCGAGCACGAGAATGTCGCTCTCACGCGCGAGCGACAGCAGATCCGGCACGAAGTGATGCGCGACATCGTCCATTTGATGGACGTCGGTATAAGCGATCGGGCAATCGAACACCGCCGCGCGCTGCGTAATCGCGCGCCCCACTTTCCCCATACCGACGATACCCACGCGCTTGCCGCTAAAGCGACGCGACAACGGAATGGCGCGCGGGCTCGGGTTTTGCACCCACTTGCCGGTCTTGACGAAATCATTGCCCGGACAGATTTCGCACAATACGGTAAGGATCAAACCGATGGCAAGGTCGGCGACATCTTCCGTCAAGGCGCCGAACGTCGCCGTCACAGGAAGGCCACGCGAACGTGCGTAAGCGAGATCGACGGCATCCGTACCGACGCCATTCACCGCAATCACCTTAAGCGATGGCAGCTTGTCGATCATCTCGTTCGTAATGCCCGTATGCCCGCCCGTAATCACACCCTGGATCAACTCACCATGTTCGGCGATATACGCGTCCTTATCGTTCTGCTCGAACAGACGATGCATCGTATAAAGCGATTCCAGCTTTTGATTGATGGCGTGAACGAGGATCGGGTTCAGTTGCAGAACGTTGAGCTTCAATTCGGTGGCTCCTTTGATGTCTTTGATGATGCAATGCCGACGCATGATGTCCGCAATCCTTAAGCGCGTCCAATCCCAAATCCATATCAGTTGATCTAAAGAATCAACGTGACTTCAAGGTGAATTAAGTGCTAAAGAATCGATTCAATCCGGGAATCACGTAATAGCAAGAAAAGATTGGACGCTTGCGATGCCGCGCCGCGACAATTCAGGCGTAGAAGGACGACCATCGAAAAGATCCTCGCAATCACATCGGAGACAATGAATGAGCAACGCGGAAAGCGCGGTCGCATCGGCCAATGCGCATGTCGGCGCTGAAAAGCGCACGAAGCATCGCTGGGTCGTGATGGGCCTGATCTTTATCATCTGGGCCATCGCTTGCGCGGATCGCGCGAACTTCGGCATCGCGCTGCCTTATCTCAAGAAGGAATACGGCATCACGAACACGGAAGCGGGCCTGATCGTCAGCCTCTTTTCGTTCGCTTACGGCTTCGTGCAGATTCCCGTGGACCTGCTTTATAAGCGGATAAGCGGCTTAGCGAAAAAACCACCGGCATTCTGTTTTCCGTCTTCATGATTCTCACGTCGGTCTTTACCGGACTGATAGGCGCCACGTCTTCTGTGTTTCTCTTGATGGCGTATCGCGTCGGACTCGGCTTGTCGGAAGGGCCGCTTGGCATCGGTTGCACGAACGTCATCAATCGCTGGTTTCCGTCGAAAGAAAAAGGCACGGCGACAGGTTTGTGGATCGCGGCATCGAAGCTCGGGCCGTTGATCGTGCCGTCGGTGTGCATTCTCGTGATTCAGCTTTGGGGATGGCGTGAAATCTTCTATGTGTTCGCAATGCCGAGCATTCTGTTCGCGATCGTGTGGATGTTCCTCGTCACGAATTCGCCGAGTGAAAACCGCTTCTGCTCGCCCGCGGAACAGCGCTATATCGCCGATGAATCGAACGATCACGCGCGTCAAACCGGACGACGCGCGCAAATGGAGCCGATGCCTTTTATCGACGCCTTCAATCGCACTAAAAAAGTCCCGGCGCTCGAAACGGTCGGTCAGGTTTTCCGCTCGTGGAACATCTTCAGCGTGGCGTTGGGCTATGGCTGCATGATCGGCATCAGCAATATCTTTATCTCGTGGATTCCGACGTATCTCGTCACCGTGAAGGGCTTTGCTTCGGTGAAGATGGGCTTTCTCGCGTCAGCGCCGTTCATCGGCGCGGTAACGGGCAATATGCTCGGCGGCTGGATTTCGGATCGCTTTCTCGGCGGCCGCCGCAAGCCGATGATGATGCTCGGCGCGCTCGGCACCATGATCATGATGTTCGCGCTCATCGATGCACCCAATAGCGTCGCGTATCTCGGCGCAGCGCTGATTGCAGCGGGCCTGATGCTCGGGATCGGCTTCGCGGGTTACTCGGCGTATCCGATGGGTCTCGCCACGAAAGCAACGTATCCGACGGCGTTCGGTATCGTCAATTCGCTTGGGCAGATCGGCAGTGCATGCGCCCCGCTCGCGGTGAGCATGCTGCTCGACAAGTGCGACTGGACGAGCGTGTTCATCTATATGCTCGGTACGTCGCTGCTATGTCTCGTGTTGCTGATCAGCGTGGTCGAACCGATCGCGCAGAATCGCGCGAAAAGTTAAGCGACGTTCACAAGCCCTGCTCGACCATATCGAGCAGGCGCTCGGCAAGCGGTTCGATATGCGCGCGCCCGAGCCCTTGCAACGGCCCTTCGATCAGCAGCAACGCGAAGCCGTGCATCGCACTCCACGCCAGATATTCCGCCTCCGGACGGCGCGCTTCGTCGAGCGCGCCCGTCTCCACCATCTCATCCAATGCGCGGCTCAAGAGTTCGAACGGATCGAGTCCGCTCGGACCTTTTCCATACGCGCCTTCATGCGCCTCCCACTCGGCGGGCGGCGCGGCAAACGCCGTGCGAAACAGGCCCGTTTCATTTTGCGCAAAGCTTAAATAACCGGCGCCGATCGCACGCAAGCCGGCTTTGGCCGAATCCGCGCGACGCCGCTTTTTAGGCCGTGCCGTGAGTTCCTTTTCCATCGCCGCCGCCACCGCCGACAGCGCGGCGGCTTCGGCGATATCTTCGAAATTCGCGGCTTCGCGGTGCAGGCCACCGATGTCTCGATGAACGGCCTCTATGGCATGGTCTCGACCGCGCGCATGCCGGTCAACATCATGGAACGCGTCGAAGTGCTGCAAGGTCCGGGCTCGCTGATGTACGGCATGGGTCCGTCGGGCAGCATCGGCGGGGTGATCAATATCGTCACCAAGCGCGCCGAAGATACGCCGCTCACGCGTTTCACTGCGCTGTATCAGAGCAAGGGGCAGTTCGGCGCGGCCGCCGACATTGGACGGCGCTTCGGCGATGAAGGCCAGTTCGGCGTGCGCGTGAACGGCCAGATCAAGGACGGCCAGACAGGTATCGCGCATGGCAATCAGCTTCAGGGCAATAGCGCGGTCGGCCTCGACTATCGCGGCAAACAACTGCGCTGGTCGTTCGATGCCTACAACGTCTCCGAGAACACCGCCGAATTCCGCTCGCAGATCGGCCTGGGCACCGCGACCGCCGTGCCCGCGGTGCCGTTCGCGTACAGCAATCTGTATCCCGGCTCGAAGCTGAAGCTACGCGACTCGGCCGTGATGACGCACCTCGAATACGACATCAACCCGAACGTGACGGTCTACGGCGCGGCGGGCGAGCATTACGGCACCTCGGCGCAAAATTTTCCGTCGGCGAGCGGCATAACGGCGGCGGGCGCGTTCTCCGTGCGCAACGGGTATTACGACGCCTATAACCGCACGAAAACGGTCGATGCGGGTTTCCGCTTTCACTTCGATACGTTCGGCGTGAAGCACACGCTCGTCACCGGCGTCACGAGTTTGAATCAGGAACAGGGCTATTTCTATGCGCTCGCGCCGGCATCGCAGGCGGTGGCATCGAGCCTGTATAACCCGACGCCGCTCCCCGCGATGACCACGCCGCGCGGCGACGCGCAACGCAACGCGCAATTACGTCTGAACAGCCAGCAGGTCATCGATACGATGTCGTTCTTCAACGATCGTCTGTTGATCACCGGCGGCTTGCGCCGTCAGACCATCGGCCTGGACAACTACAACCCGACCACCGGCGCGCAGACGAGTTCGATCGATCAACAGGCGATCACGCCGGTCGCGGGCATCGTGTTCAAGCCGCTCGCGAACGTGTCCGTGTACGGCAACTTCACCTCAGGCCTGACCAACGGCGGCACCGCAAATGCCGGACAAGCGTTCGCGCCGTACAAGTCGAATCAGTACGAAGCGGGTGTGAAGGCCGATTGGGGCCGCGTGATGACATCGGCTGCGGTCTTCCAGATCTCGCAGCAAAACGGCGTGACCAATCCCGTGACCAACGTCTATGGCTACGACGGCCGCACGAAGGTGCGCGGGCTTGAACTGCCCGCATACGGCGAAGTGATCCGCAATCTGCGCATGATGGCGAGCGCCACCTTCTACGATCCGACACTCGAAGGCACCGCAGGCGGTCTCAACGATGGCCACGATCCCGCAGGCGTGCCGAAGTTCGCGTTCAATCTCGGCGCGGACTACGACTTGCCGTGGGTGCCGGGACTCGCAGTGAAGGGCCGCATCATCCATACGGGCGCGCAGTACTACAACGCCACCAACACGCTGCGTTTGCCCGCGTGGACGCGTTACGATGTGGGCCTGCGTTACGCCACGCGCATCGCGGGCAAGGACGTGATCTTGCGCGCGAACGTCGAGAATCTTTTCGGCAGCCGTTATGGATTCAGCAAGGCACCTACATCTCGAACGCGTCGCCGCGCACGCTGCTGATGTCGGCAGAATTCAACTTCTGATGAGTCTTTGATGTAAAGCGCCGGATCGTGCCTGTGTGCGATCCGGCGCGTTATCGGCAGCATTGCGTCACACTTGAGCGTTTCACTCGGATTCCCCTAAAGACTTTGGGGATACTCGCCGTTATGTCCTTGTCAGGCACGAAGCCAAGCAAGGACGACTATGCGCAACAACCAACCCATCACACAGCAAGAGTTCGAATTCCCCGCTTCGGAGATGCTCGTCTCCGCCACCGATCTGCACGGCAATATCCAGTACTGGAATCCCGCGTTCGTATCGGTATCCGGTTTTTCGCGCGATGAATTGCTCGGCCAGCCGCACAATCTCATTCGTCATCCGGACATGCCGCGCGAAGCGTTCGCGGACCTGTGGACGACGATTCGCTCGGGTCACGCATGGACCGCGCTCGTCAAGAATCGCCGCAAAAATGGCGATCATTACTGGGTACGCGCGAATGTCACACCCGTGATGGAACACGGCAAGACGATCGGCTTCCTGTCGGTGCGCGTGAAGCCATCACGCGATGAAGTGCGCGCAGTCGAAACGCTCTATGCGCGCATGCGTGCCGGCGATACCACGCTGCGTCTGAAACGCGGCAAACTGATTCGCCGCGGCATCGCGGGCAAGCTCGCGGCGTTCTCGCATATGCCGGTGAGCCGTCGCATTGCGTGCGGTTTCGCGTCCGCGCCGATGACCGCGCTCATCGCCGGACTGTTCGCGTGGGGCAGCTCGCCGCCGCTGCCGTTCTGGATCACGCTGGGCGCGAGCGCTGTGGCGAGCGGCATCGGCTGGCTCGCGCTGTCGCGTCAGATCGATACCCCCGTGCGCACGATGTCCGGTTTCGCCGCACGCATGGCCGCGGGCGATCTCACCGCCGACATGCCCGATGCGCGTCACGACGATCTCGGCGACGTGCAGCGCACGCTCAGCCAGCTGAAGGCGAATCTCTCGGCGATCGTGTTCGATGTGCGCGGACAGATCGGCGGCATGCTCGATGCCGCCAACGAGATTTCGAGCGGCAACACGGACTTGTCGCGCCGCACGGAGATGCAGGCGGCATCGCTGGAAGAAACGGCGGCGGCGATGGACCAACTTACCACGACCGTGCAAGGCAACGCGGACGCCACCGTGCGCGCGCTCGACCTCGTGAAGGAAGCGCAAGCGGCGGCGGACGATGGCGGCCGCATCGCGAGTCAGGTCGAGAAGACGATGGCGGGCATCACGGCGGCGTCGCGGCGTATCGCGGACATTACGGATGTGATCGACGGTATCGCGTTTCAGACGAATATTTTCGCGCTCACCGCGGCGGTCGAAGCGGCGCGTGCAGGCGAAGCGGGCCGCTCGTTTGCAGTCGTCGCCACCGAAGTGCGCAATCTCGCGCAGCGCTGCGCGGCATCGGCGAAAGAGATCGAGCATGTCGTGGAAACAAGCGGCGCGCAGATCGCGGAAGGCACGAGTCTCGTGTCGCGCACGACCCGTCAAATGCGCACGATCGATGAAGTGGTGAATCGCGTATCGACGATCATCATGGAAGTTGCAAAGGCGAGCAGCGAAGAGGCCGATGGCATCGCGCAGGTGAATCAGGCCGTCGCGCAACTCGACGATTCGACGCAGTAGAACGCGGCGCTCGTCGAACAGGCGGCGGCCACCGTGATGCGGCTTGCCGAGCGCGCCGTGGTGCTGGATGAAGCCGTGTGCCTTTTTACGGTCAGCGAGAAGTGAGAACGCGCCGCTCGTTCGATGAGCGGCGCGTCGTACTTTAGAACTTGTGGCGCAGGCCCACGCGCAACAACGCCTGATGATCGTTACTCGAAGGCGAGCTCTGATTGTTGATCGACGCCACCGCTTCCCGATTACGCGAGTCCGTGCCCGATGCCTTCTGATACACGCCAATGAAATACACATCGGTGCGCTTAGACAGGAAGTAATCGACGCCGATTTCGCCCTGATGATACGTCGCGCCTTCGTTGTGGCCGGTCGCGCTCGTGACGCTGCCGCCATCGGTATAAATATACGCAGCGCCCAGCAACAGCGCCGGCGTCAGTTGATGCTTCAGGTTCAGCTCCGCGCTGTTGAACGTGGCGTTGCCGCTATAGCCCGAAGGATTCGGTCCGCTCGATGTATCGCCCAGACCCTTGAACGCGATATTCGAATACACGCCGCCGACCGTCAGCGCGCCGATGTTGTACGCCGCGCCCACGCTGATCGCCTGATACGTATGCGCCGACACATAGCCGTTGAACACGGGATAAACCGAATTCGCGGCCGTCGTCGACGGCATGCCCGATGTCGAGTTGCCGAAAAAGCTCACGTTCGGATTGCGCGCGTTGATATAACCGACGCCAAGCGTCAGCGGTCCGCTCGCATAACCCGCGCCGAGCGACCAAATTTGATTGCGCGTGGTATCGCCCGCCACGCCGCCCAGACTGTACATGCCGCCGAACGAGAAGCCGCCGTATGAAATGCTCTTGAGCTTGATCGCGTTATTCGTGCGATACGCGTTGTTCAAATTGTCCAGATCGCCCGGATGCGCGCCGATATTGCCCGTCCATTGCGATGCAGCTTCCAGCGGTCCCACGAAGTCCACGTTCAGATCGTACTGACGCCCGAGCGTCACCGTTCCCCACTGACTCGACAGCCACACGAAGGCCTGACGGCCGAACTCCAAACTGCCCTGCCCCAGCCTGCCGTTACTCGGATCGAAGCCGTTTTCCAGCGTGAAAATGGCCTTGAGTCCGCCTCCCAAATCTTCGACGCCCTTCAGGCCCCAGCGGCTGCCGGACAGCACGCCGCTTTGCATCGCATAGGAACGGTTGCCGTTCATGTTGGTATTGAAGGTCAGACCTTCGTCGATGACGCCATACAGCGTCACGCTGCTCTGCGCCTGCGCCAAACCGGACAGCGCCATGCAAGCGACGCCGAGCATATGTCTCTTATGCATATTAGTTATCTTTATTAATTTGAAATGAACGATGAATCTGTTGATGCTTAATAGCTCTTAATACGCGACTTCGAGCCCGCGAATCTTCCCGGTGATGAACAGATACGTACACGCGCCGATCAAACCATGCGCCGCGACGAAGTACATTGCGCCGGTGAACGTGCCCGTCAGCATCACGGCATAGCCGATCACGATTGGCGTGACGATGCCCGAAATACTGCCGAACAGATTGAACAGCCCGCCCGCGATCCCGACGAGATGCGGCGGCGAGGTATCCGAAACGACAGCCCAGTTCACGGCGGCGAGTCCCTTGCCGAAGATCGCGAGCGACATCAGCGCGACGACCGTATAAGGCGACGCGACGAAGTTGCAGAACACGAGACACGACGCGAGCAACATGCCGATGACAAACGGCGTCTTGCGCGCCACGCTCACGCTGACGCCGCGACGCAGCAGCGCATCCGACAACGTGCCGCCTGCGATTCCGCCGATAAAGCCGCAAATCGCCGGCACCGTCGCCAGAAAGCCGACCTCGACGATATTCATCCCGCGCCCCTTCGCGAAGATCGGGAACCACGTGATGAAGAAGTACTGCAGCGAAGTGAGGCAATACTGGCTCAGATAAACACCGAGCATTAAACGGCTCTTGAGGAAGAACCGCACGACGCCGATATCGAAACGCGGTGCGGCTTTCTTTTGATCGCTGCCGACGTTCACGCTGCCTTCACGCAAATAGTCGATTTCAGCGGCATTTGCACGCGGATGCGCGAGCGGCTGATGCATCACCCGGAACCACACGATCGCGAGCAAGAGACCCAACACGCCCATGATCCAGAACACACTCGGCCAGTCCGCGTGATGCGTGAGATAACCCATCATCGGCACGAAGACGACGACCGCGATGTACTGCGCCGAGTTATAGATCGATGTGGCGAGCCCGCGCTCGCGCACCGGAAACCACGACGCGACGATATGACTGTTCGCGGGCGATACCGGCGACTCGACGAGTCCGAGCAGAAAGCGCAGCACGAACAATCCGGCGATGGCCGCCGCCGTCGACAGCGCGCCGAGAAAGCCCTGCGCGATCGTGCACAAGGACCACAGCACGAGACTGATACCGTAGACCTTGATCGAATCTAAACGGTCGAGCAGCCAGCCTGCGGGCAACTGTGCAAGCACGTAAGCCCACGCGAACGCCGAGAACACGTAGCCGAGCGCAACGGGTCCGAAGCCGAGATCGGCGGACATCGCCGATCCGGTGATCGACAGGTGTACGCGATCACCGAGATTGATGGCGCTCGCGATCACGAGCATCGCCAGCACCGCGTATCGCACCGATGTGCGCCGCGTCGCCGATGGCAACGCTTCCGCTCTTCATTTGCATGTCTCCTCTTCCTTTCTCTTTTGCTGATGCTTCAGGCGCGTCGTGCAGCAAGGCGCTTTTCGAGCCGCGCGGACAGGCGATCGAGTTCCTGAATGTCGGCGGCGGAGAGCTTCGGACCGGGCGTGCGCATCGTCGCGGAACGGATCGCGCCACGGCAGCGCATCATTTCCTTGCATGCGCAAACGCCCCAGAAGCCCATCGCTTCATAGCGCAACAGCGGCAGATAGATGTCGAACACATCGTCGGCTTCGTCGGTCATGCCCGCGGCGTGCAATGCGTACACTTCCGACAGCATTTCCGGATACGAGAAACCGGCCATCCGCGCCGCGTCCGAGTTCGAGCGGCAGATACATCGCGTTGTTGCCCGTCAGAATCGCAACACGACGGCCGCCGCCTGCGCGCAGACGCGAAATCTTGTTCAGGCACGGAAGATCTTCTTCCTTCACCAGTTCGATTTCCTTGTGCGTTTCGATGAGCTCAATCATCGCGGGCACCGGCATCGCCACTTTCGATGCGAACGGAAAGTCCTGCAGCACGGTCGGCACGCCCTCATTGCGGCGGAACACTTCGGCGAAGTAGCCGTGCAGTTCTTCATCGGTCTGAATGCCCGCAGGCGGAGCGATCATCACGCCTGCTGCGCCGAGATCCATCACGCGCGACGACAGATCGGTCAGTTGCGCAAGACTCGCATTGCTCACGCCGACCACGCACGGCAGCCTGCCCGCGCGCTTGATGAAACGCTGCGCCACTTGCAGCGCTTCATCGGCATTGAGCTTGCCCGCTTCGCCGCTCACGCCGAGCACGGTGAAACCCTGCGCGCCATGCTTGATATAAAAATCGACGAGCGTATCGATGCTTTCCAGATCGACCGCGCCGCTCTCGTCGAAAGGCGTCTGCGTGACGATGAACAGTCCTTTTAAATCGCGCAACATGGGGAACTCCAAAGTTAGATGGCGGTGTGCCGGACCGATTCGGGCATCGGCAAATCGAGTGTGTCGGACCACGTCTTCATGCGTGCGATGACGTCGTCCGCGAGCGTGATGCCTTCCTGCATTTGCTGGCGGCGGTTGGCGAGCGCGCGTTCACCGGGCAAACGCACGGGCGGCGCGCCTTCGCGCACGCGGCTAGCGTGACAGGCATCGGCGAGATAGGTGGTTTCGTCGCGAAAGGCGTCGAGTCCGCCGAGCAAGCGTGGATTGAGCACCTGAAGGAACACGCCCTGACCGAACTTGTCGGGCTTCGTGCGGCGGCCCGAACCGGGCAAGGCGAGCGTCATCGCTTCGACGGCAAGACCGAGGCCAAAGCCCTTGTAGCCGAATTCGAGGCCACCCAACAGCAGCACCGTGCCGGGTGGTTTGGCGCTGAGCACGTTGGGATCGTCGGTTGAGTTGCCTTCGGCATCGAGCAGCCATTGGCCGAGGCAAGGTTTCGCCGCGATTCGCGTACGCTGTGAAAAACGTATTGCTGCCGAGCGATGTGCATTGATCGATGAGAATCGGCTCGCCGCGCGTGGGAATGCCGTAGGCGATCGGGTTCGTCGTCAGCACCGGATCCATGCCGCCGAACGGCGCCACCGATGCAATGCCCGCGTTCGTCGCCGACAACGTGACGAACAGCTTGCTGTTCGACGAGCGGCAGCAAATACGCCTGCAAACAGCCGATATGCGAGCACTCCGCGAGTGTCGCGACCACGACCGCACGCGTCTGTGCACGCGCGATGACTTCTTCGATCGCGCGATGCATCACCCATGCGCCGGGCAAACGGTTCGCGTGCCACGAGAACGCGCTGTCGGTGTCGGCGATCACGCGCACATCGCCAATGGTTGCGATCTGTTTGGCCTGCAAGCGTTCGAGATACGTCGCGAGCAACCAGAGTCCATGACTGCAATGCCCGAGCAATTCGGCATCGACCATTCTGGCTGCGACCTGATCCGCATGCGCCGCTTGCATGCCGCAGCGTTGCAGCGCGGTCGATGCGTACTGCGTTAAATCGATATGTGAATACATGATGTTTTCTATGAGGTCAGAGCGTCGATGGCGGGCTTGCCGTCGAGCACGGCGGCGATGTTGTCGAGTCCGCGCAGGCCGAGATCGTTGCGCGTCTGCATGGTCGCCGATCCGCTATGCGGCGTGAGAAACACTTGCGGCAGTTCGAGAAAACGCTTGTCGAAGTGCGGCTCGTCGTGGAACACATCGAGTCCCGCAGCGGCGATCTGCCCGCTTCGCAAGGCATCGATCAACGCGTCTTCATCGATCAGCGATCCGCGATCCGCGCGCCGTGTTCACGACGATCGCGCCGCGCGGCAGCATCGACAATTCGTTCGTACCGGTCAATGGTGATGCGCCGGGACTCGCGGGCACGTGCAGCGAAAGAATCTGCGTGTGCGGCAGCATGTCTTAGAGCGATGAAAAATAACGCGCGCCCTGCGCTAAGAAGCTTTAACAAAATGATGGATGGGGCTATTTACTTCAGGCCGTTCCTGTTAACCTGATCGTTGTTTCGACGGCGAAAAGGAAATGGCCAGACCCATACTTGACGACGATCTCTGGCACACAGAACATGCATTGTGCGTGGTTGAAAAGCTGCTTTCTTTGATCACTTTCTTTGCAGCAGCAAGGAAAGTGATCCCCCGCCGGGGAGGCGGTTACTGAATAAAAGGCAAAAAAACAGAAGCGCCTCTCACGAAAGCAGAAAAGACACGCCCCCGCACGGCCAGCGCCCAGAAACATTAACTACAAGCATGGTGCGCATGCACCGACCCGAGCACAGCAACTTCAGCAGGCGTGCGTTTCAAATCCTCATCTTTAACCTGCTTAGCATCCGCAAGAAAATCATCAACGATAGAAGACACTTGCGTATCGGTAAGGCAAAGCGAGACTCGCTTAGTCTCAGCATCGGGCAACGAAGCACGTTGCGACAAAAAGAGCACCCCATACTGATACCCTCGTACGATCCCGCGTACCGCGCCGACGCATTGCCCTTGCGCAGCGTTATCGGACTTTAAAGCGCACTGCTGCGCAAGCGAATACGCAGAGAAAGAAGGATCGGACGTCTGCGTTTGAGCAACAGAACCACACCCAACCATACCAGCGAGAGCGACACCAACAAGAGCGGATTTCATCGATCGAATCCTCGTTATCCGTTTGACATGAATCGATGAGAGCCCACGAACCGCGCATTGATTCCAATCACGATCAGCCCGCGCGCGTCTGCAACGCGCGAAGCTCATCGACGGGAATGTGGCAATGGATCGCGTGACCATCGCCGGTATCGCGGCAGGGTGGAACCTCGGTTTCGCAGATCGGGCCGATCTTGCGCTGACAGCGCGTATGAAACACGCAGCCCGAAGGCGGATGCGCCGCGCTCGGCAACTCGCCCGACAGCCAGATGCGCTTCGCGATCGCGCCATCGAGCGATGGCACGGACGACAGCAACGCCTCCGTCGTATAAGGATGCTGCGGGCCGTCGAATACGACATCGGCGCGACCGATCTCCATGATCCGCCCGAGATACAGCACCGCGATCCGGTCCGACAGATACCGTACCACATGCAGATCGTGCGAAATAAACACGTAACTCACGCGCCGCTCGCGCTGCAAATCGGCGAGCAAGTTGAGGATGGCGGCCTGCACGGAAACATCGAGCGCGGACGTCGGCTCGTCGCACACGACCACGCGCGGATCGCCCGCGAACGCCCGTGCGATCGCCACGCGCTGCTTCAAGCCGCCCGACAACTGCCGCGTGCGCGCGCCGAGATAGCGCTCCGGCAAACGCACGGATTCGGTCAGCGCATGCAGCCGCTTTTCTTTCGCCTCGCCGTGCAGCGCGGCCAGTTTCGACAGCGATCGCGCGATCAGCCGCCGCACCGAATGCGCACGATTTAACGCTGAATCGTGATTCTGAAACACGATCTGCAAGGACTTCACCTGCTCGCCGCTGCGATGCGTCACGCGCTCGGGCAGACTTTGCCCATCGAGTTCGAGCGTCGCGCCCTTGTCTGGCGCAACGAGCCCGAGCGGCAGCTTCGCAAGCGTCGTCTTACCGCTGCCCGATTCGCCGACGCGCCCGAGCGTTTCGCCCTGCAACTAGATCGAGCGAGACATCGTGCACCGCGCGCACTTCTTCATCGCCGACACGGAAGGTCTTCGAGAGTTGACGCGCGGACAGCGCGAGCGTGCCCGCATCTTCCGTCGATGCGATCGGCACCGGCGCTTCATCCGATGAACGCGGCAAACTTTCCGCGCGCTCGTGATAATGGCAGCGCGCCATCTGATCGCCGTGCGCCGCCGCTACGCGATACGGCGGCGGCGCGTCCTTCAGACAGCGCTCGTCCGCGAGCTTGCAGCACGCCGTGAAAATGCAGCCCTGCCACCGATCCGGGCAGCGACAGCGAACCAGGAATGGTATCGAGACGGCCATCGCTCTTGCTCAGTCCTTCGCGCGGCAGACAGCGCAGCAAGCCGACCGTGTACGGATGACGCGGCTTCGCGAACACATCGACCGTCGCGCCTTCTTCGACGAGCTTGCCCGCATACAGCACGCCGATGCGATCGCACATGCGCCCGATTACCGCGAGGTTGTGGCTGATGAACAGCACCGCCGTGCCGAATTCGTCACGCAGTTGCGCGATCAGATCGAGCACCTCGGCTTCGACGGTGGCGTCGAGGCCGGTCGTTGGTTCGTCGAGAATCAGGATCGGGATTGCACGCGAGCGCCATCGCGATCACGACGCGTTGCTGCATCCCGCCCGACAACTGATGCGGATAACTGTCCATCACCCGTTCGGGCGATGCAATCCGCACGCGCCGCAACATCTCCGCCGTGCGCTCGATCGCTTCTTGCGCCGATGCGCCCGCCGCCTCGAACGCCTCCGAGATCTGCCGCGCGATGGTGAGCGACGGATTCAGCGCGCGTCCCGGATTCTGATACACCATCGATACGGCATTCGCGCGCAAGTCGCGCAGCGCATCACCGTTGAGGGCGGACACGTCGCGCCCGCCGATCGAAATCTTGCCCGCCTTCACGCAGCTGTTGCGCGGCAAGTAGCGCAGGATCGCGAGCGCGGCGGTCAATTTGCCGCAGCCGGATTCGCCGACGAGTCCATACGTTTCGCCGCGACGCACGCGCAACGTCACGTCTTGCAGCACTTCACGCTCGCGCGTGCGTCCGCGATACGCGATACGCGATACGCGATACGCGATACGCGATACGCGATACGCGATACGCGATACGCGATACGCGATACGCGATACGCGATACGCGATACCGCGACCGTCAGACCGACGACGGTGAGCGCATCGGCCTGATCGCCTTTGGCGGCGCCGAACGTGGGAAATGCCGATGGCGGCGGTCCGTTCATCGGTCGATCACTCTTTGCACGGCGTCCGCGACGAGATTGACCGCGACCACGAGCGACGCGATGGCCGCTGCATCGAGGACGACGGTCCACCACGCGCCACCCGCCATCAACATATAACTTTCGGACAAGGCGAGGCCCCAGTCGGCGGATGGCGGCTGAATGCCGAAGCCGAGAAACGAGAGTGTGGCGACGGCGAAGATCGCGTAACCGAGACGCACGGTTGCCTCGACGATGATCAGCGGCAGCACGTCGGCAGAATCTCCGCGAACATGATGTACAGCGCATTTTCGCCGCGCAGTTGCGCCGCGAGCACGTAATCGAGATGCCGCTCGCCGAGCACAGCGGCGCGCACGGTGCGCGCGGTGATCGGCGCAAACGTGAGTCCGATGACGATGATCACCGTCGTGTTGCTCGCGCCGATCGCCGCGAGCGCGAGCAGCGCGACGATCACCAGCGGCAATGCGAGCAGCGCATCGATCGCGCGGCCGATGACGGCATCGACCCAGCCGTCGAAATAGCCGACGATCAGACCGATCGCCGTGCCCGCCGCCGTGCCGATCAGCGTCGCGCGCGGCGCGATGGTCAGAATGTCGCGCGCGCCGACGATCACGCGCGCAAAGACATCGCGGCCGAGTTGATCGGTGCCGAACCAGTGATCGCCGGACGGCGGCGTGAGCGAATTGAGCGGATCGGACGCGTATGGATCGACCGGCACGATCCAGTGGCCGAAGAGCGCGCACACGACCCAGAACAGCAGAATCAGCACGCCGATATCGAACATCAGCGAACGCATGAGCGCGCCGAGCGCTTCGAACCGATGCGCTTTCGGTGACGCTGCGGCGGCCGTGCTCATCGCGCGCCGCCGGTTCTCAGGCGCGGATTGAGCACGACATACAACGCATCCGCGATCAGATTCGCCGCTGTATAAATCACGCCGATGGTCAGCACGCCGGCTTCGAGCATCGGAAAATCTTTGGCTTTGGCGGCGTTGTAGATCAGCGAGCCGATGCCCTGATAGTGGAACAAGGTCTCCACGACGACCAGGCCGCCGATCATGTAGCCGCGCTGCGTGGCGGGGACGGTCACGGTCGGCAAAAGCGCGTTGCGCAGCACGTGCCGCACAGAATCACGACGCGGCGCGGCAAGCCCTTGAGAATGGCGGTGCGCATGTAATCGGCATCGAGCGCTTCGACGGTGCCCGCGCGCGTCATCCGTGCGATATAGCCGAAGAACACGAAGACGAGCGGCAGCACCGGCAGAATCAGATGTTTGAGCTGCACGAGGACGTTTGCATCGGCGGGCGCGGTCGCTTCGATCGGCAGCCATTGCAGCCACACGCCGAAGATCAGAATCAGCACGATCGACGAGACGAACTCCGGCACGACCGTCGCCGTCAATCCGCCGATACTGATGACGCGATCGATCCATCGCTCTTCATGCAGCGCCGCGTACACGCCGCCCGCAATGCCGAGCGACACCACGACGACAAACGCGAGCGCCCCCAGCTTCGCCGATGCCCACAGCGCATTGCCGATAAACGGCGCGACCGGCGCGCGAAACGCGTACGACTCGGCCCATATCGCCGCGCAGAAAATGGCTGATCCACGCGCTGTATTGCGTGATGAGCGGCCGATCCACGCCGAGCTGATGATTGAGCGCCGCGACGGCGCGGGTATCGGCCAAAGGACCGAGAATCGCGCGGCCGACGTCGCCGGGAAGCAACTGGCCGCCGGCGAAGACGATCATCGACAGAAGCCACAGCGTGATGAGCGCCAGCAACACGCGCACGCCGACAAAGCGCACGACCCGCAACACGCGCTTCGCTTTCGTGAAGTCGGCGTCGCGCGCCGTCGGCGTGATCGTGCTCATGCTGTTATGCACCTACAGTTGCGTGATCGAACCACATCTGCGACATCGCGTTGTACCGCACGCCGGACACGTTCGCGCGCGTGAGAATCAGATGGTCGTAGAAATAGGGGATCGCGACGGGCGTTTCATCGAGCAACAGTCTTTGGATATCGCCGGAAATCTTTTTCTGCGATGTCACATCCAGCGCCGCGACGAAATCCGACACGAGCTTGTCGTACTGCGGATTCTTGAAGTGCGCCGCGTTCCAAGTGCCCGCGCTCGTCAGCGGCGCGTTCAGAAACACGTTTGGCATGCCGCGATGCCCGTAATCCGTAATGCCGAGCGGCGAATCGAGCCAATCCGATTTGCCGAACGTGCCCGAGCCGTAGTACAGATCCTGACTCTCGACCTTGAGCTGAACGCGCACGCCGATCGCCTTGGCCGCGTTCTGCACGACGACGGCGAGATCGGGAATCTCCATGTACTTTTCGGTTGTCAGCGTGATGTCGAAACCGTTCGGCAGGCCCGCTTCGCCGAGCAACTGCTTGGCCTTGGCGATATCAAGCTTGCGCTGCGGCACGGTGAGATCGCTCGACGGAAACACCGCCGCGAACGGGCTGTCGTTGGCGACCGGCGCGCGTCCGCGAAACAGTCCCTTCACGATGACTTCGCGATTGATCGTGAGCGCCATCGCCTGACGCACGCGCTTGTCGGTGAACGGCTTCATATCGCAACGCATATGCATTTGCCGATGCGACGACGACTTCGTGCCCAGCACCTTGAACTTACGGGTTCGTGAGCATGGCGCCGCCCCCTTGCACGGTGAAATCGCCCATCACGTCGGCTTGACGGCCTTGCATCGCGAGCAGTTGCGCTTGTTGATCGGCGTAAAACGCGAATTGTAAGCGATCCGGCAGCACCTTGTCGCCCCAGTAATCCGGATTGCGCACGAAGGTTGCGCCCACTTTCGGCGTGAATTTTTCGAGCTTGAACGCGCCCGTGCCCATAAACGACTTCTCGTACGGGCCAGTGAAGTTCGCCGGAAGAATCACCGCGTTATACGTGTTCGAGGAAACGTAGTACGGGAAATTGCCGTTGGGCGCATCGAGATGAAACTCGATGGTGTGATCGTCGATGGCCTTCACCGAATCCTTCGACAACACGCCCTTCAACACTGACAGCGCCGCCGAGCCCGTGCCCGGATCGGACAGACGGTTGAAGGTCGCGACGACGTCTTTCGCCGTCATCGTTTGTCCGTCGTGGAATTTGACGTTCGGGCGCAGCTTGAACGTCCACACATCGCCCTTCTGATTCGACGACCACGACAGTGCGAGCGCGGGCACGAGCGCGAGACGCTCGCTATCGTCGTTGATCAGGAATTCGCCGGTTTGCGCGATCAGCGCGAGGCCCGGCGAGTCGGTGACGGTCAGCGGATCGACCGCGCCGGCCGGCGTCATATGCGCGATGCGGATCGTGCCGCCCGGTTTTGCCGTGCCTTGCGCGCGGGCGTTCGACGTCATCGCGAGCATGCCGGTGGACCACGCGAAGTCGAGCACGCTCGCGTGACGCAGCAATTCGCGGCGCGTCAGACGCCCGGCGGTGAACTCATCGATCGCGTGATTGCCGAGTTCGCCCGTTTGCGAACGGACGGACTCGAAAGAATGCGCGGCGGTCGAAGGTTTTTTCATCGGAGGCTTTCCGTTTGTGATTGTGATGGCGTCATGTCCGAGCGCGTACGGCAACGCCAGTGCCGAAAACGCGGGGCGTTAGGGCATCGGTAGCAAGGAACGGGTAGCAAGGAACGCGCCGCATCGTTCTTGGATGCAGCGATGCAAGGCAACTCAGTGATCGTGCGGATGCTTGTGGATCGGATCGACCCAATAGACTTCTTCAGGCGTTTCGACGGGATCGATATTCAGATTCACGACCACCGCTTCGTTATCGTTGCGTACGAGCACGCATTCGAGCGGCTCGTCGGTACTCGCGTTGATTTCCTGATGCGGCACGTACGGCGGCACGAAAATGAAGTCACCCGGACCGGCCTCGGCGACGAATTCGAGATGCTCGCCCCAGCGCATGCGCGCCTGTCCGCGCACGATGTAGATCACGCTTTCCAGCGCGCCGTGATGATGCGTGCCGGTCTTCGCATTCGGATGAATCGTGACCGTTCCGGCCCAGATTTTCTGCGCGCCGACGCGCGCGGCATTGATGGCGGCTCGGTTCATGCCCGGCGTCTGCGCGGTGTTGGTGTCGAGCTGATCGCCCTTGATGACCTTGACGCCGTGTTCGCGCCAATCGACATGCTCGTGATTCGGATCGCTCATAGCGGAATTTTATCGTCTGCGGATAAAAAAAGTCCGTTGCCGCCACCCACGCGCCAGCAACGGACCTGTCGATACTACACGCTTAGCGCGGCATCATTTCGCTTTTGAATTGATGATCGCTTCCGAAACGTTGTTCGGCGTTTCCGCGTAGTGCTTGACTCCATCGTGTAGGTGGCGCGGCCTTGCGTGAGCGAGCGCAGCGACGTGGAGTAGCCGAACATCTCGGCGCGCGGCACTTCCGCGCGCACGATCTTCCCGCCGCCGCCCGCAATGTCCTCCATACTCTGCACGATGCCGCGCCGGCTCGAAAGATCGCCCATCACGTTGCCCATGAACTCCTCGGGCTTTCCACTTCGACGGCCATCGTCGGTTCGAGCAGCACGGGTTTCGCACGGCGCATCGCTTCCTTGAAGGCCATCGATCCGGCCATGCGGAACGCGTTTTCGTTCGAATCGACATCGTGATACGAGCCGAAGGTCAGCGTGACTTTGGTATCGACGACGGGATAGCCCGCCAGCACGCCGGCCTTCAACGTTTCCTGAATACCTTTGTCGACCGCCGGAATGAATTCCCGCGGAATCACGCCGCCCTTGATGGCATCGACGAATTCGTAGCCTTTGCCCGGATCCGGATCCGGCTCCAGCGTGATGACCGCGTGGCCGTACTGACCGCGCCCGCCCGATTGCTTGACGAACTTGCCCTCGACGCCTTCGACCTTGTTGCGCACCGTTTCGCGATACGCCACCTGCGGCTTGCCGACCGTCGCTTCGACGCCGAATTCGCGCTTCATCCGGTCGACGAGAATTTCGAGGTGCAGCTCGCCCATGCCGGAGATGATCGTCTGGCCGGATTCCTCGTCGCTCGTCACCCGGAACGACGGATCTTCCTGCGCCAGCCGGTTCAGCGCGATCCCCATCTTCTCCTGGTCCGCCTTCGTCTTCGGCTCGACGCCCTGCGAGATCACCGGTTCCGGAAGATCATCCGTTCCAGGATGATGACGTTGTTCGGATCGCACAGCGTGTCGCCGGTCGTCGCTTCCTTCAGGCCGACCGCAGCAGCGATATCGCCCGCGCGCACTTCCTTGATTTCCTTGCGCTCGTTCGCGTGCATTTGCAGAATGCGCTCGAGTCGTTCCTTCTTTTCCTTCACCGGGTTGTAGACCGTATCGCCCGAATTCACGACGCCCGAATACACGCGGAAAAAGATCAACTGGCCGACGAACGGGTCCGTCATGATCTTGAAGGCTAGCGCGGAGAACGGCTCGTCATCGCTCGGATGGCGTTCCGCTTCCTGATAGTCTTCGGTGTGGCCGAGAATCGCGGGCACGTCGATGGGCGAGGGCAGATAGTCGATCACCGCGTCGAGCATCGCCTGCACGCCCTTGTTCTTGAACGCGCTGCCGCACAGCAAGGGCACGATTTCATTGGCGATGGTGCGCTTGCGCAATGCTGCCTTGATCTCGTCTTCGGTCAGGCTGTTGTGATCTTCGAGATACTTTTCGAGCAGGTCTTCGCTGGCTTCGGCCGCGGCCTCGACCATCTTTTCACGCCACTCGTGCGCGAGATCCTTGAGGTTGTCGGGAATCTCTTCATAAGTGAATTTGATGCCCTGGCTCTCCTCATCCCAGACGATCGCCTTCATCTTCACGAGATCGACCACGCCCTGGAAATGCTCTTCCGCGCCGATCGGAATCTGGATCGGCACCGCGACGCCTTTGAGCCGCTCGCCGATCTGCCGCTGCACGCGAAAGAAATTCGCGCCCACGCGATCCATCTTGTTGACGAACGCAATGCGCGGCACCTTGTACTTGTTCGCCTGACGCCACACGGTTTCGAACTGCGGCTGCACGCCGCCGACCGAGTCGTAGACCATGCACGCGCTGTCGAGCACGCGCATCGAACGCTCCACTTCGATGGTGAAGTCCACATGTCCCGGCGTATCGATAATGTTGATGCGATGCTCCGGATAATTGCCCGCCATGCCTTTCCAGAAGGCGGTCGTGGCCGCGGACGTGATCGTGATGCCGCGTTCCTGCTCCTGTTCCATCCAGTCCATCGTGGCCGCGCCGTCGTGCACTTCGCCGATCTTGTGCGTCACGCCGGTATAGAAAAGAATGCGCTCGGTCGTAGTCGTTTTACCGGCGTCGATGTGAGCGCTAATTCCAATGTTCCGATAGCGCTCGATGGGAGTCTTGTGGGGCACGTGAACCTCCTGTGGATGAATCGACCCGAAGACCCGAAGCGCGGATGCACGTTTCAGGCCCATGCATAATCTTTTTACGATAGCACGTCGGCAGGGTCTTTGCAGGAATCCTGCCAGCTTGGTTTTCCCGGACCGCAGGCGAAAAAAAACCGGCGCATGGTCGGTTTTGAAAAGGTCGATGCAGCAAAAACTTACTGCGCACGCGGCAGGCCCTCCTTGATCT
The DNA here is from genome assembly GCA_001184405.1 of Candidatus Burkholderia humilis. GTDB lineage: Bacteria > Pseudomonadota > Gammaproteobacteria > Burkholderiales > Burkholderiaceae > Caballeronia > Caballeronia humilis. The sequence goes on from LFMX01000016.1 coordinate 28,363, forward strand.
GCGTACCGGGCTTAATGCCTTTCGCCGCGAACCAGCCCTTGGGCATTTCCAGCGCATAGACGCCGTTGTTGCGCGGGCAGTGATTGTTCTTGTTCTCGGTTTCCGCCTGCATCTCGTCGATGTCGGTGACGGTGCCATCGGCGCGAATGAACGCGATCGACAGCGGGATCAGCGTGTTCTTCATCCAGAAGCAATGCACGGCGTTCTCACCGAACACGAAGAGCATGCCTTCGTTCGGCGCTAGCTTCGTGCGATACATCAGCCCTTGCTCGCGATCGGCATCGTTGGCGGCAACGGCGGCATCGATCACATACATGCCGGCCGTGAGCTTCACGCGCGGAAAATCGGATGGCTGCTTGGCGCCGGGCGGCATGGTCTGCGCTTGCGCGAGCGGCAGCGCAGCGAACGGAAGCGCCAGCGCGATGACGCACGCGCGCACGAAGTTGCCAATGTTGAAACGCGAAACCAGACTCACAACGAAGCTCCTGTAGCGAAGATGTGCCGCAAAAAGCAGCATGGCCCCGTGCATGTTACTTGATGCGCCCGCAAAACAAAAGGGCAGATGGCCGCAAGGCATCTGCCCTTTAACGCCGTAAGACGGCGGTAACACTTCGTTCTTGACTTCGCTATACCGCCTCTTACAAAAAACTTACTGAGCTGCCGAAGCGGCTTCCGGTGCCGAAGCAGCGGCTGCCTTCTTGTGCGACTTGTGCGACGACGACTTGTGCGACTTGAGAGTCTTCGTTGTCGGTGCCGAAGCAGCTGCCGGAGCCGAGGCTTCTTGAGCGAAAGCAGCCGTTGCGAACAGGCCAGCGACGAGAGCAGCGATCAGTTTGTTCATGTTTGAATCCTCAGCTTGAGTTAATTAACCAAACGACCCGGTCATTGAGTCATGTCGGTAAACGAGCCACCCACCTTTCGGTTGACAGTCGTATCGAACAAATCGATTCGATATGGCTGTGAACGTTTAAACCTTTCAGAAAGCCTGGAGCACACAGGTCTGGAGCACACAGGTTATCGAAAGGGGTGTATCCATTCATGCCGGATGGCTTTGTTCGGCATCTGAGGTCCTTAACGCATCGTGAGAAGCGTCGGTTGACGCGAATCACAGAAGAATGTGCAGCAGAACCAAAAAATTTTTTGGCCAACACAGCTTCATGACGATGTGTTTAATCATCAGCAACTAAACCGCGCAGCATTGCTTATTCGTTGATCGGATTTGCGTCGATCTGAAACCGCTCTTTCGATCGATGAATGCGATTCATCCAGCGCGTTGCCACGGCGCACGCGCCTGCACTTCGATGCATTCGCCTGGCGCGAGTCTGAGCGTGAAGATATCGAGCGCGCCGATCGCCACGCGTACGAGCCGCAGCGTCGGATAACCGATTGCCGCCGTCATGCGCCTGACTTGCCGGTTCTTGCCTTCGGTGATGGCGAGCTCGATCCACGTCGCCGGAATGGCCGCGCGATAGCGGATCGGTGGCGTGCGCGCCCACAGCTTGTCGATGTCCTCCTGCGCGACGAACGCCGTGCGGCATGGCCGCGTCACGTAGTCGCCAAGATAGACGCCCTTTGCGAGTTGTGCGAGCGCGGTATCGTCGGGTGCGCCTTCGACTTGCGCCCAGTAGCGCTTCACGAGCTTGTGACGTGGCTCCGCGATCTTCGCCTGCAATGCGCCATCATCCGTTAGCAGAAGCAGGCCTTCGCTGTCCGCATCGAGCCGGCCGGCGGGATACACCCACGGCGTCTTCACCCAGTCGCCGAGCGACGGACGCGTCTCGTGCGCGGAAAACTGGCAGATCGTGTTGAAGCGCTTGTTCAGGGCGATGAGGGGCATCGGAGAAAGGACGGGGAGTGAAGCACGGCGGCGTCAGCCGCGTCAAAACGATCCTGTGATTGCGCTGGTGCGGATGCCCTGCGGCTTGCGTTCGAAGACCACGACGCTGTCGTAGCACGAAATGCTACCTGTCGATTTCGTAAAGGCCGAGACCGGCAAGGCGCCGCCAGTGTACAAGGCGTTGAGTTCATCGAGCTTGTCTTTCACAAACTCCATGAAACTGCCGGTCTCGCGCAGACCGCCCTGATAAGTGGGCAAGTAACACGTGTGCGTGTCTTCCACCATGTAGAGGCCGTGCGGATCGAGGCGCTCATAAATCAGTTCGAAGGACGCGCGCATGTGCCGCATGAGATGACTGCCATCGTCGAGCACAATATCGATGTGCGGATATGTCGTGAAGATCTGCTCGATCAGCGCCGAGTCATCCTGACTGCCCACGAACACTTCGATGCCGTCCGCTTCGTGCGCCTTGCACGCCGGATTGATGTCCACGCCGATGATCCGGCTTCCTTCGCCGAAGTACGTTTTCCACATCGCAAGCGAGCCCCCGCCGAGCACGCTGATCTCGAGCATGACTGGCGACTTGTTGCGAAAGCGCGAGAAATGCCGATCGTAGATATCGAAGTAGTGGAACCACTTGTCGATGATTTTCGATATGTTGCTCAAATAGTATCGGTGAAGGAGGCCATCACTCATGTCGAAGCTTGGTGGGGCGAAGCAGGGTGGAAAATGGGCGCGGCAGATTTTATATGATAGGTTGATGACATCTGCAGCCGAACACGGAATGTCCTAATTTCGCCTGTATGAGCTAAAAAAACTGCGCTGCCGCAACGAACGCGATTCGGGTATGGGACGGCGGGCCCGGCTTCGCCGTGCCAGCATGGTTAGAATGTTGAAGCTTTCGCGGCGATGTGCGGTCGGGTTAACCGGCCGTCGCGCGCCGCCGCGTGTTCATTTCACTTCCATTCAAGCCAGGCCTTCTTTGGAGTAAACCATGCCGTACCAGCACATCAAGGTTCCGACGGGCGGTGACAAGATCACCGCCAACGCGGATTTCTCGCTCAACGTTTCGGATCGGCCGATCATCCCGTATATCGAGGGCGACGGCACGGGCGTGGACATCACGCCGGTGATGATCAAGGTGGTCGATGCGGCAGTCGAGAAGGCGTACGGCGGCAAGCGCCAGATTCAGTGGATGGAAATCTTCGCCGGCGAAAAGGCCACGAAAGTCTACGCTAGCTGCCCGACGAAACGCTGGAAGTGGTGAAGGACTATCTCGTGTCGATCAAGGGACCACTGACGACGCCCGTCAGTGGGGGCATCCGCTCGTTGAATGTCGCACTGCGGCAGCAACTCGACCTCTACGTCTGCCTGCGGCCGGTGCGCTATTTCAAGGGCGTGCCGTCGCCGGTGCGCGAGCCCGAAAAATCGACATGGTGATTTTCCGCGAGAACTCGGAGGACATCTACGCGGGCGTCGAATGGCCGGCGGATTCGCCCGAAGCGAAGAAAGTCATCCGGTTTCTGCGCGAAGAAATGGGCGTGAAGAAAATCCGCTTTCCGGATTCGTCGGGGCTCGACATCAAGCCGGTGTCGCGCGAAGGCACGGAGCGTCTGGTGCGCAAGGCCATTCAATATGCTATCGATAATGATCGCCGCTCGTGCACAAGGGCAACATCATGAAGTTCACCGAAGGCGCGTTCCGCGATTACGGCTACGCGCTCGCGCAGAAGGAATTCGTCGCGGAACTGATCGACGGCGGTCCGTAGATGAAGGTGAAAAATCCGAAGACGGGCGGCGATATCGTCGTGAAAGACGTCATCGCCAATGCCTGCCTTCAGCAGATTCTCCTGCGCCCCGCCGAATACGATGTCATCGCCACGCTGAACCTGAACGGCGACTACATTTCAGATGCGCTGGCGGCGCAGGTCGCCGGTATCGGCATTGCGCCGGGCGCGAACATGTCGGACTCCGTCGCGATGTTCGAAGCCACGCACGGCATCGCGCCGAAATACGCGGGCAAGGATTATGTGAATCCCGGTTCCGAAATTCTCTCCGCTGAAATGATGCTGCGTCATCTCGGCTGGCTCGAAGCGGCCGACCGCGTGATTCACTCGATGGAACAGTCCATTTTGTCCAAGCGCGTGACTTACGACTTCGCGCGACTGATGGAAGGCGCGACGCAGGTTTCGTGTTCGGGATTCGGCGAGGTGATGATCGAAAATATGTGACGCTCACCATCGCCGTAGAAACTGGCTAAAAGCAGGCGCTTTTAATAACCCCGAAATGTTTAGGACTTTCGGGGTTTTTTATGTTCGGTATCTCACGATAAAACACGCGTCAAGGCGTCGGAGTGTCGAGTAGTCATAAAAAAACCCGGCCGAACAGACCGGGTTTCATGAGGCAAAAACGCAATCGAACGGTCAGGCCGCGTCCTGGATGTTCGAAGCCTGCTTGCCCTTCGGTCCCTGAACAATCTCGAAGCTGACCTTCTGGCCTTCTTTGAGCGTTTTGAAACCGTTCATTTGAATCGCCGAGAAATGTGCAAACAGATCCTCGCCGCCTTCATCGGGCGTGATGAATCCGTAGCCTTTCGCGTCGTTAAACCATTTGACCGTACCAGTAGACATTCGTATTTCCCCTCTAACTCTCGTCGCAACCAGAGCACGCTCGAAAAGCTCGACGGCACACCCCACAATGTGAACCGCCCCCTCCGCACAAGCTCACCTCGGCTTTTTTGCCCGGAGGCCCCCCGGAAAAAAGTGCCAGTTTAATTGTTAAATCTCTTAAATCAGGTGTCAAGGAATTTTTGGGATAGCCGTTATGCTCGTTGCATCTATCCCATTTGTAGGGTAATTCCTGCATTGCGTGTGCAGTCCCGTCCAAGCACGCCATCTTGAAAAGTCGCATAATCGACTCACTTGTGTGGTACTGCCTGAGCCGTCGCTTTTTTGAAGCTGTGCGATACTGGATTCGACGAGGTTCAAGCGGGCCGCGCCGACTTTGGGCAGCGGCAGGATTCGATGCATGGCGAGCGCGAGAATTACGCTTTTAGACAGTCATTCCGACCGGTTGGTCGGAGCCGGGAGCGGCGATTGCGAGTGCGTCCGCGTTGTTTAGAATGGGTGTATGGCGATTAATCCCAACAAGCAGGATGGCACGGTACTGGAGCGGCAGGAGCAGAAGCTCAAGAAGCCGGCCATGTACAAGGTGGTGCTGCTGAATGACGACTTCACGCCGATGGAATTCGTCGTGATGGTCGTGCAGGAATACTTCAATAAGGATCGTGAGACCGCGACGCAGATCATGCTCAAGGTTCATCGCGAAGGCAGGGGAGTTTGTGGGGTCTACACGCGAGACATTGCGTCGACCAAAGTTGAGCAAGTCGTTAGCCATGCACGGCAAGCGGGGCATCCGCTGCAGTGCGTGATGGAGGAAGCATGATTGCCCAGGAACTGGAAGTCAGTCTGCACATGGCATTTATGGAAGCACGTCAGGCGCGGCACGAGTTCATAACGGTCGAGCATCTCCTGCTCGCCCTGTTGGACAATCCGACCGCGGCTGAAGTGTTGCGCGCCTGTGCAGCCAACATTGAAGATTTGCGTCAGAACCTGCGCAATTTCATTCATGATAACACGCCGACCGTGCCGGGCACGGTCGATGTCGACACGCAACCGACGCTTGGTTTCCAGCGCGTGATTCAGCGCGCGATCATGCATGTGCAATCGACTTCGAACGGCAAGAAGGAAGTGACCGGCGCGAACGTGCTGGTCGCCATCTTCGGCGAGAAGGACTCGCACGCGGTGTACTACCTGCAGCAGCAGGGTGTCACGCGTCTGGACGTCGTGAATTTCATTTCGCACGGCATCGCCAAGACCAATGGCGGCGATGCGGCCAAGACCAGCAGCGAGGCGAATCCTGAGTCGGAAGACGCTGCCGCGCAGAAGGAAACGCCGCTTGCGCAATTCACCCAGAATCTGAACCAGCTCGCGAAGGACGGCAAGATCGATCCGCTGATCGGCCGCGAACTGGAAGTCGAGCGCGTCGTGCAGGTGCTGTGCCGCCGCCGCAAGAACAATCCGCTGCTCGTCGGTGAAGCCGGCGTGGGCAAGACTGCGATCGCCGAAGGTCTGGCGTGGCGCATCACGCGCAGCGAAGTGCCGGACATTCTCGCCGACGCGCAAGTGTATTCGCTGGATATGGGCGCATTGCTCGCGGGCACGAAGTATCGCGGCGATTTCGAGCAGCGCCTGAAGACGGTGCTGAAGGAACTAAAAGAGCGTCCGCACGCCATTCTGTTCATCGACGAAATTCACACGTTGATCGGCGCGGGTGCGGCTTCGGGCGGCACGCTGGATGCATCGAATCTGCTGAAGCCGGCGTTGTCGTCGGGGCAGTTGAAGTGCATCGGCGCGACTACGTTCACGGAATATCGCGGCATCTTCGAAAAAGATGCGGCGCTGTCCCGCCGTTTCCAGAAGGTCGATGTCACCGAGCCTTCGGTTGAGCAAACCGTCATCATTTTGCGCGGACTCAAGACGCGCTTCGAAGAGCATCACGGCGTGAAGTATTCGTCGGGTGCGCTGTCGGCGGCGGTTGAGTTGTCGGCGCGCTTCATCACCGATCGTCATCTGCCGGACAAGGCGATCGACGTGATCGACGAAGCGGGCGCGGCGCAACGCATTCTGCCGAAGTCGAAACAGAAGAAGATCATCGGCAAGAGCGAGATCGAAGAGATCATCTCGAAGATCGCGCGCGTGCCGGTGCAAAGCGTGTCGCAGGACGATCGCAGCAAGCTGCAAACGTTGGATCGCGATCTCAAGGCAGTCGTGTTCGGGCAAGATCCGGCGATCGATGCGCTGTCGGCATCGATCAAGATGGCGCGCGCGGGCCTCGGCAAGACGGACAAGCCAATCGGCGCGTTCCTGTTCTCCGGTCCGACGGGCGTCGGCAAGACGGAAGTGGCGAAGCAACTGGCGTTCACGCTGGGTATCGAACTGCTGCGCTTCGACATGTCGGAATACATGGAGCGTCATGCGGTCAGCCGGTTGATCGGCGCGCCGCCGGGCTATGTCGGTTTCGATCAGGGCGGTTTGCTGACCGAAGCCGTCACGAAGAAGCCGCATTGCGTGCTGCTGCTCGATGAGATCGAGAAGGCGCATCCGGACATCTACAACGTGCTGCTGCAGGTGATGGACCACGGCACGCTGACGGACAACAACGGGCGCAAGGCGGATTTCCGCAACGTCATCATCATCATGACGACGAATGCGGGCGCCGAAGCGATGGGCAAGGCGGTGATCGGTTTCACATCGCGTCGTGAGTCAGGCGATGAGATGGCCGATATCAAGCGCATGTTCACGCCGGAGTTCCGCAATCGTCTGGACACGATCATCAGCTTCCGTTCGCTGGACGAGGAAATCATCCTGCGCGTGGTCGACAAGTTCCTCATCCAGCTGGAAGACCAGTTGCACGAGAAGAAGGTCGATGCGGTCTTCACCGACGTGCTGCGCAAGCATCTCGCAAAGCACGGTTTCGACCCGCTGATGGGTGCGCGTTCGATGCAACGTCTGATCCAGGACACGATCCGCCGCGCGCTGGCCGACGAACTGCTGTTCGGCAAGCTCTTGAGCGGTGGCCGCGTAACGGTCGATGTCGATGCCGACGACAAGGTTCAGCTGACGTTCGACGAGAATCCTTCGCCACCGCGTTCACCGAACCCGGAAACGATCGAAGTGGATTGAACGTAGGAGAAGTGAAAAAGGCGCGGTTTCAACACCGCGCCTTTTTTTCGCTGTCAAGAAAGCTTAGTGCTGCCAAAACCACCCGCGACGCGTTCGCTGGCCTCGAATTCATCGACAATATTCAATTGCGCCTGCACGACCCGAACGATCACCATCTGCGCGAGACGTTCCATCGGATTGAGCGTGAACGCGGTATCGCCGCGATTCCACGTGGACACCATCAGTTAGCCTTGGTAATCTGAATCGATCAATCCGACCAGATTGCACAGCACGATGCCGTGCTTGTGGCCCAGACCCGAGCGCGGCAAGATCATCGCGGCGTAGCCGGGATCGGCGAGGTGAATGGCGAGACTGGTCGGCACGAGCACGGTCTGGTGTGGCTCGATCACAAGCGCTTCATCGATGCACGCGCGCAGGTCGAGGCCCGCGCTGCTGGGCGTGGCGTAGGCGGGCAGGAATTTGCGCATGCGCGCGTCGAGAATCTTGACGTCGAGTTTCATGGTTTGAAGGATCAGCGAGTTTCAGCGGTCGAGCGCGAAGGCATCGGCCAGAAGTTCATAAGACCGCGTGCGTGCGGCGTAACTGCCGGCGACCGTCAGGACGATCAGTTCGTCGGCATTGAAGCGTTCTTGCAGGACGTGCAACTGCTCGGTCAGGACGTGCAACTGCTCGGTCACGCGTTCCGGCGTGCCGATGATGCTGCGCGCCTTCTCATGCTCGATCACCGCAAGCTCACGCGCGCCGTATTGCTGCGCGGCGCCTTGCGCGATCGACGGAATCGGATAGTTGAGGCCGTAGGCCATCTGCACGCGCCGCAGATCGACGGCTTTTTCGAGCGCGGCGGCTTCGTCGTCGGTATCGGCGCAGATCACGAAAACGGCGGCGGCGAGATACGGCTTCTGTTCATGACCCGGCGCGAAGCGCTCGCGATACGCTTCCGCCACAAGATGCCCGCTGTGCGCATTGATGAAATGCGCAAACGCGTAGCGAATGCCGAGCGGCGCCGCGAGCAGGCTGCCGAAGTCCGACGAGCCGAGCATCCACAGTTCCGGACGCGTATCGATTTGCGGTTGCAGCAGCACGCCGCGCGCGAGCGAATCGTCGGCGAGCGTGCCGTCGAATAGCGCGATGAGTTCGGCCACCTGCTGCGGAAACACATCGCCACGATTGTACGAACCTGCCGCGACCGCCTGCGCCGTGCGCATATCGCCGCCGGGCGCGCGTCCGATACCGAGATCGACGCGATTCGGAAACAGCGCTTCGAGCATCAGAAACTGTTCGGCGACTTTGAACGGCGAGTAATACGGCAGCATCACGCCGCCCGAACCGATCCGAATGCGCTTCGTCAAACTGCCGATGCGCGCAAGCATCACTTCCGGACACGGATTCGACACACCGTACAAACCGTGATGCTTCGCGCACCAGTAGCGCGTGTAGCCGAGATCGTCGGCGAGTTGCGCGAGATCGAGCGTCGCGGCGATGGCGTCGGCCGTCGTGTGACCCTGAATGACGGGCGTTTGATCGAGAACGGAGAGCTTCGTCATAACGTCAGGAGAGCAGCGGGCCGCCGGTCTTTGGCGCGCGTTTGGCGATTTCCGCGATCAGCGTACGCGCGAGTTCCTGCTTGTCCACGCGCGGCAACGAAGTCGTGCCGCTTTCTTCGAATAGCACGACTTCGTTGCCATCCTGGCCGAACGTCAGTTGTCCGATATTGCCGATGAGCAACGGCACGCCTTTGCGCTTGCGCTTCTCGGCACCGTGCACATCGAGATTGCCGCTTTCCGCCGCGAATCCGACGCAATACGGCGGATTCGGCAGCTTCGCGACCGTCGCGAGAATGTCCGGATTTTCGACGAAGGCGAAAGCGGGCAACGAACCGTCGCCGCTTTTCTTGATCTTCTGTTCCGCGGCATGCTCGGCGCGCCAGTCCGCGACCGCCGCGACCGCGATGAAAATATCCGAGTCGGGCGTCGCGGCCATGACGGCGTCGTGCATTTGCTGCGCGGTCGTCACGTCTTCGCGATAGACGCCCCACGGCGTCTCCAGCGCCACCGGCCCGGCGACGAGATGCACGTCCGCGCCCGCCTGCGCCGCTGCGCGCGCGAGCGCAAAGCCCATCTTCCCCGACGAACGATTCGTGATGCCGCGCACCGGATCGAGCGGCTCGAATGTCGGACCGGCGGTAATCAGCACGCGCTGGCCGCGCAAGATTTTCGGCTGGAAAAACGCGCAAATGGCTTCATACGCCGCTTCCGGCTCGATCATGCGTCCATCGCCGACTTCGCCGCACGCCTGCGATCCCGAATCCGGACCGAGCACTTCGATGCTATCCGCACGAATCTGCGCGACATTGCGCTGCGTGGCCGGGTTTTGCCACATTTGCCGGTTCATCGCGGGGACGACGAGCAGCGGACAATCACGCGCGATCACGAGCGTGGAGAGCAGATCATCGCAACGGCCATGCGCGATCTTGGCGATAAAGTCTGTCGATGCCGGCGCGATGACGATCGCATCCGCCTCGCGCGAAAGATCGATATGCGGCATGTTGTTCGGCATGCGCGCATCCCATTGCGACGTGTAGACGGGACGGCCGGAAAGCGCCTGCATCGTCACGGGCTTGATGAACTGCGTGGCCGCTTCGGTCATCACGATCTGCACGGTCGCGCCGCCCTTGATCAGCAAGCGCGTGAGTTCGGCGATCTTGTAACAGGCGATACCGCCCGTCAGCCCTAAAACGAGATGTTTGCCCGCGAGTTCCAACATGCCTCCGTCGCAAAAGAACGCGGCTCCCGAAAGAGCCGCGTGGTGAACATCATTTCGATCCGCGTACGCGCCGCAATTCGTCGAGAATCAGCAGCACCGCGCCGACCGTGATGCCGCTGTCGGCGAGATTGAACGCCGGCCAGTGCCACGCGTTCACGTGAAAGTCGAGGAAGTCGATCACGTGGCCGTACATCAGGCGGTCGATCACATTGCCGATCGCGCCGCCCATGATGAGCGCCAGCACCGTGCAGAACATGCGCTGGCCCGAATGCTTCTTGAGCAAATAGCAGATGACAATCGCCGCGACCATGCCCAGCGCCGTGAACGCCCAGCGCTGCCAGCCGCCCGCCATCGCGAGGAAACTGAACGCCGCGCCCTTGTTGTAGACAAGGATCAGGTTGAAGAAGGGCGTCAGCGCATGCGGCTCGCCGTACGCGAACACCTTCTGCACCGCGATCTTCGTCAACTGATCGAACAGAATGACGATCAGCGCGATGCCGAGCCACGGCGCGAGCGAGCCGCTTCTTGTGCTTCCGGTAGTTTGTTTCGCCATCGATCGAGCCATTTATGCCACGCCTCGTGTTTCGCCGGCGCCGAACAGGTTGGAGAAGCATCGGCCGCACAAGCCGGGATGATCCGCGTGCGAGCCGACATCCGCGCAATAGTGCCAGCAGCGCTCGCACTTCAAATAGCGCGATGCCGTGACATCGACGTTTTCTTCCGCTTCGCTCGCCACCTTCGCCACTTGCGCCGACGACGTGATCAGCACGAAACGTAGGGCATCGCCGAGGCTCGCCAGCGCGTCGTAACGCGCGCCGCTTGCGCGAACCACGACTTCCGCCTGCAGCGACGAGCCGATCTGATTCGCCGTGCGCGCTTCCTCGAGCGCCTTGGTGACATCGCTGCGCGCGTTGCGGATCAGCGTCCACTTGTCGAGCAACTCGCCGCCGTTCGCGATCTCCGGATACTGCGCGAACACTTCGGTGAAGATGGTGTCCTGATCCGGCTTGAGCACCTTGTACGCTTCTTCCGCCGTGAACGACAGATACGGCGCGACCAGTCGCAGCAGACCATGCGCGATATGAAACAGCGCGGTCTGCGCGCTGCGGCGTTCGCGTGAATCGGGCTTGGTCGTATAGAGACGATCCTTCAACACATCGAGATAAAAGCCGCCGAGATCTTCCGAGCAGAACGTCGCGATCTTTGGGAAGACCGGATGGAACTCGTACTTCTCGTAGTGCACGAGCGCGTCGTCCTGCAGATTGCGCGTGAGCGCGACGGCGTATCGATCGATTTCGAGCCATTCGCTGACCGGCAGCGCGTTCTTGTCGAAGTCGAAATCCGACAGATTCGCCAGCAGGAAACGCAGCGTGTTACGGATCCGTCGATACGTCTCCGTCACGCGCTTCAAAATTTCTTCGGAGATCGCCAACTCGCCCGAATAATCCGTCGATGCGATCCACAAGCGGATGATTTCCGCGCCCAGCCGGTTCGACACTTCATGCGGATCGATACCATTGCCGAGCGATTTCGACATCTTGCGGCCTTCGCCATCGACGGTGAAGCCGTGCGTGAGCAGCGCGTCGTAGGGCGGACGGCCATCGAGCATGGAAGCTGTCAACAGCGACGAATGGAACCAGCCGCGATGCTGGTCCGAGCCTTCCAGATACAAGTCAGCCGGGAATTGCAGCGAATCCTTGTGCGAGCCGCGCAGCGCGTGCCAGTGCGTCGTGCCGGAATCGAACCACACGTCGAGCGTGTCGCGGTTCTTTTCGTACATGTTGGCATCATCGCCGAGCAGTTCGCGCGGATCGAGTTTCTGCCACGTTTCGATGCCGCCTTCCTCCACGCGCTTTGCCACTTCCTCCAGCAATTCCAGCGTGCGCGGATGCAGTTCGCCCGTTTCCTTGTGAACGAAGAACGCCATCGGTACGCCCCACTGACGCTGGCGCGAAAGCGTCCAGTCCGGGCGATTCGCGATCATGCTGTACAGACGCTGTTTGCCCCACGACGGATAAAACGCCGTGTTCTCGACGCCTTCGAGCGCGGTTTCGCGCAGCGTCTTGCCGCCGTCTTTGGACGTGACATCCACGCCTGCGAACCATTGCGAGGTCGCGCGATAAATGATCGGCGTCTTGTGTCGCCAGCAGTGCATGTAGCTGTGCGTGTACTTTTCGGTCTTGAGCAACGAGCCCGCGCCGTCGAGCGCTTCGACGATCTGCGGATTTGCCTTCCAGATCGACAGTCCGCCGAACAGCGGCAGCGATTCGATGTAGCGGCCATCGCCCATCACCGGATTGATGATGTCCGAGTCCGACATGCCGTGCGCCTTGCACGACACGAAGTCTTCCACGCCATACGCCGGTGACGAGTGCACGATGCCGGTGCCGCTTTCGGTCGTCACGTAATCGCCGAGATAGACCGGCGACGTGCGCTTGTAACCCGGATGCGCCGCCGCCAGCGGATGATGAAAACGCAAGTTCGCGAGCTTTTCGCCCGTCGTCGTCGCGATGACTTCGCCGCTCAGGCCGTAGTTCTTCAGGCATTCCTCGACGCGTTCCTGCGCGAGGATCAACAGGCCGCGCGGCGTAGCGACGAGCGCGTAGACGATTTCCGGATGCACATTCAGCGCCTGGTTGGCGGGAATGGTCCACGGCGTCGTCGTCCAGATGACGATGCCGCCTTCGGCCTTCGGCAACGCGTTCAATCCAAACGCCTGCGCCGTCTTTTCCGGCTCCGCAAACGCGAACATCACGTCGATGGTCGGATCGGTCTTGTCCTTGTACTCGACTTCCGCTTCAGCCAGCGCCGAGCCGCAGTCGAAACACCAGTTTACCGGCTTCAGGCCGCGAAACACGTAACCCTTTTCCATGATCTTGCCGAGCGCGCGGATTTCGCCCGCTTCGTTCGCGAAGTTCATGGTCTTGTACGGATTGTCCCAATCACCGAGCACGCCCAGACGCCGGAAGCCGACCTTCTGCTTTTCGATCTGCTCGCCCGCGTAGGCGCGCGCCTTCTGCATCACTTCGATGGCGGGCAGCGTCTTGCCGAACTGCTTCTCGATCTGGATTTCGATCGGCATGCCGTGGCAATCCCAGCCTGGCACATAGACCGCGTCGAAGCCCGCGAGATTGCGCGCCTTGACGATCATGTCCTTCAAAATCTTGTTGACGGCGTGACCGAGGTGGATGTCGCCGTTCGCATACGGCGGCCCGTCGTGCAGGATGAACTTCTTGCGACCTTTCGAAGCCGTGCGGATCTTCTCGTAGATCTTGTTGTCCTGCCATTCCTTGACCCACGCCAGTTCGCGCTTGGGCAGGTCGCCGCGCATCGGGAAGGGCGTGTCGAGCAGATTGACGGGGTACTTCGAGGAGGCTTTCTCTTTCTTGTCGCTCATGGTGACTCAGTGAATTCGGTGAGACGGCGCTTGTCTTTAGCGCGCGATGATTCGATGGCGGGGCAGCGGGCGATGCAAACGCGAGAACGCGCGCACCGCGCGCTCACCTAATTCGGTCGGTCGCCGAAATGGCGAAACCCGTGGCGCGGCTGCCCGCATTGCTCGCGGGCGGCAGGCCGAAGTACGAGCGCGCGTCATCGACATCTTTCGCGATGGCGCGGCCGAGCGTTTCGAGGTCGACGTACTTTTCCTCGTCGCGTAGCTTTTTCAGGAATTCGACGCGCACGAGCTTGCCGTAGGCGTCGCCGTGCCAGTCGAGCACGAAGGTTTCGAGCAACACGCGGCCGGAATCGTCGATGGTCGGGCGCAAGCCGAGACTCGCGACCGCGGGCAGCGGTTCATCCGCGAGACCATGCACGCGCACGACGAAAATGCCCGCGAGCGCCGGACGCTTGTGCGCGATCGGCATGTTCAGCGTGGGAAAGCCGAGATCGCGGCCGAGCTTCGCGCCATGCACGACGTGTCCGCTGATCACATACGGACGCCCGAGCGCGATATCCGCGGCTTCGAGATCGCCCGCGACGAGCGACTCACGCACCGACGACGACGAAATGCGCGCGCCGTTCGGATGCGCGACGGTAGCCATCTGCTCGACCTCGAAGCCGTATTTTTCGCCGGCGGCCTTGAGCGAATCGAAATTGCCCGCGCGTTTGGCGCCGTAGCAGAAGTCGTCGCCGACCATGACCCAGCGCGCATGCAGTCCATCGACGATCACGTTCTTCACGAACGTATCCGGCGACTGGCTGGCAAAGGTCTTGTTGAAATGCTCGACCACCACGCGATCCACGCCGTTGGTGCGCAGCGCTTCGAGCTTGTCGTGCAACATGGCGATGCGCGGCGGCGCGCCGGCCGGATTGAAGAACTCGCGCGGATGCGGCTCGAATGTCATCACGCAGACCGGCAGGCCGCGCGCGGCGGCGGCGGTGCGCACGCGCGCGAGCAGCGCCTGATGGCCGCGATGGACACCGTCGAAATTGCCGATGGTCAGCGCGCAGGGCGACCGGCTTTCGGCATTGGGGAGGCCGCGAAAGACTCTCACGATAGGACGTTGGTCGAAGAAAAGGCGTGATGCCGCAAATTGTTAAATTATAAACACTCGCACGGATCGACGGACGCGCGCAGCCCGCAAGCGCTCAAACGCTGCGCATTGGCACGATTTTCGCCATCGCCGAATGATAAAATCGGTGGATGAAAAAAATCGTCATTCTGATCTCCGGACGTGGGAGCAATATGGAGGCCGTCGTGCGTGCTTGCGCGCGCGAAGGCTGGCCGGCTCGCGTCTGCGCGGTCATTTCAAACCGGCCGGATGCCGCCGGGCTTGGCTTTGCGCAGGCGAACGGCATCGAAACGAAAGTGGTGGATCATCGTGAATTCGGTGGCCGCGAAGTGTTCGATGCGCAACTCGCGCGCGAGATCGATCGCTTCGAGCCGGATCTCGTCGTGCTGGCGGGCTTCATGCGCGTCTTGACCGATGCGTTCGTCGAGCGTTACGCGGGCCGCATGATCAACGTGCATCCGTCGCTGCTGCCGTGTTTTCCGGGACTGCGCACGCATCAGCAGGCGCTCGATGCCGGCACGCGCGTGCATGGCGCGACCGTGCATTTCGTCACGCCGACGCTGGATCACGGGCCGATCGTCGCGCAAGGCGCGGTGCCGGTCATCGCCGGCGACGACGCCGACGCGCTCGCCGCGCGCGTGCTGCAAGTGGAACACATCATTTACCCGCGCGCGGTGCGCTGGTTTATCGAAGGGCGTTTATTGATAGAGGGCGAACGTGTCGCCCTCACGCCGTCTGGGCCTCAATGGCTCTTTGCCGACATTGCCGGGGAGGGCGCATGAGGCTGCATGGATTTCTGATCGGACAAACCGAAACTTTGCTGGCGGACGTACTGCGTTTTGCCGGTCCCGCCGATGCCGCGACGAGCCGCTTTTTCCGCGCGCATCCGAAGCTCGGCCATGGCGAGCGCGGCGTGATCGCGGAAGCGGTGTTTGCCGTGCTGCGCCGGAAAATGGAGTTTTCGCATCTCGCGGAAAGCGGTTCGGGCAATCAGGCGCGGCGTCTCGCGCTGCTCGGTTTGATGCAGACGGCCGGTCTCACGGCGCTGAAAAACTTCGTTTCCGCCGATGAACATCAGTGGCTCGCGCAGGTGTCGAAAATCGATCCGGCGAGCTTGCCGGTGCGCGTGCGCACCAATTTGCCCCAATGGATCTACGACGCGCTCGCTAAGCGTTTCGAGCCGGAAGAACTGGCGCAACTTGCCACCGCGCTGAACTATCCCGCGCCGCTCGATCTGCGTTCGAACCCGATCAAGGCGCCGCGCGAAGTCGTGCTGAAGTCGCTGACCGAAGCGGGCATCGATGCGGGCGAAATGCCGTTCGCGCCGTCCGGCATCCGTGTGGACGGCAAGCCGGCGCTGACGCGTCTCGCGCCGTTCCAGGAAGGCTGGATCGAAGTGCAGGACGAAGGCAGCCAGCTTTTGTGCTCGCTGATGGCGCCGCGCCGTGGCGAGATGATCGTCGACTTTTGCGCGGGCGCGGGTGGCAAGACGCTCGCACTCGGCGCGATGATGCGCTCCACCGGCCGTCTGTACGCGTTCGACGTGTCGGATCAGCGATTGGCGAAGCTCAAACCGCGTCTCGCGCGTAGCGGTCTGTCGAATGTGAATCCGGTGTTGATCGACAGCGAACACGACGCCAAGATCAAGCGCCTCGCGGGCAAGATCGACCGCGTGCTCGTCGATGCCCCGTGCTCCGGGCTCGGCACGCTGCGTCGCAATCCGGATTTGAAGTGGCGTCAGTCGTCGCAATCGGTTGCGGAACTCACGCCCAAACAGTTGTCGATTCTGACGAGCGCCGCGCGTCTGGTGAAATCCGGCGGCCGCCTCGTCTACGCGACCTGCTCGATGCTCGAAGCGGAAAATGAAGCGGTGGTCGCGCAATTCCTGGAGACGCATCCGAACTTCCGCGTCGTGCCCGCGCGCGACGTGCTGGCGGAACAGCGCATCGATCTGGATACGGGCGGGTATTTGTCGCTGTGGCCGCACAAGCACGGCACGGACGGCTTTTTCGCGGCCGTGCTGGAGCGCGTGCCGGATGCATCGAAGGCTAAAAAAGAAGCCGAACAACCCGCAGAGTGATGCCGAACCGCTTCCTCGCCCAGCTCACCGCACGGCTCAGCCACGATTTCGGCGAGCCGGAGGTGATCTGGCAGGTCGCGGTGCTGATCGGGCTTCTCGTGGTCGCGTGGTTTTGTGCGCGCGTGCTGCGCAAAAAGCTCGACGCGCGCCGTCAGTCGCGGTTCGAAGCCGTGCATTTCGGTGCGGAAAGCCTCAACAAGGCGCTGTTTCCGCTGCTCGGCACGGTCTTCGTGACGATCGTGCAGGTTCGCTTGCGCCGTTCATCTACACGGCGTTTTTGCGGCTCGCGCTGGTGCCGCTGCTCGGCATCACCGTGATTTACATGATGTTTTACGGCGCGCGGCGGGTGTTTTCGCGCGGCGGCACGGAGCATGAAGCGGGCGCGCTGCTGTTTCTATTCGAGAAAATCGTCACGGCGATCGTCTGGATCGTGATGATTCTCACCGTGATGGGCGTGCGGGACGATTTCATGCGCTGGAGTGTGCGTTTCAACTTCGCTAACGCGCACATGACGCTGTTGTCGCTCGCGTCCGGCGTGCTGTGGGTGTGCGTGACGCTGATCGTCGCGATGTGGGCGGGCGCCTTGCTCGACGAACGCCTGATGCGAACCTGAAAGTGGTGCTCGCACGCGTGGCCCGCGCGGCGATGATTCTCGCGGTGATTCTTGTGAGTTTGTCGATCGTCGGCATCGACATTACGGTGTTGGGCGTGTTCGGCGGCGCGCTGGGCGTCGGGCTGGGCTTCGGCTTGCAGAAAATCGCAAAGCAATTACGTGTCGGGCTTCATCATTCTGCTCGACCGCTCGCTGCGGCTGGGCGACATGATCAGCGTGAGCGGCAGTCAGGGCACCGTCACGCAGATTCGCACGCGCTATACGGTCGTGCGCGGGCTGGACGGCATTGAAACGCTGATTCCGAACGAAAAGCTGATCACCGATGTCGTGCAGAACCACTCGTCGTTTCTCACGCGCGGGAACGCGAAGATTGCCGTCCAGGTGGGTTATCGCAGCAACGTGGAACGCGCAATGCAGCTTCTCGTCGAAGCGACTCAGGGTGTCGATCGCGTGCTGCAGGATCCGGCGCCCGCGGCGCTTCTGGCGAGTTTCGGTGCGGACGGCATTAATCTTGAGCTGAGTTTTTGGATCGAGGATGCCGCCAGAGGCACGGGCGGCGTAAAGTCGCAGGTCAACCGCGCCGTTTGGCAGTTATTCTGCGCCAACGGCATTGAAATTCCGTACGCGCAACGCGAGATACGGATTGTCGACGGCATCGCCCGGCCGGATACCGACTCGGTACTAAGCCGAGAACCGGGGCGAGAACGCTGCTCCGGCAGCCTGAGCGACCGCCTGGCGGCTCAATCTTTCGATTTGGGCCACGATTCCACATCAATTCGGGGCGTGAGATTTTTCTTATTTTGATAGGATTAAAAAAATTTCACCTTTAGGACAAGGACTTGGAACACATGCAGTAGAATGCGATCGAACTCGTGCATATAGCTTTCAGGTGCATAACAAGCTGTCCTGGGTCAAGTTTAACCGGTCTTTTTTCCCGAATTTCACAGCTACACAGGTAAATTGCCTTGCTGAATTCTTCTCTCGATTTCCTCTCCAACGGATTGCTGAACTGGTCCTGGTGGCAGATTGTCCTCTTCACGCTCGCGATGACGCACGTCACGATCGCCGGCGTCACGATCTATCTGCACCGTTGCCAGGCGCATCGCGCGCTGGACCTGCATCCGATCGCGAGCCATTTCTTCCGCTTCTGGCTGTGGTCCACCACTGGCATGCTGACCGGCCAGTGGGCGGCTATTCACCGCAAGCATCACGCGAAGTGCGAGACGGAAGAAGATCCGCACAGCCCGCAGACGCGCGGCATCTGGAAGGTGCTGCTCGAAGGCGCGGAACTGTATCGTGCTGAAGCGAAGAACGAAGAAACGCTGCGCAAGTTCAGCCACGGCACGCCGAACGACTGGCTCGAGCGCAATCTGTACACGCGTTATCCGATTCTCGGCATCAGCATCATGATGGTCATCGATGTCGCGCTGTTCAGCATCGTCGGTCTGTCGGTCTGGGCCGTGCAGATGATCTGGATTCCGTTCTGGGCGGCGGGCGTCGTCAATGGTCTCGCGCACTTCTGGGGTTATCGCAACTTCAGCTCGCCGGATGCGTCGACGAACATTTTCCCGCTCGGCATTCTGATCGGCGGCGAAGAACTGCATAACAACCACCACACGCATGCGACGTCGGCGAAGCTGTCGAGCAAGTGGTACGAGTTCGATATCGGCTGGATGTACATCCGTCTGATGTCCGCAGTGGGTCTAGCGAAGGTGAAGAAGCTCGCGCCCACGCCGCGTTTGTCTGAAAGCAAGTCGGTGCTGGATCAGGAAACGCTGCAGGCCGTACTGTCGAACCGCTACGAAGTCATGGCGTGTTACGGCAAGGCGCTCAAGCGCGCCTATGCGCAGGAACTGGTGAAGCTGAAGGAAGCCGGTTCGCGCGAGAAGTATCAACTGATGCACGGCGCGCGCAAGTGGTTCCACAAGGACGAAGACGGCCTGAACGAACCGCAGTGCAAGCAACTGCCGGAACTGTTCTCGGACAACCAGAAACTGCGCACGTATATCGAACTGCGCAAGGATCTGGCGGCGATGTGGGATCGGTCGAATGCATCCCGCGAGCAGTTACTGGTGCAGTTGCAGGACTGGGTGCATCGTGCGGAACAAAGCGGCATCAAGGCGCTGCAAGACTTCGCGCTTCGCCTGCGCCGCTACGCCTGACGCGCGTAATCTGTTAAAATTTAATGACGTCACAAGACCCCGCTCTGGCGGGGTCTTTGTTTTTGGCGGCCGATTTTCGCGTGATGTTTGTGCTTCAGGAAAAGCAGGGGACAGGGACACATGGAAGCGATCAGGAGCGTCGAGTATGACCGGCCGCAAGGCCTGACGTGCGGAGTGGGCGAGGCGTGGGCGCGGGTGCCGGACGCGCCATCGGCGGAGCGAAAGCGTGAGTTGAAGGCGCGCATTCGTTCGTTGCTCGAGCGCGAGAAAGCGGTGCTCGTCGCGCACTATTATGTCGATGCCGAACTGCAGGAACTCGCCGATGAAACCGGCGGCTGCGTCGCCGATTCGCTCGAAATGGCGCGCTTCGGGCGCGATCACGACGCACAGACGCTGGTCGTCGCGGGCGTGCGCTTCATGGGCGAGACGGCGAAGATCCTGAGCCCGAACAAGCGCATTCTGATACCCGATCTCGACGCGACCTGTTCGCTCGACTTAGGCTGCCCGGCCGACGAATTCTCCGCTTTCTGCGATGCCCATCCCGATCGCACCGTCGTCGTCTACGCGAACACGAGCGCGGCGGTGAAGGCGCGCGCGGACTGGATGGTGACGTCATCGATCGGGCTGGTAATCGTGGCCGATCTGCACGCGCGCGGCGAAAAGATTCTGTGGGCACCGGACCGGCACTTGGGCAGCTACATCCAGAAAAAGACTGGCGCGGACATGCTGATGTGGCAGGGTTCGTGTCTCGTGCACGACGAGTTCAAAGGCATCGAACTGGATTTGCTGCGCGCGGAAAACCCCGACGCGAAGATTCTCGTGCATCCGGAATCGCCGGAAGCGGTGGTGAAACTCGCGGATGTCGTCGGCTCGACTACTCAGCTTATCGACGCCGCCGTGAAGCTCGATGCGAAGCGCTTTATCGTCGCCACCGATCTCGGCATTCTGCACAAGATGCAGCTCGCCGCGCCCGGCAAGACGTTCATCGCGGCGCCGACCGCCGGCAACAGCGCGACCTGCAAGAGCTGCGCGCATTGCCCGTGGATGGCGATGAACGGCCTCGCCAATCTCGCCGACGTGCTCGAGCGCGGTCACAACGAAATTCATGTCGATGCGGCTATCGGCGAACGCGCGCGCGTGCCGATCGATCGCATGCTCGACTTCGCCGCGCGTCATAAAAAGCGTGTGCAGGCAAGCGGCGATCTTGCCAAGGACAGCGCGCTGTTCACGAACATTGGAGCCGCCTGATGAGCACTTTCGAAGAAGTGCGACGGCAGTACGGCGAAGCGTTTGATGCCGCGCTCGCACGCAATGTCGTCGATGCGCTGGAGGAAGACGTCGGCAGCGGCGATCACACCGGGCGTCTCGTGCCGGCGGACGCGCGTCGTACGGCGCGCATCATCGTGCGCGAGGACGCGGTGCTGTGCGGCGCGCAGTGGTTCGATGAAGTGATGCGTTGCGTGGACCCGTCGATCGAAGTGGAGTGGAAGTATCGCGACGGCGATCGCATGACGGCGGATTCGGTCGTCGTGATGCTGCACGGTCCCGCACGGTCGCTGCTTACCGCCGAGCGCAACGGCCTGAACTTCGTGCAACTGCTGTCGGGCGTGGCCACGGCGACGCGCCGTTATGTCGATGCGATCGAAGGCACGCGCGCACGCATTCTCGATACGCGTAAAACGCTGCCCGGCCTGCGCCTCGCGCAGAAATACGCGGTGCGCGTAGGTGGCGGCGCGAACCAGCGGCTCGCGCTCTACGACGGCATTCTGATCAAGGAAAATCACATCGCGGCGGCAGGCGGCGTGGGCGCGACTATGGACGCGGCCATTGCGCTGAATGCGGGCGTGACCATTCAGATCGAAGTGGAAACGCTGGAACAACTGGAAACGGCGTTGGCGCATCGCGCGGAATCCGTTTTGCTCGATAACTTCATGCTCGACATGATGCGTGATGCCGTGCGCATCACGGCCGGGCGCGCATTGCTCGAAGTCTCCGGCGGCGTGAATTTCGACACGGTGCGCGCGATCGCGGAAACCGGCGTCGATCGCATTTCCATCGGCGCACTCACGAAAGACGTGCGCGCGACGGATTTCTCCATGCGCCTGATTTAGATCGTCGTTCGATGCGCGGCCGGCGGCATCAACACCGTCGGCAGCGCTTTGGGCAGCGTCTCGGGCCAGTCGCGGCTGTAGTGCAGGCCGCGGCTTTCGCGCCGCGAGCACGCGCTTTCCACGATCAGCGACGCCACATCGACGAGATTGCGCAGTTCCAGCAGATCGCGGTTCACCTTGAAGTTCGCGTAGTACTCGTGGATTTCGTCGCGCAAGAGCGCAATCCGATGCTGCGCGCGCGCGAGCCGCTTATCCGTTCGGACGATGCCCACGTAATTCCACATCAGCCGCCGCAACTCGTCCCAGTTGTGCGCGACGACCACTTCCTCGTCCTGATCGGACACGCGGCTTTCGTCCCAATCGGGCAACTTGGCGTGACAGCCGTTCGAAAAACCGTCCGCTTCGATCGCTTGCGCCACCGCGCGCCCGACCACGAGACATTCGAGCAGCGAATTGCTGGCCAGCCGGTTCGCGCCGTGCAAACCGGTGTACGACGTTTCCCCGACCGCATACAGGCCCGGCCGATCCGTGCGCCCTGCGAGGTCCGTCACCACGCCACCGCACGTGTAATGCGCGGCGGGCACGACCGGAATCGGCTCCTTGGCAATGTCGATACCGAACTCGCGGCAGCGCGCGAGAATCGTTGGGAAATGCTCTTCGAGGAACGCGCGCGGCTGATGGCTGATATCGAGATAAACGCAATCGATGCCGCGCTTCTTGATCTCGAAGTCGATCGCGCGCGCGACGATATCGCGCGACGCGAGTTCGGCGCGCTCATCGTACGCGGGCATGAAGCGCGTGCCGTCGGGCAGGCGCAGCACGCCGGCTTCGCCGCGCACGGCTTCGGAAATCAGGAACGACTTGGCGTACGGATGGAACAGACACGTCGGATGGAACTGGATGAACTCCATATTCGCGACGCGGCATCCGGCGCGCCAGGCCATCGCGATGCCGTCGCCGGTCGCGGTGTCGGGATTCGTCGTGTAGAGATAGACCTTGCCCGCGCCGCCGGTCGCGAGCACCGTGTGCGGCGCCTGAATGGTCACGGTGCGGCCGCTGGCGATATCGAGCGCATACAGCCCATGACAGCGATGTCCGGGCAAACCGAGCCGGTCGGACGTGATCAGATCGATCGCGTAGTGATCTTCCAGCACGGTGATATTCGGATGCCAGCGCACGCGTTCCGCGAGCGTGGTGACGACGGCGTGGCCAGTGACATCGGCTGCATGGATGATGCGGCGGTGGCTATGACCGCCTTCGCGCGTCAGATGAAAGCCCAGCTCGGCTTTGACATCGCGCGTGAAGGGCACGCCTTCGTCGATCAGCCATTCGATCGCCGCGCGCCCGTTCTCGACGATAAACCGCGTCGCGGCTTCATCGCACAGGCCGCCGCCCGCGACGAGCGTGTCGCCCACGTGTTCGTCGATGCTGTCGCCCGAATCGAGCACCGCCGCGATGCCGCCTTGCGCCCAGTCGCTCGCGCCGACGCTCACCGAGCGCTTCGCGAGAATCACGACGTGCCGCGTCTCCGCCAGGTTCAGTGCGACGCTCAGGCCCGCGAGCCCGCTGCCAACGATCGCTACATCGAAATTCATGCTGCCGATTCTCCGTCTGTATTCTCGTTGTGCGCCTTCCGATGCCGTGCCGAAAGGCAATGAACTGGTAAGCATACCCCGCGCGAATATCGAGGGACAGGAAAAACCCGCGTACGGTCGTGTGAAAAGCGTGTGAAATACGGGTGGAAAACGCGGCCGATAAGACAAAAAGCCCCGCAAGTTTTGAAGCTTGCGGGGCTTTTTGCTGTCTTCGCTACTACAGGCTGCTCAATATCAAGATTTACTTGATCTTGGTTTCCTTGTAGTCAACATGCTTGCGGGCGATCGGATCAAATTTCTTGATCAGCATCTTTTCCGGCATGTTGCGCTTGTTCTTGGTGGTCGTGTAGAAGTGACCCGTGCCTGCGGTCGATTCCAGCTTGATCTTGTCGCGTGCGCCTTTGGCCATGTGCGTGCTCCTTAGATTTCACCGCGTGCGCGCAGGTCTGCGAGCACGGCGTCAATACCGTTCTTGTCGATCAGGCGCAGGCCGGCGTTCGAGACGCGCAGGCGGACCCAGCGATTTTTGCTTTCAACGAAGAAACGGCGGTTCTGCAGGTTCGGCAAGAAACGACGCTTGGTCTTGTTGTTTGCGTGGGAAACGTTGTTGCCCGACATCGAGCCTTTTCCAGTTACTTGGCATACGCGTGCCATGAGGACACTCCTAATACACGATTGAGTCCGGGTGAACGCTCGAAGAAAATGTTTTCATTCGATGCCTCGTTTCACCCGATTGCCGATCGGATGACTTGGCAGCACGGTGATGCCAATGAGGACTACGCGACCTGGAACAGATTGAGAAAAGCAAACGAAAATTATAGCGAGAAAAATCGAGCAATATCAAGCGTTTTTGCCTTGTGGACGGCCTCTACAGCCATCCTTCCCGCGCGAACGAGCAAATTTCGTTCGCGGCGACGACGAAGTGGCAGCTTCACATCGATGAGTCCGAGCGCGTCCTGCAGCGCCTTCGTCAACTTGCGGTCGCTCGCGCTCGGCTGCACGCCGCCAGACGGATGATTATGCGCGACGATCAGCGCTGCCGCATTCAGCGCGAGCGCGCGCCGCACGATTTCGCGCGGATACACCGCCACGCGTGTGAGCGAGCCGTGTGCTTCCTCGCGGATATCGATCAATTGATTGCGCATGTCCAGATAAAGACACAGAAACACTTCGGACGGCTGCGTGCCGATTTTCAGGCGCAAAAAGTCTTCGACCGCGCCCGGCGAGTTCAAAAGCGGGCTTTCGCGCGCCTTTTCGGCGAGCATGCGACGGCAGGAGTTCAGAGACGGCCATCAAGGTCGCCGCGCGTGCTTCGCCGACGCCGCGTTCGGCCTGCAGCGCATCGGCGGAAGCGTCGAGCAGGGCGCGCAGCGAGCCGAAGCGGCGCAACAACGCGCGGGCGACATCGACGGCGGTCGAGCTTGGAACGCCTGTGTGCAGGAACAAAGCGAGCAATTCCGCATCCGATAACGACGCGGCGCCGGACTTCAGCAGACGTTCGCGCGGGCGGTCGTTCTAGTCCCAATCGCGGATCGGTAGGCGGGCGCAAGCGCCGACGCGGGGGCAACCAGCCGCAGTTCGGCGCTCACATCGCGCGCTCCTGTGATGTTCTGTCGCGTGCGGCGGCGTATTCTCGCTGGAAACCGGCGGGGCGCCACCAGGCAACTCCGTCTTACAATAGCAGCTTTGGCGTCCGGCCCGATCCGGCGCCACGCGGTTTCCCGCCTCCCGCCACGAAGCCGCCGCCGAGCGCGTGCAAAATCCGCACGCCGCCCTTCTGACTGAACCGCCACATCCAATACTCATGAGCATCATCGATATCTCCGAGGTGAAACCCGGTTCGCACGTCACGCTTCATTACCGGCTTGCATTGGCCGATGGTGCCGACATCGTCAACACCTTCACCGATAAACCCGCGACGCTCCTTCTCGGCGCCGGCCAACTTGCGCCGCCGCTGGAGGACATTCTGCTGGGTTTGAAGGTCGGTCACCATTCGACCTTTCGGCTAAATCCGGAAGCAACGTTCGGCCCGCGCAACCCGGAGCTGATCCAGCGCGTGTCGCTCGCGACGCTGCGTGAAAACAGCATGATCGGCGAGGATTTTTCTCCGGGCGATCTCGTCGAATTCAACGCGCCGAACGGCGGACGCCACGCGGGCGTGCTGAAGGAAGTCGGCGAAACGTCGGCGCTCTTCGACTTCAACCACCCGCTCGCGGGCCAGGCGCTCGACTTCGAAGTGAAAATCATCGGAATTCTGTAACCATGAGCCTGACTGAAAGCCTCAACGATGTTCAGACCGACGTCGAAATTCTGCTGGCGCAGCCGCGCGGTTTCTGCGCGGGCGTTGATCGCGCGATCGAAATCGTCGAGCGGGCAATCAAGCTGTTCGGCGCGCCGATTTACGTGCGTCATGAGATCGTCCATAACGCCTATGTCGTCGCGGACCTGCGCAAGAAGGGCGCGATTTTCATCGAAGAACTGTCCGATGTGCCCGAAGGCGCCACGCTGATCTTCAGCGCGCACGGCGTCTCGAAAGCGGTGCGCGGCGAGGCCGAAGCGCGCGGGCTGCGCGTGTTCGACGCGACGTGTCCCCTCGTCACCAAGGTGCACATGGAAGTGGCGAAGATGCGTCAGGAAGGCTTCGATATCGTGATGATCGGCCACAAGGGGCATCCGGAAGTCGAAGGCACGATGGGCCAGTCGGGCGAGGGCATACATCTGATCGAAGATATCGACGATGTGCAGCGTCTCGAATTGCCGGACCCGTCGCGCATCGCGTACGTGACACAGACGACGCTGTCCGTCGACGATGCCTCCGCGATCATCAATGCGCTCAAGACCAAATATCCGCTGGTGAAGGAGCCGAAGAAGCAGGACATCTGCTACGCGACGCAAAACCGTCAGGACGCGGTGAAGTTTCTCGCGCCGCAGTGCGATGTCGTGATCGTCGTCGGCAGCCCGAACAGCTCGAATTCGAGCCGTCTGCGCGAAGTGGCCGAGAAGCGCGGCATCCCCGCTTATATGGTGGATTCGCCGACGCAGATTGATCCGAAATGGGTCGAAGGCAAGAAGCGCATCGGGGTGACGGCGGGCGCGTCGGCGCCGGAAGTGCTGGCGCAGGCGGTCATCGCTCGATTGCGTGAGTTGGGCGTGAAGAACGTGCGGTCGCTGGAAGGCATCGAGGAAACCATCGCGTTTCCGCTGCCGCGCGGGCTGTCGCTGCCGCAGTGAGTTAGAACGATTCTTCGAAAAAAGCGCCTGCGGGCGCTTTTTTTATATGCGATTCCGTCCGATGAGAATCCTTACGCGGCCCCTACAGCCCAACGCCGAAGTACTGTTTCGGTACGCGTCTTTATCGAATGCATGGCTAAGGGTAATCCCGTAATCAGGACTCGCAAACGTCAACGTTCAGGACGCTTCGATAATGCGGTTTTCGTTATGGTGCAACTACTGCACAAAATCGAATCGCAACCCGGTTGCTCCAAGCGTGCGAAATCGCTCGAAAATGACGGTTGCAATGCTGGAAAACCCCGCCACACAAGAATATTGCCCGTCTCATATTTAGCGTTACAATACGCCCGTCTTAAGGCTTTTGGGCTTTGAGGCACCGCTTTTAAGAGGCGCAGGAGACCTATTTGATGCGATTGAAGTTTGCGTACGCCGTGTCCTTCTTGCCGCATGCGGTTGCCATTGCAACCGCATGCGGCAAGAAGGACGAAGGCGGGGCGAGCACAGGCGACAGCGGCCAGTTTCGCGTCGGCCGCCGGCTGCTCCCGCTCCCGCCCGCCGCGAGCGAGGCAACGGTGATGAAGATCGGTCACGTCGCGCCGCTGACGGGCACGCAAGCGCATCTCGGCAAGGACAATGAAAACGGCGCGCGTCTGGCACTGGAAGAAATCAGCGCGCAGAGCCTGACGATCGACGGCCGCTCGATCCATCTCGAACTCGACAGCCAGGACGCCGCCGCCGATCCGCGCACCGGCGAAGAAGCCGCGCAAAAGCTCGTCGACGATCACGTGGCGGCGGTCATCGGTCATCGGTCATCGGTCATCGGTCATATAGAACTCGGGCGTGTCGATTCCGGCGTCCAAGATTTATAGCGATGCGGGCATCGCGCAGATTTCGCCTTCGACGACAAATCCCGCATATACGCAACAAGGTTTCAAGACGACGTGTCGTGGCGACCGATGCGCTGCAAGGCCACGTGCTGGCCGGCTACGCTATGAAGACGCTGCATGCGAAGAAAGTCGTCGTGGTGGACGACGCGAGCGCCTACGGCCGCGGTCTCGCCGACGAATTTACTAAAACGATGCAAGCCGGCAGCGTGAGGATTGCTGCCCGCGAGGTGACCACGGAAAAGGCGCGCAACTATAAGGCGATCCTGACCAAGATCAAGCATATTCAGCCCGATGTCGTGATGTACGGCGGCATGGACGTCACCGGCGGCGTATTCGCGAAGGAAGCGGCGGCGTTCGGCGTCAAGGCGAAGATTCTGGCCGGCGACGGCGTCTGCACGGGCAAGGTGGCGGAGCTCGCGGGCGACGCGGTGCAGAACATCATCTGCTCGGAAGTGGGACTGGCGCTCTCGAGGATGGACAAGGGCGCGGACTTCGAAAAGAAATACGAAGCCCGTTTCCATCAGCCGGTGGTGAACTATGCGCCGTTCAGTACGACGCGGTGTACGTGATCGTCGACGCCATGAAGCGCGCCAATCCATCGAGGCGGGCAAGGTGCTTGCGGCGATCGCCACGACTGACTTTAACGGTCTGACGGGGCATATCGCATTCGACGACAAGGGCGATTTGAAGGGCAGCACCATTACGCTTTACGACTTCAAGGACAAACACAAAAACGTCCTCGATGTCGTGAAGCAGTAGCAGCACTGGCGGCGCTGAACCGAGGGCGCCGTTTTCGTATCAGTTCGACGCACGGCCGCGGCCTTATCCGGCAGCGGGCGGATTCGGGCGACCAACCTTTACCGGTTTTTTCAAAAGTACGCGCAGTGCCACTTCAGATTTCGCTTCACACCGGTTTATCGGCCGGTGATAAAGGCGGTATCTGAAATGCACGGGACTAAGGAGCTTTAGATGGATATTTTCATCCAGCAGATCATCAATGGTCTGGTGTTTGGCAGCGTTTACGCCATCATCGCACTGGGTTATACGATGGTGTACGGGATTCTCGGCATCATCAACTTCGCGCACGGCGACGTGCTGATGGTCGGCGCGATGGTCGCGCTCTCGGCCATCGGCGTCATGCAGAATCACATGCCCGGTCTGCCCGGGCCGATCATGCTGACGATCGCGCTCGTGATCGCGGCCGTCGTCTGTGCGCTGGTCGGTTATACGATCGAACGCGTTGCCTACAGACCGCTGCGCAAGGCGCCGCGTCTCGCGCCGTTGATCACCGCAATCGGCGTATCTATTCTCCTGCAGACCATCGCGATGATGATCTGGGGCCGCAATCCGCTCGCCTTCCCGCAGCTTCTGCCGACCGATCCGATCAACGTGATCACCGCCGGCGAGAACAATCCGGGCGCGGTGATCTCGATGACGGAAATCGTGATCATCGTCGTGGCGTTCCTCGTGATGGGCGGCCTCTTGCTGCTCGTGCACAAGACCAAGCTCGGCCGCGCGATGCGCGCCATCGCTGAAAATCCGGGCGTCGCCTCCCTGATGGGCGTGAACCCGAACTTCGTGATTTCTGCGACCTTCATGATCGGCTCGGCGCTGGCGGCGCTCGCGGGCGTGATGATCGCGTCGGAATACGGCAACGCGCACTTCTACATGGGCTTTATTCCCGGTCTGAAGGCCTTTACGGCGGCGGTGCTGGGCGGGATCGGCAACCTGGGCGGCGCGATGGTCGGCGGCGTGCTGCTGGGTCTGATCGAGCAGTTGGGCGCCGGTTATATCGGCAATCTGACGGGCGGCGTGTTCGGTTCGAACTACCAGGACGTGTTCGCCTTCATCGTGCTGATCATCGTGCTCGTGTTCCGTCCGTCGGGTCTGCTCGGCGAACGTGTCGCGGACCGCGCTTAAAGATCGTGTGAGGAGCTGAAAATATGACTTCGATTCAACCGATTGAGCCGTCCATGACGCTCATCCCCGAGGAGAACACGACGAAAGCGCTCGTCGTCGGCATTCTCACCGCTGTGTTCGTCATTGCCGCGCCGATGGTCATTGGCGCAGCGGGCGGCAACTACTGGGTCCGCGTGCTCGACTTCGCGATGTTGTACGTGATGCTCGCGCTGGGTCTGAACGTAGTAGTCGGCTTCGCCGGTCTGCTCGATTTGGGCTATATCGCGTTCTACGCGGTCGGCGCTTATACGGCAGCCTTGCTGTCATCGCCGCAACTGTCGTCGCAATTCGAGTGGATTGCGGCGCTCGCGCCGGCCGGACTGCACGTGCCGTTCATCTTCATCGTGCCGATCGCGATGGCGCTCGCCGCCACCTTTGGCGTGCTGCTCGGCGCACCGACGCTGCGTCTGTGCGGCGACTATCTCGCGATCGTGACGCTGGGCTTCGGGGAAATCGTGCGGATTTTCATGAACAACCTCGATCGCCCGATCAACATCACGAACGGTCCGAGGGGCATTACCGGTATCGATCCGGTGACGATCGCGGGCTTCAACCTGTCGCAGACGTACACGCTGTTCGGCATGAAGTTCCCGTCGGTCTACATGTACTACTACCTGTTCGTGATCGGCGCGCTGATCGTGATCTGGGTGTGTACGCGTTTGCAGCACTCGCGTATCGGGCGCGCATGGGCGGCGATCCGCGAAGACGAAATCGCCGCGAAGGCGATGGGCATCAACACGCGTAACGTGAAGCTGCTCGCGTTCGCGATGGGCGCTTCGTTCGGCGGTCTGTCGGGCGCGATGTTCGGCGCGTTCCAGAGCTTCGTGTCGCCGGAATCGTTCACGTTCTGGGAATCGATCGTCGTGCTGGCGTGCGTGGTGCTCGGCGGCATGGGCCACATTCCGGGCGTGATTCTCGGCGCGGTGCTGCTCGCCGTGTTCCCCGAATTCCTGCGCTCGACGATGGGTCCGCTGCAAAACGCCATCTTCGGCCATCAGATCGTGGATACCGAAGTCATCCGTCAGTTGCTGTACGGCCTGGCGATGGTGCTGATCATGCTGTATCGCTCGGAAGGTCTGTGGCCAGCCGCGAAGCACGAAGACAAGATCGCGAAGATCGCAAAGCGAAACGGCAAGAAGCCGGTGCGTGCATAAGGCGGAGTATCAGAACATGAGCGACAAGCAAACACGACTTTCCGTCAAAGGCGTCAACAAGCGTTTCGGCGGCTTGCGGGGGTTGTCCGATGTGCGCCTCGAAATCAAGGAAGGCGAGATTTACGGTCTGATCGGACCGAACGGCGCGGGCAAGACGACGTTCTTCAACGTGATCACGGGTCTGTACGTGCCGGATTCGGGCGAATTCAAGCTCGATGGCGTGGATTACAAGCCTGAGGCGGTGTATCAGGTGGCGAAGGCGGGCATCGCGCGCACGTTCCAGAACATTCGTCTGTTCGGCGGCATGACCGCGCTCGAAAACGTGATGGTCGGCCGTCACGTTCGCACCAAGCACGGTCTGATCGGCGCGGTGTTCCAGACGCCGGCCGAGCGTCGCGAAGAGCGTGAGATCAAGGAGCGCGCGCTCAAGCTGCTCGAGTATGTCGGCGTGCTTCAGTACGCGGATTACACGTCGCGCAATTTGTCCTACGGGCATCAGCGTCGACTGGAAATTGCGCGCGCGCTGGCGACCGATCCGAAGCTGCTCGCGCTCGACGAGCCGGCGGCCGGCATGAACGCGACGGAGAAGGTCGAACTCACACGTCTGCTCGACAAGATCCGTTCGGACGGCAAGACGATCTTATTGATCGAACACGACGTGAAACTCGTGATGGGATTGTGCAACCGCATGACGGCGCTCGATTACGGCAAGGTGATCGCCGAAGGTCTGCCGCAGGACATGCAGAAGGACCCGAAGGTGATCGAGGCATATCTGGGTGCGGGGGTGCACTAAATGGCGACCACAAGCGCGATGTTGAAGGTCAAAGGTTTGCAGGTGAACTACGGCGGCATCCAGGCGGTGAAGGGTGTCGATCTGGAAGTCGGACAGAGCGAACTGGTCACGTTGATCGGCGCGAACGGCGCGGGCAAGACGACGACCATGAAGGCCATTACTGGCCTGAAGCCGTACTCGGGCGGTGATATCGAGTACATGGGGCAGTCGATCAAAGGCGTGCCCACTCATGAGTTGCTTAAGCGCGGCTTGGCGATGGTGCTGGAAGGGCGCGGCATCTTCGCGCGGATGTCGATTCTCGAGAATATGCAGATGGGGGCTTATCTGCGTAATGATGCCGATGGCATTCAGAAAGATACCGAGCGGATGTTCGGGTTCTTTCCTCGGCTGAAGGAGCGTGCTTCGCAGTACGCGGGGACGCTGTCTGGCGGTGAGCAGCAGATGCTCGCGATGGCACGGGCTTTGTTGTCGCGCCCGAAGCTGCTGCTTCTCGATGAGCCTTCGATGGGGCTTTCTCCTATCATGGTCGAGAAGATTTTTGAGGTCGTACGGGAGATTTCCAAGGAAGGTTTGACCGTGCTGCTGGTCGAGCAGAATGCACGGTTGGCACTGCAGGCCGCTAACCGGGGTTATGTGATGGACTCGGGGACTGTCACTATGACCGGCAATGCTAAGACCGTGCTCGATGATCCTAAGGTTCGGGCGGCCTATTTGGGCGAGTGATCGCTTTTTTCCTGCCGGGGAGGCGGCTACTGAATAAAAGGCAAGAAAACAGCAGCGCAATGCGCAAAAAAGAGAAAACCCTAAATCCCAAGCGGCAGCTTAAGAACCCAAAGCAAGGGACCGGGCATCAAGAGACTCCTAGATACGCTTCCCCAGACTAATGACTTCATCCACCCGATACCCCAGCCTCTCATAAAACCCGCGCAATTCAGTCCTAAAATCCAAAATCTGCAAATTAACCTTAGGACATCCGAGTGCAGAAAGCGCCGCTTCAGCATGAAGCATCAAAGCCCGACCAAAGCCTCGTCCACGAAACAAACCCGAAACCGCGAGCGAATAGACCCACCCCCGATGCCCGTCATACCCGCACATGACTGCCGATGACACAATCATCAAGAACCCCGACAAAGAACAACTCAGGCTGCGTGCGCATCTTATTGGCGATCGAAAGAGCAGGATCGCGCTGCGGCCGCGACGTGTCCGCATACTCCGGAAACACATCGCGCCACAGCGCGATCACCGCCTCACGATCGCCCGCATCGAAAGTGCGAATGATCACAGCGAATCAAGCACGGTGCGCAGCATCGACAACATCTGATCGATCTCATCGCGCGTGACATTCAGCGCCGGCATGAAACGCAGCAAATTCCGCCGCGCTGCATTCAAGAGCAAACCGTCCGGCTGCATCAGCCGAGCCTTCTCGACGATCTGCGGACCCTTGTCGCTATCGAGCAGCAACGCGCGCAGCAAGCCTTCACCGCGCTCGCCCTTGAAGCCGCGTTCAGCGGACAGCTTGAGCAATTCCAGCTTCAGATACTCGCCTTTCTCCCGCACGCTTTCGAGAAAACCCGGCGCGACAAGCTGCGAAATCACCGAATAACCGACCGCCGTCATCAACGGATTGCCGTTGTACGTGCCGCCCTGATCGCCCGCCTCGAAGCACGCGACGTCCGCCTTCGACAACAACGCTGCCAGCGGCACGCCACCGCCGATGCCCTTGCCCAGCGTCATGATGTCCGGCTCGATGCCCGACAGCTCGTACGCGAACAACGGCCCCGCGCGGCCGCATCCGCTTTGCACTTCATCGACGATCAACAGCATGTTGTGCTTCTTCGTCAGCGCGCGCAGTTGCTGCATGAATTCGCGCGTCGCGGGAATCACGCCGCCTTCGCCCTGAATCGGCTCGAGCATCACGGCAACGGTTTTTTCGTTGATGAGCTTCTTGACCGATGCGATATCGTTCAGATCAGCTTTCGGAAAGCCCGGCACTTGCGGCGCGTAGATCGTGTCCCAGCCCGCCTTGCCGCTTGCGGACATCGTCGCGATCGTGCGGCCGTGGAAGCTGTGATCGAACGTGATGATCTCGTACGCGCCGTTGCGAAATTTCTTGCCCCACTTGCGCGCGAGCTTGATCGCGCCTTCGTTCGCTTCCGCGCCGCTGTTGGCGAAGAACACCTTGTCGAAGCACGAATTTGCGGTGAGCAGACCGGCGAGTTGCGCCATCGGACCGTTATAAAAAGCCGGCGACGGATTGATAAGCGTGCGCGCCTGTTTATCGAGCGCTTTGATCATGCCGTCGTTGCAGTGACCGACCGAATTCACTGCCCAGCCCTGAATGAAGTCGAGATATCGCTTGCCCGTGTTGTCGTAGAGCCACGAACCCTTGCCGTGTGTAAAAACGATCTCGGGGCAGTTCGTGATGTACATCAGCGAATCAACGGGAAACTCATTGAAATTCATGACAGCGGGCTCCACGGAAGGCAAAAGAGAAAAAGTGGTGCGGAAAAAACAAAAGCCACAGATTTCCGTGGCTTCATGGTTGCGCTTCGATCAGACCGAATTTTGAGGACACATGCGTAACGAGCCAGCGGCATCCCTAGGGAAGCGGCGAGCGGCAACGTCGGAGCGTGTTCAGGATTCGGATCATTCGCGAAGGATACGTTAAGCAGTTGCTGCCTGTAAACCGTGCACGCGGATTTTTTGTCTGCGTGCCGATTGCGTACAACATCACACCGGATGCGCCAGATCCGCCGCGCTGGTGAAGGAATCCGCATAAAAATTGTCTTCCGGCAGCCGATGATGATGCGTGAAATCGCGCTGCGCCGATTCGACCATCACCGGCGCGCCGCACGCATACACCTGATAAGCGCTCAAGTCTGGCAGATCCTCGATGACAGCGCGATGAACAAAGCCCGTGCGGCCCATCCACGCATCACCGGCGTCGGGCTCGGAGAGCACTGGCACGAACTTGAAGTTCGGAATCTCGCGCGCCCATTGCTCGGCGAGCGCCATCATGTAGAGATCCTTCTTGCGGTGGCCGCCCCAGTAGAGCGTCATCGGGCGATTCAGATTCTTGAACACCGCATGTTCGATGATCGCCTTGATCGGCGCGAAGCCCGTGCCCGACGCGAGCAGCACGATCGGCTTGTCGGATTCGTCGCGTAGAAAGAAGGTGCCGAGCGGACCTTCGAAGCGCAGAATGTCACGCTCTTTCATCGCGCCGAACACGTGATCCGTGAACGTGCCGCCGGGCATATGGCGAATGTGCAATTCGAGCGGACCTTCGTGATGCGGCGGGCTCGCCATCGAATAGCTGCGGCGCTTGCTGTCCTTCAGAATGAATTCGATGTACTGTCCCGCGTAATATTGCAGGCGCTCGTTGGCGGGCAGTTGCAGCTTCAGTTCGATGACGTCGTCGGCCTTGCGCTCCAGCGCGTTTACGCGGCACGGCAGCTTTTTCACCTGCACATCGCCCACGCCCACGACTTCGCGCACATCGATGGTCAAATCCGTCTGCGCGGTCGCGCAGCAGAAGAGGGCGAGGCCGCGCGTTTTTTCATCGTTCGACAAGGCGGACGACGAATGCGGCGCCTGTTCGATTTCGCCTTCGATCACGCTGCCCTTGCACGACCCGCAGGCTCCGTTCTTGCACCCATACGGCAGGCCGATGCCCTGGCGCAGCGCCGCGGTCAGAACCGGCTCGTCCGGTTCAACTTGAAACTGCCGGCCGCTTTGCCGGAGCGTTACGTTAAAAGCCATAGATCGATTTCTTGCGATGGTGGATGGTTCACTCGATGACGCCAGGCGCGTCATCCGTTACGCCGGATAAAATGCCTGACATGATCTCTACTCGAATTCTGCGTCGCGCCCGCGTATTGATTGTCGGATGTGGCGATGTCGGCATGCGTGCGCTGCCGCTACTCAAGGCACGCGCCGCGAAACCGCGCGTGATCGCGCTGACGCATCATCCGGAGCGCGCGGGAGAACTGCGCGCAGCCGGCGCGTTGCCGATTCCCGGCGACCTCGATGCGCGCAAAAGCCTGCGCAGACTCGCGGGCATCACGCGCAACGTGCTGCATCTCGCGCCGCCGCCGCGCGAGGGTCTGATCGATGCCCGCACCCGTGCGCTGATCACCACGTTGCGCGCGCCGCATCGCTCGGTGGCGCGTGCCACGCACAGCGCCGTGATGCGTCAGCGCACCGCGCGAGGCTACACGCTGGGCGCTGAAAAACGCTTGCGTCAGCCGTCGCGAAAACTGTCTGTCATTGTACCCGACCGTCCTTTCAGAGATAGCAAGCGGCGGACCGGCTTGCGCCTTGTCTATGCGAGCACGACCGGCATCTACGGCGATTGCGCGGGCGCATTCATCGATGAAACACGGCCTGCGCGGCCCGATAACGAACGCGCGCGGCGGCGCGTGTCAGCGGAAAAGCAATTGCGCGCGGCGGGTTCGAAAAGCGGCTGGCGCGTGTCGATCGTGCGCATTCCCGGTATTTACGCGGCGACGCGCTTGCCGCTCGCGCGCATCGAACGGGCGATGCCCACGCTCACCGCCAGTGACGACGTCTATACGAATCACATCCACGCCGACGATCTCGCCGCAATTCTCGTGCGCACGCTCGCGCGCGGGCGGCATCAGCGCGTGATCAACGCATCGGACGACACCGATTTGCGCATGGGCGATTACTTCGATCTGATCGCCGATGCCTACGGCAAACCGCGCGTGCCGCGCATTTCGCGCGACGAAGCGCAGCAGCGGCTCGAACCGATCACGCTGTCGTTCATGCGCGAATCGCGGCGTCTCGCCAATGCGCGGCTCAAGCGCGAACTGCGCTTCACGCTGCGCTTTCGGACCGTCGATGATTTCCTGCGCAGCGAGGGCAAGACGGCCGGGCGTTAAATCATTGCCGGAATGGTCTCCAGAAGCACGAAGCACATCAGCGCGCCGATCAGGTTCGGCGAATACTTATGGCGCATGTGCATCGACAGCGCCAATACCATGATTAAAACAGCGCAAAGCGCCACAAAGCCGATCAGCGCGATAGTCATGTGGGAGACCATGATGCCCTCCTGCTTTTTTGATAGTCATTTTTGGTATCCGTCAGAGCAGTATATGAGCGCGGAAAGCAGAAGGCATGCTGCGGCGCAGCGCCGTGCGTTAAGGACTTACACGGATTTGCAGGATCAATGCGCCGTGATGAAGGCGAGCACATCGGCGACGACCGGCGAATTCGCGCGCTGTGCCGGCCGGAACGCTTCGATCAGATTGTCGTGCGTGAGTCCCTGATATTGCTTCAGCTCGACGCGGTCGCCTTTGGCGCGCAAAGCGTTGGCGAAGCACGTGGCGTTGTTCGGATCGACGTCGGTATCGGCGGTGCCGGCGGCGAGGAACATCGGCGGTTCGTGGCCGCTGACGAAATCGATCGGCATGGCCCGCGGGCGTAGCGCGGCCGGGAAAATCTCGTCCATGTGCGGATCGTTCGTGAACTGATAATACGGCCCGGCGAGGCCGATCATCGCGCGCCCGCCGAATGGCCCATCAGCATGACGTTTGCGGATCGCCGCCGTACTCGTGCGCGTGATCGTGCGCCCAGCGCACGGCGGCCGCGGCATCTTCGATAAATCCGGGAAACGTGGTTTGCGGATACACGCGATAATCCGGCGTGATGGTCACGATGCCGTGTTCCGCGAAGGTCTGCGCGATCGGCCGCGCTTGCGCGCGTCCGCCTGCCTGCCAGCCGCCGCCATAGAGAGATACACGACGACCGGGCGCGGGCGGGTGGCATCGCCGTCGGTGCTGTAGACGTCGAGCACCTGGCGGGCGTTTTTCCCCGTACGGAATGCCGTCCGCGCGTTGATCGCGCTTATTCGCCAGCACACGAAATGTCCCGAGTCCCGCCGCGCACGCGACGAGCCCGAGCACGATAAAGCGCCGTCTTTTCAGATTTCGCATGTTTTCCCCGTTCTTTCGAAGTGGCTCAACAGCATCGGCGCGCAAACGAATTTTGTCGCGCCAAAGGCTCGCTCATTTCCGACGCAGCGCGGCGAGATCGCTTTCATCGAGCCAACGCCACGCGCCTTCGGCGAGCGTGTCCGGCAGAGCATAACCGCCCACCCATTCGCGATGCAGTTTCTCCACGCGATTGCCCGCCGCCGCGACCATGCGTTTCACTTGATGATATTTGCCTTCGAGCACGGTCAGTTTGAGCTGATGCGTATCGCGCGCCACCGCGCCGAGCGCCGCGCTCGGTTTCGTTTCGCCGTGCAGCAGCACGCCGTCGCGCAATTTCGCGAGCTGTTCGTCGTCGAGCGGATGGCGCACCGTCGCGACGTAGACCTTCGGCACCTTGCGTTTGGGCGAAGTGAAGGCGTGCACGAACGCGCCGTCATCGGAGAAAAGGAGCAGGCCGGTGGTGTCCTGATCGAGCCGGCCGACCGGCTGCACGCCGCGTTCGATCAACTGCGGCGGCAGATGAAACACGCTCAAATGATGCTGCGGATCACGCGAGCATTCGTATCCGGCGGGCTTGTTCAGCGCGATATAGGCCTTTTCGTGATACGTCCAGCGCCGTGGCATCGACATCGAAATCGAGCGGCGGCGCGACGGGAAAATCGGCGTGGGGATCGGTGCGCACTTCGCCGCCGATGCGCACGCGGCCTTCGGCAACGATGCCGCGGCACTGGCGGCGCGACACGAAGCCTTGGGAGAAGAGGAGGGTTTCGAGGTCCATCGGATGAGCGGAGTTGAAGCGCGCATTTTAACAAGGCGCGCTTAAGCGCCGCGCGTTGTCGCTCCCGGCGTCATGCTCTCGCGAACACATTTTTTTGCGCTCGGTCCTGTACCCGATCGAAAAGTTTTATAGGAGGGCGCCGGAAATGCTCACTCGCGCGAGCGGCCTAGCGGCGCGCCGTTTCACCGGTCAGCAAAACCCTACTGCATGTCGATGCACCCGTACGTGCCATCCGCCTCGAAATTCGGCCCCGCGGCGAAGAACAGCGGGTTCGACGGCTGGGCGTTCAGATCGTTGCCGAACACCATGTCCCACAAACCGCGCTGCACGATCGGTGCGCCGTCCGTGTTCGATAACTGGCCGATCAGCGCGCCGGTGTTCGGATCGAACGCATTGATCATGTCGTCGCCGAAATTGCCGATCAGAATATCGTTGCTGTACGTGCCAAGATTGCCCGGCGCCTGCGCAATGCCCCACGGCGCGTTGAGCGCGCCATTGCGAGCGAAGCACTGCACAAGGTTGCCGTCGGCATCGAAGATATCGATGAAACCGTTGCCCGCGCCGGGCACGTCGTCATGCATGTCGTCGTCCTGTTTTGCGTAGGTCACGAAGATTCTCGAGCCGATCGTCTGAATGCCGAAGGGCGCGAAACCGGCGGGAATTTGCGGATCGCGGAAGCCGCCGGGCACGTCGATTTTCGTGAACGTGCCATCGAAAACGTCGATGCGGTTGTTATGGAAATCCGTCGCGTAAAGCCGATGTCCCGCCGCCACGGATGCGATCGCCAGTCCCTTGTACACCGCGCCGGACGCGCTCGAATCGACGACGGTGAACGCGTGCGTCATGTCGACGGCGGGCGCCCACGCGGTGATCGATCCGCCTTCGTCCGCGAACACGAATGCGGCGACGTCCGACTTGCCGTTGCGCGCGATGAGGAGATCCGGTCCCTTGTTGAAGACGATGCCGGTCGGATTGGCCGAACCGGACGCGCTCGGCGCAATGGCGACGACGAGCGTTTGCACGACGCCGTTGCCGTCGTAGAGCGTGGCTGTCTGCGAACC
This sequence comes from Candidatus Burkholderia humilis, assembly GCA_001184405.1. GTDB lineage: Bacteria > Pseudomonadota > Gammaproteobacteria > Burkholderiales > Burkholderiaceae > Caballeronia > Caballeronia humilis. The sequence continues at coordinate 67,601 of LFMX01000016.1, forward strand.
GTTGTTGGCGACCCAGACGAAGCCCTGCCGATTGAACGCGACACCCCAGCTGTTCTTGAGATTCGGATCGGTGTGCAGCGGCGGCGAGCGCGCCATCGGAGACGACGATCGTCGATTTGAAGCGCGTCGCGGACGGCATGTTGTCGTGCGATCCGCCGCACGATGCCCAGCGCCGCCAGGCCGGCGACAATCGCCGCGCAAGCGAACGCACGGATGAATACGCTTTTCATGATGACGACTCCTTCGACGCGCGTGCGTCCTCAGTCCGATTGTCATCACTAAACGGATGCGTGCCGCCGCTTATTCCACTTCGTTAATCAATGCGCGTCGCCGAGGCCGAACAGCGTGAAGCTGGTGCGTTCGACGGCCGGTTGTGTCGATGACGACGCGTGATAACGCGCCATGCTCCAGCGCGCGTCGAAGGCCATTGCGGGCGATGCGGGGAACGCGCTCGCCTGGCGGAAGTACGCGGCGTTAGCCTCGGTCTGCACGGCGACCGCGCGGCGCAACGTGGACTGCGCTTGCGGATTGCGCGTATCGAGCGCGATGGCTCCTTGTTCGCCGTGCAGACGCGCGCATTGGCGATGGCGGCATCGCGAGCGCGTTCCTGACGGGACAATTCGGCCGCGAGCTGCTGGATTTCGGGACTGCGCGGCTCGTTGGCGCGCAACGAGCGCATGTGGCGGCGTGCGGATGCGAGATCGCGAATCGCAAGCGATTGTTGGACCGCGATGATGGTGCGTGAGACGGCGGGGGAGGGGGTGTCTTTGGGTTCTGCGGCTGCGGGTTTTTCGATCGAGGCGAGGGTGGTGGGTGCTTTGTATAGGGTAGTAGTTTGGGCGCTCGTCGCGGGGTTTTGGGATGCGGCTGTTGTGAGTGCTGTGTTGCGTGCGGCGGTCGCGGTCGTGACGGGCTTCGCGGATTCGGTTGCGGTGAGCGTCGTGTTGTGCGGGCCGCCGTTTGGGCCGTGTTTGCGTTGGTTGATGGTTTAGCGGTTTCGGCTGCTGTGAGCGTTGTTGTGTGTGCCGTCGATTGATTGGCGCTCGCGCTGGCTGCGGGCTTCGCGGGCTGAGTTGCTGCGAGCGTCGTGTCTCGCGCCGCCGTTTGAGTGGTGGCCTCGCTGGTTGAAGGCTTTGCGGTTTCGGCTATGGCGAGCGTTGCAGGACGCGCCGTCGACTGAGGTCCGCTCGCGTTGACTGATGGCTTTGCGTTTGCCGCGAGCGTCGCATCGCGCGATGCCGGTTGGGCTGCGGCGAGCGCGGTATCGCGCGTCGTCGGTTGGGTGGTCGTGAGCGTCGTTCTGCGCGTGACGGGTTGAGCAGCCGTCGTACCGACTGAGAGCTTGTTTGCGCTGAGAGGGCGGTGGTTCTGCGAAAAGATGAGCGATTTGCTCATTCGCTGGCTCGACGCGCGATGGAACAAAGAACTCGCCAAACACGAAGCCGCATCGGCACATCATCCGCACTAGCCCCACGATCGACCACCAAACGCAAAAAAGCCGCTCACAAGGAGCGGGAGCGCCTTTTTCGTGGAATCTGGTGCCCAGGGCCGGAATCGAACCGGCACGCCTTGCGGCGGGGGATTTTGAGTCCCCTGCGTCTACCAATTTCACCACCTGGGCAATCGACTCCATAATTATTGAGCAAAATGCCGTCGCGTGCAAGTGCGCACAATCATTGACTGAGATACGTGAACGCGCCGTTCCGGATAACGCCCATCACGCTCGCTCGTTGATCCAGTCCGACGTGATCCGTCGCGCTCGTATTCACGACGCCATTGGGCACAACCAGCTCATGCGCGTGCTCCAGTTCCGAGCGCAGCGCCACGCGAAACGCCTGCGTGCCCGGCTTCCCGGCCTTGAGCGCGCGCGACCGCATCCTGCAAACGCGGATAGACGCCCGCCGCATCACCGGCGAACTGCTGCGTCACCGTGCCCTTGCCGTACTTGGCTTCGTACGCATCCACGAAAGCGAGCGCCGCTTTTTTCGACGGATGGTCAGCCGGCAGTGTGCGCGCGACGACCACCGGCTGCGTCGGAAAGAGGGTGCCGTCCACGTTCTTGCCGCCGAGCCGGATAAATTCCGGCGTCGCGATGCCGTGCGTCTGATAGATCGCGCCCTTGTATCCACGCTCGACGAGCGTGCGCTGCGGCAGCACCGTCGGCGTGCCCGTGCCCGCGATCAGCACCGCGTCCGGTTTCGCGCTCATCAGCTTGAGAATCTGGCAGGTGACGCTCGCATCGGTCCGGTTGAAACGCTCGCGCGCCACAATCTTGATATGCCGCAAGTCTGCGAATCGCGTGAACTCGATGAGCCAGCTATCGCCGTAACTATCCGCGAATCCGATGAAACCAACCGTCTTCACGCCATGATTGGCCATGTAACGTGTCATCACGTTGGCCATCGCGCGGTCGGTCTGCGCCATTTTGAACGCCCACACTTTTTTGCCTTCCTGCGGCTCCACGACCGATGCCGAGCCGATTAGCGTGATCATCGGCGTCTGATATTCGGAAACCGGATCGAGCGCAGCCAGCGCGGCGGGCGTAATGTTCGGCCCGACGATCACATCGACCTTGTCTTCGGTGATCAGCTTGCGGATATTGCACACGGCCGCACCCGGGTCCGAGCCGTTGTCAAGAATGATGTACTCCGCGTCCTGACCGGCGATGGTCTTCGGCCACATCAGCATCGCGTTCTTGCTCGTGATGCCGATGGCGGCCGCCGGGCGCTCGACAGATCGATACCCACTTTCAACTGCGCATGGGCGGCCGCGGCCAAAACAGACAAAGCGACGCCGGCAGCAAGCCGGCGCATGAACTTCGACAACGTCATCGGGAAGGTCTCCAACGGAAGGTTTCTTAGAGTTCGTAACTTTCGTGCTCGCCCGACAGCGCCTGCTCGATCAGCTTGCGATTGAGCGGCGGCGACAGCAGCTCGACCAGCGTGTATACATAACTGCGCAGATACTCACCCTGTTTGAGCGCGAGCCGCGTGACATTCGTGCCGAACAGATGCCCGACCGGCATCGCCAGCAGATGCTTGTCGCGCTCGGGATTGAACGCGATATCCGCCATGATGCCGACGCCCAGCCCCAGCTCGACATACGTCTTGATGACGTCCGCGTCGATGGCTTCGAGCACGATATCCGGCGTCAGATTGCGCAGCGCGAACGCCTGATTGATCTTCGAGCGCCCGGCGAACGCGGCATCGTAGGTAATGATGGGGTACTGCACGAGATCGTCGAGCGTGAGCAGCTTGCGCTCGAGCAGCGGATGATCCGGCTGCATGACCGCCAGATGCTGCCATTGGAAGCAGGGCAGCGACACCAGTTCCTTATAGTGCGAGATCGCCTCGGTCGCGATGGCGATATCCGCCTGATCGTGAATGACCATTTCCGCGACCTGCGTCGGGCTGCCTTGCAGGATCGACAGATGCACCTTCGGAAAGCGCCGCTTGAATTCGGCGATGGCGTTGGGCAGCGAATAACGCGCTTGCGTATGCGTCGCCGCGATCACGAGATTGCCCTGATCCTGCGCTGCGTAATCTTTACCGACACGCTTCAGGCTCTCGACTTCCTGCAAAATTTTCTCGACCGACGCGAGGATGATACGCCCCGGCTCCGTCAGCGAACGTACGCGCTTGCCGTGCCGCGTGAAGATTTCCACGCCGAGTTCGTCTTCCAGTTCGATGATCGCCTTGGAGACGCCCGGCTGCGACGTATACAGCGCCTTGGCCGCTTCCGTGAGATTGAATTTTTGCCGAACGGCCTCGCGCACGAAGCGGAACTGATGCAGATTCATATATAACCCAACCGCATATCAAAGTAATTTTTCAGTTGTTTTCAGTATATAGCAGGTTCGCTACTATCAGTCCACGATTTTCAATATCTATATCTCTGCGCGGAATAAGCAAATGAGCGTTTCGTCTGAACGACGCTCGCTGCCGCGAATCAACGGATATTCGATTAGACGAGACGCATCGCGTGGCTAGGACGCGGTGTTCAAACAAAACCTGGGGCCCCACATGTACCAATACGATCAGATCGACCAGCAAATCGTCGACGAACGAGTCGAGCAGTACGCTAACCAAGTCTGCCGCCGTCTGTCGGGCGAATTGAGCGAAGAGGAATTCCGTCCGCTGCGTCTGCAGAACGGGCTGTATTACCAGCGTCACGCGTACATGCATCGCATCGCGATTCCTTACGGCAATCTGCGCAGCGACCAGCTGCGCATGCTCGCGACCATCGCGCGCGAACACGATCGCGGATACGGCCACTTCTCGACGCGCACCAACGTCCAGTTCAACTGGGTCGAGCTGGAAGAAACGCCGGAAATCCTGCGCAAGCTCGCCTCCGTGCAGATGCACGCCATTCAGACGTCGGGCAACTGCATCCGCAATATCACCGCTGACCAGTTCGCAGGCGTCGCGCCCGACGAGGAAGTCGATCCGCGTCCGTGGGCGGAAATTCTGCGTCAATGGTCGACGTTCCATCCAGAATTCGCGTGGCTGCCGCGCAAGTTCAAGATCGCGGTGAACGGCTCGGCGGAAGACCGCGCGGCCGTGCAGATTCACGACATGGGCGTGTATCTGAAGAAAAACGCACAGGGCGAAGTCGTCGCGGACATTCTCGCGGGCGGCGGTCTGGGGCGCACGCCGATCGTCGGCGCGATCATCAAGCGCGATCTGCCGTGGCAGCATCTGATTACGTATTTCGAGGCCGCGCTGCGTGTGTACAACCGCTACGGTCGTCGCGACAACATGTACAAGGCGCGCATCAAGATTCTCGTGAAGGCGCTGTCGCCGGAGAAATTCGCGAAGCAGGTCGAAAAGGAATGGCAGCACCTGAAGGACGGTCTGTCGACCATCACGCAGGAGGAAGTGGATCGCGTGTCGAAGTTCTTCGCGCCGCCCGCGTATGAAAAGCTCGCGGACACGGATGCGTCGTACGAAAAGCATCTGATCGATAGCAAGCCGTTCGCGCGCTGGGTCGAGCGCAACGTGCGTCCGCACAAGACTCCGGGCTACGCGTCGGTGACGCTGTCGCTCAAGCCGCGTGAAATCGCGCCGGGCGATGCCACCGACAAGCAAATGGACGATGTCGCGCAACTCGCCGACGAATATTCATTCGGCGAAATCCGCGTGTCGCACGAGCAGAACCTGATTCTCGCGAACGTGAAGAAGCGCGATTTGTTCGCGGTGTGGGAACGCGCGAAGGCGCTGGGTTTTGCGACGGCGAATATCGGTCTGCTGACGGACATCATCGCGTGCCCGGGCGGCGATTTCTGCTCGCTCGCGAATGCGAAGTCGATTCCGATCGCGCTCGCCATTCAGGACCGCTTCAACGATCTCGATTACGTCTACGACCTGGGCGATCTGTCGCTGAACATCTCGGGTTGCATCAACGCGTGCGGTCATCACCACGTGGGCAACATCGGCATTCTGGGCGTCGATAAGGACGGCTCGGAGTGGTATCAGGTGACGCTCGGCGGCGAGCAAAGCTCGAGCGCGACCGGCGCGCATCTGGGCAAGGTGATCGGCCCGTCGTTCTCGGCCGAGGAAATGCCCGACGTGATTTCGCAAGTGATCGATACCTTCGTCGACAACCGTATCGAAGGCGAGCGCTTTATCGAGACGTTCGGCCGCATCGGCATGGCGCCCTTCAAGGAGCGCGTGTACGCATCGCGCCAAGCTCACGCTTAAGGATCTGCAAATGACGTTGATTATCAAGAATCGCGCTGTTGTCGAAGACAGCTTTGTCGTGATCCGCGCGACCGAAGACGGCGCGCTGCCCGCAGTCGATGCGCTGCCGGCCGGCAAGATCATCGTGCCGTTCGCGCTGTGGAAAGAGCACAAGGCGGCGATCGTCGCATCGCGCGCGAAGGAAGACAACGGCGTGTGGTTCGCGCCGGATGACGAACCGGCGGATCTCGTCGCGGATTTCGGCGAGATCAGCGTGATCGCCGTCGATTTTCCCGTTTTCCGCGATGGTCGCGGCTTTTCGATCGGCCGATTGCTGCGCGAGCGTTACAACTGGACGGGCGAACTGCGCGCCATCGGCGATGTGCTGCGCGATCAGGTCGCGTTCCACGCACGCTGCGGTTTCGATGCGTTCGCCGTGCGCGCGGACAAGGACATCAACGACGCGCTGAACGCCTTCAAGGAATTCTCCGAGCTGTATCAAGGCGCGACCGACAATCCCGAACCGCTGTTCCGCCGCCGCGCGGCTAATGCATGACACCCGAATTGCAAGCCAAGGTTGAACGTCTGGACGCGCTGCTCGATTCGATCGCCGCGCGCCACCAGAACGTCAAGCTAGCCAGCAGCCTCGCCGCCGAAGACATGGTGTTGACGCACGCCATTCTGTCGCGCGGCGTGAAGATCGGCATCTTTTCGTTGAATACGGGCCGTTTGCACGCGGAAACGCTCGGCATGATCGATACGGTCAAGGCGCGTTACGGCTACGACATCGAACAGTTTTATCCGCAAGCCGATGCGGTCGATGCGTATGTCCGCGATCACGGCCTGAACGCGTTCTACGAAAGCATTGATTTGCGCAAGAGCTGCTGTCATATCCGCAAGGTGGAGCCGCTGAACCGCGCGCTGTCGGATGTATCGGCTTGGGTGGCGGGTCAGCGCCGCGAGCAATCGGTGACGCGTGCCGAACTGCACGAAGAAGAGCACGACGCGCCGCGCAATATCGCCAAGTTCAATCCGCTCGCGGACTGGACCGAAAGCGATGTGTGGGATTACCTCAAAACACTCGATGTGCCGGTGAATCCGCTGCATGCGCGCGGTTATCCGAGCATCGGCTGCGAGCCGTGTACGCGCACCATTCGTCCCGGCGAGGACAGCCGCGCCGGACGCTGGTGGTGGGAATCGCACGATACGAAGGAATGCGGCTTGCACATCACGAATATCAAGGTCGTCGAGGAAGCGCCCAGCTCCGCGATTTGATCTGTCAGGCGCACAAGACGCCGCATC
>LFMX01000145.1 GCA_001184405.1 Candidatus Burkholderia humilis
AAGCGGATTTGACGCAAACCTTCGCCAGCGCCGATACACCACAGCCCGAGCGCGGCCTGACGCGGCGACGCGGGCGTATCGGTCAGAAGCCATGCGCGCCATGACCAGCGCGGCGGTTTCATCGGCGTGCTCCCGGCGGGCAATCGCATGCGGGAAAGGTCTCCATGTCAGCGTGCGCGTGGATCGAACACGCGGTAGAGCGCATCGGTCAAAAGGTTCAGCGCGATAAACGTCACGCCGATCACGAGCGTGCTGCCGAGCACGGCGTTCATGTCGGCGTTGAGCAGCGCACCCGTCAGATACGATCCGATGCCCGGCCACGCGAACACGATTTCCGTCAGCACCGAACCTTCGAGCAGATAGCTGTACGCAAGCGCGATCACCGTCAACAACGGCACCGCGATATTGCCGAACGCGTGCCGCCAGATCACGCGCCGCTCGGACAAACCTTTGGCGCGCGCGGTCGTCACGTATTCCTGACTCAGTTGTTCGAGCATGAACGAGCGCGTCATGCGCGATAGATACGCGATCGAATAAAACGCCAGCACGCCCGCCGGCAGCGCGATATGCGACAGCACGTTTTTGAAGACATCCCACTTGCCCGCCATGATCGAATCGAGCAGCAGGCTGTCGGTGTGGGTATCGACCATGCCGTCGTAGACGGGATCGATGCGGCCCGGTCCCGACACCCAATGAACCGCGCGTAGAACAGCAGCAGACCCATCAGCGCGAGCCAGAACACAGGCACGGAACTGCCGGCCAAACCGATCACGCGCGCGATGTGATCCGCGAGCCGGTTGTGCTTCACCGCCGCCAGCACGCCGAGCAGCACGCCAACGAGAATGCCGACGATCGTCGATAGCGTCGCCAGTTCGACGGTGGCGGGAAAGACGCGCTTGATGTCATCGATGACGGGATTCGCCGTCAATAGCGATACGCCGAGATGGCCGTGCAACACATCGCGCGCGTAGATGATGAATTGATCGATGAGCGGCTTGTCAAGCCCGAGTTGCACACGCGCTGCCGCATACGCTGCTGCCGACGCGCGATCGCCGAGAATGGCGAGCACTGGATCGATCGGAATCCTGCGTCCGATGAAAAACGTAATCGCGAGCAAGCCCGTGAACGTGACGACAAGCATCGCGATCCAGCGCAACAACGCGAACGCCACGCGCACGCCGCCGCGACGCGCCTTCGCGGCCCGGAACCGATCGGCAAGCGAAATCGTACTCACTGCTTCTTGATGTTCCGATACGACACGAGATCGTTGACCGGGCCCGACTTCGAGCCCGGTCACGCCCGGCCGCGCCGCTACCTGAGACACCTTCTGGAACATGATGACGGAAGGCGATTTCGCGAGTACTTCCTTCTGCATCTTCTGATACAACTGCGCGCGCTTCGCGGTATCGCTTTCGGCGAGCGCGGCGTTGGTTTCCTTCGTCAGTTGCGGAATGTCCCACGCGTTGCGCCACGCGAGCATTTTGTAGTTCGACGCATCCGAGTTATCCGGATTCCACACGAAACCCTGCGCGTTGCTGTGCGGATCGATATAGTCCGCCGACCATTCGCCGATGTAGATGTCATGCGCGCGCGCACGATAGCGCCCGAGCGTCTGCTTGTTGTCGCTCGGCATCAGTTGCACCTTGATGTTCGCGAGCGCGAGATTAGCCTGCACCGCCTGCGCGATTTCGCTGTACGGGTAATCGTTGCGCACGTCCATTTTCACGGTGAAACCGTTCGACAAGCCCGCTTTCGCGAGCAGCTCCTTGGCCTTCGCGACATCCTGGTGATACGGATTTTCGTTATCCGCGCCGAGAAAACCCTCGGGCAAGAACGCTTCGTGCACCTTGTACGTCGTGCGGATCACGTTCTTCTGAATGCCTTGATAATCGATCAGCCATTTCATTGCTTCCCACACTTCGGGCTTGGCGAGATTCGGATTCTTATTGTTCAGGCCGAGATACATGAGCGTGGCTTGCAGCACGGCCGTCGCCTTGATCTTGCCGGCCTTCGAGAGCGTGTCGAGATCGTCGGGAGAGAGATCGCGCGCCACGTCAATATCGCCGTTTTCGATCATCAGACGCTGACTCGCCGCTTCGGTCACGTGGCGCAACACGATGCGCTTCATCGCGAGCGGTATGCGATAACCCTCGAAGCGTTGCAGCACGATGCTGTCGTTCGCGGTCCATTTGACGAGCTTGTACGCGCCGGAACCCGCTTCGTTGGTCTTGAGCCAGTCGTTGCCG
>LFMX01000146.1 GCA_001184405.1 Candidatus Burkholderia humilis
TAATCGCTGCCCTTCGCGTGCGATTCCACCAACTTGCGATCCACCACCGACGCCGGCCACGAGCCGAGCACGTTCAGCACGAAGGTCGGCGCATAGCGTTGATCGGTGGTGATGGAGACGGTCGTATCGTCGATCTTCTTGACGTTCTGCGTCGCGTTCGCCTTCGTCAGGCCGATGCCCGCGAGCACCGCGGCTGCGCCTTTATCGAGCAAGGCGGTGCGCTGGATGGACCACGCGACGTCATCGGCGGTCAACGCGTTGCCGGAGTAGAACTTGAGGCCCGGGCGAATCTTGAAGGTGAACGTCAGCCCGTCCGGACTCACGGTCCACGATTGCGCGACATCGCCATTGAATTTCGACGGGTCTTTGAGATCGACGCGCACGAGCCGGTCATACGTGTTCGCGACGTATTCCTCCGGCACGAGTTCGTAGATTTCGCCCGGATCGTGCGAGGTGAATTCGTCGAGCAACGTGGCCATGACGAACATGCCCTTCGGCGTCGCCGCGCTTGCGGGTTGCGCCCCGATTAACGTGAAAGCCAGCGCCGCAATCAGTGCACTCAGTTTCATGTGTGGGTCCTGTTCACATCAGCCGCAACGGGCCGCTGTCTTCGTTGTCGATCAAAGCAAGTTCGCGCGAGCCGGGCAATTCGTAATGCCACCACTCGCTTTTGATATGCGTGAAGCCCGCGCCGTGCATCACGCCGAGCAACAGCGTGCGGTTGTACTGCACGTGCTCCGGCAGACCGGCGTGAAAGTGCGCGGATTCGGGGACCATCGCGTCGAAACCGGTGCCCATGTCGAGTTCGTTGCCGTTGGCATCGACCAGTGTGAGATCGATCGCCGTGCCGCGGCTGTGATTCGAGCCGCGCCCGAGTTCGGCGATGAAGTTCGGATCCGGCAGAAAGTCCCACAGTACCTTTTGCGCTTGCGGCGGACGGTAGGCATCGAAAATTTTCAGCTTCATGCCGAAGCTTTTGGCAATTTCCACCGCTTTGCGCAAACCGGCTTCGGCGGGTTCGAGCAGCAGGCAATGCGCGGTTTTGTAGATCGGCTTGCCGGTGAAATTGCGATCGGTCGCGTAGACGAGATCGATCTGGACGTGATGCGTTTCGGGCGTGATGTGCAGCAGCGAGGACCGGGTCATGTAAGCGCTTATCGATTGCTTCGATAGTCGAACCTTAACCCGATAGAAAAATCCGCGAAACCCTCGATTTCGAGTGGTCGCAACGATTTAGGAATTAAGCATCCAGCGCGCGATGATTTCGTGCCGCGATTGGCTGAGGTGGCTGCGCATCAGCGCAAATTCGTGCGATGTCCACGTGACGGGTTCGGGCACGGTTTCACGCGTGCCGCGATGGGCGTCGTAAAGCAGGGTCACGTGTAGTTTGAATAGACGATGCGTTTCTGGTGCAAGCGCGTTTACGAGCGCTTGCAAAGAAGGAGTGATATCGCCCGATAAAACGAGCGGCCGCTTAGCGCGACGGCTCGAGAAACTTTCTATGCGATCGAGCGTGATGTCGACCGGCGATAACTTCACGGTCGAAGCGGCGTCGCAAGCCTGCTGCAAAACGTCAGCGGGAAGGCCGTCGAACGCGCCCAGATGATGCAGGGTGATGTGAAGGCGCTCGGCGGGTATCGCTTGCGTCTTCAGGTTGTGCTGTGCACGAAGCCGCCGCGCGATGTCGCTGATGCGGGCGCGCGCGGCTTCGTCGGGGAAGATGGCGAAGAAAAGCGAGTCGGTGAAAGGCATGTTGGCAGCCGCAATGATCCGCACCGCATGGTCTCCACTTAGTTCTTTGCAGGAAACCTGTGTCACGAAAAGATGTCACCGTCCTGATAGGATGTAAGTAGCGCACAGGACAGTCAACGCAGCCGAGCACGCACTTACCTTCCATAGGATGAACTTTCTAAGTTCCCAACTCTCGCAGCGCATCGCGAAATTTGCAAAAAAAACTTGGTGACGTATTGGTTTCAACGTTCAATTGAGGACTGACAAGCTCAACCCATTCATTCTTGATCTGACCCGGCAACGGCCAGCCGGCTTTCTGAACGACGGCGCTTCCACCGGGATACAGCGCATCCGCTAGTGTCTCCCAAGTTCCGCAAATACTGTCCTGTTGATAGCGATTCAGAACATCTTTCTTAGCCCTTGGATATGCTGTGAAGAAGGCAGTCCTATCTCCAAGGAGCCACGCTTCCATCTCTTCGATCGCCAAATGA
>LFMX01000147.1 GCA_001184405.1 Candidatus Burkholderia humilis
AACTGAGTTGCTGGCGGTGGTTGGCAATTCTCGAGAATATTGTCCAACTCTGAAAGGAACGCGCGCGGATCACGATTATCAGTAAGCGTTGCTTCACCACCGTCTGTTCATAGGTGCGCTCAATCGGCAACCTAGTTCCCACCAGATCAAGTGGGAACCAGAACGATGGAAACGAAGGCGGTAGGCCGACGACTGGGATCCAAGAACTCACAACTTCCGGCGGCTGCGCATCCGCTTCGAGCGCCTAGCCTTCATTCACGAAGCTTTCCTCAAGCTCGCCTGCTGCATCATCTGCTGGCGATAACTTCAAAAGTCATTCTGTTAAAGCTTCTTAGCCAGCCCTGCCTACGCGCGTTTATTCGATGCAGGTGAAGGCGCGCCCGTGCCTGCGCCGGGCGCGGAACATTGGTCGGGCGAAATTCATCCGCTGGATCGAGAGCATGTTGCGGATGCTTATCGGTGTTTGCTGGCGGAAGGCGTCGCGTATCAGGTCGAGTTTCGCATTGCGCGTGCGCATGGCGGCCCGCGTTGGGTGACAGAACGCGCGTTTCAAGTGCGCGATGCAGCGGGGAGATCGAATCGTATCGCGGGCATCGTCAATGATATTTCGGAACGCAAGGTCGCCGAGATGTTGCTGCGCGAAGCCGATCGACGCAAGGACGAGTTTCTCGCGATGCTCGCGCATGAGTTGCGCAATCCGCTCGCGCCCATTCGCAATGCCGTCAATTTGCCCGATCCGCACCGTGAGCCGTCCGTCGATCACTTCGCGACGGTGCGCTCGATCATCGATCGTCAGGTGCGGCATTTGAGCCGTCTCGTCGATGACTTGCTCGATGTCGCGCGCATCACGCAGGGCAAGATCACGCTGCGTCAGGAAGCGGTCGAACTCGCCGCCGCGATCGAAGCGGCGATCGAAACCGTGCGGCCGGCGCTCGACAGAAAGCGTCATACGCTGACGACGAAACTCGCAAATACGCCGCTTTATATCGTCGGCGATAGCGTGCGCATTGCGCAGGTGTTTGCGAATCTGCTGTCGAATGCGTCGAAATGTAGCCTCGAAGACGGCGCGATCGAAATCGAAACCGGGCAGTTCGACGATGACGTGCGCATTGCCGTGCGCGACAAGGGCATCGGCATTGTGGCGGACATGCTGCCGCATATCTTCGATCTGTTCGTGCAGTCGGAGACATCGCTCGAACGGTCGGAAGGCGGGCTTGGCATTGGCTTGCCTTTGGCGAAGACGCTGGTGGAATTGCAGGGCGGGGGTATCGAAGCGTATTCGCCAGGGCTTCAGAAGGGCAGCGTGTTTATCGTGTGGCTGCCGCTTGCGAAGCATCCGCACGTGACCGTGCAGCCTGTGGATGCGCACGCGCCTTTGCATATGGTCAGCGGCAAGCGCGTCTTGCTCGTCGATGACAGCGTCGATGCCGCCACCGCGATGGCGCTCTTGCTCGAAGCCGATGGCTACGATGCGCTGGCCTTGTCCGATGTTTTCGCGCCGCAGATCGTGCTGCCCGATATCGGTTTGCCGGGCATGGACGGGTATCGGCTCGCAACCGAAATGCGCGGACGCGTTGCTTATCGCCCGCCGTGACGGGTTATGGTCAGGCGCATGACCGGCAGCGCTCGAAGGAAGCGGGCTTCGATCATCATCTGGTGAAGCCCGTTGCTTTTAGCGAAATTCAAAAGGCGGTGCGCGGCAGGTTCGAAGACTAAGCGCCCGTCAATCTCCTCTCGTTTCACCCTGTCGCACGCGCGCGTAGGACCAAAGTCCAATGCCGCGCGTTCGCACGCGACCTAGACTCCAGCCTTATCGACGGCCGATGCGCATGCTTGCGCGTCGCGATGCCGCCTGTCCGGAATCCAGCGCGATGAGCGAAGTGAAGCCCCTGGTGGCCCGATGACGACGAATCGGTCTGTCGCGCGCTGCGGTGGCTGTTGCGCGCGGCAGGCATGGACTCGGAGCGCTTCGGCACCGGCGATACTTTGCTCGCGGCGATGCAATCCGCGTGGCGGCCCGATTGCATCGTGCCGCAACAGGCGCAAGGCGGACGCGTGCGCGGCGGCGCGGGCGGCGCAGCGGCAGGCGCGGCAATGGGCGCGATTGCAGGCGATGCAGGTAAGGGCGCGGCGATGAGCGCAGTCGGCGGCGCGATGATTGGCGGCGCACGGCAGCGTCAGCAGAATCGCGCGAATTCGCAGCAACA
>LFMX01000148.1 GCA_001184405.1 Candidatus Burkholderia humilis
GCAGGCGAATCAGCAACAGGCATCGCAGCAGATGGCGACGTTCAATCGCGTGGTCGGCGCTTGCATGTCGGGGCGCGGCTATACCGTGCAATAGCGATGTAGCAAACGCGTTGGCAGCTTCACAACGGAGCGTACTCATGCCGATATCAAGCTCGCGAATCGTCAACGCATCACACGCGTGCCTGCTCGCGCTCGTGCCGGTCGTGCTCGTGTTCGCCGCGTGCAAGAAGGCCGCGACCACGCCGGCGCCGTAGCCACCCGAAGTCACCGTCATGACGGTGCAAGGGCAGACTATGCCGATCACGCTCGAATTCGTCGCGCAAACGTAAAGCTCGCGCGAAGTCGAAATTCGCGCGAGCGTGGAGGGCTTTCTGGAGAAACGGCTCTATACGGAAGGCTCGCTTGTGAAGGAAGGGCAAGTGCTGTTTCAGATGGATCGCAAGCCCTTCGAAGCGGCGTTGCAAACCGCGCAAGGACAGCTCGCGCAACAGCAGGCGCGTCTTACAGTGACGAAGGCGAATCTCGCGCGAGTGCGTCTGTTGCAGGCCTTGAACGCGTTGAGCAAGAAAGATCTCGACGATGCCATCGGCAATGAAAAGCAGGCCGAAGCCGCCGTGATTGCCGCGCAAGGCGAAGTGACGAACGCGAAGCTGAACCTCGGCTATACGACGATCAAAAGCCCGCTGACGGGTTTGTCGAGCTATGCGCGCATGCAGGAAGGGAGCTATCTGTCGGCGGGCAATTCGAGTCTGCTGACGTATGTATCGCAACTCGATCCGATCTGGGTCAACTTCAGTCTGTCCGAAAACGAAGTGCTGAGTTATCGCGATCAGGCGTCGCGCGGTCTGCTAACTTTGCCTGCGGACAAGCGCTATATCGTCGAAGTGGTGCTGGCCGATGGCACGGTGTATCCGTACACCGGTCCGGTCGATTTCATGGATCCGTCGTATAGCAAGGATACGGGCACGTTTCTCGTGCGCGCCGTGTTGGCGAACAAGCAGGGTGACTTGCATCCGGGACAGTTCGTGCGCGCGTGCATGGCTTGTCGCGCCCCAACGCGATACTCGTGCCGCAGCGCGCCGTGCAGGGCGTGAAGAGTCACTTCGTGTGGCTGCTCGACAAGGACGGCAAGACGCCGCATGAGCAAGTGGTGGAAGTCGGCGACTGGCTCGGCGACAACTGGTTCATCTCCGACGGACTGCATGCGGGCGATCGCGTGATCGTGGATGGCGCGGTGCGTGTCGCGAACGGCGTGGCGGTGAAGGTGAGCAGTGACGTGCCGGCCATCAAGGTGCCCGAAGGCGGTCCCGTCATTCAGCAGAAGCCCGCTGAAGCGGCGAAGTGAGCGCACATCGACCATGAAATTCTCTCACTTCTTTATCGACCGCCCCATCTTCGCGATGGTCAGACGAAGAATAATGCGGGCGTGTTCTTCGTCGGCTTCAAGAGTTTCGATGAACGCTATAGCTCCGCGAATATCCGCACGCAGAATGCGCGTGCGGTGTTGCTCGGCGCGTATGCGAATTTGTCGAAGGTGCAGGAGGGCATCGTGCTGCCGGTGAATCCGCCTTCCATTCCATGGCTCGGCACGACGGGCGGCATGGAGATGTGGATACAGAACAAGGGCGATGGCGGCAGCGCACAGCTTGCGGCCATCGTGCGCGAGTTCATTGCAAAGGCGAAGCAGCGGCCAGAGTTGTCGGGCGTGACATCGACGTTCAATGCGGCTTCACAACAGTTGCAGGTGGATGTCGATCGCACGAAGTCGGAAACGCTCGGTGTGCCCGTGCAGGACGTGTATAGCGTCATGCAGACGATGTTCGGCTCGCTGTATGTTCGCAGTTCAACAAGGATAGCCGCCTGTGGCAAGTGATCTTGCAGGCGGAGTCTTCCGAGCGGCGTAATCCCGATGACCTGAACCGCATCTTCGTACGCGGCAGTTCGGGCGAGATGGTGCCGCTCAAATCGGTGGTCACGTACAAGTACGTCACCGGTCCCGATCTCATCACGCGCTTCAACAACTTCCCTGCGGTGAAGATCACGGCGAATGCAGCGCCCGGTTATAGCTCGGGTCAGGCGATGGAAGCACTGAAGGAAATCGGCGCCGAAGTGTTGCCTGCGGATTACGGCATTGCATGGAGCGGTGAAGC
>LFMX01000149.1 GCA_001184405.1 Candidatus Burkholderia humilis
GCACTTTGAATCGCCTGAATCGAAGTTCGGATGCCTGAAATATGGCCAGAATAGTAAACTGCGACAGAGCTGAAAAACTGCTTCGGGCTTGGCTACGGGTTTAATTCCTTCCTCCATCACTTGGGCTCAAAATAATTATTAGCAACGTGTAAAAATAGCCCAAATAATATGAATGACCCAAATAGTGAATAAAATAGCCCAAAAATATAAAATAAACCATTAACTAGCCTATAACCCTTAAATGACAAATAAATGCACAAATGGACACAAAATGGTAAAATTAACCCACTGAAAACACTCAAAACCCCAAGAATAATATGGCATAAATATGCCCAAACAACACCCCCAAACTTAAGGCTTTGCTTGTCCTCAAGCAAGAACAAGAAAAAGAAAAACATAACAACGAAGACATGAAGACAAGTAGCATGTAGAAGAGCAGCCTCAGATTTAAAAACATTTTCATGTGCATGCCATTCAATAAAACGCAGTTAGGGACCATATACATGCATGCAATCAATAGGTCTTTAATAGGTTGTAATGTTGGCTTGGGACAGGGTAGGTGAAATTTGGATATACAGTAGGTGTTATATCCCCTCACCTTGTTATCGTAACTTCCATATTCATCAATACTCCCACAAAGTACCCATATAAACCACCTATCAAAGTACAGCCACATATATATGCCAAGAGCTAAAAATAAGAACAAGAACTAACTAACTAAGACAAAATGTATGGCAATGGTATAGTAATGAACCATGCCTTTATTATATTTTTTTTTCTTTTTCTTCTCTTTTTTTTCTTTTGTTTTTTTTTATACGGATTTTTTTCTCTCTTTTTTCAAAACATAAGAAACACAATAGCTCAGTCTCAAAATTACATAACCTGACCGAATAATTACAAAAATTAAAAGTACAAGCTCAACTTGGCATTTACATCAGATAATAACCTCCTCGACGTCCCTCCCCCAATCTTATGCTATGCAACTCATGTAGTGGTAGAAAGAAGGCCAAAAACAGGTATATAGCTTATAATGTGTATGAAAGTAGGCAAAAAGGTTAATCTTGGGTGGTGGCTTGCTGACCAATCTCAGGATGCTATTACTCGAAATCGTCCTTTAATTCTTGGCTCTTTAATTACCCACTTGGCTGTGCATCAGGGCTTACTTGATCTTCCAGAAACTAACCTTCATGTTACTTGTGAGATTTTTCCTTTGAATTTTACTTGTTTAGCAGGAATGGGGTTAGTATCCAAGGAGAAGGGGCAATATCACTTTTCCTCGCCTAGACCTCTACACTTACATCAAATAATAGCTCGACAAAATGCACATTCTAGTGATGAGGCTCCAGCTACATCTGCTGTCCCGCGTTTTCTACCGGCACCTACTCATTTCGTACCAAGTGATGCGTCACTTTCCACCTTGCAAGAACAAGTGGCTTCTATTGAGAAAACTGTGAATCAAATGAACGCCAGCTTGGATGCGTTCTTTGCGCACACTGGATTCACACCACCTTATCCCTCTCACACCTAGCTTTTCAGGGGAGTTTTAGTTGCTTTTCTGTTTTATTTTACTTTTTATGTGTTTCTTCCCCATACATTGAGGACAATGCATGATTTAGGTGTGGGGGAGAGTTTTATGTGTTTATGTATGTTTTTTTTTATGTTTTGTGTGATTTTAGGAAAAAATTTTAAAAATGCTTTGAAAAAAAAAGAAGTTAGTTTTTCTTTTTCTCCTTTTTGTTTTGCTTTGGCATATGTTATGATGTTAAGTTGCCTGCTTGATCAGTGTGAGTATTAGTAGTCACATTTGTTGCGTCATGGGTGATCACTCTCCTGGTAATCAATTTGGATGATAAAATGTGCAAGATTTGACTTAACCCGCAATTTATTGTGAGTTTTTGTGCCTTTAAAGAGCAACTCATTCTTATGTGCTCTAAGTTTCTTTCTGAGTGTTCACGCATGGTCTGGTTGAGCGAGAATTTGCTTTGTTATGCATGTCAAAATTGCTGTTTGGGTTGGTGCAACAAAATGAAAAGGGCACCTAGGTTTCACCCTTTTTCATAGACCTCGTAAAAAGCCATCCCTTTATTTTATGGCATGAAATCTGGCCAAAAACTACCCATT
>LFMX01000150.1 GCA_001184405.1 Candidatus Burkholderia humilis
GTACAACTTCCAAACACAGATACAAACTACTAGCAATAGGAATAATCCATAAAGAAAATTTTTTCTAGTCGGATTCAACCAAGAATTAAACTAACTTTCTAAGCATGCAAACTATCTACTTGAACGGTTTTATTTCCAGTTCTTACCGGCTTAATTGCTCCCAAAACTAGTCTATAACTCCACTAGCTCCTTAATCTCCAACTCAGCTACAAGATCAACTAAATTCCAGCTCCTAATCATGGCTAAACTTCACGAACTCCAGCCCCCCCAACACACACACCCTTCACGGTTTTTCCTCAAACAAAAGTAGCTCTCAATTTTTTTCCAAAGGAACCAACTCTCACTTGCACTCCCTTGTTCTCGGTTGCTAGGATGAAAAAGTGATCAAGGCAAGCTTGGCAAAATCTTTTAAATGACACAACCAAGTGATCATGAAAAAGGACAATAATTTCACTTAGTGAAATTGTTGTTCCAACCGAAAGTGGACACCATGCTAGCTAAAGTATTTTTTTTCTTTCCTTGTTGATAAATCAATTTTCCTACTTTTGTTTGGCTCACACCGAATTGTGGTGTGTGTGTGATGATTCATGTTGCTCATTACATGCTAACTTGATGAGCAAAAACCAAAATGCCACCTTGCATGTTTCTAGAAGACAACTTTGCTCCATGGCCACTCTTGTGCCTTTTAATTCTCTTTTTGCCCAAAACTATAGTATGTAGGCTCAATTAATTCCTTCCCATTCAATTCTAATGTCATATAAATCCCTAATTAATGTTATAAAGTTGATGACTAGCCCACAATTGCATGTATGTTAAAGAAATTAAGCTAATATGGCTCAATTGTTAGTTAGACAACTTCACCGATTTCTAATCCTTAAAATTCACTTGTATCTCAAAAATTCATTCTTAATTTCCTAAATTCTCTCTTTACCTTCATAAACGAGATATAGATCGTTAGATAACAATTAGATTAATAGAAAATATTTTTGCAAACCTTAGAATCGCAATTAAGTGGGTAATTTTGACAGTATTTGCACTAGTCGCTAGGTATATTTTACCGCTCATCAAAGGCATGTAAATTTCAAAGTGCAAGACAAAATTTAAAAAAAAAGGATAGAAAAAGGATATTTATTCGTGGGTTACCTCCCACGAGCGCTTGGTTTTAACGTAACCAGCTTGACATGGTGTTTGGGCATATTTATGCCATATTATTCTTGGGGTTTTGAGTGTCTTTAGTGGGTTATTTTCTTCCTTTTGTGTCCATTTGTGCACCTTTCTATTAATTTAAGGGCTATAGGATAGTAATTGATTTATTTTATATTTTTGGACTGTTTTAACCATTAATTGGGTCATTTATGTTATTTTAGCTATTTTTACACGTTGTTAATAATTATTTTGAGCCCAAGTGATGGAGGAAAGGAAAGAACTCGTAACCAAGCCCGAAGCAGTTTTTCAGCTCTGCCGCACTTTACCATTTTGGCCATATCTCCTTCGTTTGAAGTCCAAATGATGCGATCCAAAGTGCTACTGAAAGCTAAGAGGCAGAGCTACAACTTTGTAGTTTTACACTTTTCCAAATTCTGGACGAAAAGTGGATTGGGTTTCAGTTGAAGTTGACTGATGTACACAGGCAGGAAGTGCACCTACGGGATTAATTGGTATTCGCAAGGAGGGACTTATTTTAAGGACCTAGGGTGTAATTGCTTATATTTTTCGAAACCCTAGACTACTTAAGGAGGATAGACGTGATTTTTGGGAGGAGGCCAGATAGACGGTACCACAGAGAAGACACGTTCGTAGAGAAGAAGGGAAAGGAAGAAGCCGTCACCTCATCACCATCTCATCTCCACCATCACTGGCTTTGTTTCCTTCCTTTTATCTTACCTTTGTAACCATGTTTCATCATAGGGTTTATGGTTTTATTGTCTATTTTATGAGTAGCTAAACCCTCCCCTAGACAGTGAGGGGGAGGACTGGATTATGGATTTTATCAGTTGTTGAATTTATGATTGCTCATCTCATGTTTTCTATTCCTTTGTGATTATTGATGTTAATGCTTGCATGAACTTGATCAACTCATGTATTGATATCTCGTTCTAGATTACTA
>LFMX01000151.1 GCA_001184405.1 Candidatus Burkholderia humilis
CGCCCGAGAGGGGTTAATTTAGACAAGGAGTGGGTAATTACACATTAATTAACCTGAACGCTCGAGAGAGGCAGGATAATAATGGACTAGAAGATAATCTTTATGCCTAATTGATTAGCCCGGCATACCTGGCCATGTTTAGAGACTAGCGTCAGGGCCATAGCGAATCGGTTAGAACCTATTAGAGGGCGCTCGAGAGAGGGTTCTGTAGGCTACCTCAAGCAATCTTGGTTAGGGAGTTGTGCATGAGAGAACACAATCTAGCTGAGTGAGTATAAGATCCAGAAGCCAGTCCGATCCTGAACTGTCTATTCCATCCATCTTGTCTTGCTCTGTTGGTTTAGTTTAGTTTATTTAATTCGTCATTGCATTATTTCTTTTCCAATTCACAACAATCAATCATTTTTGGTTACTTTTACTTGAACAAGAATTACGATTTCACTTGAGTTTGAGAAAAAGTTTTTGTAATTTCACACACCAATCCCTGAGAGACGATACTCGGATATTTTCCACTTTATTACTTGTTGACACCGTGCGCGGTTTAGTTAATTTTTTGTAGTGAAATGGCCTTTAATTCACATCAGTTTGGTCTTTGGCAAAGATTCTATTCTGGAAACATGAATGAGATAAGTATTTCTAATCTTGAAAATCAAGTTTTTAAATTATCTTCCATTGTTCAACAGCTAATCATTCTGCAAAATGTGCAAAAAGTGAAAATATGTGAATTTTGTGCTTCTCCATGAAAACCAACTAATTAATGTCCAAGGGTTCAATATAATTATTTTGATTATACTAATTCAGTTGGTGGATTTCTAGGTTCAGAGCAAGATAATTATCAGTTTTATTCTGATCCTTATAACCTAGAACAGAGTTATCATCCTAACTTTCGCTATAAAGTACAGTCACAGGATTTTTCATATTGTCAACCTGAGCAAAACATTGCAATAGAACAACCTTGTTCCAATTCAGGTATGCCTCTTGATGAAATTGTTAGATTAATTGCTACTGATACTCTCCAATTTCAACAGGAAACAAGGAGGAGCATTCAGTATTTGGAGAATCAATTAAGTCAGTTGCAATCTTACATGAGGAGGTTGGAGAATGCTGTTGATCAGAAAGATGATAGTACGATTCCTTTGGGAGATGGAGTAAACTTGGAGAATTCTGAAATCACAGAGGAACACCCATTGGATGAAGTGATACAACAAGAATCACTTGTTTTCCAACAAGAAGCTGAGAGGTTTGATGACTCAAGTATTGATGAATCTGATTTGTTGGTAACATTTGTTTCTTTGTCTGTAGGATCAGCCAAGTCCCAGGAAATTGAGAATAAGGAGATTCTTGAGGCTTTTCACAAATTTGAAGAACCAATAGTAGAATGGCCACCTGTGCTTGATCGTTCAATATATGCCTTTGTGGAAGGAGAGGAAGTCCAATTGGTGATCAATGCAACTGATTCACCTGGAATCAGTGGAGATATTCGGCTGAAGAAGTCTTACACTGAATGCAAGAAGTCAACAAGTTGGATTTTAGAAGAGAGAAAAGGCATTGGATAATAATGGAAGACCGTCGAGCATAACGACGTTAAAATAATTGCGCTTATTGGAGGCAACCCAATTTATTTAATTTTTGCACCTGTTTTAGTAGTTAATTTATTCTATTATGTTTTTTTAGTTGTTTCTAAAAAAAGTTTAAAAATTTTTTAAAATTTATTTTTAATCTTTGCGAGTATTTTTAGTAGTTTAGTTTATATGTTTATGTTTCTACTGATTGAGTTTAATAGATTTTAGTGTATCAATAAAAAAAAGAAGAAGAAAAAGATAATTTTTGAGTGTTAGCATATTCTAACGTTAGTAAACAGAAGGAAAGTAAAACTAAGGTATGACCATACCTTATTTTCAATTTCATTCTGTTTTTTTCACTCTTAAAAAAATTTAACTATTCCGTGGCCTTTTGCAGCCACGCGCAGTCAGCTGTTGCAGCCTGTTCCATCCTCCATCAACAATAGATGCAGTCAATTTTTCATCCATGCTCCATCCATTGCAATCTCCATCAAACCGCGCCGACGTCTACTGCCAAAACTCGG
>LFMX01000152.1 GCA_001184405.1 Candidatus Burkholderia humilis
TCAAACCGTGCCGACGTCTGCCGCGTCTCACTCTCATCAGACGCCAATAACCCTAATTATTGTTTTCTCCCATCAGGGACAGCGAGCAAAAGTGTCTCGCGTGAAAAGTCCGAATGTACGGGTGCAACCTTCCTCTTCTTGCTGTCACGGAATGAAAGCTTGGCAAACTGGAGGCGTCCATGTACGGCTCGCGCAGGGTTTTATCGACGGTGAAACGCGGGTGCAGCGAGCCGTACGGATCCTGGAATACCATTCGCGGTTTCCGGCGCGCTTTTCCATGCGCATGCTGCCGCCGTCGAGCGGCGTCAAACCGGCGAGCGCGCGTAGCAGCGTCGACTTGCCGCTGCCCGGTTCGCCGACGAGCCCGAACACTTCGCCCTCTTCCACGCGCAAGGACACGTTGCGCACGGCATCGACGTGACCGGTTTTGGTCTTGAAGCGCATCAGCGCGCGTTCGATGTCGATCATGTTCCGGTTCCTTCCGTCAGCCACGCGGAATCGCGGCGCAAGGTCGGCAACTCGGCGGGCGGATTCGTCAACGGCGGATTGGCCGCGAGCAAACCGCGCGTGTACGGATGGCGCGCGTGCGCCAGATCGCGCGCGGCGCACGTTTCCACGATGCGACTGCCGTACATCACCGCGACGCGATCGCAGAAGGACATCACGAGCGGCAAATCGTGGCTGATGGAGACGAGCCCAGTGCCGTGACGCGCGATCATCTCGTCGAGCACGGAAAGCACTTGCATCGATACGAGCACGTCGAGCGCGGAAGTCGGCTCGTCGGCGATCAACAGGCGCGGGCCGGCGAACACCATCATGGCGATCATTACGCGCTGGCCCATGCCGCCGGAGAGTTCGTGCACACATCCGCCACGCGTTCGGGATCACGGATATCCACGGCCGCGAGCGTTTCGCGCATTTGCTGTGCGACCGTCATCACCGGATTGAGGGAATATTTCGGGTCTTGCAGAATCATGCTCATTTGCGTGCCGCAGAGCGTGCGGCGATCTTGCGGGCGCATCGCGAGCAAATCCTGACCGTTGAAGCGCAGCGCGTTCGCGGACCACTGCGCTTCGGGCGGCAAAAGACCGAGCAGCGCGCCCCCCGTCAGCGATTTCCCCGAACCCGATTCCCCGACGATACCCAGCCGCTCGCCACGCTCAACCGTCAGCGATACCCTGCGCACAGCGGGCGACAACGCGCCATCGTGACCGGCGAACGCGATTTGCAGATCATCGATTTCGGCAAGCGGCGTCGTCATGTCAGCCTCTGTGACGCGGGTCAAAGACGTCGCGCAGACCATCGCCGAGCAAATTGAACGCGAGACTCACGGCGAGAATTGCGAGGCCGGGAATGGTCGCGACCCACCATGCATCGAGCAACACATTGCGGCCCGCCGCGACCATATAGCCCCATTCCTAGCTTGGCGGCTGCGCGCCCAAACCGAGAAAGCCAAGTCCCGCGACGGCGAGAATGATGCCGGCCATATCGAGCGTCGCCCGCACGATCACGGACGATGAACACAACGGCACGATGTATCGCAACAAGATACGCACGTGAGATGTGCCCGCCAGCCGCGCCGCGTGGATGAAATCCGCCTGCGCGAGCCGCAGCGATTCGGCGCGGGCAAGCCGCGCATACGGCGGCCACGCGGTGATCGACAGCGCGATCACCGCGTTGAGCACGCCCGGCCCGAGCGCCGCCGCGAACGCCAGCGCGAGCACGATCTTCGGAAACGCCAGCGCAATGTCGGTGATGCGCATGAGCATGGTATCGATCCATCCGTCGCTGTAACCCGCGATCGTGCCGATCAACAAGCCCACCGGCACCACGAGCACAACCACGAGCATCGCGATACTCAAAGTCAGCCGCGAGCCGTGCACGAGCCGCGAAAGAATGTCGCGCCCAAGTTGATCGGTGCCAAACCAGTGCGCGGCGTTCGGCGACGTGAGCCGTTCGGCAAGCACCTGTTTCAGCGGATCGTAAGTAACCACGGACGGTCCGATCGCCGCGGCCACGATGAGCAGCAGCAAAACAGCCAGTCCGAACATGCT
>LFMX01000153.1 GCA_001184405.1 Candidatus Burkholderia humilis
CGAAATGAGTTGGGTCGCCATCCCGCCCCAGTTCGCACCGGGACAAGGGCACAAGCAAGCAATTTATTTAGCTGCTGATGCACAAGTTGTATTAATCAGAGTAATGCGGAAGTCTAATTACTATTACAGTACAAATGTCTTGCAATCTAAAATTTGAATAAGATAAAATCTCAGTTTATACATCCACAAGGTCAAACTAGTATATATGGTGCCAAGCTAATACACCAATTCAGGGTCTCCTTATGAAAGCATTAATTGATTATTTGCTTCTATCTTTCAGCTCAGCACGCTTCTATCTTACTATATGCGTGCGTGTGATTTTACTATGGAACAGTTTCAAAGAAACTTTTGAGATGAGGCTAGAATGATAGGGTTCGGTGGCTAGCTCGAGGCTTAAACGATAAGGTACACCTGGACTAAAATATTAGTTTGTTGCTTTGTTTTTGGTTCACCTGCTTGAATGCTTGTTCGACCACCTGGCACAAGCCGGACGAGTTGGCGACCCGAGCTCTGGGCCCACCTGAGGGGTTGCAGGTGACCGGAACGCCACAGGTGGTATCAGAGCAAAGGTTTAGGGAAACCTTAATAAAAGACTTGAAACATTAAATACTAGTAATTGTATAATGCTTGAACTCGTTAGAACTTGAAAAACTAGGCACAGAATGATGCATATGTATGAAGAAATGTTTATTGTAAATTGTTGGGTACAATTTCAATAAATGTTCATTTTATGATAATTGTAAGCCTAAGTTGAATTGGGACTAAACTGGTATTGTTATTTGTTAGGATGGCATCCGGAGCTGGGTCGAGTAGACCGTGATACCCCTTAGATTTGACTCATACCCTAACTTATCACGATTGTGACGTAGGTGGTGAGTGGGTCTTTGATACCTCAGTGGTGGAACCTTTCTTATCCTATGGTCGAGTTGTGTACCACTACCCTAACTGGGTAGTCCATCAGTTGGAAAAAAAATGTGAGAATCTGATCATAACATTGGTTCAGGAGCGAAGGGAGCATCAGGACAGCTCCACCTACTTGCGCGTCCGCATGAAGGGGCTAGAGAGGAGCCTAGCTTTAGCTACGGATGAGAACCTGTAGCTACACCAGCGTTTGCAGTGACTTGAGGATCGCATCCTTCGAGTGCGCATTGCTTGCAAAGAGATCTTCGAGGAGGTTTCATCTGAGCCGGAGGAGCTCCAGGAGTCAGAGCCCAGTGTGAATCATGGGGGCACTTTGGGGGTTGGACCCATTGGAGATGCGGGATACATTGCTGACGATGAGGCTGGGAGCGCTAATCCAGAGATAGTTAGCTCAGATAGGATCCCTTCAGCCTTGTCTAGACGATTAGTTATTTTGCATGATCTTATGTGTAAGTGTGCTTGTCATAAAGCTGAATTGATAGTGAAAATCTGTGATTCTATATCTGTGACCTGTTTAGGGCTTGATATGCGTGCTGAGTGTACATAATTGTGGCTGTTAAAAAAAATTCTGTGGGAATATAGTGCTATAAACTGGTGACTGAAATTTTGGATGCTAAATCTCTAAATGACAATTAAGTTGTGGTGGTACCTCTTGACAATTGAATATACTCTGATGCCATACGTGCTGATTTTCATACATGAGCTGAGCTGTGTATTAATGCAATAACTGTGAAACTAAGTGGGGTCATAGGCTAATTTGTACCTTGTTATGCAATCACTGACAATTTTTATTTCAGGTACCTTATGGCCAGAGCCCTCAAAAGGAGGCAGACAGAGGCATCCACGAGCGGCCAGGGCGAGCCACTCGTCCAAGGATGGCGGAGTGTCCTAGAGGAGTACGACCGACGCAAATTAGTAGAGGAGAGGCCCCTCAAGCACGAGGATCCGCTCGGGCCGTACGTGGATCGACACGGCTGGGAAATTTTTGTCGACCGCGCCAGATTAGCCTTCGCTGATCACAGTCTTGTCACTGAAGTCTATGTTAGACTTCAGTTTGACAAGGAGGACGAGATGACCATAGATGACTGCACGGTGGACTTTTACCGGAGGTAATAAT
>LFMX01000154.1 GCA_001184405.1 Candidatus Burkholderia humilis
TACACACCTCGGCTTACGCACTCCAAGGATCGATCAGTATCACACGATGCAGCCGACGGAGCAGGAGATCCACATAGAGTTGACAGGTGCCGAGCAGACGGAGGTGGGATGGACGTTCATTCACAAGGATAAACTGACGGTGAAGAAGAGGTTGATTAACCTCTTTGTCATATCTTGCCTCTTACCGATGACCCTCAATTCGGAGGTCCGAGTGAAGAGAGCCCGCCTGATTTACGTAATTAACTGCGGGCTGGCGGTGAACGTTGGCCGAGTCATCCACGAGGAGATGGAGATAGGAATGCGTCCAGCTAGATCGACGTCATCGCTGGGGTTTCATTGCCTCATCAAGTCGACGTATGTGATATTCGATACGAGATTCGGATACTTCGCCTTGAACGCCTCGAAGCCCTTTTGCGTCAGTTGCAGATTGCCTGCGACGTCGACGATGTTGATGGCGACGGGATCGGCGGCCTGCGCAACGCTCATCGTGAATGCCATGCCGACGGCGACGCACATCGCCCCCCCGTTTCAATGACCGTGCTGCCTTGAAAACCATGTTCTTTGTCTCCTCACTTCGTTCTCAACCATCCGGTTGAGACGTTTCGTTTGTACTTCGTTTTGATGTCTCGATGGTTTTGTGCGTGTCGTGTGCGCGGATGCCCTCTCGGTTCTGGAAGCTGCAAAATAGCTAACGGATTCATCGTATGTCAAGCAACCGGATGGGCCCGCGAGCCGTTACCGAAACCGGCTTTGGCGGCATTTCTCCATTGCGTACGGCGCTTTGCAGAGCGCGCTCGGGAGATACCCCGAGCACGTGTTACCCCGGCGATTTAACCGCTTTTTCCGGAAGTTTCCTTGTCTTGGTTGGGCGAAAACGGGAGCACGTTTGGAAAGCGCATGCGTTCTGTCGATTTGCGCGCTTGCGAGGTGCCTCTCGGATTGATTTGCAATGTCGCGACGGACTCAAGCGATCGCGGTTTGAACGAAAAAGTTGTCAAACAACCTTCGCACTTTGAGTGGTTAATCAGGGTTTCCCATTATGTTTCGCTGCAGTCATACGATCACTCATCGCCGAACATGCGCTCGAGCGCGTTCCCGAGATGTGATTTCATCGCCTGACCCGCACACACGGAATCTCGCGCGCGAATCGCCTCGAAAATATCGTGATGCTCGCGTTGCACGAGCCGTTGCCGCTCAAGCGTCTTCACGAGCGGCAGATTCATGCTGAACACGACCTGCTCCTCCATGAACGAGAGCGCGATCACAAAAAACTGATTCTTCGATGCCCGCGCCACCGCGAGATGAAACGTGAAATCGTCCTTCGCGCCGATGCCTTGCTGCGCCTCGACGACGCGCTCCAGTTCATCCCACGCGTCCCGAATGGCGCGCAGATCGTCGTCATCGGCTTTGAGGGCGGCCAGTTCCGCCGCGCCCGCTTCCGTGACCACGCGAAATTCGTAGCATCGCCGAATGTCCGACAAGGTTTCAAGCGGCGCACTTCCGCATCCGGCCGGCGTCGGATCGTCGTGCCCGAGCCGCGTCGCGTGACGATGATGCCGTCCGCGCGCAGACGCGCGAGCGCCTCGCGCACTGTCGGCCGGGACGTCGCAAACCGTTCGGCGAGCGCGTGTTCGGTCAGAAGGCGATCGCCCTCCTTGAATTCGCCCTCGATGATGCGATTGAGAATGTCGCTGTAGATACGCTCGGCGAGACTCGACGGCTTGCGCTCATTCATGTTCAAGCTGCGGACGTGCTTGTCAGGAGCGACGATTGTAAGGCAGATTTTTTCGTGCGCGCTGCGCCGGTCGTCGTGCCGTTTTGCGCGCGTAAACGACATCGCCCGGCGAGCGCCGGGCGATGTTTTCATACACGACGCTGCGCTAAGAAGCTTTAACAAAATGATGGATGGGGCTATTTACTTCAGGCCGTTCCTGTTAACCTGATCGTTGTTTCGACGGCGAAAAGGAAATGGCCAGACCCATACTTGACGACGATCTCTGGGGTTATGGCTTATCCTCTTATCTTTCTGTA
>LFMX01000017.1 GCA_001184405.1 Candidatus Burkholderia humilis
CGCCGACGAACTCTGCCGCGAAGGTCCCGGCGATGTGCTCGTCTT
The DNA here is from genome assembly GCA_001184405.1 of Candidatus Burkholderia humilis. Taxonomy (GTDB): domain Bacteria; phylum Pseudomonadota; class Gammaproteobacteria; order Burkholderiales; family Burkholderiaceae; genus Caballeronia; species Caballeronia humilis. Next base: position 46 of record LFMX01000017.1, read on the forward strand.
CCTGCCCGGCGAGCGCGAAATCCGCGACGCCGCCGAAGCGCTGCGCAAGCACCATCCGCCGCATACGGAAATTCTGCCGCTGTTCGCGCGTTTGAGCGCGCAGGAACAGGACGCGTGTTCAAGCCGTCGAACGCGCGGCGCATCGTGCTGGCGACGAACGTCGCGGAAACGTCGCTGACGGTGCCGGGCATTCGCTATGTGATCGATGCCGGCACCGCGCGCGTGAAGCGCTATTCGTATCGCAACAAGGTCGAGCAGTTGCAGATCGAGCCGGTGTCGCAAGCGGCGGCGAATCAGCGTGCCGGCCGATGCGGCCGCGTAGCAGACGGCATCTGTATTCGCCTGTATGACGAAGCGGATTTTCAGACGCGCCCACGCTTCACAGATCCGGAAATCCTGCGTTTGTCGCTCGCGGCGGTGATTTTGCGCATGAAGTCGCTGCATCTGACGGCGATCGAAACGTTTCCGTTTATCGAGTCGCCGCCGGGCCGCGCTATTGCCGACGGCTATCAATTGCTCAACGAACTCGGCGCCGTCGATGACGACAACGCGCTCACGCCGCTCGGCCGCGAGCTCGCGCGTCTGCCGCTCGATCCGCGCGTCTGCCGCACGATTCTCGCCGCGCGCGATCATCACGCGCTGACGGAGGTGCTGATCATCGCGTCGGCGCTGTCGGTGCAGGATCCTCGCGATCGGCCGATCGAGGCGCAGGATCAGGCGCATCGTCAGTTCGTGGACAAGCGTTCGGAATTCCTGCAATGGACGCGCATCTGGAAGTGGTTCGAGGATGCCGTCGCGCATAAAAAATCGAACAAGCAACTCGCCGATGCGTGCCGCGCGAACTTTCTCTCGCATCTGCGTCTGCGCGAATGACGCGATGTGCATTCGCAATTGCTGACCGTCGTGCGCGAACACGGCTGGCGTCTGAATGAATCCGATGCCACCTTCGAGCTCTTGACCGGTTTGCTCGGCAATGTCGGCCTGAAAGCGGATGACGAGCCGCATTATCTCGGCGCGGGCGGCATCAAGTTCTTTTTGTGGCCGGATTCGGCGCTGCTGAAGAAAGCGGGGCGCTGGATCATGGCGGGCGAACTCCTCGAGACGAGTCGTCTGTCTGTACGCGCGCACAATCGCGAAAATCGCCGAAATGGCTGGAAACGGTGGGCGCGCATCTGCTGAAAAAGTCGCTGTCGGATGCGCATTGGGAGAAGAAGGCGGCGCAAGTCGTCGCCTATGAGCGCGCGACGCTGTACGGTCTCACCGTGTACGGACGTCGCCGCGTGAGCTTCGGCCAGCAAGACCCGAAATACGCGCGCGAGTTGTTCATTCGCGGCGCGCTCGTCGAAGGCGAATTCGAGACGCGTCTGCCGTTTTTCGCGCACAACCGCAAGCTGGTCGCGGATATCGAGCAACTGGAACACAAGTCGCGTCGCCAAGACGTTTTGGTCGATAACGAACTCATCTACGGTTTCTACGATTTGCTGATTCCCGACGGCATGTGGACCGGCGCGGCGTTCGAGCGCTGGTATCGCGACAAGCAGAAGAAAGCGGGCAACGACCGCCTGCTGTTCCTGTCGCGCGACGACCTCATGCGCCACGAAGTCGCCGGCGTCACGACCGATCTGTTCCCGAAGCGCATGACGATGTCGGGCATCGAGATGTCGCTGACGTATCACTTCGAGCCGGGCGCGCCGCGCGATGGCGTCACGCTGCAAGTGCCGCTATACAGCCTGAATCAGATCGATGCGCGGCGCGTCGAATGGCTCGCGCCGGGCATGATCAAGGAAAAGACGTAGCTTCTGCTGAAGTCGCTGCCGCAGAAGTTGCGCCGTCATGTGGTGCCGCTGCTGGAATACGCAGCCGGTTTCGCCGAGCATCACGCCGGGCCGAATTCGGCGCGGGAACACTGGTCGAATCGTTGATCGCGGATATTCGCGAACAGACGCAAATCGCCGTGAAAAGCGCGGATTTCAAGCTGGAAACGCTGCCGGCGCATTTGTTCATGAACTTCAAGATCATCGATGAGCACGGCCGTCAGCTTGCGATGGGCCGCAATCTTGCGCAATTGCGCGCGGAACTCGGCGCGCAGGCGCAGCAGTTTCAGAAGTTGACCGCGACCGCCGCATTCGATGCGCTTTCCGGCGAATCGGACGCCGCGCCGCAAGCGCAGCAAAGCGGCGGCGAGGGCACCGCACTCTACGAAAACCTGACGACGTGGAATTTCGGCAAGCTGCTCGAGTTGCTGGAAATCCGCCGTCGCGGGCAAACGCTGTTAGGCTATCCGGCGCTGGTCGATCGCATCACGCATTGCGATGTCGAAGTGTTCGATTCGCCCGAGGAAGCGGCGCGCATCCATCGCGCGGGTTTGCGGCGGCTGTTCGCACTTCAATTGCGCGAGCCGATCCGCTATCTGGAGAAGAACCTGCCCGGCCTGCGCGAAATGTCGATGCAGTTCATGGCGCTCGGCACGGCGGACGAGTTACGCGATCAAATCGTCGATACGGCGCTGGATTGCGCCTGCCTGCAAGACCCGCTTCCCGACGATGACGCTAGTTTCCACGCCCGCCGCGACGCCGCGAAAGGGCGTCTGACGTTGCTCGCGAATGAAATCGCGCGTCTGGTCGGGACAATTCTCGCCGAATACGCCACGCTCGCGAAAAAACTCGCGCAGGCGAAGCCGTTCGCGCAGGCCTACGCGGACATGCAGTCGCAACTGAACGCGCTGATCGGCAAGCGCTTCGTCATCGACACGCCTTATGCGCAGCTCGCGCATTTTCCGCGTTATCTGAAGGCGATCGGTTTGCGCATCGACAAATTGAAGGCCGATTCTTCGCGCGATGCGCGGCTCGCGGAGTATCGCTGGCTGCTCGAAGAATTGCGCGTGTCGCTGTTCGCGCAGGAATTGCGCACGCCGATGCCGGTATCGGTCAAACGCCTTCACAAAGTCTGGGAATCGATGCAACGCTGATCGCGTAAGAAAACGCGTATTTCTTGCGTCGATTCAAAGATTTACGGAAAAACAGCCGCCGCGTCAACGTGCGCGCGAACGCAAACGTTCTACAATGACGCTTGCCCTCCGAACCTCATTTTTCATGCGCAATTATTTCCTGTCTCGCCGCGCGCGCGCGGTCGTTGCACGCGCCGCACTCACTGCGGGCGCGGCGCTCGTCGCCACAGCGGCATTCGCCAATAACGTCATCGTTTTGAATTCGGCTGAAGCCACGCTCAGCCTCATCGACGAAAATACGCGCCAGGTCATCGGCACCGTGCCCACGGGCAAGGAACCGCATCACCTGATGCCCACGCCCGATGCGTCGTCACTGATCGTCGCGAATTCGGTATCGAACAATCTCATGTTCGTCGATCCGAAAACCGGCGCGTTCCAGCGCTGGGTGCAGGACATCGAAGATCCGTATCAGATCGGCTTTTCGCCGGACAAGAAGTGGTTCGTGTCTACCGGGCTGCGTCTGGATCGCCTCGATATTTACAAATACGACGGCAAGAATCTGACCATTGCGAAGCGCCTGCCGCTCGCGAAAATGCCGAGCCACATCGCATTTACGAACGACGGTTCGACAGCGTTCATCTCGTTGCAGATCTCCGGCGAAATCGCCGCGATCGATCTGCCGACGCAAACCGTCAAATGGAAGATGAAAGTCGGCGAAGTGCCGGCGGGCGTGTGGATGACGCCGGGCGATAAATATTTGGTCGTCGGCATGACGGGCGCGGATTACGTCGCCGTGGTCGACTGGCGCAACCAGAAAATCGTGAAGACCATCAAGACGGGCAAGGGCGCGCACAATTTCCGCTCGATGGTCGACGGCAAGCACGTGCTGATTTCGAATCGGGTTGCGAACACCATCAGCATCATCGATGAAGACGCGCTCACGAATGTCGGCGATATCACCGGTTTGCTGCCCGGACCGGACGACATGGAACTTTCGGCCGACAAGAAGTATCTGTGGGTTACGTTCCGCTTTGCTAAGCACGTCGGCGTGATCGATCTGGCCGATCGCAAGCTGATCCAGACGATCAAGGTCGGACGTTCGCCGCACGGTATTTATTTCTTCAATCGCGCGCCCGTCACGGCGCCGAACGGAGCGTAAATCGAGTCGAAGCAGGGCGCGATCATGCGCCCTGTCTACGGATTAAGGCAGTACGTTTTCGCGTTACACGGAGCACCATGTTTCATTCGATTCTCTCGTCGCTCGACAACTTTGTTTCCGCGTTGCAGACCCTGCTCTACGTGGACGTGGTCCAGCCGGTGCTGTTCAAGCTCGGCATGATGGATTACGACGAAGACACGTACGACGCGCTGTACTGGGTGATCGTCGGCGTGCTGGAAGTGCTCGCGATGTACTGCGTGCTGCGTCCGCTCGAGGCGCTGCGTCCGGCGGAAGAGTGGAATAATCGCAAGGGCGTGCGGGTGGACGTGCTGTACACGTGGATCGTCAAGCTCGGCATTCTCAATCTGTTCTTCTTCACGTTCCAGCCGCTTTTCGATTCGCTGCAAAGCTGGCTGCGCGTGCAGGGCGTGGCGAATCTGGAAATCGACAATCTGTGGCCGGGCGTGACCACTCAGCCGATCGTCACCTTCATCATCTATGTGCTCATTCTCGATCTGGCGGGCTACTGGTATCACCGGCTGGAACACCGGATCGGCATCTGGTGGGAATTGCATGCGGTGCATCATAGTCAGCAGAAAATGTCGCTTTGGTCCGATGACCGCAATCACCTGCTCGATGATGTCATGCAGGCCAGCTTTTTCGCCGCCATCGCGCTGGTGATCGGCGTGGAGCCGTCGCAATTCGTCGTGCTGGTGGCCATCACCAATCTCATGCAGAGCGTGCAGCACGCGAATATCCGCCTGTATTACGGCTGGCTCGGCGAGCGCATCGTCGTGAGTCCGGCGTTTCATCGGCGGCATCATGCGGTCGGTTACGGGCACGAAGGCACCACGTACGGCTGCAACTTCGGCGTGCTGTTCTCGTTCTGGGACATCATTTTCCGTTCGGCGTCGTTCGATCGCACCGTGGAGCCGACTGGCATCCGCGATCAGCTCGGCGCGCCGGTGCATTACGGCGATGGCTTCATCGAGCAACACTGGCTTGCGTTCAAGCGCATCGGCGCGCGGCTGACATCGCATCGCGCCACGTCCGACAACGGCGCGGCGGCCGTCTGACTGTCGTTTCCAGCGCCCGTTCGCGGCGCTGGTTTATCCTGTCGTTCTCATCTTCTTTTCGTCGAATCACGCATGAGTGATCTGCTGCGTTCGTTCGTGCGCGCGCTTGCGAACGTCTTTCATCCGCGCATGCTCTGGCTGACCTTCACGCCGTTCGCGGCGACGGCCATCTTCTGGGGCGCCATTCTCTGGTTTTTCTGGCAGACGCTCACGGGCGCAGCCAATGGCTGGCTCGAAGGCTGGGCGCTCACTTCAGCGCGGTGTATCGCCTGTTCGATGCAGTCGGTTTTTTGTCGCTGCATGCGGTGATTGCGCCGTTTCTGGTCGTCATCATGGCGATACCGCTGATCGTCGTGACCGTGCTGTTGCTGATCGCCACCATTTCGATGCCCGGCGTCGTCAAGCTGCTCACGCGTCAGCCGCGCGGCCATTACGCGTCGCTGGAAGCGCGGCATGGCGGGTCGTGGTACGGCAGTCTCGGGCATTCGGTGATCACGACCATCGTGTGTCTCGTGCTGCTGGTCGTCACGTTGCCGCTGTGGCTCATTCCGCCGTTTTTCGCGCTGATTCCGCCGCTTTTGTGGGGCTGGGCTCACGTATCGCGTGATGACTTACGATGCGCTCGCCATGCACACGAGCGTCGAAGAACGGCGCGCGATCGTACGCGATTCGCGCTGGCATCTGTTCGCGATCGGTATCGTGAGCGGACTTTTAAGCTCCGTTCCGACGATGCTCTGGGCGTGGTCCGTCTGGCTTTTGCCGCTCTTTCCGGTCGTCGCGGCCGTGACGATCTGGGCGTATGCGTTCATCCTCGTGTTTTCGGCGCTGTGGTTCGCGCATTACTGTCTGCACGCGCTCGAACGATTGCGCGCGACCGAGCCGCAATTTGCTGCGATCACGGTCGAATCTCGCGAAGTATCAATCAAGCAATAAGAGGCGATTCATGGGCATTGGCGTCATCATCATCGGCGACGATATTTTGTCGGGCCGCCGCACGGATAAGCATCTGCCGAAGATCATCGAACTGTTGGACGCACGCGGGCTCGCGCTCGACTGGGCCGAATATGTCGGCGATGATCCCGCGCGCATTACCGCGACGCTCGCGCGCACATTCGCATCGGGCGATATCGTGTTTTCGACTGGCGGCATCGGCGCGACGCCGGACGATCACACGCGGCAATGCGCGGCGAAGGCGCTCGGCGTGCCGCTGGAATTGCATCCCGAAGCGGCCGAACTCATCCGCGCGCGCATCCGCGATACTGCCGCGCAGGCGGGCAATCAGGCGGTGGATCTGGAATCGCCGGAGAATTTGCATCGGCTGAATATGGGCACATTTCCCGAGGGCGCGCGCATCATTCCGAACAGCTACAATAAGATTCCCGGTTTCTCGTTCAACGATCACCATTTCGTGCCCGGCTTTCCGGTCATGGCCTGGCCGATGATCGAATGGGTGCTCGACAATCACTATGCGCATCTGCATCACGCGACGCCGCATGTCGAGCGTTCGCTGCTCGTGTTCGGATTGCCGGAGTCGCGGATTACGCCGCTGATGGTGAGCATCGAGCGCGATTTCGAAGGCGTGCGCGCGTTCAGTCTGCCCGAGCGTCGGCGATCCGGCGCGCGGGCGCTGTACGCGCGCTCGCATATCGATCTGGGCGTGAATGGCGATCCCGAAAAGGCCGATGCCGCTTCAGGTGCTGCACGACGGCGTGCTGGCGCTGGGCGGCGAAGTGGTGGAAGTACCGCGGGAGGATGCGCAGTGACTTTGCTCGAAGTGATTGCGACGACGGTTGCCGATGCGCGCGCGGCCGAAGACGGCGGTGCGAACCGGCTGAAACTCATCACGGCGATGGGCGAGGGCGCACTGACGCCGAGTATGGGACTGATCGAATCCGTCGTCGATGCGGTGACGATTCCGGTGAACGTGATCGTGCGGCCGCACAGCCGTTCCTTCGTCTATGACGCCGATGATTATGCCGTCATGCTGCGCGAATGCGATTGTCATCGGCATGTTGAATGCGAATGGCGAGGTGGATGAGGAAGGGCTGAAGCGCGTGATCGATGCGGCGGATGGCAAGCAGATCACGTTTCATCGTGCGTTCGATGAGGCGCGTGATGTGTTCGCGGCGTTCGAGGTGTTGTCGCGCTTCGATGCGGTGACGAATGTGCTGACGTCGGACGGGAAGCCTTCGGCTCTGGAGGCTGAGCCGATCATCGCGCGGCTGGTGGAGCAATCGAAGGGCGCGCGCTGCACGGTGCTCGCGGGCGCCGGACTCACGGTCGATGCGGTTCAGGGGTTCGTTGCATCGACGAAGGTGAGCGCGGTGCACTTCGGGTCGGGCTTGTGAGTCGATGGCAAAGGGCTCGTACCGGTCGATGAAGCACGCGTCAGGCGCGTGCGGATGTTGCTGACGCTCCAGCAATCTGACGACCATGCCCGGCTGCTTCGAAAGCCGCGCGACGATCCTCGTGGTCCTTCAGCCGCATTATTCGAAGCTCGATCGCGAATTCCTCATCGCTCAAACCCGCGTCTCGGCCGATGTTCGCCATAACCGAAGCTAGCTTCGCGCGAAACCCTCAAGCCCCCATCCAGGGCAACCCACGGAAACACCATCCCGACACCGTTTTCCGATGCCCTTGCCCATCCTTATCCCCTTCGAAGCCTTCCAGCAGGTCGTACGCCTTCGCGAACCCTTCCTTTTGCGCGGCCACGGCCGCGAGCTTCGAGCGCGCGGCGCTGCGGCACAGGAAAAGAAGCGTCGTTTCCGGGGTGGCGACCTGTCGCAATTGTTCGATAAACTCGGCGTTCGGTACGGAACCAGGATAGCGGATCCACTCGATGTGTGCGTACTGCGCGCCATCGATTGCCGGGCGGCCAACCCAGTCGAGCTCGGCGCGTGTGCGCACGTCGACGAGGCGAACGTTCGGATCGAGTTGCAGCAGTTCGAAGACTTCCGCAGGCGAGAAGGCACCCGCGTAGATCAGATGGTTTTCGGCGGCGCGGTTCGCGGCCTGGCTGTACAGCTGTTCGAGCGTGCTCATGGCGATTCATCTGCGGTCGTGGGCATTCATTCTAGCGTGGCGCTGAGCGTGGACGTCGATGCATCGATTCGGTGCAGAATAAGTGCGATGCACGAAGTCGGTGCGTCTGACTGAGCTAACTCTTTGGCACGCACCAAATCAGTGCCAATCAATGAAGCGCCAGCCAAACCGGCGCAAAGCAGAAACGAAGTCGATTCATCAAAACGTGCGCTGCTTCAAGCGCTTAGGGCAAAGTTTGTCCGCTTAGCACGTAATTTGCTTTTTAGTCCTCGATTGGTAATGTAGTCCCGAATTGGTCGAGGCGGCGAAGAAGTTCGCCGACTTTTGTTAATCAGGAGATAGGTAATGAGTAAATCCGTGGCCGACGTCATGCAACTCGTCAAGGACGAGGACGTCAAGTTCGTCGACTTCCGCTTCACGGACACGCGCGGCAAAGAGCAGCACGTCTCCGTGCCGGTTTCGGCATTCGACGAAGACAAATTTGAAAGCGGCCACGCTTTCGACGGCTCGTCCATCGCCGGCTGGAAGGGCATCGAAGCGTCGGACATGCTGCTCGTGCCGGACGCGAACACCGCCTTCATCGACCCGTTTTTCGAAGAATCGACGCTGGTTCTGTCCTGCGACGTGGTCGAACCGGCCGACGGCAAGGGCTACGAGCGCGATCCGCGATCGCTTGCCAAGCGCGCTGAAGCCTATCTCAAGAGCTCGGGCCTGGGCGATACCGCCTTCTTCGGTCCGGAACCGGAATTCTTCATTTTCGATTCGGTCCAGTGGAACACGGACCAGTCGGGCACGTTCGTGAAGATCGGCTCGGAAGAAGCGCCGTGGTCGTCGGCGAAGGAATTCGAAGGCGGCAACACGGGTCATCGTCCGTGCACGAAGGGCGGCTACTTCCCGGTCGCACCGGTCGATATGTTCCAGGACATCCGTTCGGAAATGTGTCTGCTGCTCGAACAGATCGGCATTCCGGTCGAAGTGCACCACCACGAAGTGGCAGGCCAGGGCCAGAACGAAATCGGCACGAAGTTCTCGACGCTGGTGCAGCGCGCGGACTGGCTGCAGCAGATGAAGTACATCATCCATAACGTGGCGCACACGTATGGCAAGACGGCGACCTTCATGCCGAAGCCGATCGTCGGCGACAACGGTTCGGGCATGCACGTTCACCAGTCGATCTGGAAGGACGGTCAGAACCTGTTCGCGGGCAACGGCTACGCCGGTCTGTCGGAATTCGCGCTGTTCTATATCGGCGGGATCATCAAGCATGCGCGCGCGCTGAACGCGATCACGAACCCGGGTACGAACTCGTACAAGCGTCTCGTGCCGCACTTCGAAGCGCCGGTGAAGCTGGCTTACTCGGCTCGCAACCGTTCGGCATCGATCCGTATTCCGCACGTGAGCAATCCGAAGGGCCGTCGTATCGAAACGCGTTTCCCGGATCCGTTGGCGAACCCCTACCTGTGCTTCTCCGCGCTGATGATGGCGGGTCTCGACGGCGTGCAGAACAAGATTCATCCGGGCGAAGCCGCGGACAAGAATCTGTACGATCTGCCGCCGGAAGAAGACAAGAAGATCCCGACCGTGTGCGCGGGCCTCGACCAGGCGCTCGACGCGCTCGACGCGGATTGCGAGTTCCTGACGCGCGGCAGCGTGTTCACGGATTCGATGCTTGACGCTTACATCGAACTGAAGACGCAAGAACTGCAGCGTTATCGTCAGTCAGTGCATCCGATCGAGTTCGAAATGTACTACTCGCTGTAAAGCAGCATGACCGGAGCGCGTGGCGTTGATCTTGGTTCGATGAAGCGCGCACCGGTTGCTTCGCGGTAAGGGAAAAGGGACGGCACGCCGTCCCTTTTTTAATCGCCGCGGTTCATGGATCGACAAGAAGATCGGTGATACGAACGACCTCATTCATTGCACGATGGTGCTAAAGAATCTCATCAAGGTGCGCCGCGGCCAGGCCGATGCGCTCTCCGACGACGCGCAACTTGCAGCCAGCGGTTTGCTGCCCGGATTCGAAGCGCTGCCCACGAACGTGCTTGTTCTGAACATGCGCCATTTGCGGATCGCTTATGCGAATCCTTCGGCCGAAGCAATGCTGGAGATGTCGCGCAAGCAATTGACGCAGACGAACTGGCCGGAGCTGTTCGCGAATTCCGATGAACTCGCGATGACGATCGCATCGATCGCGGAGAACCGGCATAACGCCATGCGGCTCGATGCCGTGCTCGAGCGTCCCGGGCGCGAAGGCGTGCATGTGCATGCGATCGTCGGTTATCTCGAAGCGGCGCCGGATTACGTGCTGCTCGAACTCTTCGAGAACGAGCGGCATTTGCGCACGGACCGCGAGGAACGCATCCACGATCTGACGGCGGTCAACAAGCAGTTGATCCGCAATCTCGCGCACGAAGTCAAGAATCCGCTGGGCGGCATTCGCGGCGCGGCGCAATTGCTCGAATTCGAGCTGGGCGAACGCGAGCGCGATGAACTGCGCGAATACACGCAGGTGATCGTGAAGGAATCAGATCGCTTGCAGACGCTGGTCGATCGATTGCTGGAGCCGCACCGGCATCCGCATATCGTCGGCGATGTGAACATCCACGAAGTGTGCGAGCGCGTGCGCGCGGTGATTCTCGCGGAGTTTCCGCGTGGCCTCACCATCGAACGCGATTACGACGTCAGCGTGCCCGACTTGCGCGGCGACAAGGAACAGTTGATCCAGGCGCTGCTGAACATCGTGCGCAATGCGGCCGAAGCGCTCAGAGAGCGCATTTCACAAGGCGATGCGAAGATCGAACTGCGCACGCGCATCGCGCGCAAGGTGACGATCGGCAAGAAGCTGCACAAACTGGCACTGGACTTGCATATCACTGACAACGGTCCCGGCATTCCTGAGGAGATTCGCGATCGCATCTTCTTTCCGCTCGTGTCGGGCAGGGAAGACGGCAGCGGTCTGGGTCTCACGCTCGCGCAATCGTTCGTGCATCAGCATGACGGGTTGGTCGAAGTGGAAAGCCGGGCGGGTTGCACGGAATTCGCCATCCTGCTGCCGTTTGGCAGTTAATCAGCAACGAGTAAATCAGCAACGAGTAACACCAGCGACTTCACGCTAATCACGCAATTGAAGCCTGACCGTTTCGACGGGCTCACACCGAACCACACGAAGACTTCTCGCCGAACGATATGAAGCCGATCTGGATAGTAGACGACGACCAATCCATCCGATGGGTGCTGGAAAAGGCCCTTGCACGAGAGAACTTCACGACCCGCAGTTTTTCCGGCGTGCGCGATGCGCTCGCCGCGTTAGAGCAGGAAAACCCGCAAGTGCTGGTGTCCGACATCCGCATGCCGGGCGGCTCCGGGCTCGAACTGTTGCAGACCGTGCGCGATCGATTGCCGGGCTTGCCGGTCATCATCATGACGGCGTTTTCGGACTTCGATAGCGCGGTTGCCGCATTTCAGGGCGGCGCGTTCGAATATCTCGCCAAGCCGTTCGATGTCGACAAGGCCGTCGAGCTGATTCGCCGCGCCGTCGATGAATCGATGCGCGGCGACGCCGCCTACGACGAGCGCGTGACCGAAACGCCCGAGATGCTCGGCCAAGCGCCCGCGATGCAGGACATGTTTCGCGCGATCGGACGTCTGTCGCATTCGGCGGCGACCGTGCTCATCACGGGCGAATCAGGCACCGGAAAGGAGCTTGTCGCGCGCGCCTTGCACCGGCATAGCCCACGCGCGAACGGGCCGTTCATCGCGCTGAACACGGCGGCGATTCCGAAAGATTTGCTGGAGTCCGAACTATTCGGCCACGAGCGCGGTGCGTTCACCGGCGCGCAGGCGATGCGACAAGGCCGTTTCGAACAGGCGGAGAACGGCACGCTCTTTCTCGATGAAATCGGCGACATGCCGTTCGATCTGCAAACGCGTTTATTGCGCGTGTTGTCCGACGGGCAGTTTTATCGCGTAGGCGGGCACAATCCGTTGCGTGCGAATGTACGCGTGATCGCGGCGACGCATCAGAATCTGGAATCGCGCGTGCGGCAGGGCTTGTTTCGCGAGGACTTGTATCATCGATTGAATGTGATTCGGTTGCGTCTGCCCGCGTTGCGTGAACGCAGCGAAGACATTCCGTTGCTCGCGCGGCACTTCCTGCAAAAGAGCGCGCGCGATCTGGGCGTCGAGCCCAAGCGCGTATCCGACGATGCGCTCGCGTATCTCGCATCGCTGCCGTTTCCTGGCAATGTGCGTCAGCTCGAAAACCTCTGCAACTGGTTGACGGTGATGGTGCCGGCGCAGGTCATCGAGCAAAAGGATTTGCCGTCGGATCCGACGCCGCATCAGGACTACGCCGTCGCCGAAGCCGTTTCCACCGATGGCGCTGTGGCTGCCACGCCCGCCGCCGTGAACGGTGCGGCGAGCGCGCCGGTCGCGGGCACGGGGGGCATCTGGGAGAACGGTTTGCGCACGGAAGTGGCGCGCCTGCTACGCGAGAATTCCGCCGATGTCATGGATGAACTCGCGCGCCGCTTCGAAGCCGCGGTGATTCGCGAAGCGCTCGATTTCACGCGCGGGCGCAAGGTGGAAGCGGCGGAGCGGCTGGGTATCGGCCGCAATACGATCACGCGCAAGATTCAGGAACTGCATCTCGACGCGTGATGTTTCAAAGGGGATCAGCCGAGCGTCGCGATAACCGGCGTGTGATCGGACGGCTGATCCCACTTGCGCGGCACTTTATCGACTTCGCACGCGGTGCAGATGGTCGCGAGTTCCGCCGACAGCAAAATATGATCGATGCGCAAGCCCGCGTTGCGGCGAAATGCCATCATCCGATAATCCCACCACGTGAAGAGTTTTTCGGGTTGCTTGAACTTGCGGAAGGCATCGGTCAGGCCGAGATCGAGCAACTGCTGAAAGTGCGCGCGCTCTTCTGGCGACACCAGATTCTGACCTTCCCACGCTTTCGGATCGTGCACGTCGCGCTCTTCCGGCGCGATGTTGTAATCGCCCAGTAGCGCGAGCTTCGGGTGACGCGCCATGTCCTGACGCAGCCATTCGCGCAGCGCATCGAGCCAGCGCATCTTGTACGCGAACTTTTCGGTGCCGGTCGCCTGTCCGTTCGGAAAATACGCCGACATGATGCGCACGCCGTTGATCATCGCGGCAATCACGCGCTGCTGCAAATCCTCGAAACCGGGGATATTGCGCACGACGCTGATTTCATCCACTTCATAGTCCGACGCGGCGCGCACGAGAATGCCGACGCCGTTGTACGTCTTCTGTCCCGCGAACCAGCTTTTGTAGCCGGCGGCTTCGAGCGCGGCGCGCGGAAATTTCTCGTCGGGCATTTTGAGCTCTTGCAGACAGAGCACATCGACTTGAGAGGTCGTGAGCCAGTCGACGACGTGCTGCTGGCGGACTTTGAGGGAGTTGACGTTCCAGGTGGCGATTTTCATGGACTGCAATAGTTCGACAGGTTGTGGTCGCGATCGGTATTTCGGCGATTCGATTACGCTGACATACTGGGCTTCATCGAAGCAGATCATGGATGATACCCGGCTGAGCGATGCGAGATGGAAAACGCCGGTTTCAATTCCTTGTGGCGTCGAAGCAATCGGTGGCCATCACGGCGCGACGCCGCGCTTGCTAGAATCTGCCCGAAATTCCTGGGTGATCGCGAAATAATTCGATCAAACGACATCACTGCGCAGCGCATAAAAATCTAAACACTCCCTAACAGATGAGCACGTTCGACAGCACGAAGCGCCTCCTTCCCGAGATTCTCGGCGACATCGTAAGATGCAAGATTCAACTTCCTGATTTCCAACGTGGCTGGGTCTGGGATGACGATCACATTCGAAGCTTGCTCGTCAGCGTGGTGCGGTCGTTTCCCGTGGGGGCGGTCATGTTGCTGGAAACGGGCGGTGAAACGCGCTTTCAAGTGCGATCGGTGGAAAGCGTCAACTTGTCATCGTCAGCGCCGGCAGCCGAATTGCTGATTCTCGATGGTCAGCAACGTCTCACGATACTCACGCAAGTGCTTGCCCTATCAACTTCAGTGAAGACGAGAACCGAAAAGGGCAAGCCAATTCAGCGGCATTACTACTGGAATATTCCCGCAGTGCTGGAAGGAGGCGAGCGGCTGGACGAAGCGATTGTGGCCACTGACAAGGATCGCGTCCTGCGAACGAATTTCGGCCGTGATGTCGCGTTGGATCTTAGTTCGACGCAAAAGGAATGCCAGCAGCTTTACTTCCCGTGCGACCAAATTCTAAATTCAGATTCGTGGGAAGAGTCGCTGCAAGAGTTCGCCCCTGAACACTTTGGCCTTTACATGAAGTTCAGGAAAGAGATTCTCATGGCGTTTCGCAACTATCAGCTTCCTGTCATCCAGCTAGGCCGGATGACTTCGAAAGAAGCCGTCTGCCTCGTTTCCGAAAAGGTCAATACGGGTGGCGTGCCGCTCAACGTGTTCGAACTCGTAATGGCTACTTACGCCGCCGAAGGCTTCAATCTGCGTGACGACTGGCTGGGAAATAAGCAACACAAAGTGGCCGGACTTCCTGCAAGCAGTATCGATGCTGCACACACTCGAGCAACGCAAAATTGATATCGCCGGAGGAAAAATCGGCAAGGCGGTTCAGCCTGTAAGCGCCAAGCGGGCATCTATTTTTTCGATGCCCGCTATCGGCCTATCTCAAGTGGTCCGATCAGGTGGAGACCGGTTTCATCGCCGCTGCCAAATTCCTGCGCATGGAGTGCATCGCGAAGCCATGCGAGCTTCCTTACCGTACGCAGCTTGCACCGCTTTCAGCCATGATGGTGCACTTGCAAGGCCGATGGCTCGAACCGGTGATCTACAAGAAGTTGTCGCAGTGGTTCTGGTGCGTCGTGCTCGGCGAGCTTTATGGCGGCGCCATCGAAACACGGATTGCAAACGATGTCGAAGATGTCTTGTCCTGGATCGAGTCGGGCGAAGGGACGCCACGTTCCATTGCGGACGCCGTTTTCAATCCCGACCGGCTGGATCGGATGACATCTCGTCTTTCCGCAGCCTACAAAGGTCTCAACGTTCTGCTTTTGCGGGAAGGCGCGCACGACTTCTTTTGGAAAGCCGAGATCAGCGCACTTGATCATGAAGAGTTCGCGTTCGACATTCGCCACATCTTTCCGCAAGACTGGTGCGAGAAAAAGGGTATCAGGCGTGCGGCGTATAACTCCGTTGTGAACAAGACACCGATCTCGTACAAGGCGAATCGGATGATCGGCGGCCAGGCGCCATCGACATATGTTCAAAAGCTTCAGACGCACAAGCAAGTGCAGCTCGGCGACAGCGAGATGAACGCTATCCTCGAGAGTCACCGTATCGATGTGGACGCCCTGCGTCACGACGATTTCGACACGTTCTACGCGAGGCGGAAGCAGGCGCTAATCGAGGTCATCGAACGAGCGATGGCCAAGCGGTCGAGCGGCACGACCGGCAGCGCGATGGAACTGGACGAGCTGGAGGCGGATGATGATCCGACTCTGGTTTCGCTTCCTTGAAGATTCGGTTTCAAGATAACGCAAGAATCTGGTGAGACCTGTACGACATCTTTGTCGTGCAGGTCTCTTTTCTTGGATGACCAAGCAGTCGAATAAAACAACGCGGCTGTTTACGCGATTTTACCCCCCCCCCCCCCCGCACCATCCCCCCCCCCTGTCCCTCATACTAGGGCCCCCCGGCCTCCCCAAACGCCAACGTCGCTCCCAGCGCTCCCCGGACCACCTCTCGAACACTCATCTGACGGTGCCGACGACTAGCGAGACGCAGTAACCTAGCGTCGCCCCAACGATGAAGACTCCAGGACGTACTACGAGAGCCCAGAGATCGTCGTCAAGTATGGGTCTGGCCATTTCCTTTTCGCCGTCGAAACAACGATCAGGTTAACAGGAACGGCCTGAAGTAAATAGCCCCATCCATCATTTTGTTAAAGCTTCTAAGAAACCCGCGGGCTTTAATCCTTTGGTCGGGGCGCGCAGTGGAAAAACGCTAAAGCGGCACACCCGGCGCGATCAGCGTCAGCAAGTCTTCCATATTGAACGGCTTGGCGAGAATGGTCACATTCAAGTGCTTGGCGCGGTCGTCGAGTTCATCGGCATAACCGGTCATCAACACGACCTTTTGATGTGGCAAGCGCATCATGATTTGCTCGGCGAGATCGATGCCATTCATGCGGCCGGGCATCTGCACATCGGACAAGACGAGATCGAAACCATAGCCCTCGCCTAGCAGATTGAACGCAGCATCCGCGCTCTCTTCGTGATGCACCGTGCAGCCGAAAATTTCGAGCACCGTCGTGACGCTGGCGGCAACATCGGCATTGTCTTCGACAAGCAACACGGTCATGCCGCGCAGCGGATGCTCGTCTTCATGCGCCGCCGGCTTGGGCGCTTCGCGCACGGGCTCGATCACAGGCGGCGGCGATGCTTGCACCGTCACTGCGCCATGATGACGCGGCAAGTACAGGCGCACGGTCGTACCCGCATCCGGCACGCTCGTGATGCGCGCCGTGCCGCCCGCCTGCTCGCACGCGGCCATCACTTGCGCGAGGCCGAGGCCCGTTCCCGCACCGCGTTCCTTGGTCGTAAAGAGCGGTTCGAATGCGCGCCTCAAGACACTGTCGCTCATGCCTTCGCCGTTATCGGTGACGGAGACGAGCACGTATTCGCCATCGGGCAGATCCGTTTCGTTGTTACGCACGCACGCGTTCTGACAGCGAATGACAATGCGTCCGCCTTGCTGCATGGCTTCATTCGCATTCACCGCAAGATTGATGAGCGCAATTTCCAGTTCGACCGGATCAGCCTTGACGTTCCACACTTCTGGCGCGAGTTCGGCCGTCACGGAAACGGATGGATGCACCGATGTCTTCACGATATCGAGCACGCTGCGCAGCCATGTCGATGGATCGATCACTTCCTGCTTGAGCGGACGCTTGCGTGTGACGCTCATCAATCTGCGCGCAAGCGATTCCGCACCGGCCGTCGCGCGTTCGATTGCCAGCACTTCGCTTTCGACATCGTTGAAGCGCTTGCGCCTTGCAAGCTCCATGTTCGATGCGACCACCATCAGCAGATTGTTGAAGTCGTGCGCGACATTTGCCACGAGATTGCCAAGCGCGCCCATGCGGCCCAATTGACGGCGCGACGCTTCCATCGACAAACGCGTCGCGACTTCGGCTTGCCAATGTTCCCAAGCAGCTTGTTCTGCGTTTAGCCGTCGAATTGAAAAGGCAATCAGCAGCCATACGATCAGGCAAGGCACTGCTCCGATCACGCCGACGAAAAATAGATTCTGACGCCAACTCGTCAAGACGACAGACGTTGCATAGCCCGTCGCCACATAAAGCGGGTATTCGCCTACGCGCCGATAAGCAATCAGCCGATCGACATGATCAACCGACGAGTTCACCTTCAACTTGCCATAGAGTTCGTTATTGCGAAACGCGTTGGTGAACGGCGTATTGTCAGCAGGCTGCACGCCATTAGTGCTGGCCGGATAGCGCAGCAGAATATTCCCGTCACGCCGATACAGCCCGATCACGATGGCCTTGTCGCCCGCCACGAGTTCGCGATAAAAGTCCGCGAAATAGCCGCGTTTTAGCGCAATCGACACGACGCCAAGGAATTTTCCTTCATGGCTGATGCGACCCATCGTCGTCGTGAAGACATCGGAACGCGCCACCTTGCCGCGCAAGGGCAACGAGAAATACGTGACGGGCGCGACGGCGCGCGCAGAGAGAAAGTCGTCGCGGTCCGCAATCGATACCTCCGGCGCCGGGAACCAGCGGCTATTGGCTAGCAATGAACCGTTTGCGCCGAACACCGAAATCGCGGCGACTTGCGCAAGTATGCCGCTCATATCGTCGAGCGTGCGATGCAACGCTTCCTGCCGTGCGGCGATGCCTTCATCATCCGTATTGCCGAGCAAATTGACGATACGCGATTCGAGTTGCTAATTGAGATCGAGCACCTTCAAGGCGTGTTCGTTCGCGACGCGCGCAAGACGTTCGGTCAGTTCTTCGGCATCGGCATAGCGGCGCGCATAGTCGTAATAGCCATAAATGCCGAGACAGGCAAACGGAATCAGGATCGATGCAGCTAGCACGAGCAACAGCACTCGACGTGTCAACACGAAGTTTCGCGTGGGCAGCGGCAAGTCCAGTGTCGCGGTCTCAGTGGAATTCAAGCGTCCCGGCTCCGAGGCGTCCCGGCTCCGAGGAAATCAGCTAGTATAACATACCGGCGAAATTTGCGGCGGCGTGGCACTTAAGAGGCTTAGCGCCTTTTAAGTGTCTTCATTGGGCGGGGCATTCTCTTGCATCGCTTAGGCTCAAGTCAATGCCGCAAATTGCGCTGCAAACGCCACGCCCGGCTAAAGGCTCGCTAACGGCGTACGTGTGTACGCCAGTCGTCGTGGAGTGCGTGGGCAGAACGCGCTTGTGATGCGTCGCGTCGTAGAAGCGGTAGATGGTCGTATAGACTGCGCTGGAAACGGGCTTGCCTTCCAGGAAATCGTCGATGTCCTCGTAGGTGATGCCGTAACTGTCTTCGTCGGGCTTAAGCGGCGTAAGCGTTTCGAGATCGGCGGTCGGCACTTTCATGCAGACTTCCCGGCTTGCACCCATCGCATGCGCGAGTGCGCGCATGCAGCGCTTGTTCAAGCCATAAAGCGGCAAGATATCCGCGCCGCCATCGCCGTATTTGGTAAAGAAACCCATGAGCAATTCAGCCGCGTGATCCGTGCCGATCACCACGCCTACGCGTGCGCTTGCGCTTGCCACCGCGTATTGCGCGATCATGCGCTCGCGCGCCTTGATATTGGCGAGCACAAAGTCTTCGTGCTTCTCGTCCATATAGCGCCCCGGATACGTTGAGCGATGCAAGGCAAGCATGGCATCGGCGGCAGGCTTGATATCAACGACGAGGGTTTCATCGGGCTTGATGAATTCGAGTGCGCGTGCGCATCGGCTTCATCGCGCTGTTCCCCATAAGGCAAGCGCATGGCGGTAAATCGCGCGTTTAAGCCTTTAGCCCGCAAGCGTTCGACGGCCAATTGCGCAAGCCGTCCCGCCGCCGATGAATCCACACCACCGCTAATGCCAAGCACATAGACGTGCAGTTTTACCGCTTCCAGATAATCGACAAGAAATGCCACACGGCCTTCGAGCTCGGCGTTTGCGTCGAATGTCGGCGGCACCTTGAGTTCTGCAATGATCGCGCACTAGCGGGTCGAATGATCGGTCGGCATGGCGTACTCTTAGAGTGCTTTGAGGTTTTGTCGTACAAGTCTAGCCGCATCGACCTGTAAAACTCAAATCATCACCCTGTCTTTAGCCTGCCATTTCACGGTCCGGTGTCGACGAAATGCGATGAATGGCCAGGTCCGCGCCATTGAATTCTTCTTCGCGATCGAGCCGCAAGCCCACGGTCTTCTTGATGATGCCGTACACCACGCCGCCGACGACGAGCGCCAAGACGACTGCGCCAACGGTGCCAAAGAGCTGTGACCAAATCGATACACCACCAATCCCGCCGAACGCCTTTTGCCCGAAGATGCCCGCTGCAATGCCGCCCCAAGCGCCACACATGCCGTGCAAGGGCCATACACCGAGCACGTCATCGATACGCCAGCGGTTCTGCACGCACGTGAACATCTGTACGAAAAGCACGCCGGCCACCGCGCCGACGATCAGCGCGCCAAGCGGATGCATCAAATCAGAGCCTGCGCAAACCGCAACGAGTCCCGCAAGCGGCCCGTTATAGGTAAAGCCCGGATCGTTGTGGCCAGCAAACCATGCGGCCAGCGTGCCGCCGACCATCGCCATCAACGAATTGACGGCGACGAGGCCGCTGATCTTGTCGACCGTCTGCGCGCTCATTACGTTAAAGCCGAACCAACCGACCGCAAGCACCCAGGCGCCTAACGCAAGAAACGGAATACTCGAAGGCGGATGCACCGCAATGCGTCCATCCTTGTGATAGCGGCCATGACGCGGCCCAAGCAATAGCACCGCCGGCAACGCAACCCAGCCGCCGAACGCATGCACGACCACCGAGCCCGCGAAATCATGAAACGGCGCACCGAATGCATGTGCAAGCCACGCCTGAATACCGAAGCGCTCATTCCACGCGACGCCTTCGAGCAGCGGATAAATAAAGCCGACGATCACGCACGTTGCAAAGAGTTGCGGATTGAATTTCGAGCGTTCTGCAATGCCGCCCGAAACGATCGCCGGAATGGCGGCGGCGAAGGTGAGCAGGAAAAAGAAGCGTATGAGCGCATAACCGTTGTGTTCGGCAAGCACGTCCGCGCTATGCATGAACTGCACGCCATACGCGATGTTGTAGCCGATGAAGAAGTACGCAAGCGTCGATACCGCGAAGTCGACGAGAATCTTGACCAAGGCATTGACCTGATTCTCACGGCGCACGGTGCCGAGTTCAAGAAAGGCAAAGCCCGCATGCATGGCAAGCACCATAGCGGCGCCTAGCAGCAGAAAAAGTGTATCGGTTCCGGATTGAAGTGCCTGCATGATCGCGCGTGTCTGGACAAAAGGCGCTGATTTAAGCAAGTTTCGGGCCAAGTTTTCGCATCAGGCATCAAAACAGTGCCTACATGCCGCTTAGCGCGAAGGACGCATGGGTGCACACAGCATTTCTTAGGGATAAACCTTAGAGCTAAATTGGTGCAATGCTCCATTAAATTGCATCGATGCACTGCTAAAGCGCCAATACTTTCATAGGCGAGAGCAACGCTTGCAAGCTGCGCAGCGTATGCTGAATGTTCGACCCTAAGGGGCGCGCCATGAATTCAGCATTCGAAAATCGCCGCGAAGCGGGCTTAGAACTCGCGGCGCATCTAAAGGAATATGCGGGCCGCGATGACATGAGCGTGCTTGCGTTGCCGCGTGGCGGCGTGCCTGTGGCGTTCGAGGTTGCGCAGGCGTTGAACGCGCCGCTCGATGTGCTCGTCGTGCGCAAGCTCGGTATGCCGACGCAGCCTGAACTTGCGATGGGCGCCATCGCTTCCGGCGATGCCTTCTATCTCGATCAACGCATCGTCGACTATGCGGATGTGTCGAAGACCACGCTCGATGATGTGATCGCTCGCGAGCGGACCGAACTCGAACGGCGTAAACGGCTTTATCGCGGCTCGTAAGCGTCGCTGGATGTGCACGATCGCGTGGCCATCATCGTCGATGACGGCATAGCGACCGGCGCAACGCTACGCGGCGCCGCGATGTCCCTGCGCAATGCGCACCCGCACGCATCGTCGCGGCCCTGCCGGTTGCGCCGCTGGATTCA
Source organism: Candidatus Burkholderia humilis (assembly GCA_001184405.1). GTDB lineage: Bacteria > Pseudomonadota > Gammaproteobacteria > Burkholderiales > Burkholderiaceae > Caballeronia > Caballeronia humilis. Next base: position 21,620 of record LFMX01000017.1, read on the forward strand.
GAAGGCACATGCAAGATGTCGTCGATGAATTCGTGTGCATGATGCGCCCGCATCACTATTTCGGCGTCGGGCAGTTTTACATCGACTTCACGCAAACGAGCGATGAAGAAGTCCGCGCGTTGCTCAACGCGTCCAGGGCACATCGCTCGGCTTCTTAGCGCAGCCGTATTTGTCGAGCGCGGCCTTGAACACCGCGCGCTCAATAAGCCCCTCATCCGCGAGCGATTTAAGCGCAGCCAGCACGATCGCCACCCGATCCACTTCGAAGAACGCACGCAAAGCCTGACGCGTATCGCTGCGGCCGAAGCCATCGGTGCCGAGCGTGATATAGCGGCGCGGCACATAGGCGCGAATCAATTCGGGCACGGCGCGCACGTAATCGCTTGCGGCAATGAGCGGTCCTTGCGATGCATTGAGCGCTCGCGTGACAAAAGGCGTCGCGACATCGTCGTCGCCATTGCGTGCGAGACGTTCGCATGCCGCGCCATCGCGATGCAGATCCGTATAGCTCGTCACGCTCCATACGGCGGCGTCGATATTCCAGTCTTCCTTGAGCATGCCGCGAGCGGCAATGGCTTCGTTGAGGATTGCACCTGAGCCAAGCAATTGCACTTGCGTGCCTTCGTACACGTTGTGGATGCCGCGCAAAATGCCTTCACGTGTCGATGCATCGAGCGCACCATTCGGCGCTGAAGGCTGCGCATAATTTTCATTGCCGACGGTGACGTAATAGAACACGTCGTTCTGACGCACCATCATGTCCTGCATGCCTTCATCGACGATGGCCGCCACTTCATAAGCGAAGGCGGGATCATACGCGCGGCAGTTCGGTATCGTCGATGCGGTCAGATGGCTCGTGCCATCCTGATGCTGCAAGCCTTCCCCGCTGAGCGTCGTGCGCCCCGCCGTCGCGCCGATCAGAAAGCCGCGCGAGCACTGATCCGCAGCCGCAAAAATCAGATCACCGATGCGCTGAAAGCCGAACATCGAGTAATAGATATAGAACGGCAGCATCGGCAAATCATGCACGCTATACGATGTCGCCGCCGCAATCGACGATGAAATCGCGCCCGCTTCCGAAATGCCTTCTTCAAGAATCTGGCCGCGCGTGTCCTCGCCGTAATAGAGCATCGAGCCCATGTCTTCCGGCTCATATAATTGGCCAAGCGGCGGATAAATACCGACTTGCCTGAAGAGATTCGCCATGCCGAAGGTGCGCGCTTCGTCCGCCACGACAGGCACGATGCGCTTGCCGAGTTGCGCGTCCTTCAGCAGATTGCCGAGCATGCGCACGAAGGCCATCGTGGTGGACATTTCTTTGCCGTGCGTATCGAGCGCGAATTGAGCCCATGTATCGAGCGCGGGCGGCGTCAATGTTTGCGATGCACGCGCGCGGCGACGCGGCAAATAACCGCCTAAAGCCTTGCGACGCTTATGCAGATAACGCATTTCCGGCGCGCTCTCCGAGGGCTTGAAGAACTTCACTTGCTCGACATCTTCATCCGATAACGGCAAGCGAAAACAATCGCGAAATGCCTTGAGATCATCGAGATCGAGCTTCTTTTGCTGATGCGTCGTCATGCGGCCCTGCCCCGCCGTGCCCATGCCAAAGCCCTTCATGGTGTTGGCGAGAATCACGGTCGGCTGGTTCTTGTGCGCAAGCGCTTTCGCATACGCTGCATGCAGCTTCTTTACATCATGACCGCCGCGACGCAAGCGATCGATATCTTCATCCGACAAATGCGCGGCTAATGCAGCCAGTTCCGCGTTCTGACCAAAGAAACGTTCGTGGTTATAGCGTCCGTCATTGGCGGAGAACGTTTGGAATTGTCCATCGACGGTATGCACGAATGCGCGCAACAAGGCGCCCGTGCGATCGCGTGCAAAGAGCGCATCCCAATCCGAACCCCACAGCACCTTGATCACATTCCATCCTGCGCCGGTGAACATGGCTTCGAGTTCATCCACGATACGTCCGTTACTGCGCACCGGGCCATCCAGCCGTTGCAGATTGCAGTTGATGACGAATACGAGATTGTCGAGCTGCGCGCCCGCGCAGATTCGACGCCCACGGTGCGCGCATGCTCCGCCAGCCGGTCGAACAGATACTGCGTGCGCTCCTTGCCGACATGCGCGACAACTGCATCGAGCGCCTCGATCCATTCGGCGGTTTCGGCGGGATCGGTATCTTCCCGGCCTTTGGCGATGGAAAGCAGTTGAGTGGTTCCGCTCGACAAATCGGTCATGGCGCGACTCCTGTTGGATGCTGGCGATGGTTCAAGCTTATCCAGTGTCGCGCAGAATGTGCGTCTCATTTGGCTGGCATCGCGCGATTCTTTAGTGTATTTTTTCTGCTAAAGCGCCTTAAATCGGAATGGCTCGACTATGACAAGCACAAAGCAGCGTCTTGACCGTATCGATATCGGCATCTTGAATCAGCTTCAGCAGAATGCGCGCATCACCAATTCGGAGTTTGCGCGCGCCGTCAACCTTTCGCCGACGCCTTGCTTCAATCGCGTGCGCGCCTTAGAAAAGGCGGGATTGTTCAAGCAGCACGTGACCTTGCTCAACCCGGAAACGCTTGGGCTTAGCATCAACGTGTTCATCCAGGTGAGTCTGGAAAAACAGGTCAAAGACGCGCTCGCGCGCTTCGAACAAGCCATCAGCGAACGGCCCGAAGTGATGGAGTGCTATCTCATGACGGGCGATGCCGACTATCTCTTGCGCGTCGTGCTGCCCGATATTGCCGCGCTCGAGCGCTTTATTCTCGAGCGTCTGACCAAGCTGCCCGGCGTGGCGAACATCCGCTCTAGCTTTGCGCTCAAGCAAGTGCGCTATAAGACCGCGCTGCCTCTGCCCGCCGCCGATCTCACACTGCACGATGCCGAAGACGATCAGGCCGAATGGACATGATTGTCTGACCAATACGGAAGATCGTTCCGATTTCGTGAGGCATTCGTGTAATTCTTGCAGTGCCGCTATGCGTCGCCTATAACTCGTACGGCCCATGCTGAACGAGCGAAAAGAACATGAACCCCGATACCGTCCGTGTTTTCATCATGACGCGTGGCGTCGACTTCGCGATCATGGTCATCGACGCGATTGCGTTGTGGATCGTGGGACGCTGGCTCATCAATCTCGTGGTCAGCGCCATGCGCAGGCTGTTGTCGCGCAACGATCGCGTCGATCCGACGCTCGCGAAGTATCTCGGCTCCATCGTCGGCGTCATTCTCAATCTGCTGCTCGTCCTCGCCATACTGCAGATTTTCGGCGTGCAAACGACGTCGTTCGCCGCGCTGCTCGCCGGTCTTGGCCTGGCGATCGGCACGGCATGGGGCGGCCTGCTTGCGCATTTTGCAGCGGGCGTCTTCATGCAGTTGTGGCCGTTCAAGGTCGGCGACTTCGTGACGGCGAGCGGCGTGACAGGTACGGTCACCGAACTCGGGCTGTTCGGCACGACCATCACCACGCCGGACAATGTCGCGGCCATCATCGGCAACAACAAGATTTTTTCCGACACGATCTGGAATTTCAGCTTGCTGCCGCATCGGCGCGTGGAGCTCACGGCGAAGATCGCGAATGGCGTCGATGTGCTCGATGCCATCGCACGTCTCAAAGCTGCGGTCGCGCGCATTCCGAATGTCGCCGACACGCCAGCGCCGGATGTCGAAGTGCTGTCGTTCACGCCTGAAGGACCGCTGCTGTGCGTGCGGCCTTATACGGATACGAGCGATTACTGGCAGGTCTATTTCGATACCAATCGCGCGATCATCGAAACGTTCAGGGATGCGGGTTATCCAACGCCTGAAACGCCTGTGGTGCGCCGCGTCGCGCCCGATGCGCACATCAGCAAGTGCCGCCGCCGCAACTGCTGCGCGGTGATCAGGCCACCTGAAAACGCATTTCACGCGCGGGCCAGCCGCTTAAACGCGAAGTGAGGTGATCGATGAATGCGCGCAATCGCGGCGCTTCATGACGGTTCGGCGGCCACAGGATATGAAACGTGCCCTCGCTGTGCGTATGTGCGCCAAGCACCGTGCGCAGCAAGCCGCCTTCCATTGGGCCGCGCGCGATGTAATCCGGCACATAGGCAAGCCCTAAACCCGACACGCATGCGCTTAGCACGGCTTCCATATCGTTTAGTGTGAGCGAAGCGCGCGGCTCCACCGCGAACGTGTGGTCATCGACGGCAAAGCGCCACGGTTCCACACGGCCGCTTGCCGGCGCGCGATAACGAATGCACGCGTGACCTTCGAGATCGGCGGGCGTCGCGGGCTCGCCGTGTCTCGCGAAATACGCAGGCGAACCGACCACGACCGGCCCATATTGCGCGAGCGGTCTTGCGAGCAATTGCGAATCCGCAAGACGTCCCGTGCGAATCACGGCGTCATAGTCTTCTTGCGTGACATCGACGAGACGATCGCTGAAATCGATATCCAGTTCGATATCCGGAAAACGCTGCCTGAATTCCGGCACGAGCGGCAACAAGAGCCGCGCGCGTGGCGATGCCGTCGAATGAAAGAGCTCGTTTTCTGCTTCTTCGAGATCGGCCAGAATGCGCTTGCAGCGCGCAAAAAACGCGCGCCTTCATGCGTCAGCCCGATACGCCGCGTCGTGCGATTAAGCAACTGCATGCCGAGCTTCGCCTCAAGGCGCATGACGCTTTTACCAACCGCCGAAGCCGATAGTCCAAGCGCGCGCCCCGCCGCCACGAAACTGCCCGTTTCCGCCGCGCGCACGAACGCGACCATGCCTGAGAGACTTTCGGTCGTCGGCGGACTGTTAGCGGCAATCGTCATAGGCGTCTCTTGTTCGGTCGTCGGCGGACTGTTAGCGGCAATCGTCATAGGCGTCTCTTGTCAGATGATCCGGGCGCGAAACAAATGCACCCGTTTCATGCAAGAACGTCTAAGACGCGCATTTATTCCCGCGTGCCGCTAAGAACCTTTAGCCATTTAATTCCTCATGCAGCGCCATGTATTTCTGCGCGAGCTTGTGACGCGGCTCGAGATAGATGATCGGCCGCGCATGCTGGTGGCTCTCGCGAATCTTCACCGATAGCGACAGATGCGAATTCAGCACCGGCAAATCTTCGCCGCGCAATTCATCGACGAGTTTTTGCGGCAGGCTCGCACGCGGCTGAAATTGATTGATAACGATGCCTTCCACGCTCAAATCCGGATTGTGATCGTGAGGATTTCCTGCACGTTCTCGAGCACGGAATAAAGCGCACGACGCGAGAAGTCATCGCAATCGAAGGGAATCAGGCAGCACTCTACGGCAATAAGCGCCGAGCGCGTGAAGAAGTTGAGCTCGGGCGGCGTGTCGATATAAACGGCGTCGTAGTCGTCGAGCGTCTTGAGCGCATCGCGCAGCTTGTAAATCTTGTAGCGCGATTCCAGTTTGCCTTGCAGCGCGTCGAGGTCCGGATGCGACGGCACGATCTCCAGATTTTCAAACGGCGTCACATGAATAAAGGACGCAAAATCCGGCTCGCGAAAGCTATAGCTCAGCGCGGATTCGAAAAAGGTCGCGAGATTGGGCTGCGCACCGCGTGCATCGGCACCAAGCAGATATTGACTCGCGTTGCCTTGCGGATCGAGATCAATGACAAGCGTGCGCAATCCGCGCGACGCACTAATGGCAGCAAGATTGCAGACGATGGTGGACTTGCCCACGCCACCCTTTTGATTGAAGACCACACAGCGCATCGGCGTTTTCATCCTCAGTTGTGAGCGGTCGTGTTTTTTACTGAGTTTGCTCTAAGAACCGTCATGATGACGCGCGCATATGACTCAGCGCGCTTAAGGCACGAAATCTTATCGCATCAGAAAGCGCGCTTGATGGCTAAGCAAATCAAGGAAACGCGCGAATGGTCGGGGCCGTGCCTTCCACATCCGCTTCGGGATGGTGACTCTTCACGAGCGTTTCGATTTCCTCCACGCGTCCTTTCGGGACATCCACCATCATGAGCAATTCGCCTGATTCGATGGCATGCTCGAAGCGTTTCAAGCGCACGTTCGGAATGCCTACGCCGATCATGGTCGCGGCCCATGCGCCGAAACCTATGCTCGCGAGCGTCATGCAGACCACCGCGCCGCCTGCGATCGTCAGGCCCGCAGGGGCGGAAAGGCCATCGGAGTCCCGCGAGCACGCCGGTTACGCCGCCCGCCGCCGTACCGCGTGCAAGCGCGGGCAGCAGGTCCGAGCGTTGCGTGAGGGTCGCCTGCGGCAAGTCTTCGAGCGGCTCATGCGCACGCGCGAGCACGTGGATATGACGCCATTCGATCCGCTTCAATAACAACTCGTCGATGATTCCTTTAGCGCTGGCTACATTCGGCAAAAGAAAATATAAACGTCTCATGTCGTTCTCCTTCGTGGAGATCTTCATGCATTGACTATAGACGACATGAACGAACGCAGCTTTGGCCGCATCGTCGAACATTTTTTCTTGCGATCATGAAAGCTCAACCGTCTTTAAGCGCAACGTTAAGCGCTCCATCTTGGCAACAAATTGCGGCTCAAACCGAAAGCGCGCTTGCATGCGGCGCGCTGCGTTCGTTCGATACCGTTCAAAGCGTGCTCGAAGACGGCGGTGTGCCATTTCTCGTGCGGCAAGCGGCGAATCTGGTGCTCAAGGAGCAGGCGGCGAAGCTCGCGGCAAAGTCGATGGCCGATGCATCGTCCAAATGGCGCGATCCGTTTTCGCCTTGCGAGGAAGCGTTGCGCATCGGCGATATCGGCGAGCGGCACTTTCTGCTGCTCAATAAATTCAACGTGCTCAAGCATCATCTGCTGATCGTGACGACGGATTTCGAGCCGCAGGATTCTTTGTTTAGCGCCGGTGACTTTGCCGCGCTCTTTGCATGTCTTGGCGAATTCGACGGGCTAGGCTTTTATAACGGTGGAACGGTTGCGGGTTCGAGCCAGCCGCATAAGCATCTGCAAATGGTGCCGTTGCCGTTCGATGGCCGCGCATTGCCGATTGAACCGTTTATCTATTCGGCACAACGCAGTGGCATTTTTCGCGTGCCGCAGTTCGCCTTTGCGCACGCGGCCGCGCGTCTTTCCGATGCCTCGCAAAGCGCGCACGACACCTATCTCGCGCTGCTCGACGCAATCGGCATCGAACTGCTCGATGTCGCGGGCGTCATTCATCAGTCCGCACCGTATAACCTGCTCGTCACGCGACGCTGGATGCTGGCGGTGCCGCGCAGCGAATCGCATGTGGAAGGCGTGGCGGTCAACGCGCTCGGCTACGCAGGTTCGCTTTTCGTGCGTGACGATGCGCAACGGGGCATCGTCGAACGGCTCGGCCCGATGCGACTGCTTGCGCAGGCTTCAAAGCGCGGCTAGAGCACGCTTGAAACGCCAGCCCCTTGAAAAAGGGGCTAAAAGCCTGCATGTCGGCTCTCTATCATCCGGAGTCTATCATGGGAAGCCGACCTCAATTTATCGACGATCTTGCGCGCGGTGCGCAAGACGCCGCCGCCTCTCAACCGCTTGACGATACCGCTCTGCTCGACGCGTATTCGCGCACGGTCATCGGCGCGCTCAAGCGTGTGCAGCAAGCGGTCGTTTTCATTTCCGTCGAACGCGAATTCGTCGATCCGCGCGGCGCGCGGCGGCCCGCGGGCGGCACCGGCTCGGGTTTTATCTTTACGCCGGACGGTTATCTGCTGACCAATAGTCACGTCGTGCATGGCGCAACGCGCATCACCGTGACGCTCGCCGATGGCGGGCGCTTTCATGCCGATCTCGTCGGCGATGATCCTGGCAGCGATCTCGCGGTGCTGCGCATCGGTTCGCCGGAGCCGTTGCGCATGTCGAACTCGGCAAGTCGGGCAACTTGCGCGTCGGGCAAATTGCGATCGCCGTCGGCAATCCGCTGGGCCTTGCGCAAACGGTGACGGCGGGCGTCGTGTCGGCGCTCGGCCGCACGCTGCGTTCGACATCGGGCCGCATGATTTACGACGCCATTCAGACCGATGCCGCGCTCAATCCCGGCAATTCGGGCGGACCGCTCATCAATTCGGCAGGGCAGGTCATCGGCGTAAATACGGCGATCATTTCGGGCGCACAGGCCATTTCCTTTGCCACTGCAATCGATACGGCCAAGTGGGTCATCATGCAGATCTTTGCGCATGGCCGCGTGCGGCGCGCGTATATCGGCGGGCACGACATCGCCTATCTCGCGGCGTGTGCAGCGCTTCTTTGGCTTAAAGAACGAAAGCGCCGTGCATGTGATGGAAATCGTCAAAGGCAGTCCGGTTGCGATCGGCGGATTGCGTACGGGCGATCGCATCGTTTCAGTCGATGAACTGAGCGTCGATAGCGTCGATGGCTTGCAGCGCACGCTGGATGCATCGCGTATCGACCGGCCGGTGAAGATCGCGGTGCTGCGCGGCGCGCAGAAGCTCGATCTCGATGTCACGCCTGTTGAGCAAACGGGTTAAACGTTTGGTCTCCTCGCTGCTCGTCATCGCAAGTTGGCGAGGCGCGCGCAATGCAATGAAATCGCGCCGCAAGCCTTCGCTTGCGCGCGACGAACCGATTAGCACATCGATACGACGACGCCAGTAATCCGCCTGCATGACAGGACTGCGTGACAGCGCATCGGGCGCGCCGCGCACAATGCGCTCCAATTCCGTGATCACGCGGCTGATATGCGCGAGTTCACTCCGCGCGCGCTGATCGACGCTCATCGCCTCGTCTCCCTTGTGCTTAAGCGAAATGCCTCCGTCTAAGGGCTAAACGCAACGCATGACTTTTTTATTCCTTGACAAGCAATGAAAACGTCAGGCCCGTGCTTTGCGCTAAAGGAATGTCCCGGTGACTATGTGCGCTAGCAGGCAGTGGACGCGACAGCAATGCGGCTTAATGTCGGAAGAAAGCGCAGGCGCGGGACACGTTGATGAACGTGCTTGCCCTCGTCACGGGGAAAGTCCTGCCAAAAAGGATTGCCATGATCATGCACAAGAAAAATCAGACCGCACCACGGCGCGAAGCATTTCGCTGCTCAGGCCAGCAACTCGAAGCGATCATGCGTTTCGCGATGGAACGCAAGCTCGAACAGCAAACGCTGCAATTTGTCGTTGCGGAACCTTGCCTTCGAGCGCCACGACATCGCCATCGCTATAGCATGGGGCCGCCGATGCCGAACCTGCCACTACCGCACCCGCCAAGAGCACCCAAGCGCAGGCTTTCACCATCATTCGAACCTCGTGAGAAGCGCGCCTTGAGCGACCATGACAAGCGGCGCGCGAATTATCGGAAAGATGCTCAACAAGCTTTGGACAATTACTTTATGTGATTGCCGTTGGGGTCGCAACCCGGCGTTCGCGCACGACCTCCTCTAAGGAATGACCTTAGCTAAAGAAACCACTATGCGGGGATGCGTGTTGCTTGAAATAAATATGAAGAATCGAGTAACGCACACGCCGTGCGCAACGCGGAGCTTACGTACTCAAGGCGTGGCGCGCTTTAGCGGCTAAACACGGCGAACCATGCGAACCATTCGTTTGCACGATGCGAGTAAAAACGCGCATCGATGGAGGGGCAACGATGAACCAGGTGATCGTAGGTGTATTCGCGTCGTATCGCGATGGGCATGACGCACTTCGCGCTTTGCAGGACGCTGGGTTAAACCGGGACGATGCGCATTTGTATCGCGCTGGAAAAGGCGAGATCGATTTCGATGCGTTTCCGCCGCCCGCGCATGACGAAGATGACGCCGAGTATGTCGCGCACGGCGAGCATCAGGGCGTGTGTTCGCGCAATCGCTTCGTGCCCGCCGAGCCCGTGCCGAGGACCTGTGCGAACGCCGACGCTTCCCGCTGCCGACGACGCCGCGCGCGAACGCACGCTGCTCGTCATCCGAATGACGGACGACATCAAGCCGAGCGCAATCAGCGAAGTGCTGCACGAGCATGGCGCGATCGCGGTGAAAGATGCGTCGGGGCACTGGTGCTTTTCACAGTTTCGAAACGCGGCGCGCGTCTAAGGTTCGGTGTCTAAGGCCTAGTGTCGCCGTTGCGAAGACGCCGTTGCGGACGGCGGCTTGGCCTATCGTCGTCTACATGTGCGGCATCGTCTTGCTGCGCTTCCTCGTTGGCTTTTGCAGGAGCGCTTCGCGTGCCTTGGCCGCACGCAACGTCCGGCATGTCGCCGAATGACGCAATGCCGCAAGCATGCGCACCATTTCGCGCGTTCTCGTTCCCATCGTTGCCTCCTTCGAAGCAGTTGAGAAACTACATGAAGTGTAGGCGGCAAAAGCGCGGCGACAAGCCTTTTTCGTGAAATGTCCATTTCGGCACGATCATGCGTGGCGTGAAAGCGAACACGTCGTTTGTGCGAACCGTATAGTATATTTTTCTCAGCGTGACCGATGCACAACATGGCGGCAAAGAACTTTACTGCCGCCTTGCCATCGCCCGACGATGCCTTGAGAATGAAGCAACGGCTAAAAACGCCGTTTCCCATGAAGGCCGTCCTCTGAAACGCCCAGGCGTTCGATCCGGCGGCAGCGAACCGACGGAATTTCAATGGCAACCCTAGAGGGCAAGGCGCGATACCAGATTGATACCGATAACACGGGCGTCGGCATCGTCATCATGATCGCGACTACGGCCTTGTTCGCCGCCAGCGATTCCACCGTCAAACTCATCGGTGCGGCGGTCCCGCTTCTCGCGCTGCTCTGGGTGCGCTATCTCTTTCAAACGATCGTGCTCGGCGTCTAGCAGGCGCGACGCGGCGCGTTCGGCATGTTCCGCAAGGGCAATGCCAGGTTGCAGATCGTGCGCGCGCTGTTGCTACTATCGAATTCCGCATGCACGTTCGCCGGGCTGCGCCACTTGCCGCTGCCGGTCACGACATCGCTGGCCATGCTGGCGCCGCTCATCTCCACGCTGCTCGCCGCGCTCGTGCTCAAGGACGATGTCCCGCGCAGCAAATGGGCGATGGTCGTGCTCGGCTTCATCGGCATGTTGCTGGTCGTGCGGCCGGGCGGCCGGGCGGCCGGGCGGCAGTGAGTTCACGTGGACGGTCATCTTTCCGATCGGCTCGGCGGCGACGTTCGCGTGCTTTCAGGTAGTATCGAGCCATCTGTCGCGCGTCGACGATCCCATCACGACCAACTTTCTGACCGCGTTTTTCGCGACCATCGTGTTGTGCGCGCTGGTGTGGATGGATCAGGCCGAAACGCTGTCCGCGCTCGCACGCGTGCCGCTCGGAAGTTGGCTGCTCGCGATGTTCATGGCGAACGTCGCCACCATCGGCCATCTGTCGATGCTTCAGGCGCTCAAGCGCGCGCCGCTTTTCGTGCTTTCGCCGTTTTCGTACGCGCAGCTCGCCTTTGCCGCGCTATTCAGCTGGCTGCTGTTCGGTCAGGTGCCGGACGTGTGGATGGCGATCGGCATGTGCGTGATCGCGGCGAGCGGAATCGGAACGGTGCTGATGCACGGACGCACGCCGACGCCCGTACAGACGATCGTCGAGCAAATCGACTAAGCCGGCTTACGCGTGATGCACGTGCTGTTGTGACTGGCCGGTGCACAGCCAGTGCACATCGACGTCGAGCGCCTTGGCAATGCGGTTGAACGCGTACAGCGGTGGAACGGTGATGCCGCGCCGCCAGAACTGCACATCGTGCTCGCTGACGTCGAGCCAGTCGGCCGCTTTGGCGGAGCTGATATTGCCCTTTTGCATCGCCCGGTCCAGCCGCGCCGCAAGGCGTTGTCTTCTTCACTGCGTTCAAGGTGACCGATGGTCTGGGAATGTCGCCCCATTTTCTTTCCAATCTCTCTCGATTTATATTTCTGCCGTTCAGCGCCGGCTCAAAATCGCGCAGGTGTGAATCCTACGGAGTCACGGTGACGGGCCGGTGACACCCGATAATGCATTTTGGTATACCGGATAACCGGTGTGCCGCGCGTTGTTGCAGCGCAAGATTCTTCCGAATTGCGCATCAATTGGCAAATCGGGAAATAACGCATTCGCGCTGTTTTAGCTTAGGTGTTTACGAGGGGTATCCGTCGGAAGCCTGCTGCATAAAGGCAGCGACCGAACGTGCGTGCGATCATCACGCAAAGTTTTAGGCCGCATCGACAAATCATCGGCAAAGCAGTTTTGTCGAAAATAAAATGATCGTGCGGTTTATTAAACGATTACCGATAATCGTTGATTAATCACAAACACTGCGCATCATTATGTTCGTTCGATTACATCCGATTTAATGTCAAGCTGGGAAAACGTAATTGACACTCGCCGCATATTCTTTAAAATGAATCGCTCGCTGCACTGCACAAACCATCGCACAATTCAATTGACAACTTCCACATGAAGTCCAGCATGAGCAGTCTTGCGCCGGAAAATCTTCTCGCAGCACAAAAGGCGGGCCTGGATACGTCTTTCGGCCTGGTGACCCGCGCGGTCGAAGGCTTCGAAAAACTGATCGACCTGAACACGCGCACGCTTCGCACGGCGATCGACGAGCAGCAGGAAGTCATTGCGCGGACATTGTCGGTGCGCGACGCACAGAAATTCTTCGCGCTGCAGAACCAGCAGATTCAGGCGTCGGTGCAGCGCGCTCAAGCGTACTGGCAGAGCGTGGCCGAGATCGCCACGGATGTGCACGGCGTCTATGTCGAAGCTGCGCAGGCGCAGCTCGAAAACGCGAGCGGCCGATCCACACCGCCGCATCGCGATGATCGCGCAATGCATCGCCGGTATTGGGATGCAGGAACACGTCGAGCGCGCCGTGATTGAGCGTGAGCCATTCGAGCATCGTTCTGATCTGCTCGCTGCCGAAACCCAGTTGAAACGACCACATCGGATGCGGACCGACCGGCCGTTGGTGAAAGCAGTCGAGCGTCAGCGCGCCGCTTCCCAGCGCATCGTCGAAATGCTGTTCGATCACCGAGCGCAATTGCCACGCGGCGTCGCGGCTCGATGCATCGAAATAAATGTGCACGTGCCAGCTCGAAATGGTGGACGGGTGCATCGGGGAATCCTTCTGGGTCAGCAGGATACGCCATTTTAGTGTTTCAGCGTCCAATAGCACCGATTCCGCATTCAGCGCTTCCTGCGTCGCGCGCATGCCCGTTTCCGCCGCGAGTTGCGCGAAGACGAACGCTTCGGCGGGACGCGTGAGACCGGCGATTTCTCTTTCGCGCGATAGATGCGCGTGCCACAGCCAGAGCGCATCGCCGGTCAAGGGCGTGACGCGCATACTCGAAAGCACCGGAACACGCGCGCGCAGCGTTTCGTCGATCACGAACAGACGCGCATCCGGCCACGACGGGCTGATCCACATCGCGCCCGTCATCAATAAAAAGGTGCGGCGCGTGAGTTTCATGTTGGCCAGATGCCCTGCTTGCCCGGCGACAGAACGCCGTTCGAATCGAGCGCGCGCTTGATGATTTGCGACAGGCGCATGAGCGCGTGATCGTTGAAATCGTATTGCGATGCCGCGAGGTCCATGAACGACAGATGCGTTCGATATTGCCCGTAGCCTGCCGCGCCGGCATCGCGGATAAGTGCTCCGATCAGTGCGCCCGCATCGCGCGCCTGCTGCGGATCGTCGCGGTTGAAAATTGCCGCGAAAATGTGATGCATCGCGCGCTCGCCCATCGTGAAACCGCGTAGTAGTCGAAGCCGAATTGCGCGGCGGGCTCGCGCACCATGCGCGCCTGCGTCGCGGCATCGCGGCCGACCGGCGCGCAAACCGGCGAGAAATCGATATGCGCGCCCGCGCTGCCGCGCCAGTTCAGCAGCCTGAACGCGTCGAGGCCCGGAATGCTGGTCTGTGCGCGATCACCGCCGCCTTCGGGTTTCACATCGGCCTCGCGATACGGCATCTCGAAGCGCGTCGCGCCTCGTATCGATGCAAAACGCGCGTGGATGATGTCGCGCCGCGCGTTCACGAGCGCGCGCGGCCCGTACAGGCAGAAGCGCACGTTCCATCGCCCGATGCCGATTTTGCGCGCCATCGCGTCGATGACGTCGTCGGGTATGGCGCCAACACCGTCGAACCAGTCCTTGCGTATCGACACGCCCGCCGCCCAGCGCACCGCATTTTCGATCACGACGTGGCTTTGTATCGTGCCGTCGAGTTTCAGCGGACGCAGCGTATCGACGATGCGTTCGAGATCGTCCTCGCGCACGAACGCGTAGCGGCCGATCATGTAGCCTTCGGGCGCGGGCATCAGCCAGATGCCGAGCTTTGTCACCACGCCGAAATTCGACTGCATGAACATGCCGTCATAGCACGGCCCGAAACCGGCCTTGAACACTTGCCAGTCGCGGCTCGCGGACATCGCGCCCATGCCGGTTCGTACGATATCGCCGTTTGCGAGCACGACTTCCATGCCGCACTGATGCGCCGCGTGATCGCCATACGGCGTCGTGCCGTAGCCGTGTTCCAGCGTATTGCCGATGACGCTGCCCCAACCTGCCGCGGGCGGATCGACCCAAAAGCGGCGCACAGTCGATCACGAGCCGCATGCCCGCGCGGTCGACCGCCGAGCGGAAGTTGCTCGCGAGTTCGGCGCTGAAACTCGCGACATCGACCGGCTCGAAAAAAGGCTACGCCCGCCTCGACTCGATGCGCGAAAAGCCGAGCAGCGTATTGACGAGCTTGAGCAGCCGCAGCGCGTTGCGATGCGCAATGTCGATGTCGTCCCGCTGCGATGGCGACAGCGCTCCCTCGCTCAGCACCGTTTCGAGCGGGCCGAGCATCAGCGTGAGCGGCGTGCGGAACTCGTGGCTGACATTGGCGAAAAACAGCGTTTTGGCGCGATCGATCTCCGCCAGCGCTTCGGCACGGCGGTGCCCGTCCTCGCGGGCGCGCACGGTAGCGACCGCACTGGAAATGGTGACGCCGAGCAGCCGGAAAAAGCTGCGGTAGTCGTCATCGAAACGCAGCCGGGGCGACGCGGCCGCGACGATCAACACAGGCACCTGCGCCGCCGATGGCACGACGATCGGAATCACGAACGCATGACGCGGCGCTTCCTCGTACGGGCCGCAGGGTTCGCCCATCAAAATGTCGCCGATGTCTTCCACTTCGACGGTGCGCAATCCGCTCAGCGCGTCCGCAAACGACCAGGGTCCGGTCGCGTGCGGCTCGAAGGCGAGCGGCGTCGCGTGCGTTCCCCGCGCAATGCCCTGCGCGCCGATCAGCGTGTAGGTCGCGGTGCCCGCATCGAACCGGTAATAGAGTGCGAACGGCAGATCGAACTCGAAGCGCGCCAGCACTTCCATCGTCCTCATGGCGACGTCGGCTTCGTCGCGCGTCGTGGCGAAGATGGCGGCGAGATCGCGCAGGGCGCGCGTGCGGCGCTCGGCGAGCATCGTAGCGGTCGTTTCGGTAACCGGATGAAACAGCCCGCCAATATCACCGTGCTCGGCCCGGATTGGCGAATGCGAGAAGGTGAAGAAGGTCTCTTCAAGCGCGCCGCCCAGCCGCCTGAGAAACATGCGCTGATTCTCGAGATACATCGTCTCGCCGTTGAGTGACCGTTCGAACGATTCCCCGATCGCCGGCCACGCGCTCGCCCACGTCAGCCGATAGTTCTCGCCCAGCTCAGCCGGATGCGCGTCGCCGCAACAGAGGCGATAACTGTCGTTATAAATCTGCGTGTGTTCCGCGCCCCAGATGATGTTGATCGGAAAATTGGAGGCGAGACACAGGCTCACCGCCGTGCGCAGGCTTTGCGGCCACTGGTCGATCGGGCTGAGCGGCGTCTGCGACCAGTCCTTGTCGCGAATCATTGCAACCAGTTCACCGCTTCCGGTGAGCCAGTCAGGCGCGTATGCGTCATGTGGATTGGCCATGATCGTCGGGTCGGAGGGTTGCGGTTCGTCGTGGCGTGGCGCGTCGTTCATCGGTCGAGTTCTCCTGATAAACCGAAGTCCAACGGATAGTCGGGCCCTTCGCCCAGCCGCCGCAGTGCGTTGACCTGTTCCTTCAGTTCAATCATCTGCAGTTCGCGGCCGATCGTGGCCGCATTGAAGCGTTCGAGTTCGGCATTGCGCGTGCGGACTTCTTCTTCCGCCCGCGCCCGTTCGACGGCGGCCCACGCGCGCTCGGCGACGAGTTCCAGAAAAGTGAGTTCTTCATCGGTCCACGCATGCGCGGCCCGAAGATGCACGACGAGCGTGCCCGTCACGCGGCCCGCGTTCGTCAGCGGCACGTTGGCCCACGCGCCGATGCGCGTCTCTTCGTCGATGCCCTCGCTCCAGCTCATTCGCGCCGCGAACAACTCGCCCGGAATGTGGCGCGCGCCGCCGCCGGTCACATAACGCTCGCCGGGATCGATTGCGTCCGCTGCGCTGTCGATGGCGACGATCCGCATCGATCCTTCAGCTTCCGTATCGCTCTCGACCCAGATGACACGCGACGCATCCAGTTGCTCGCGCAGTACCCGCGCCGCCGTGCGCTGCATGTCGCCGGAAACGGACAGCGGGCGAAACGCATCGGCGAGCCGGACGAAAAAAGTGCTGCGTCCGGCGCTTTCGTGCAGCGCCTCCTCCGCAGCCCTACGCTCGGTGATGTCCGTGAACGTGATCGCCACGCCCGCAACCGCCTGCGCCGACGTGAGATACGGCCGAACCCGCCGCAAATACCACCGCGCATCGTCGCTGCTGATTTCCGCCTCGCGCGGCTCGTGCGTGTCCAGCACGGAGCGCACGTCGCCCCAAGGAAGGCGGGATCGTTGAAGCGGGGCTTCAGAGCGGTGACGCGGCGGCCGACATCGCCGGGCGTGAGCGGCAGCAGCCCGGTGATCGCCGGCGTGAACCACTGGATGCCGAGCCGGTCGTCGAGGAACAGTGTCATCACCGCGCCCGCGCTCAGCACGCGGCTTTGCATTTCGAGTTCGGCGAGCTTTTCCTTGAGCTGTTCGTTCGACACATGCAGCTCTTCGTTGAGCACCTGAAGTTCTTCGCGCGATGCGTCGAGTTCCGCATACGACACGCCCATCGCGTCGCTTTCGACTTCGACTGCGCGGACGCGGCGCGCGTCGCGATACGGCATCGCATCGTCGGGGTCCTTGGCAAGATCGACGCCTGCGGGCACGAAGGAAACCAGCAAGCGAGGCTCGGCGGCGCCTATGGCTGTTCGCATCGACGTGACGCGCAAGCCCGACGAATACTGACGTCGCGTTCGATCGGGCACGCCGCGAAGCGTCACGGACCGGCTGCTGGCGATGGCCTCGGCCGCTGCGGCCTTGAAATTCGGCGACCACGCTGCGGTCGAGCAGCTCGAGCATGTTGTCGGTGGGGCGGCCGGTGGGCTGGCGCAGATAGTCGCTGGTATCGCCGTAGAACTGCAGCACGCGGAATTCGTGGTCGATCAGCACGGAAGGCAAGTCGAAGCGCTCGATCGCCGTCCGGTGGGCGATGGCCGTCGCCGCCGCGCGATCCGCGAGCACTTCGTGGCGCGCCGTCATACGAATATCGACGCCCGGCGCAGGCCCGGTCTTGCGATACAACCCCAGCCGTTTCGATACGACCTCGAAGCCCCTCTGATGCGCGGGCAGCACTTCGCTCATGCCCAGAAAAAGATAGCCGCCTACGCGCAGCGCGGCATGCAGCAGCGCCAGAATGCGGTCGATCGCGTCGTTGTGCAGATAGATCAGCAGATTGCGGCACGTGACGAGATCGATGTCGGGCAGCGGCGGATCGGCGCGAACACCATCCGCTCGCGCAGATCGCGCTTGACGCGAACGATGCCGTCCACGTCGTAGAAGAACGCCGACCTGCGCGCTTCGGAGACCTTTTGCAGCGCCGCCTGCGAGAACTCGCCCCGACTCGCGCACGCGACGATTTCCGGCGATGCATCGGTCGCGAAGACCTGAAATCCCGGATGGCCGTTTTCGACCGCCATCGCTTCTTTCAGCAGCATGGCGGTCGAATACGCCTTCTCGCCGGTCGCGCACGCCGTGATCCAGACGCGCAGCGGCTTGCGCCTGCGTTCGGCCATGAGCGGCTGAATGACATCGTGTTTCAGCGCGTCCCACGCCTCGGGATCGCGAAAGAAGCCGGTGGCGTGAATCGGCAAATGGCGAATCAGCGTATGCAGTTCCGCAGGATCGTCGCGCAACAGGGATTCGTAGTTGCGCAACACGGTCACGCGGCGCTCGTTCATGCGCTTTGCGGATACACCAGAGCAGCGGCGACGCCTTGTAGCCGCTCAGATCGAGTCCTTCGCGCGTGCGCACCAAGCCAACGATGCCGTCGAGGCTGTCGAACGCCGCATCCGACCGATCGACCGGTTTGATCGGCCGCTCGTAGCCCGGCGAAGCGCACTGCAGCAGTTGCGGCGCGATCTCGCTGACCGGAAGCACATAGTGGGCGGCGCTGCGCTCCAACACCGCGCGCGGCATGCTGTCGTGCATGGCCGTCAGCGGATCCTACACGATCACGGCGCCGCCCGCCTGCAAGACGCTCGATGCGCCGGCGGCGCCGTCGCTGCCCATTCCGAACAGGATGACGGCAATCGTGTTCGGCCCGTAGTCGCGGGCGAGGCTTTCCAGAAATGCATCGATATTGTCGATGCCGGGCCAGCGATGCCCGCCCTGGCCGGGCGGCGAGTGAAAGACGCCGCCGTTGACCGTGAGCACTTCATCGGCGCTGGCTACATAGAGACGGCCCGGGCGCAAATACTCTCCGTCGCTGGCGCGGCTCGCGGGCAGCGCGGACCATTGAGAAAGCAGGTCCAGCAACCGGTCGTGCTGTCCCGGCGCGAGGTGCTGCACGAGCACCAGCGTCAGACGCGATTCAGCCGGTAAGGAGCCGAGAAGCGCCTGCAATTCCGAGATGCCGCCCGCCGACGCGCCCACCCCTACCACGCAAAACTCGGAGCCAGCGGTATGCTGGACTGGATGCTTCGTCATATGCGGCCCTTTCGACGTTCTGCACTTAGCTTAGTTTAGCGGCCCTGAGGTTTCGCATCGTGATGCCGCGCGCGTGCGTCGTTTCGCTTATCCGCGACGATCGATACGGCAGCGAGTATCGACCCGCGCTCCCCAAAAGAAGCGCGTCGAAAGCGAAAAATAGCGCGTGCTAGACTGCTGTACATGCATACAGTACCCAATCCCGCCTACACCGTCGTCGTGCGCGCGCTGTGCGAGTTCACTGCGAAAGCGGGCGATTTCGATCTGCGTTTCACGCCCACGCCGAGCGCGCAGGAAGGCGTCGCGGGCCATGTGACGGTGGCCAAACGCCAGCATGCGGGGTATCTGAAGGAAATTTCGCTGTCGCAGGATTGTGGCCCGCTGCGCGTGCGCGGCCGCGCCGACGGTTTCGATCCGCTCACGAACCGGCTCGAAGAGATCAAGACGGATCGCGGCAAGCTGGAATCGATGCCGGACAATCACCGGCATTTGCATTGGGCGCAGGCGCGCGTGTATGCGCATCTGATGTGCCGCGAGCGCGCGCTCGAGGAAATCCAGATTGCGCTGGTCTATTTCGATATCGTCGATCAGACCGAAACCGTGCTCGTCGAAACGCAAACGGCGAGCACGCTTCAGGCGCATTTCGAATTGCAGTGCGCGCGGTTTATCGCGTGGGCGGCGCAGGAAATCGAGCATCGCGCGGCGCGTGACGATGCGTTCGCCGCGCTGCGCTTTCCGCATACGGATTTTCGTGCCGGACAACGCACGCTGGCCGAAGCGGTCTATCGCTCCGCCCTCTCCGGTCGATGTCTGATGGCGCAAGCACCCACGGGCATCGGCAAAACGGTCGGTACGCTGTTTCCGCTGCTCAAAGCGTGGCTAAAGCAGCAACTCGACAAGATCTACTTTCTCACCGCAAAAAGCGCGGGCCGTCAGCTTGCGCTCGACGCACTGAAAACGCTCGATGCCAAGCCGCTGCGCGTCGTCGAACTCGTCGCGCGTGACAAAGCCTGCGAATATCCCGACCGCGCGTGTCATGGCGATTCATGTCCGCTCGCGCGCGGCTTTTACGATCGGCTGGCGGATGCTGGGCATCGGCACTCGAACGCGGGCCGCTCGATCGCGCGACGGTCGCAAACGTCGCGCGCGAGCACGAAGTCTGTCCGTACTATCTGAGCCAAGAATTGACGCGCTGGGCCGATGTGATCGTCGGCGACTACAACTATTACTTTGATACCAGCGCCATGCTGTTCGCGCTCGCGGAGGCGAATCGCTGGCGCGTGTCGGTGCTCGTGGACGAAGCGCATAACCTCGTCGATCGCGCGCGCGGCATGTACACGGCGACGCTCGATCGCGCGTCGTTCAACATCATGCGCCGCACCGCGCCGCCGTTCATCAAAAGCGCCTTGACGCGCGAGGCCAAAACCTGGAGCGCGACGATCCGCGAGCAGGATGCGCAAGGCATCGAATACAAAGCGCACGCCGAGCCGCCGGAAAGTCTGCTGTCCGCGCTCGGCAACGCGGTCGCGCAAATGACCGAAGCGCTCGGTGAGCAGCCCGACGTCTTCACGCCCGACACGCTGCGCTTTTATTTCGATGCCGTGCATTCACGCGCATCGCGGAGCGTTTCGGCGCGCATTCCCTCTTCGATGTCACGCTGTCGCAAACCGGCACACGCTATAAGCAATCCGTGCTTGCGCCGCGCTTCGCCCGCGCGTACAGCGTCGCGCTTTTTTCTGCGACGCTCACGCCCGCGCATTTCTATGCCGATACGCTCGGCGTGCCCGCGACGAGCGTGCGCATCGACGTGGAATCGCCGTTCGTTGCCGAACAACTCGATGTGCGCGCGATTGCGGATGTATCGACGCGTTATAAGGACCGCGCGCAGTCCGTCAAGCGCATCGCGGACATGATCGCCGCGCAATACGCGCGCGCCAGGCAACTATCTGAGCTTTTTCAGCAGCTTCGAATATCTGATGCAGGTGGCGTCCGTGCTGGCGCAACGGCATCCGGCCATTCCGTGCTGGCTGCAATCCCGCGCGATGAGCGAGGCTGATCAGCACGCGTTTCTCGCGCGCTTCGAAACGGACGGACGCGGCATCGGCTTCGCGGTGCTGGGCGGCGCGTTCGGCGAGGCGATCGATCTGCCGGGCACGCGTCTGATCGGCGCATTCGTGGCGACGCTCGGCTTGCCGCAACTCAATCCCGTCAATGAGCAGATGAAACTGCGTCTGCACGATGCCTTCGGCGAAGGCTATGCATATGCGTTCTGTTTCCCGGTCTGCAAAAGGTCGTGCAGGCGGCCGGGCGCGTGATTCGCGGATCGGACGATCGCGGCGTGCTGTTTCTGATCGACGACCGTTTTACGCGTTTGGATGTGCGGCAACTCTTGCCCGCGTGGTGGCACGTGCAGGTGACGCGGCATCGTGATCTGATCGAACGTGGCACCTGCCTTGCTGAGTGAGCGGAAGGCGCACAGACGCCGCAATCTCACCCCACAGGAGTGCCCGACATGACCACGCAAAAAACCGATGCGCTCGACATGCTCGAAGCGGATCATCGCGCTGTTGAACAGCTTTTCGATGCCTTCGAGCGTGCCGATTCATCCGACCTCGAACGCAAGATGACGCTCGTGCAGCGCGTCTGCGAACTGCTGTATCCGGCCGCGCGCGAGGCGTTGAGCAAGGATCATCGCATCTGTGGACGAGGCGTTCGTCGAGCACTATCTGGTCAAATCGCTGATCGAAAAATTCTCGACGATGAAAGCCGGCGATACGGGTTTCGACGCCACCGTGAAGGTGCTGAAGGAGAACGTGTCGCATCACGTCGAGGAGGAGGAATCGGAACTGTTTCCGGAGATTCGCAAGGCGGGCGTCGATCTCGCCGCGCTCGGCAAGAAGATCGAAGCGCGCAAGGATGCGCTGCAAAGCAAGATCACCGAGGCCGCGACGGCGCACTGAATTGCCGAGCAAGAACTGGAGTGCGTGAGCGGCGCGCGTGACGCACACTTCGTGTGAATCGAAGGAGATGACACATGACTGATCTCGAAACGCAGATGAACGCGGTTGGTTCGGCGGTTGCGCCGGCGTTGCTCGCGCTTGAAGAATGCGAGGCGCTCGCCGCGTGCTATGACGACAACGCAAATTTTCGCAGCCGGATCGTGATGGAACGGTACAGCTTCGGGCGCGGCGAATACAAGTATTTCGCGTATCCGCTGCCGGAGCCGTTGAGCGCGCTGCGCGAAGCGGCATATGCGCGGCTCGCGCCGATTGCGAATCGTTGGAACGAGGCAATGGGTATCGACACGTGTTATTCGCGCGAGCATGCGGCTTTTATCGAGCGATGTCATGAAGTCGGGCAAACGCGTCCGACGCCGCTTTTACTGCGCTATGTGCCAGGCGATTACAACTGTCTGCATCAGGACTTATACGGCGAACATGTCTTTCCGATCCAGATGGCCGTGCTGCTGTCCGCGCCGAACCGCGATTTCACCGGCGGCGAGTTCGTGATGACGGAGCAACGGCCGCGCATGCAGTCGCGCGCGGAAGTCGTGCATTTATCGCAAGGCGATGCGGTGTTTTTCGCCGCGCATCATCGGCCTGTGTAGGGCACGCGCGGGGTGTATCGCGTGAATATGCGGCACGGCGTGAGCTGCCTGCGCTCGGGACGCAGGCATATGTTAGGCGTGATTTTTCATGATGCGACTTGAGGCCGCTTACTCGTTTTCGTCGAAATAATGCCCGAACCGCGCCTGCTTGGTCTTGATATAGCGCTCGTTCTCTTCACGCATCGGGATGGCCAGCGCGACGCGCTCGCACACCGGAATGTCGTGCTTGAGCAAGGTATCGAACTTCGATGGATTGTTGCTCATCAGGCGCACGGACTTCACGTTCATCGAACGCAAAATGGCGGCGGCGGAATCGTATTCGCGCGCGTCGTCGGGCAGGCCGAGGTGCAGGTTGGCGTCCACCGTATCGAGCCCTTGCTCCTGCAGCGCATACGCACGAATCTTGTTCGCCAGCCCGATGCCGCGCCCCTCATGCCCGCGCAAATAAAGCAAAATCCCGCGATTTTCCGCCGCGATATAACGCAGCGCCAGATCGAGCTGCTCGCCGCAGTCGCATCGGTATGAACCGAACACGTCGCCGGTCACGCACTCCGAATGCAGCCGCGTGAGCACCGATTCGCCGCCGTTGACATCGCCCATCACAAACGCGAGGTGCTCCACATCCGTCTGCTTCACGCGATACACATACGACGCAAACGTGCCGTAGCGCGTGGGAATGGTGGCGATGGCGACGAGTTCGATATCGGCGCGCTCATCGCATTCGCCAAAGCGCTGTTGCGGGTCTTGCGGGTTCTGCACGTCCTGCGTGGGAGAAGCGGTTTTCATAGTCAATCTGCAAGTCCATCACATGCCGGGCGTTCCGGCACGTCATGTTAAAGCCCGTCGGGAAAGTTTGCAGATTGTCGCATGACACGCCGCTTTCTCCTGAATCCACGTGCTTTAAGCAGGGTTGTCAAAGTAGCCCGGACTGCGATCCGTCGCGCGCCATTCGTCCTTTCTGATCGGATTCGCCTGCGCCAGGGCCGCGCGCACGCCGTCGACGTCGAGATCGGCCGTATAAACCGGCGTCGCGGGCTGCTAACGCCAGGAATCGTCGATTTTGCCGGCATCGACCGCATCGAAACCGATTTCGTCGATCAGCTTCATCACCACCGCTTTCGCCTTCGCGTCGTCGCCCGACACCGGCAGCGCGATACGCCCCTTCGCGCCCGCCGGCTTGCCGTTGTTTTTCAGATGCGCGGCGTAGATATTGTTGAACGCCTTCACGACCGGCCGGCCGATCTGCTGCTCGACCCAGCAGCTTTCCGGCATGCCCTTTTCGATGCCGTCGATCGCGCTATCGCGCTGACGCGGATAGTAATTCCCGGTATCGATCACAACGAGACTGGCCGGCGCGCCCTTGAACAGGTCCTTCGGCAGATTCGGCGCCTTCGCCTGCGGAATCGTCACGACAACGACATCCGCGCCCTTCACCGTATCGTGTGCTTCGACGGCCTTCGCGCCTGTCTGCCGCTCGATATCGGCTAGCGAGTCTGGCCCGCGCGAATTGGCGATCTGCACCTCGTGCCCGCGCTCCGCGAACCGCAAGGCCAGCGCCGAACCGATATTTCCCGCTCCGATAATTCCGATCTTCATGGTTGCTCCTGTTGAATTGGAACCGTACGCCGTCAGATGCTGTCACAATTGCAGTGCCCCGTGAAATCGAGATCAGGGTTAGCGAGCCGTATCGGTGTGATAGAGAAACTTAATCTCATCAATAAAATAAATCAACTTCGCTATAACGATAGTTTTATAGTATAGTTCACTTACTTCTTCAACACCATTCCAAAAGGAACCTGGTAATGCCCATCATCAACAGCCAAGTCAAGCCGTTCAAAGCAACCGCCTACCACAATGGCGAATTCGTGACCGTCACCGATGAAAGCCTGAAGGGCAAGTGGTCGGTGTTCGTGTTCTATCCGGCCGACTTCACGTTCGTTTGCCCGACGGAACTCGGCGATCTGGCAGACCGTTACGAAGAATTCAAGAAGCTCGGAGTGGAAATCTACTCGGTTTCGACCGACACGCACTTCACGCACAAGGCATGGCACGACACGTCGGACACGATCCAGAAGATCAACTATCCGATGCTGGCTGACCCGACGCTCGCAATCTCGCGCAACTTCGACGTTCTGATCGAAGAAGAAGGCCTGGCGCTGCGCGGCACATTCGTGATCAACCCGGAAGGCGAGATCAAGCTGTGCGAAGTGCACGACAACGGCATCGGCCGTGACGCCGGCGAACTGCTGCGCAAGGTCCAGGCTGCGCAGTACATCGCGAAGAACCCGGGTCAAGTGTGCCCCGCCAAGTGGACGCCGGGCGCTGAAACGCTGACGCCGTCGCTCGACCTGATCGGCAAGATCTAAGCTTCGTACCCTCTGCGAATCCTGCAACACCCCGAAATGCTTTCGACGCGGCGCTGAAATTCTCAGCGCCGCGTCGAAACACGCCTGTACAAAAATAGTCACGGAACGGACAACGCCATGCTTGACGCCAATCTCAAGAATCAGTTGAAAGCGTATTTTGAAAAGGTCACGCGACCGATCGAGCTCGTCGCCTTCCTCGACGGCAGCGACAAGTCGCGCGAGCTGAAAAGCCTGCTGGACGAAATCGCCTCGCTGAGCACGCACATCAGCGTCGTCGAGAAAGAATATGCCGGCGCTCGCCGTCCGTCGTTCACCATCGGTGAAGCGGGCAAGGACGCGGGCATCCGCTTCGCGGGCATTCCGATGGGCCACGAATTCACGTCGCTCCTGCTGGCGCTGTTGCAGGCCGGCGGCCATCCGATCAAGCATCGACGATGCCACCATCGAGCAGATCAAGAATCTCGACGGTGATTTCGCGTTCGAGACATATTTTTCGCTGTCGTGCCAGAACTGCCCGGAAGTCGTGCAGGCGCTGAACGTGATGGCGATCATCAATCCGCGCATCAAGCACGTCGCCATCGACGGCGCGCTGTTCCAGAGTGAAGTGGAAGCGCGTCAGGTCATGTCCGTGCCGATGATGTTCGTCAACGGCGAGAGCGTCGGCTCGGGCCGCATGGGCGTGAAGGAAATTCTCGCGAAGATCGACACGGGCGCGTCCGCTCGTGCGGCGAAGGCGCTGGAAACGAAGCCGGTGTTCGACGTGCTGATCGGCGGCGGTTCGGCGGGCGCGGCGGCGGCGATCTATTCGGCGCGCAAGGGATTGCGACGGGCGTCGTCGCGGAACGCTTCGGCGGTCAGGTGCTCGACACCATGTCGATCGAAAACTACATCTCGGTCCGCGAAACCGAAGGACCGAAGTTTGTGGTCGCGCTGGAGCAGCACGTCAAGAACTATGAAGTCGACATCATGGACGTGCAGCGCGCCGAGAAACTCGTGTCGGGCCGCATCAACGAGATTCATCTGGCGAGCGGCGCGGTGCTGAAGGCGAAGACCGTTGTCATTTCGACGGGCGCGCGCTGGCGTGAAATCGGCGTGCCGGGCGAGCGAGAGTATCGCAATCGCGGCGTGGCGTATTGCCCGCACTGCGACGGCCCGCTCTTCAAGGACAAGCGCGTGGCGGTGGTCGGCGGCGGCAATTCCGGCGTCGAAGCGGCGATCGATCTCGCGGGTCTGGTGTCGGCGGTCACGCTTATCGAATTCGGCGCGGAACTGCGCGCGGACGCCGTGTTGCAGAAGAAGCTGCGCAGCCTGCCGAACGTGACCGTTGTGACGAGCGCGCAGACGACGGAAATCACCGGCGACGGCAAGAAGGTCGGCGGCATCAACTACACGGATCGCACGACGGGCGCGGCGCATCGCGTCGAACTGGAAGGCGTGTTCGTGCAGATCGGTCTCGTACCGAACACCGAATGGCTCAAGGGCACGATCAAGCTGTCGAAGCACGGCGAAATCGTCGTCGATGCGAAGGGCGCGACCTCGGTTCCAGGCGTGTTCGCCGCGGGCGACGTGACGACGGTGCCGTACAAGCAGATCGTGATCGCGGGTCGGCGAAGGCGCGAAGGCATCGCTCTCCGCGTTCGATCATCTGATCCGCGCATCGGTGGAAGACGAAGCAGTGGTCGAAGAAGGCATGACGGCGTAAGCGTTTTTAAGCGGCGTCATGTAGACCGGCGGCGGACGCGGCAACCCGTTCGCCTTTTTCTTTTCAGGCGCTCGCCGCGTCCGCCGCCGGTTTCGGTTCGATGACCAGCGGAAACGTGACTTCGAACACGCTGCCGTGCCATTTCGTTGACTGGAATTTCAGCTCGCCTTCGAGCATGCGCGACAACTCTTTCACGATGGCCAGCCCAGCCCAGCCCCGTGCCGGGAATGTCTTCGTCGGCGGCGCGCTCGAATTCCTCGAACACACGTTTCTGATCCGCCGTGCTGATGCCCGCGCCCGTGTCGGTCACGCGTAGCCGTCAGCGATCGTCGCCGACGGCGTTCATCGACAGCACGATTTCCCCCGCCGGCGTGTATTTGATCGCGTTCGACAGCAGATTCAGCGTGACCTGTTTCACCTTCAGCCGGTTCGATGTGACGCCGCGCAGACTCGTGTCCAGTTGGCCGACGAAGCTTCAGCCCCTTGCCTTCGGCCTACGCGCGGCACGCCTGCATGAGTTCGTCGAAGAGACCGAGGAGATCGAACGGCTCGACCGTCAGCACGGAATCGTCGCCGAGCACTTTCGAGTATTCGACCATTTCGTCGACGAGCGTCGCCATGTCGGCGACCTGACGCGTCGCGAGGCCGAGCGCCGTATCGCGTTTGGCGGGCGATCGCGCCGCGAGTTGCAGCGCTGTCGAAAACACGTTGAGAAAGTTGCGCAGATCGTGTACGACGCGCCACGTGATCTGCATACGCGTTTCGTATAGATCGCCGATCAGCTTCTGCCGCAGCGTCAGTTCGTAATTCGCGCGCTCGAGCATGCCGGTGTATTCGTCGATTTTGCGATCGCGCTCGCTAACCGCCTCGCGGATCGATGCGAGCGTGACGAAGCTCACCACTTCGTCGGTCATGAGCCGCGCGTGTTCCTCGTCGGCGCGCGCGAAATCCGGATGCGCGGTGGCATAGTCGACGATCGCCTGCAACAGCACTTGCCGGAACGGGTCGAGCTCGCGCACGAGTATCCACCCGATACCCCTGCTTCCAGCGCCACTGTCCGTGCTGGCGCGATCGAGCGCGATACAGATTTCCTTGAAGATGCTCGGCAGATGATCTGCGAGCTGCCGATACGTCAACTGATCCGAATGCTCGACTTCCTGGTCGCCGAACACGAGCTTCATCCATCGCTCGTTGAGTTCGGCCTGCTGCACGCGCAGCGCGGCCACCAGGCCATTCATGTCGCCGGCTGCCATGTCGCCCATCTGCGGTTCCCCGATTGCCCTGGCGTCGGATTCACGGCGCGCGTTTCGTGCACATGCTCGCTTGGAGTGCATGCGGGAAAACGCGCCCGCGATGCTGCCAGTATAGGACAATGCTTAAGCGTACAGGACAAATCCGACCTTTCTCTTAGGATTTCTTGGGTTGAACGTAGCGTTTCATTCACCTGTCATCGAACACGCGCGGGTTTGCGTGGCTTCGGGCCGGCCTGTTCGATCAGCATGTCGTAACAATGCCTGCGCCGCCGGAGAAAGCGCTCCGCCCTTGCGCGTCACGATGCCGTACGTCTGCGATTTCGATTTCATCGGAATCGGCAGAATGCGCAGCATACCGTGCGCTTCGAACAGCCGGGCGACGCTGGTCGGTAAAATCGACACGAGATCGGGGCTTTGCTGAAGGAGCGTCACCGTTATCAACGGCGATGCTGTCGAAATCGGGTTCGCGGGCATCGGCAGGCCGGCAAGATCGAGTTCGCGTTCGAGCAGCGCGCTCATCGGCATGTACGTGGGATACGTCACCCAGCGCAGCGGCGTGAGATCCGCAAAGCCGATCTCGCGGCCGTTCGCATTCGGATGATCGCGCCCGACGACCACCGAAAGTGGTTCGTCCGTCAGCGGCTGATAGTGATACTTCGTCGGCTGATCCGACACGCTCGCGCGCCCGATCACCAGATCGACGCGGCCGTCGTCGAGCATGACGAGCATGTTCGCGCTCGTATCCTCGACGATCTCGACGGCCAGATCGGGATGTTTCGCATGCATCTCGTTGACGATCGGCGCGACCACGCCCGGCACCGCGCCCATGATCGTGCCGACGGGCAGCCGCCCGCCCGTGCCCGCGCGAATCTGCGCGACTTCCTGACAGAGCGAACTCAAGTCCGCGGCGAGCACGCGGGCGTAGCGCACGACGTATCGGCCGAACGGGTTGGGAATCAGGCCGGTTTTGGCACGCTCGAACAGCGGCGCTTCCAGCATGGATTCGAGTTCGGCGAGCGCCTTGCTCGCGGCGGATTGCGTCATTGCCATTGCGCCGGCGGCTTTGTGCAGCGATTTGTGGTCGTCGAGCGCGATCAGCAATTGCAACTGCTTCATGCGCAGGCGTGACATCAGTACGTCCAGCGTGTTCTTCATAGCCATCGAGCGGGAGGTGATTCCAAAAAGCGATCAAGCAATGGAAAGGTTTCACTATACATCGCCACGTCCGGGGCCTTATAGTTCATGCACGGCGCGTAGTCATCGTACAACTGCGCGCGTCACGAATTACTCTTCGCAAGGACGAGACATCATGCAACTCACTGGCAATCTGCTCATCGGTCAGCAATCCGTGCACGGCACCAACGGTTCGATCAAGGCCGTCAACGCCTCGACGGGAGCGGCCGTCGAACCGGCTTTCGGCGGCGCGACGCTCGCCGACCTCGATCGCGCGTGCGCGCTCGCGTGGGCCGCGTTCGATGTGTATCGCGAAACCTCGCCGGAAGACCGCGCGAAGTTTCTGGAAACGATCGCGCAGAACATTTTCGATATCGGCGACGATCTGATCGAGCGTTGCATGATCGAAAGCGGTCTGCCGCGTCCGCGTCTGGAAGGCGAGCGCGGCCGTACGGTCGGCCAGTTGCGCATGTTCACCGATGTCGTGCGTAACGGCGATTTCGTCGACGCGCGCATCGATCCGGCGCAACCGGAACGCAAGCCGCTGCCGCGTGTGGATCTGCGTCTGCGTCATATCGGCGTCGGTCCGGTCGCGGTGTTCGGCGCGAGCAACTTCCCGCTCGCGTTCTCGGTCGCCGGCGGCGATACGGCGTCGGCGCTCGCAGCGGGCTGCCCGGTCATCGTGAAGGCGCACTCGGCGCATCCGGGCACGGCGGAACTCGTCGGCCGCGCAGTGCAAAAGGCCGTGAAGGACTGCGGCATGCCGGAAGGCACGTTCTCGCTGCTGTTCGACAGCGGTCGTGACGTCGGTCAGGGACTGGTCGCGGACAACCGCATCAAGGCGGCGGGCTTCACGGGCTCGCGCGGCGGCGTGGCGCTGATGAAGATCGCGGCGGCGCGCAAGGAACCCATTCCGGTCTACGCGGAAATGAGCAGCATTAACCCGGTTCTGCTGTTCCCGAACGCGCTGAAGAACCGTGGCGAAGCCATCGGCAAAGCGTTTGTGGCGTCGCTCGTGTTCGGCGCAGGCCAGTTCTGCACGAATCGGGTCTGGTGCTCGCCATCGACGGTCCGGATCTCGACACGTTCATCGCGTCGGCATCCGCGGCGTTGAAGGAAACGGCCGCGCAGACCATGCTGACGCCGGGCATCTACAAGACTTACGCCAGCTCGGTCGAAAAGGCCGGTGAGCACGCCGACGTGACGTGCGCCGCGCGCGGTCTCGAAGCGAAGGGCGACAATCAGGGCCAGTCGGCGCTGTTCGTCACCACGGCTGACGCGGTCCGCAAGAGCCACGAACTGCAGGAGGAAATCTTCGGCGCGTCGTCGCTGGTCGTGCGCTGCCCGAGCCTCAACGCCATGCTGGAACTGGTCGAATCGCTGGAAGGCCAGCTGAGCTCGGCGCTGCACATCGACGAAGCCGATTACGCCGATGCCAAGCGTCTTCTGCCCGCACTCGAGCGCCGCACGGGCCGCCTGCTGGTGAACGGCTTCGGCACGGGCGTGGAAGTCGGCCACGCGATGGTGCACGGCGGCCCGTTCCCGTCGACGGCGGATGGCCGCTCGACCTCGGTCGGCAGCCTGGCGATCAACCGCTTCCTGCGTCCGGTGAGCTATCAGGGTCTGCCCGAAGCGCTGCTGCCGAATGCGCTGAAGAACGGCAATCCGCTCGGCCTGAACCGCCGTATCGACGGCAAGCTGAAGCTGGCGGACTAACGCGGCTTCGATTTGCGCGTAAGGCTGTGGCGTTGCGAGGCGCCACGGCTTTTTTTCACGCGCCGGAAAACTGTACGAAAGGCATCGCCGGACAATTGATTCGTATGCCGAAACATCAACGCGGTTTGCCCTTGCTCCGCAAGCATTTGCGCTTTTCGCTACGCGCGATTGAACCGCCGAAAGGCTTACGCATCAGTGGGCCGCCAGCCGGCGAGCCTTGTCGGTTTTCGGCTAAGGATTGGCGGCTCAAAACCGCCTGCCCGAATCCAAAATGTCAGAAATACAGTGAGCGATGAAATCGAGGCTCGCGCCTGCCTGAACCACGGCGCCGTATCCGGCACGATCCAGACGCTTCACATAATACGAAGGATTGCTGCCGCGAAACGGTTTCACGCGTTCGAGCGCGAACTGTTTTACCGCGCGCATTGGCGGCCACACGCTGTTGGCAACCCCATCGCACCTGTTCTTCGAGGGCTTTAGCATGACCACGCGTCTGACGTTTCCCGCATCCATGTTCTCCGTCGTCTGCCAGCGTTGCGGCAGCACGGTGCGCAAGAACGCCGACAGCTGCCCCACTTGCGGCGCGGACCGCAGTGCCGCGTTCGGCTCGAAACGCAATGCCGGCGCGGCGCAAGAGCGGCCGCGCGGCAGCATGTTCGAGCAAACCGCATCGGCGCCGCGTGCATCGGCGGGAGCGAACATGTCCGCGGCCAACGACGCCGCCGCTAGCGAACGCTCCGGCTGGAGCGCCGCGTGGGACCCTAAACGCGCGAGTGAGTGCATCGCCCAGAAGGCGGCGGAGCATCGGCAAAAGCGGATCGAGCGCGTCGCGCAGTCGACGCGCAATGCCTATGCGCCGCATCATCCCGATCCCGACGCGCTGCCGGGCTCCGAAAACTGGACGCATCGCAAGACGATCATCGCCGGGGCGTGCGCGCTCGCGTTGCTGACCGGCGCGGTGTTCTATCTGCAACATGGCGATTCCGTCGATCACGCGCAGCCTTCCGTCGATCACAGCGTGTCCGGCTCGATCGATTCGCACGTCGCCAATTCGAACGCATCGCGCTCGACCGGCAACGTCGCGCCGCGCACGCAGACGCAAACCCAGACGCGCGCGTTGGCATCGGGCAACCCGATCCAGGGCGTGCGTTAGGCGATGGATCAGCACGACCTCACGCTGGCGCACGCGCGCCTGAAGGCGCTGAGCGTGCAGCAGCAGGGCCGCTCCGAATTCGAGGCGCTGAAGGACGAACTGGTCCGGCGCGAATTGCAGCGCGATGCCGCCCTTCAACTCGCGCGCGCGTGCGAACGGACGTCCGCGTGGGCGTGCGTGCAGCAAAACGCGGGCGAAGCGCTGTCGGTCGACGGCAGCAATACCGAATCGCAGGCGATGCTCGAACGTGTGATCGAACACGCGGGCTGGGTCGGCACGAATCCGGAAGCGGCGAAAAAAGCGCTGGCCGCGCCCGAAGTGACCAACGCCACCCGTTCCGCCGATGCCGCGTTGCCGCCGCCCTCGCCCTCGCCTGCTCCTGCACAGGCAAAACGTTGCAGCCGTGCCGCCGGAGCATCTGACGACGCCGCAAGCGTCTGCATCGACGTAAAAATCCGCCTCGGAGAGGCGCGCCGCGCAACGCACTGCCGTCGCGCGTCAGGCCGCCGCCGATCAGGCCCGCGCTCAGGCCGCTCAAGCCGATGCCGAACGCGCCGACAAGATCGCGCGCGCAGGCCGCGACCAATGCGCTGACCGCCGCCACGATCAACACGCCGAAGACGCCTCCGGCCGCCCGTCCCCCGGCACAGACGACGCAGCCTTCCGCACAGGCCGTCTCGCCGCGCGCACCGACTTATCTCGGCGATTCGCCGTCCGCCGGGCAATCGCCGCTTTATCAGGGTCCGGCGCCCGCACAGCAGGCCGCGCCCCGCGCGCCGCAGTATCTCGATTCGACGCCGGCGCAGCACGCCACGTCCGCCGCGCCGCATCAGCCGCAATATATGGCGCCGAGCAGTTCGAAAGCCGTCCCGCGCGTGCCGACAGCAAACGCCACCGTCGCGCCGACCATCGCGCAGCGTGTGCCGCCGGTGATCGTGCAGGCGCCCGCGACGCAGGCGACCGCGCAGCGCTCCACCGTGCCGGCGGTGACCGGCGTCGCGCCGACGAATATCGCGACGGCCGCGTCCGCTACCGTGAACGCGCCTGCATCGACACGAACGGATGCCGACAAGACCGAGGCGCTCGAACGCGCCATCAAACAATACGGCTGGAGCGGTTCGGACGCGATGCCCAAGCCCGCGCCGTAACGCCGCTCAACCACGGCACGCATAACCCGCATGACCGATTTGCGCGCGATGCGAGGAGCATAGCGCGCGTGACTTCAGTACCCGTCCAACTTAGAGCAAAGGTCAACCATGTTTGCGAATCAACTCATGCGGAATGCGGCGCGCGGGGCGCTCGCATTGCTCGGCGTCGTCGGGCTGTGGACGGCAATGCAATCGAGCCAGGCGGCCGATGCCGCACCCTACAAGATCACGACGGGCCAGGAACGCGGCACGTATATCCAGATCGGGCGGGATTTGTCGAAGTTCGTCGCGGATCCGGCGGGCATGGATCTCGACGTGCTGTCTTCGCAGGGATCGGCGGAAAACGTGCAGCGCATGCGCTACGAGGCGGGCGTGAAGTTCGCGCTGGTGCAGAGCGACGTGTATCAAGCATGGATATGGCGGCCTCGGGCAATGCGGATGCCGCGCGCATCATCCAGCCGCTGCGGCTCATCATGCCGCTTTATGACGAGGAGACGTTGACCTACGACTACGGTCTGCGCGGCACGGTGGGCGCGCTGTCGAAATTCGCGGATTCGCTGTGCACGAACTTCGATACGCTGCAGGCGCAGAGGCATCCGAAGTGGAAGCAGGTGCATCTCGAACTGCCGCCGCTCACGAAGGGCTGGAAATACTATCCGCCGATGGAAAAGCGCTTGCGCTCGTGCATCGCGCATCGGGCGGCGGTGGCGCAGCAATCGCAGGATGGCGCGCAGAAAGTGTCCACGCGTGCCGTCGATGCAGACGCTCCCAAGCCGAAAAAGCAAGCGTGCACCGCGCAGGAAAAGCTGCTCTTGCTGTGCGATCAGTGATTGAGCGTAGGCATGACGGCGGCAAGGCGGGCGAGGCCAGAATCGATGGCCTCGGCCTGCGTGCCGCCGTATCCGAGCAGCACGCCGCGCTGCGCCGGTTTGCCTGCATAAAACGTCTCGATTCCATATAACCCGACCGACACTTCGCGCGCCGCCGCGACGACGCGCGCTTCATCGATCGCGCCGTGCAAACGCGCGACGAGATGAATGCCCGCGCTCGCCGGCATCGGCTCGAACCACGGCGCGAGCGCGCCCGTCAGATGCGCGAGCAGCCGCGCGTGCCGTTGCGCATACGCCTTGTGCATGCGACGCAGATGCTTCGCGTAATCGCCGTCCAGCATGAACGCGCCGAGCGCGGTCTGCGTCAGCATGCAGCTATGCCAGTCGCAGATTTGCTTGGCGTGCCAGAGCGGTTCCGACAGCGTCGCGGGCGGCACCACATATCCGATGCGCAAGTCCGGAAACATGGTCTTCGAAAACGTACCGACATACGCGACGACGCCCGCGCGATCCAGACTTTTCAGCGATTCCACCGGCCGGCCTTCGAAGCGGAATTCGCCGTCGTAATCGTCCTCGACGATCACCGCGCCTCGCTTCGCCGCCCATTCGAGCAACGCGATACGCCATTCGAGCGACATCGGCATGCCGAGCGGAAACTGGTGCGATGGCGTTACATAAACGAGCCGCGCGTTTCTCGGTAGCTTGCTCACGACGATGCCCT
This sequence comes from Candidatus Burkholderia humilis, assembly GCA_001184405.1. Classification (GTDB taxonomy): domain Bacteria; phylum Pseudomonadota; class Gammaproteobacteria; order Burkholderiales; family Burkholderiaceae; genus Caballeronia; species Caballeronia humilis. Next base: position 56,185 of record LFMX01000017.1, read on the forward strand.
CGCCATCCACCGGCACATGCGCGATGCGCGCGCCCACGGCCGCGAACAACGCGCGCGCGGGCGGATAACTCGGTTCTTCGATGGCGACGACATCGCCCGGCTGGACGAGACGCACGAGCAGATCGAGCCCCTGTTGCGCGCCCTGTGTCACCGCGACGTCCTGCCAGTTGCACGTCACCGCGCGGCTAAACGCCAGATAACGCGCGATGCCGAGCCGCAGTTCCTGTTCGCCCGCCGGATCGCGATAACCGCCCATGCCGCCACCCGCACGCAACTGTTTTCTGAGCGCCTGATTGAGACAGCGACGCCACGCATCGTAGGGAAAAAAGCGTTTTGTCGGTGACGCCGCCTTTGAAATCGCCATCGAGCGTGATGTCGGTGGGCGGCATGGGCATCGACATGCGCGCGGGCATCTGACGCCAGATGCCGGTGGCGCGGGCGGGCGCATCGGCCGGCTGCGCACGCGCCGATGGCAAACGCGTGAGGCCATCCGCGACAAAAGTGCCATCGCCTGCACGCGTGCGCAGAAAACCTTCCGCGATCAGCCGCTCGAACACATCGAGCGTGGTCTTGCGCGACACGCCGAGTTGCGCGGCGAGATCGCGCGTGGACGGCAGACGCGCATTGGCGGCCAGCCGCCCCTCGACGATGCCTGCGCGCAACTGGCCGTAGATTTGGCCGGTAAGGTCGCGGCGTCCGTGCAGGGTGATGTGGATGTCCAAGAAAGTCTCGCGCGCCGCCCGTTCCTACAATGCCTCGCCGAACAACGCCGAACACAGCGTCACGCCTTCCGACGTCAGCCACGCGCTCCCCACACCCCCTCCTCGTCGATCTGCACCTCCGCCAGCCCTGCATCCGACAAACCCCGCCAATTGCCGCCGCAGCGTGCTCATCGGCAAATCGGACTGCTTCGACAGCTTGGCGAGCGACCACGCGCGCCCCGGCGTCTCCTGCTTCGCGCGCCACAGTTGCGTCAGCACGGCGACGAGCGCCGGATCGATCGAATCGTTCATGTGTGTTCCCTCGCGTGAATGTCGATATCGTGGACCAGCGTGCCCAGATGCTGCAGTGCCGCCTCGCTCTGCGCGGTCCACGGGTAGCTGTAGTTGAGTCGAATGTAATGGCTGAAGGCGTTGCGCGTCGAGAACATATAGCTGGCCCGACCGTGATGCCCGCCTCCAGCGCGGCGCGATACAGCTTCATCGAACCGACGCGCGCCGGTAGTTCGACCACAACACATAGCCGCCCTGTGGCGTCGACGTGCGCGTGCCGGGCGGAAAAAAGCGCTCGACCATCGCGCTCATGATGCGCGTCTGCTGCCGATACAACCTGGGCACGCGCCGCAAATGCCGGTCGTATCCGTCCTGCCGCAAATAATCGGCGATGGCGATTATTTGCGGCAGGACGGCGTCGTCAGCGTGTTCAGGAATTTGAGCTTTTCCACTTGCGCGCGATACCGTCCCGGCATCGCCCAGCCGATGCGATAACTCGCTGCCAGACTCTTCGAAAACGATGCGCAATGCAGCACGAGCCCGGCCGTATCGAAATTCTTGAGCGAAGAAGGACGCGCATCGCCGAAATACAGTTCGTGATAGACGTCGTTTTCGATCACGGGAATGTCGTGCAGCGTGAGCAGTGTCATCAACTGCTGCTTGCGCGCGTCCGGCATTTGAAAACCGAGCGGATTCTGGAAGTTCGGCATGACCATGCACGCCGCAATTTTTCTCGTCGCGATGATTTGCGCGAACGCGTCGATGTCGATACCGTCGGCCGGATGCGTCAGCACTTCGATCGCGCGCATGCCGAGACGTTCGATGGCGTGGAGCATCGCGTAATACGTCGGCGATTCGACCGCGACCGTATCGCCGGGCTTGGCAACGGCTTGCAGGCTCAGGTTGATGGCTTCGGTCGCGCCGACCGTGATCACGATTTCTTCCGGATCCACCGGCACGCCGTTCTCCGCATAGCGCCGCGCGATTTGGCGAATGAGTTGGGGATTGCCGGGCGGCAAGTCATCGATGAGATTCCAGCTCGACTGCCGCCGCGCAATTGCATTCGCGTACTGGTGATGCGCCGCCAGGGAAACGGCTCGGGATCGGGATACGGCGAGCCGAACGGCACGGCATCGTGCGCGCGGATACTGCACAGCGTGGACAGCACGAGGCGGCTCACATCCACTTCCGATGCCGTCGCGATCACGCGCCCGGACGACGCATGCGACGACGCGCTCAACAACGGCTTCACGCGTACGAAATAGCCGGACTGCGGCCGTGTTTCCAGAATGCCGCGGCTTTCCAGCAGCGCATAGGCGTGCAGCACCGTCTTGATGCTCACCTCGTGCTGAGGACTGGCCTGCCGCACCGACGCGATTTTTTCGCCCGGCGCGAACACGCCGCGCCGCACGGTTTCCTCGATTTCATCGGCGAGTTTTTCGTAAAGCTTCAAGCGTTTTCCTGCTTAAGACGACAATGCGACAAGTCTAGGACAAAACGACGCAACTGTACTCCTCGGATTTCGCATTTTCTGTGCGCCGCGTTCGATTCGGGACACAGTACGCTATTAAGCATCGCAAGCAATCCGTCTTTACCAGAACATCATGGCCTTCAAGAAGCCCGAAGAGCTAATCGAACCCTACATGCACCCCGCCGCCGGCTGGGGCGCACTGAAGCAAGTCGCCATCAATCTCGTCAAAGAGAAAGTCGCCGGTGGCAATTTCAAGACGCTCTTCAAGCAGAATCAGCCCGACGGCTTCGACTGCCCCGGTTGCGCGTGGCCGGACCGCGAGCACAGCTCGACCTTCGAATTCTGCGAAAACGGCGTCAAGGCGGTGGCGGCTGAAGCCACCAGCAAACGTGTGACGCCCGCGTTTTTCGAGGAGCACACGGTCGAATCGCTGATGAGCCAGTCGGATTACGAACTGGAGCAACACGGCCGCCTGACCGATCCACTCGTGTACGACGCCAAACGCGATCGCTACGTGCCAATCGAATGGGACGATGCGTTCGAGCTGATCGCATCGCATCTGAAAAAACTGGACGATCCGGACCGCGCCGCGTTCTATACGTCCGGCCGCGCGAGCAATGAAGCGGCGTTTCTGTATCAATTGTTCGTGCGCATGTACGGCACCAACAATTTCCCCGATTGCTCGAACATGTGTCACGAAGCGACGAGCCGTGGCTTGCCGCATACGGTGGGCATCGGCAAGGGAATGGTCACGCTCGACGACTTCGAACACGCGGATACCTTGTTGCTGTTCGGCCAGAATCCGGCGATGGACCATCCGCGCATGCTCGGCGAGTTGCGCGACTGCGCGAAGCGCGGTGCAACCATCGTGTCGATCAATCCGCTGAAGGAGCGCGGGCTGGAGCGTTTTGCGAGCCCGCAGCACACGCTCGACCTGCTGTCGCCGAAGGGCGTGAAGATCAGTTCCGTGTTTATCTGCCCGAAAGTCGGCGGCGATTTAGCGCTCATCAAGGGTGTCGCGAAGCGCGTGATCGAACTCGACGATGCGACGCTCGCCAACGGCAATGAACGCGTGCTGGACGTGGAATTCATCGCGCAGCACACGGTCAATTTCGATGTCTTCGCGGACGATTTGCGCGCCGAAAGCTGGGACGCGATCGTCGCGGAATCCGGCGTGGAAATGGACGACGTGCTCAAGCTCGCCGACATCTACGTGAAGGGCCGCGCCGTCATTTCCACATGGGGCATGGGCCTCACGCAGCACAAGAATTCCGTGCCCACCATCCAGTTGCTGTCGAACCTGATGATGATGCGCGGCAATATCGGCCGTCGCGGTGCGGGTCTGTGCCCGGTGCGTGGCCCATTCGAACGTGCAGGGCGATCGCACGGTGGGTATCGAAGAAAAGCCGACCAAAGCGTTTCTCGATGCACTCGCCACCGCGTACGATTTCGAACCGCCGCGCGCGCACGGTTACGACGTCGTCGAAAGCATTCACGCGATGCTCGAAGGCAAGGTGAAGGTGTTTATTGGACTGGGCGGCAATTTTTCGATCGCCACGCCCGATACCCCGCGCACCTGGCAAGGCGTGTCCGTCGAAGATTCGATGAGCATGGTGCACATCTCGTACGGCATGAACAAACCGGCATCGCCGAACCTGCTGTCCGAAACGGCGATCGTCGCGCGTATGGCGCACGCGACGCTGGGTTCATCGAAGGTGGATTGGCTCGCGCACGCGGCGGATTACGCGCTGATGGCATCGAAAAGGTGATTCCGGGCTTTGCGAACTACAACGAGCGGCTAAAGAAACCGGGCGGCTTTCATCTGGGCGTGGCCTCGCGCGACCGGATCTGGAAAACGCCGCACGGCCGCGCGCAGTTCATCGTCCACAATATTTCTTTCGATACCCCGATTCACCGCGCCCGCGCGCTGCACGGCGAGCGCCTGATGACGCTGATGACCACGCACTCACACGACCAGTACAACACGACGATTTACGGTCTCGACGACCGTTATCGCGGTGTGTACGGCCAGCGCCATGTGCTGTTCACGAATCGCGACGATATCGATATGCTCGGTTTCGAACCAGGCGAACGGGTGGATATCACCAGCGTGTGGGATGACGGCGTGGAGCGCAACGTGGAAGGTTTCAAGCTGGTCGAGTACGACATTCCGCTCGGCTGTCTCGGTGCGTATTATCCGGAAACCAACCCGCTCGTGCCGTTGTCGTCGATTGCGGATGGCGCCGGTACGCCTACGTCGAAGTCCATTCCCGTGTTGTTGACGCGTTCCAGAGCTGCCATTGCCACCTGAGATCGAGCCGTGAAGGCATGGCGGCGAGTGCGTGACGGCGCGCGCGGCCGGTGCCGGATTTGCCGCTCCAGCACGGCCACGCCGCTGAAGCAGTGGTCGATCGCTGCGCCGAATAGCGCGAACGCGGCCACGCTGGCGATCCATCCGTAAGCGATGCTCTCGAAACGCTGCGAAACGAACACGCCGCACGCCGCCGCAATGGCGATGGCCAGCATCAGAAGCGGCATAGGCGGAGACTGTTCATGCTCGATATGGTGCGGCTGTCCGCCGTGATGCTCTGCTGGAAGCCGCTGAAAGAGTACGCGCTGATCGAGTGGTTCATCGCCATCGTCCCGGAGTTGTCTTAAGTTTGCTGTTTCGCAAACTTACTCAATCAGGACGATTGGCAACATCAGATAGCTCCGAACAACCTGTCTGATACAGCGATTGCCGTCAGCCGGCGTTTACTTCGCGCCGGCGAATTCCTGCAATTCGGCATCGGTTTCGCCTGCAAGCGGTACCACGCTCGTCGGCCCGAACACGTGCGGTTGCAACAGCAACGCGACCAGCCCCGTCCAACCCGTCTGATGCGACGCGCCCACGCCGCACCCGGTATCGCCATGAAAATATTCGTGGAAAAGGATGAGATCGCGCGAACGCGGATCGGCTTGTAGTTGCGGATAAGCAGCCATTACCGGACGCTCGCCGTTCTTGTCGAGCAGAAAAAGCGTCGTGAGACGGCGCGCCAGTTCGTTCGCGATTTCTTCCAGCGAGAATTTCTGTCCCGATCCGGTCGGATATTCGACGCGAAAATCATCGCCGTAATAGCGATGGAACTCGTGGATCGACTGGATCAGCAGATAGTTGACGGGCATCCACACCGGTCCGCGCCAGTTCGAATTGCCGCCGAACACGCGCGAATCCGACTCGGCCGGCAGATAGCGGATGCCGAAGCTCTCGCTGTTGTGATAGAAAACGAACGGCTCGTCCCGATGCACACGCGACAGCGCGCGCACGCCGTGATCGGAGAGAAATTCGTTTTCGTCGAGCATGCGCCTGAGCAGCGCTTTCATCCGGTGCCCGCGCAGCAGCGACAGCAGCACGCTATTGCCTTGACCTTCCACATTCCAGCGCGACACGAGCCGCGACAAGTCCGTGCGATGCTCCAGAAACCAGTGCAGCCGGTCGCGCAGTCCGGGCAGCGAGCGGTTCACGTTCGGTTCGAGCACATGCACGGCGAACATCGGAATGAGTCCGACGATGGAGCGGATGCGCATCGGAATGCTGGTGCCATCGGGCAGGCGCAGCTTGTCGTAGAAGAATTCGTCTTCGCTGTCCCAGAGGCCCGTGTCGCAGTTGTCCTCGCAACTTACGGCCTCCGCGATATACAGAAAGTGCTCGAAAAACTTGACCGTGATGTCGATGAACACCTTGTTCGCGTACGCCAGCTCCAGCGCAATGCGCATGAGATCGAGCGCATACGCGGCCATCCATGCGGTGCCATCGGCCTGATCGATATGACCGCCCGTCGGCAGCGGCGACGATCGATCGAAAATGCCCACGTTGTCCAGCCCGAGAAAGCCGCCCTGAAAAATATTGCGATCGTCGGCGTCCTTGCGGTTCACCCACCACGAAAAATTCAGCAGTAGCTTGTGGAACACGAGTTCGAGGAAATCGCGATCGCCCTTGCCGGTGATCGCGCGATCGATCTCGTACACGCGCCATGTGGCCCACGCGTGCACGGGCGGATTGGCGTCGCCGAAAGCCCATTCGTACGCGGGTAATTGCCCGTTCGGATGCTGATAGCGGTCCTTCACCAGCAGCAGCAACTGACGCTTGGCGAACTCCGGATCGATCAGCGCGAACGCGGTCGCATGAAACGCGAGGTCCCACGACGCGTACCACGGATATTCCCACTTGTCCGGCATCGATACGATGTCCGCGTTGCACAGATGCCGCCAATCGGCGTTGCGTCCGTGGCGGCGTGACTGCGGCGGCTTGGGCTGAAGCGGATCGCCGTCGAGCCAGCGCGTGACATCGAACTGGTAATACTGCTTCGACCACAATATGCCCGCGAGCGCCTGGCGCTGCACGAGGCGCTGATCGGCGTCGGGAATTTCATGCTGCAATGCGCAGTAGAATTCGTCGGCTTCGGCGATACGGCGCGTGAACAGCGCATCGGCGTCGAAGGCCACTTCATCGGGCGCGGATTCGGGACGCCAGCGCAAGTACACCGTCGCCTTCGCACGCGACCCGAGCGACAGATGCGCATGCGCCGCCGCGCGCGTGCCGGCATCGCGGCGAATGGCGTGTTCGTCTTCGCGCAGGAGGTAATCGTTGAAGCCGTCCTTGAACGGCCCCGCGCCTTCCATGTTGAAAAGACGCTTCACGTTGGTCTCGTTTTCGCAAAACAACCATTCGATTGATGCATCCGGCGACCACGCGGTGACGATCATCGGCTCGTGTCCGCCGAGGTGTTCCGCCGCGACGAACGTCACGCCATTCACCGTTTCCACTTTGAGCAACGGCTTGAGCGGCGTCGGCTTCCACGACCACGTGTTGCGCGCCCAGATTTGCGGCAGCACATCGAGCGATGCCGCCTCGTCGCCGCGATTTTCGATGCTCACGCGCATCACGATATCGTCCGGCGTGTGCTTGGCGTATTCCACCTGCACGTCGAAGTAGCGGAAGTCGTCGAACACGCCGGTATCGAGCACTTCGTATTCGCCGACATCCGCGCCGCGCCGCGCGTTTTCATCGACGAGATCGGCGTAGGGAAAGGCCGCATGCGGATACTTGTAGAGCATGCGCATGTAGGAATGCGTCGGCGTGCCGTCGAGGTAGAAGTACAGTTCCTTCACGTCCTCGCCGTGATTGCCTTCCTGGTTGGTCAGGCCGAACAGCCGTTCCTTGATGATCGGATCGTGGCCGTTCCACAGCGCGAGCGACACGCACCAGTTGAGCTTGTCGTCGCCGAATCCCGCGATGCCGTCCTCGCCCCAGCGATACGCACGGCTCCTCGCATGATCGTGCGGCAAGTAGTCCCACGCGGTGCCGTTTTCGCTGTAATCCTCGCGGACCGTGCCCCATTGCCGCTCGCTCAGATACGGCCCCCAGCGCTGCCAGCGCGGGCATTCGGGCGAATGCAGGCGCGCACCTTCGACGGTATCGATCTGATTGACGGTGCGCGCTTTCGGCATGTGCGTCTCCCTTTCTCTTCGAGCAGCGATTCAAGGCAAGACACGTAATTTAGCGCAGAAGGGTTTCCACGCGTATGAGTTCGGCCAGCCCACGCCTGAAACGGCGTGCCGCCGAGCGTGTGCGGCGCATCGCCGTCCGCGACTTCGGAAAGATGATCGAGCCGTCATGATCGATATGTGCGTACAGCGGCGCGAGAAAGCGCTCGCGCACGCCGTCCGCGCCATGCACGCGCAACCACGCTTCGATAAACGGCCCGATTAGCCACGGCCACACGGTGCCCTGGTGATACGCGCCGTCGCGCGCCAGCACGCCGCCTGCGTAGTGCGGTTTGTAGGCGGAATCGTCGGGCGCGAGGGTGCGCAGACCGAGTGGCGTCAGCAAGTGCGTTTCGACTTGCGCGATGACGGCGCGCGCAATATCGCCATCGACGAGGGCGAACGGCAGGCCGCCGACCGCAAAGATTTGATTCGGGCGAATCGAGCGGTCGGGCTTGCCCGCTTCGTGATCGGCATCGACGACGTCGTAGAGCGTGTGCGTTTGCGGATCGACGAAACGCGCCGCGAACGACTGGCGCGCGCGATCACGCATGTCATTCCAGCGCGCGTCCCACGCCGATGCAATCGTCAGCGCGTTGATCCACAACGCCTGCACTTCCACCGGCTTGCCGATGCGCGGCGTCACGACCCAATCGCCCGCTTTCGCATCCATCCACGTGAGCTGCACGCCGGGCACGCCCGCGCGCAACAGGCCGTCCTGCCCGCCGCGATATTGAAGCGCGTGCCGCGCGTATAGCCTTCGAGAATGGCCACGACGGCGCGTTGCAGGCGCGTTGTCGTGGCGGCGACCGCGTGGCCCGTCGCCAGATAATCGTGCACGGCGACGATGAACTACAGCGAGACATCGACTGAGTTGTATTCGGGCAGACCGCCGCTGTCGGGAAAGCGGTTCGGCACCATGCCTTCGGAAATGGTATCGGCCCATTCGAGCAGAATCGATTCCGCGTCCTGATAGCGCCCGTTCGAAAGCAGCAGCCCGCGCATGCTGATGAACGTGTTGCGGCCCCAGTCCGTGAACCACGGAAAGCCCGCGATGATCGTGCGCCCCGCGCTGCGGTTCACGATGTACGCATCGGCCGAACGCGCAAGCCGCGAGCCGAGCGCCGCACGCCGTTCCTTTTCCCGCGATGCCAGTTCGTCCGCGAGTTTCAGCGCGTCCGTCTCGCACGGCGCGTCGTGGGCGGCCGTCGCGCGCAGGATGAGCGTGGCATCGGTGCGATCGAGATCGAAGTGAAAGACGTCGGGCGTCGCGAGGTCTTCGGTGAAATCGAGGCCCCGTTCGCGCTCGCGTGCATAGCAAAAGTTGCGATACCAGTCAGGCGCGTGCTCGTACCTTCCGTTCGATGCCGGGCAGATCGGCATAAGGACGCCAGCGCACGCGTTTCTCATCGACGGTGGCATCGAAATCGAACGACGGAGCGCGTGATAGTCGTGCCCGGAAAGCAGCGGACGAACGGTCAGCCGTGTGGGCGTCGACGCGTTTTCCAGACGCCAGCGCAGCACGGTTTCACGCGTGTCCTTTGCGACGAAAAGCTCGGCGATGACCGTTTTGTTTTCATCGAGTCGAAAGCGCCATGTGGGCCACGGTTCGGTATCGAAGGAAAGGAAATTGGCGCGCGCGTCGGGATAGAGCACGTCGGGCGCATAACGTTGCATCGTCATAGGAAAGCGTTGGCCGCGCGTTTCGAGCCACGCTTCGATGCCGTTGACCAGCACGACGCGGCCCGCGGGCGGTTGCGTCGCGGTGAGCAACAACGCGTGATAACGCCGCGTGCGCTGCGTGCCGACCGTGCTGGATGCGAAGCCGCCGTAGGCGTCGGTTTCGAGCCATTCGTCGTCGATGTCACGGCTTTGCGTCACGTCGCCGCCTGCTGCGCCTGATACGTTTTCAGCGCACGGCGCGCCTTGGTGCGGATCGCTTCGTGCATCTTCGGCGACCAGCCAGCCTTGCAAGCCGAGCGCCTGACGGCTCCAGCGGTAAAGATCGAAAGAATCGGTTTGTTCGGCGATCAGTCCGTCGCGAATGGCGAAGCGCGATTGGATGTCGTTGACGACGAAGCGGCCCGTCGCCGAATACGTGTAACGCGCGATGGCATGCGCCGTCGCGCTCTGCCCGATGCTTTTGATGTCCTCGACGTGCAGCGAGAAATCGCCGGCGCGGCCGAGCAGCATGCGCCACATATCGCCGGCTTCGCGGCCGTGCAGCGGGCCGAACGCCGGGTCCTGAAAGCGGATGTCGGGCGCGTAGCACGCGGTCATCGCGTCGGCGTCGAGGTTCTGGAACGCGCGGTAGAAGCGCTCGATGAGTTCGGTGTTTTCGTTGGACATACGGGCGTGCGGAAAGCGTGCGCTCGAGGTTCGAGCCATGATAATCCGCCTTTCGCCCGCGTGTCTGCCGCGATTACAGCAAGTAGACCGTCACCGCTCGAATGAGTATCCAACCGCGCCGCCCACCAGCGTCCCGTTCACACGAATAAACTGCAAATCCCGGCCGATATTCAATTCGACATCGCGCCCGAGCGTCGCATCGTCCCACTGCTTCACCGTCGCCGCGATATGTTTCGCAATGCCCTCACGCAATTCCGGCGCGAGCGCCTTCAGTGCGTCGCGCATATGCTCGTTGATGGAATCACGCAAGGCCGGATCTTCGCCCAGCGCGCGAGCGAAACCGCTCGCCATGCCGGTCACTTTTCGACATCTTGTTGATCACGAACAGACCCATCGTGATGGAAATCGCACCGAAGCTCAGCAGATTGTGGCCGGCGTCGGTATTGAAGAGGACCATCAGATAATCGCAGTTCAGCCCGTACATCGACAGCATGATGCACACCGGAATGGCCGCGAAAATCTTGGTCGTGATGCGCGCCTCGCCGGTCAGTGCCTTGGTCTTCTGGCGAATTTCGCGGCGCGTACGCACGATGCCCGCGAGGTTTTCCAGCGTTTCTCCGAGCTGGCCGCCGGTTTCGCGCTGCAACAGCAGACACACGCAGAAGAACGAAAAGTCCGCGATCTCGATGCGCCGTATCGCCACCGCGAGCACTTCTTCGAGATCGAGACCGACGGAAAGCGAATCGGCCATCAACTGGAATTCGCTCTTGAGCGGTTCGCGGCATTCGGACGCCGCCGCGCCGATCACCTGCGTCACCGGCACGCCCGCGCGCACCGCACGCACGATCAGGTCGATGACATCGGGAAAGCCGTCGAGAAAGTGGCGGCGAAAGCGTTCGATCAGAAAACGGTACGACTGCATCAAGCCGAGCAAGGGCAGACCGAGCAGAAAAATCGGCTTGGAAAAACCCGGCAGCAGCATGAACTCGACCATCAGAAACGCGATTAGCGCGCCGACCAGCGACGAAATGATGACGATACGCAAGCCGTTCGCGCCCGCGACCGTGCGCAGGCGCGCCAGACGCGGCCCGGTCCAGCGCGTGAAGACGTTTTCCTTGCGGTTGGTCTGGAACAGATCGGGATCGAGCTTGCTCGCCTGCGTGAGCGCGCCTTGCGCAGCGAACGAAGTCTGCATGCGCAAATGAATGCGCGCGCCCGGCTGCGTGTTGCGCATGTCCTGCACGATGACGACTATCACGCCGAACAGCAGCACGCAGGCAAACGACGCGAACGTGATCAGGTCGATCATGTTCATGGCTTCATCGCCTCCAGCAAGGCGTCTTCGAGACCGTAATACGCGGCGCGCGCGGAAAACGCGGAACGCACTGCGGCGCATTCGAACACGCCCTTCACTTCCTCGCTGTAGGTGCTGGCGTCATAACGGAACGTGAACAGATCCTGCGTGATAATCACGTCGCCTTCCATGCGACCAGTTCCGTGATGCGCGTGACGCGCCGCATGCCGTCGCGCATCCGTTCGATCTGCACGATCATGTGCACGGCGCTCGCGATCTGACGGCGGATCGACAAAAGCGGCAAATTGCCGTTGGCCATCGTCACCATCGATTCCAGACGCGTGATGCCGTCGCGCGGCGTGTTCGCGTGGATCGTGGTCATGGAGCCGTCGTGGCCGGTGTTCATGGCCTGAAGCACGTCGAAGGCTTCCTCGCCCCGCGTTTCATCGAGAATGATGCGATCCGAACGCATCCGCAGCGCATTGCGCACGAGGTCGCGCTGCGTCACCGCGCCGAGTCCTTCGGCGTTTTCCGGACGCGTTTCGAGACTCACCACGTGCGGCTGCACGAGCTGCAATTCGGCCGCATCTTCGATCGTCACCGTGCGTTCGCCATTGCCGATGAAGTGCGACAGCGCGTTGAGCAGCGTCGTCTTGCCCGAACCCGTACCGCCCGAGACGATCATGTTCAGGCGGCACGTGCTCGCGAGCTTGAGCACGTTGGCCATGCCGGCGGACATGTTGCCCTGCTGCGCCATGCGATACAGCGTGATATTGCGCTTCGAAAACTTACGAATTGAGATCGACGCGCCGTGAATGGCAAGCGGCGGCAGCACGACGTTCACGCGGCTGCCGTCGGCGAGACGCGCACGACCATCGGACTGCTTTCATCGACACGACGCCCGCCGCGATCCGCTGCGCCACGTTGATCACGTGCGCGTTGTCGCGGAACTTGCAGTTGGTCAGTTCGAGCCGGCCGTGGCGCTCGACCCACACCTGATCCAGGTCGTTGACGAGCACGTCGGTGATGGTTTCATCGGCGAGAAGCGGTTCGATCGGGCCTAAGCCGAACATGTCGTTCAGCAGTTTCCCGACGATCTGCACCTGCTCCGCGATGGTGATATTCAGCCGCTCGCGCTCGACGACATCCTGCACCAGCGCTTCGACCGCCGGTTTCATCTGCTCACGCATCTTGCCGACGGCGGCGGACGGATTCATCGCGGCGCAACGCGCCCGGCTCGAACGCCTTGGTCCTGCCGTAATCGAGGTCCGCCGACAGCGCGAACAGACGGCTGCCGTTGCCGACCAGCGTGCGCTCGACATATTGCGGATCGAGCCGGTGCACGTTTTGCAGGACATCGACGAGACCGTTGTTGCTTTGCATGCCGAGCATGCTGTTGGCCGCGCTGCCGCACATTTTCAGATCGACATACGCCACGCGGCGATGCGTGTCTTCGGCCAGATGGCGTGCGAGATGCAACGCGAGCGTGGTCACGCCGCCGCGCGCGTCCGCGAACGCGATGGTCTTGCCCGCGCGCGCGAGCGTCACCGGCGTCACCTTGCCTTCGGACACGTTGACCGTGCGCTTGAGCAGCTCGACGGTCAGCGGCTTGACGAGATAGTCGCGCACGCCGATCTTCAGCAGGCTGCGGAACAGGCCGACATCGTTGCGTTCGCCGAGCGCGACCACCTGCACCGACGGTTCGCATACTTCCGTGAGACGGCCGAGATCGGACAGCGGCATCACCGAGCCTTCTAGATCGACCAGCAAAAAGAGCGGCGAACGCTCGATCTTCGCCAGATGCGCGATGGCGTGGTCCATATTGCCGACGGCGATATGCACATGCGGCATCGCCTGTTCCAGCACGAAGCTCTTCAGGACCTGCTCGGTCTTGCGGTCGGCGACGAAGGCAATGAAGTCGGCGTTGCGCACGCTCTGCTTGCCTTTGAAAAAACTGATCTCTGTGGTACTCATGATGTCGGTCGGTTAGGCACTACTTCGTGTCGCGCGACGAGCTCGTGTCGAGCGGAATGATGTGGCCGGTCTCGTAGCGGCCCATCGCGGCAGCGGCGGCGCCATCGGCGGGACCGAGCGGCTGCGGTTCGACCAGATCACGCGGGCGCGCGAGCTGCGCGACGAGATTCGAGTACGTCGCGCAGCCCCACTGCATCGACGGGCGATGCTTGCCGGCGTCGGTGAGAATCGACGGACGCGAGAGCGCATCGCAATCGGGCGCAATGGCGTTCGCGCCGTCGAAGCCGATCACGGATTCATTGGGCATGTTGCGCGGCGGCTGAAAGCAGCCGGTGAGCCCGCACGCGAGCGCGAGCGTCACGGCGATGGCCGCCGGGCGCGAGGAGCAGATAAAACGGTTGGCGTGTTTCATGACTGGACGCTCAATAGACGTAGCCGGCCGCGCCCACCAGACGCGGTTCCTTCGCGGACGACTGCATGGCGCCGTTGCCGCCCGCCTTGCGCTGGAAGCTGTACTCGACATCGCTCGACGGCGAGATCAGCGAATCGATCGGCGAGCGCAGCTTGGCCGGATCGGTCGGCTCGACGAGATACGGCGTCACCATGATCACCAGCTCCGTCTTGTTGTTCTGATAGTTCGACAACGAGAACAGCTTGCCGAGCACCGGAATCGAACCGATGCCGGGCACTTGCGACACGATGTCCGTCGTATTGCTTTGCAACAGGCCGCCGATCGCGAAGCTCTGGCCGCTGCCGAGTTCCACGGTCGTATCGGCGCGGCGCACGGACAGGCCCGGCACGGTCACGCCGCCGGTCGTCACGCTGGCCGTCGAATCGATCTGGCTGACTTCCGGGCGCACTTTCAGGCTGATGCGGCGTTCGTTCAGCACGGTCGGCGTGAAGTCGAGCTTGACGCCGAACTGCTTGAATTCGACGGAGATCGCGCCGTTGGTCTGCGAGACCGGAATCGGAAATTCGCCGCCCGCGAGGAAGCTCGCCGTCTGGCCCGACAACGCGACCAGGTTCGGTTCGGCCAGCACGGTGAGCAGGCTTTCCTGATTGAGTGCGTCGATGAGCGCGGTGATATCCGTCTTGCCCGTCTTGAACTGGCCGAGAATCGAGAACGCGTTGTTGGTCGGCAGATTGTACGGATGATACGTCACGCCGCCGTTGCCGTTCGGGAGCGGATTGGTCAGGTTCTGAATCTGCCGGCCGCTGAAGAGACCGCCGTACCAGTTGCCCGCTGCATTGCCGAGCGACTGCCAGTTGATGCCGAGCTGCTGCGTCACGTTGCGGTCCACTTCCGTGATCCGCACGGCGCAACTGCACGTGCAGCGGACGATCCACCGTGAGGCGGTTGACGAGCGCTTCCTTGTCGTCGAGATACGGCGTCACGGCCTGCACGATGGCGTCGGCATCGGCGGAATTGGGGACCTGGCCGGTCAGCATGAGCGAGCCCATGCTCGAGGTCGCCTGAATGTTCAGGTTCGGAAAGCGCCCGGAAATCATGTTGCGCAGTTCCGTCATGTCGCGCGCGACGACGACCGTGCGCTGCAACAGCGTCTTGTTGTTCTGGCCCAGCACGTAGAGCGTGGTCGAGCCGGCTTTCTTGCCGAGCACGAACACCGTTTTCGGCGATGTCACTTGCACATCGGCAATCGACGGATCGGCGATGAACACCGAGGTCGCGTCCTCCGGCCGGCGCAGCATCGAGCCTTTGCCTGCGTCGAGCGTGAGCGTGCCCTGCATGATTTCGACGCCCGGCGCGCTCGATGACGGCATCGCGGCCCTCACGTTTACCATGCCCGCATTCTGCGGACGAAGCTGCGCGAGCTGAACCGGCGGCAGTAGCGGAATGCCGTCGCTGGCCATCATATTGGGCGGCAAAGGCGGCTGCGCTGCCTGGACGAACCCGGCGAGTAGCATGCCGGCGCACGCCAGCGCAATCTGCGCGCTCCGTCTTTCGATGCTGCTGAAGTCCAACTGCGTTCTCATGAGATTCGATCCTGGCACTGTGCTGCCGTCACGTGTTCTTGCTGTTGCTGCCGCCGCGGCGTTGCGCGCGGCGGCCCGTATTTATTTCGCCAGCACCGACGGCAGCGGCGGCGCATCCGAGCTCGCGGCGACTTGCGCGACATCTGCGCTGCCATCGTTCTTGTCCGAGCCGCGATAGATCGTGAGCGGACGCGCTGCCGCCGCAACCGGCGCGTGCGCCGACGCGTTCGTTTGTTCCTTGCGCGAGCGCGGCAGATCACCCACAGCGCGCGAGATATCGCCTGCCCAGATCGGCGCGGGCTGCGTGGCCGATGCCGCCGCCACCGACTTCGCCGGATCGCGCGTTTCCGTTGCGAAGCTGCGCAGCGCGAGCGAGAGCGAACCGAGGCGCGCCGCCACCGAGACGACTTCGCCCATGCACGGTGTCACTTCGAGCGTCACCGTGCGGGCGCGGATATTGGCGTCGGGTGCATCGGCGCCGTTGTTCTTCGGGCGCTTGATTTTGGAACCGACCGCGAGCACGCGCACATGCTCGACCACCGTTTCGCTCGATACGGTGAGGTCCGGCGAATCCGTGCGGCG